>NZ_LNSB01000052.1 GCF_001468285.1 Sphingopyxis sp. HIX | reverse complement strand
CCCCGATACCCCGCCGAAACCCTACCCCGCGCCCGCGCGTTTTCCCTTCACCAACGAAGGAGAAACACCCATGCCCCTGTCCCACGACACGCTCGTCCTCGTCGCCGACGGCCGCAAGGCGCTGTTCCTGCGCAACGAGGGCGATGCACAGCAGATCGACCTGCGCACCGCCTCGCACCGCGAGCGCGAGGATCGCAAGAACAGCGACATCAAGACCGCGCCGTCGGGCCAGTCGCCCGCCCCAGCCGGCACCGGCCTCTCGGGCGGCACGATGGGCGAGCCCGATTTCCACCAGCAAGAGGAAGATCGCTTCGCGAAGGAACTCAGCGAGAAGGTCAACAAGATGGCGCTCGCGGGCGAGTTCGACGAACTGGTCGTCGTCGCCCCCGCGCGCACGATGGGCGAACTCCGCCCCTTGTGGCACAAGGAGGTGCAGAGCCGGCTGAAGGGCGAGCACGTCAAGGAAATGACCGACCGTCCGATCGGGGACATCGAAGCCCTGCTGCTCGGCGAAGGCTCGCCTCCCGGCTGATCAGCCGCGCGCTTCTTTCGCCAGCGTGCTCACGACGCCCCAGGCGATCAGCGCCTGTCCGCCGAAATAGAGCGGCCAGACCAGCCACATCGTGACGTCCTTGCTCAGCACCCCGCCCTCGCCTGCGAAGATGAACAGGTCGCTCGCGAGGAACAGCATCGCGCCGATCCCGGTGCGGTAGCGCGGAAAGCGGCTGGTCCACGCCGCCGCGGCCATCGCGGCGACGAACAAGGAGTAGACGGCGGCGTGCCACCAGCCCGGCTGTGGGCTCAGCATCCCCCACACGATGACCAGCGTGGCGGGCATGGCCAGCCAGCCGAGCAACCGCTGCGACGCCGTCATCTGCGGCCGCCGGTTCATCAGGTACAGCGTTATGGCGATCAGATGCCCGATCACGAAAGCGACCGCCCCCTTCTCCAGCCCGATCGCATCGAGCAGATAGTCGCCGAGCGCCCCGAACCCCAGCGCCGCCGCGATCAACCAGCCGTCGCGACCGCGCGCATTCGCCCCGGCCCAGAGCGCCAGGAAACCCACACCCGTCGTCTTCCACGCCCAGATCGCGGGTCCGTCGAGCCGCAGGAACACGGCGACGAAAAAGCTGATCCCGCCCGCCAGCGCCAGCCACCACAACCACTGCGCCCGATCCCAGCTTCGCTCACTCATCGCCCGCCCCTTTGCATCTTTGGTCCAACGCGCCTACTGCGCGGCGCACCAACCGCAAGTCAACGATTAGGGTAAAGAGTGGCGCACGACATCCACATCATCGGCGGCGGCCTCGCGGGCTCCGAAGCGGCCTGGCAGCTCGCCGAAGCCGGCTACCGCGTCCGCCTGTCCGAAATGCGCGGCGGCGGCGACATGACCCCCGCGCATCAGGGTGACACGCTCGCCGAGATGGTCTGCTCGAACAGCTTCCGCAGCGACGACGGCGACAGCAACGCCGTCGGCCTGCTCCACCGCGAGATGCGCAGCCTCGGCTCGATCATCATGCGCGAGGCCGACGCAACCAAGGTGCCGGCCGGCTCGGCGCTCGCGGTCGACCGCGACCTCTTCTCGGGCGGCGTCACCCGCGCGCTCGAAGCCCACCCCAACATCACGATCGTCCGCGAACGCATCGACACGCTGCCCAGCGAAGGCCTGACCATCGTCGCTACCGGCCCGCTCACCGCCGCCGCGCTCGCCGACAGCATCGGTGCCGCGACGGGCAAGGATTCGCTCGCCTTCTTCGACGCCATCGCGCCCATCGTCTACCGCGACAGCGTCGACATGGACGTCGCCTGGATGGCGAGCCGCTGGGACAAGGTCGGCCCGATCGGCGACGGCAAGGATTATATCAACTGCCCGATGGACAAGGAGCAATATCACGCCTTCGTCCAAGGCCTCGTCGATGGCGACAAGACCGAGTTCAAGGAGTGGGAGACCGACACGCCCTATTTCGAAGGCTGCATGCCGATCGAGGTCATGGCCGAACGCGGCGTCGAAACGCTGCGCTTCGGCCCGATGAAGGGCGTCGGCCTCGACAATCCGCGCACCGGGCGCTGGCCCTATGCGGTGGTCCAGCTGCGCCAGGACAATGCGCTCGGCACTTTGTGGAACATGGTCGGCTTCCAGACCAAGCTCAAGCATGCGGCGCAGGTCGAGCTCTTCCGCACCATCCCCGGCCTCGAAAAGGCCGAATTCGCGCGCCTCGGCGGGCTCCACCGCAACAGCTTCATCCGATCGCCCGAACTGCTCGACGGCCAGCTTCGCCTCAAATCGGCGCCGCATATCCGCTTCGCGGGTCAGATCACCGGCTGCGAGGGCTATGTCGAGAGCGCCGCGATCGGCCTTGTCGCCGCGCGCTTCGCCGTCGCCGAGCTCGGCGGCCGCACCCTGCCCCCGCCGCCGCCCGAGACCGCGCTCGGCGCGCTGCTCGGCCATATCACCGGCGGCGCCGACGCCGCGAGCTACCAGCCGATGAACGTCAATTTCGGCCTCTTCCCGCCGCTCGCCGAGGATGTGCGCAAGAAGGACCGCAAGCTGGGCTATACCCAGCGCGCGGGGACGAAGCTTGCCGAGTGGATGAAGCTGGCCGAAGGCGTCTCAGCCTAGCATTTGCACTTCGCCACCACCCGCTTCGGCGCCGTCGTCGCAAACTCCGCGCGGCTCAGCCCGCCCGACTTGTCCCGGTCCGCCCCCGCGAAGCGCTCGCCCGTCGCCCCGGCCCATTCCTCGAAGGTCAGCAGGTTGTTGCCGTCCTTGTCGAGCTTGCGGAACGCCGCGGTGCGCGTCGACATCATCTCGATCCGGCTCACCACCTCGTTGCGGTCGCGGTCGTAGCGGTTGAAGCGCCGCTCCTCGCGCGAGGCCTCCTTCGCCGCGGGCAAGGCGGGCGGCGCGGGCCCGCGCTTCGGTGCCCCCGCGGCGGCGACCGGGATCGGCCCCGGATCGGGCGGCGCGTCGGGGATGACCTCTTCCTCGGCGAGCTGCGTCTGCCCCTTCCACAGGAACACCCCGCCGGTGAGAAGCAGCACGCCGGCAACACCCCCGATCAGGAACCGCGAAACCGCCATCGCTACGCCCTCCGCCCGAATTGCGCAGGGCTATCATGGACATGGCCTGTCCGGCAACCGGATGCACCGCACATCGGATCGATCAAATGATCGAACGTCTTGTTCAAATTCGCGCTGACGATTGCTATATCCGATCAATGCACAACTATTTGCCCTCGCTCAAACAGATGCAATATCTCGTCGCGCTGCACGAGCACGGCCATTTCGGGCGCGCCGCCGACGCGTGCAATGTGACGCAATCGACGCTGTCGGCGGGCATCCGCGAGCTCGAGACCCTGCTCGGTCAGACGCTCGTCGAGCGCACGCGCCGCGTCGTCCGCTTCACCGCGCTCGGCGACAAGATCGTCGAGAAAGCGCACCGCGTGCTGCGCGAGGCCGAGGAACTCGCCGATATGGCCGCCGCCGCCGCCGCGCCGCTCGTCGGCGAGCTGCGCATGAGCGTGATCCCGACGATCGCGCCCTTCCTGCTCCCCAACATGCTCCGCCTGCTGCGCAAGACCCGCCCCGCGCTCAAGCTGTTCCTCCGCGAAGAACCGAGCGCGCAGGCGTGCGAGTCGCTCCACCACGGCGCGGTCGATTGCGTCCTGCTCGCACTCCCCTATGCCTGCGGCGACGTCGAGGCCGAGCAGCTCTTCAACGACGCGCTGTTCGTCGCCTTCCCCGGCGAGCAGTCGGAAAATCTCCCCGCGATGGTCAGCGCCGACCAGATCGACCCCGCGCAGATGCTGATGCTCGAGGACGGCCATTGCCTGAAGGACCACGCCCTCGCCGCGTGCAACCGCCCCGAACTCCGCGCCGGCGCGCGGATGATGGGCACCTCGCTGCACACGCTCGTCCAGATGGTCGACAACGGCCTTGGCATCACCATGCTGCCGCAGATGGCGATCGAGGCGGGCATCCTCGATCACACCGACATCGACACCCGGCCGCTCGATTCGGACCACGACTGGCGCACGATCGCGCTGGTCTGGCGCAAGGGCAGCCCGCGCGCCGAGGAGTTCCGGATGCTCGCGGACATCTTCAGGCAGCACCGGGCGGCCTGATTTGTCCTCCCCCTTCATGGGGGAGGCAGCGAGACTTACGAACTTTGTTCGTTAGTCGCAGCGGAGGGGGTGCGATCTCGGCCTGAAATTACCGTGAAAGAATGCACCACCACCCTCATCCAACTCCGCCTAAACCGCGTCGCGGCCAAGGCTCCATATCCTTCTCCCATCAAGGGAGAAGGAACATCAACCCCACCTCTCGGCGCGTTTGTGATCGCCCTCGCGCTGCTCGACCCACGCCGCGCGCCCGTCACCGAACGTCTCGCGCTTCCACAGCATCACGTCGGTCTTCAGCCGGTCGATCAGGAACTCTACCGCCGCCAGCGCCTCCGCCCGGTGCGCGCTGCTCGCGAGCACCAGCACGATCGTCTCGCCCGGCGCCATGCCGCCCACGCGGTGGATCAACGTCAGCGCCCCCAGGCTCCACCGCGCCCCGGCCTCGCCCGCCAGCGCTTCCAGCCCGCTCGCGGTCAGCACCGGATGATGGTCGAGGAACAATTCGGTGAGCCCGTCGTCGCCGCGCACCCGCCCAACGAAGCTCGCGCTCGCGCCATACCCGCCGGCGTCATGCGCCGCATATTCGGCCGCGACGTCGATGACGCCCGGCTGGACCGCGACGCGGATCATCCGCCGGTCACCGGCGGAAAGAGCGCGACCTCGCCGCTCCGCGGCACCACCGCGCCCGGCCCCGCCATATGCCCGTCGACCGCCGCGCGGATCCGCATCGGCTCGGCAAAGGCGCGCGCTCCGGCGTCGTCGCGGGCTGCGAGCCACAGGATCAGGTCGGCGACCGTGCGCACATCGTCGGGCAGCGTCACCGATTCCTCGCCGGTCCCCATCCGCTCGCGTACCCAAGCGAAATAGCTGAGCTTCAGGCTCATCGCTCAATCCATGTGCTTCAGGCCGACGCGCAGATAGTCCCAGCCGGTGATCAACGTCAGCACCGCCGCGCCCCACAGCGAGACGAGCCCCACCGTCTTGATCCAGACCATCGCGGGCAGCGCCCCCGCCAGGATCAGCGCGCCGAAGGCGACGAGCTGGAAGGTCGTCTTCCATTTGGCGAGCTTGGTCACCGGCATCGACACCTGCAGCGTCGCGAGGAACTCGCGCAGCCCCGACACGATGATTTCGCGCAGCAGGATCATCAGCGCCGCGATGACATGATAGCCGTCGATGTCGCGCGTGAAGACCAGCAGCAGGATCACCGCCGCGATCATGATCTTGTCGGCGATAGGGTCGAGGAAGGCGCCCAGCCGCGACACGATCCCGCGCGAGCGTGCAACATAGCCGTCAAAATAATCGGTAATGCCCATCAGGCAGTAGAGGCCGAAGGCGAGCGCATAGTCGATCGCCAGCGGCTGGTGCGATCCTTCGCGGACGCCCGGCCACAGCAGGAACAGCAATATGGGAACCGCCAAAATGCGCGACAAAGTCAGGACGTTCGGAAGGCTGAGCATGACCCCTGTTTCCCGCTTGCGCGGCCTTTAGGCTTTGACCCTGTCCGCCCTAGCCGATAAGCCCGCCGGGCGACAACCATATTGCCGGGGGGACATCGGATGCTCGCGCGATTTTTAACGGGATGGAACCACGCATGACCGGCTCTTTTGCGCTGTTGAAGCAACGCCGGTTCCTGCCCCTCTTCGTCACCCAGCTGCTCGGCGCGTTCAACGACAATCTGTTCAAGAACGCGATGGTGTTGTTCGTCGTCTATGGCGTGTTCAACGACGAAGCCTCCGAAACGATGTTCAGCGCGGTCGCAACGGCGCTGTTCATCATCCCCTTCTTCCTGCTCTCGGCGCTCGCGGGCCAGCTCGCCGACACGCGCGACAAGGCGCGGATCATCCGCATCGTCAAATTCTGCGAGATTTTGATCATGCTCGTCGGCGGGCTCGGGCTCGTGCTCGCGTGGATGGGCTTTGCGGTCCACCTGCTCGCCATCCCGCTGATGATGCTCGCGCTTTTCGCGATGGGCATCCACTCGACCTTCTTCGGCCCGATCAAATATGCGATCCTGCCGCAGCACCTCAAAAGCGACGAGGTGCTCGCGGGCACCGGGCTGGTCGAGGCGGGCACCTATATCGCGATCCTCGCGGGCACGATCCTCGCCGGGGTCATCGAGGTCGAATGGGCCGCGCTCGGCGTCGTGCTCGTCGCCGCGCTCGGCTACTGGACCGGCCGCAAGGTTCCCCCCGCGCCGCCCGAGCATGAGGAACATGGCATCGACTGGCACATCGTGCGTTCGTCGATCACGCTGGTGCGCGGCACGATGCACATCCCGCGCCTCTATCTCGCGATCCTCTCGATCAGCTTCTTCTGGACGATCGGCGCGGTGCTGTTCATCCAGTTCCCGCCGCTGGTGAAGAACATCCTCCACGCCGACAAGAGCGTCGCCAGCCTGTTCCTCGCGATCTTCTCGATCGGCATCGCGATCGGCTCGGTCGCGGTCAACCGCCTGCTCAAGGGCCAGGTCTCGGCGCGCTACAGCCCCGCCAGCGTCATCGTGATGGGCGTCTTCGTGCTCGCCTTCTACTGGGTGTGCCGCAACTGGGAACATGATCCCTCGGGCGTGATGTACGGCATCGACGGCTTCCTCGGCCACGCCGACGTCATCCCGCTGCTCGGCGCGCTGCTCGGCATCGCGATCAGCGGCGGCATGTTCGTGGTGCCGCTCTACGCCTTCCTCACCACCACCGTGCCCAAGGACCAGACCGCGCGCACGGTCGCGGCGAACAATATCGTCAATTCGGGCGCGATGGTCGCGGGCTCGCTGCTGGCGATCGGCCTCGGCCTCGTCGGCATCGGCGTCGTCGACCAGCTGCTGATGAGCGCGGTGATGTGCATCATCTCGGCTTGGCTGGCGGTCAAGCTGCACAAGGCGTGCGACGATGGCCCGGCAAAGGCCGGCGACGAGGATGAAGGCGTTCGGGTCTAAAGATCCTCCCCAACGCTTCGCGTGGAGAAGATTTTGCGGCAGCTACTGTTGCCCGCAACGGCACATCACATCAAAAACACCATCGCTGCCGTAAAGAACATCAGGAAGCTCTGCACGAACAGCTTCAGGTCCGATCCCTTGAAGACCTTCACCGGCTCGCGGTGCTGCTGGATCGCGTGGCGCAGTGCGCCCTGCCAGTCGGCGGGCGCGCTCATGCGTGCGATGACCAGCTGACGCTGGCCATGGTCGCGGATGCGGTCGCGGATATCGATGCGAAGCTCGGAGTCGAATTCGTCCATGCCCCGCAAGCTACGCCTGCGTTAACGAGTCGATAAGGTTAAAAAGTCGTTAACGCCCGGCGCGTCCGGGCACGTCCCGCCGCGGGACGCCGCGCGCTGCGAGCGTTAACGCGGCATCGCTCGCACGCGCACCACCCTCTTGTCGTCCAGCCCGCGCTGGAAACTCGCGCAGCGTCGCGGTTTCATCCGCGGCCCCAAGCAGAAGCGCACCTCTTTCAGCCATCCCTTGTCGTCGGCCGACACGGCCAGCATCTCGGGCCGTATCCCCTTGTTCACCGCGATGAACGCCGCGCGGATCGACCCCGCGGTCTGCGGCTTGGCCGCGAGCTTGCCCATGTCGGGAAAACGCACGGTCTCAAACAGGATCGACGCCGATTTGAAATAGGCCGCGGGGTTCGGGCTCATGCACGTGCCGTGCTTCGCCCATTCATGCTGCAGCAGCTGCGCCGAGGGCGTCATGCACAGATGCCGCTTCAGCACCGGCTGCGGCACGATCTTCGCCGGGCGGCACCATTGCGGATAGCCGGGGTTCGCCGCCTCGGGCCACAGCCCGTGCAGCACCCAGCCGAAGCGCCCGTTCTCGCCCGAACATTGGAAGCGGTCGCGTTTATCCTTCGCATCGCGCACCCCCGCGCAATGCTGCGGCGACCAGCTGAGGCTCAGCAGATAGCCCGCGGTCGGCGGCGTGCGCACCGGCTCGCCGCGCCGCGGCTGTTCGATCCGCGGGACGGCAATGCGGTCGGGCGCCTTGCACGCCAAGGCCTGCGCCTGGACGGCAGTGGGGGCGAGCGCGAGCAGCGCCGCGGCGGCGCTAGGCCAGCGCAAAATCGAGCCCGATGTCCGCCGCCGGCGCCGACTGCGTCAGCCGCCCGACCGACACATAGGTCACCCCGGTCGCGCCGATCGCGCCGATCGTGTCGAGCCGTACCCCGCCCGACGCCTCGGTCGGCACGCGCCCGCCGACGATGGCGACCGATTCGCGCAGCATCGCGAGGTCCATATTGTCGAGCAGCAGATGCGTCGCGCCCGCGGAGAGCGCCAGTTCGACCTGGTCGACGCGGTCGACCTCGACGATGATGTTGGCGATTCCGGCGGCGACCGCGCGGCGCACCGCTTCCTCGACCGACCCCGCGACCGCGACATGATTGTCCTTGATCATCGCCGCGTCCCACAGGCCCATGCGATGGTTGGTCGCGCCGCCCATTCGCGTCGCATATTTCTCCAGCACCCGCAGCCCCGGGATGGTCTTGCGCGTGTCGAGCAGCGTCGCCCCGCCGGCCAGCGCGTCGACATATTGCCGCGTCAGCGTTGCAATCCCCGACAGATGCTGCACCGTGTTCAGCGCCGACCGCTCGGCGGTCAGCATCGCGCGGGCGTTGCCCGACAGGCGCATCAGGTCGGTCCCGGCGGGCACTTTTTCGCCCTCGCCGACCAGTATCTCGATTCTCATGGCCGGATCGAGCGCGCGAAAGAACGCTTCGGCGATCGGCAGCCCCGCGACGGTGATCGCATCGCGGCTGTCCATCACCCCCTCGAAGCGCGCGTCGGCGGGGATCACCGCGGTCGAGGTGACGTCGCCGCCCACCCCCAGATCCTCGGCGAAAGTGCTGCGAACAAAGGCGTCGAGGTCGAAACCGGTCAGGGAAAAATCGCTCATGCCGCCCGCGATAATGGGCTCCCCAAGCAAATCAACTTGACGTTTACGTAAACTAGCGCTGACATGCTCGACACAGGTGAAGATAGAAGAGATCGGAGAGGTTCATGCTGTCCCCCATTTGCGCGATGCTCGGCATCGAATTCCCGCTCCTCGCCTTCTCGCACTGCCGCGACGTCGTCGTCGCGGTGTCGAAGGCGGGCGGAATGGGCGTCTTCGGCGCCGCGGGCATTCCGCCCGAACGGCTCGAGGAAGAACTCGCATGGATCGACCAGCATATCGGCGGCAGGCCCTATGGCGTCGACCTGATCGTCCCGAACAGCTTCGCCGGCAAGGGCGAAGAGAGAGCCGCGCGCCCCGCGATTCCCGACGAGCATAAGGCCTTCGTCGCCGATCTCCTCGAAAAGCACGGCGTCGACGCGGGCAGCGTCGGCGGGGCCAGTTCCAGCCTCGGCGACAATATGAGCGACGCCGGTGCTGCCGCCCTGCTCGAGGTCGCCTTTCGCCACCCGATCGGCCTGATCGCCAACGCGCTCGGCGTGCCGCCGCCGCTGATGCTCGAGCTCGGCAAGCGCAACGACGTCCCCGTCGCCGCGCTCGTCGGCACGCGCGACCATGCGCTGGCGCAGGTCCGCGCCGGGGTCGACATCCTCGTCGTCGCGGGCGGCGAAGCGGGCGGCCATTGCGGCGAGGTCGCGACGATGGTGCTCGTCCCTGAAGTCGCCGCCGCGGTCGAAGCCGTTGGCGCGACCACACCGATCCTCGCCGCCGGCGGCATCGTCACCGGGCGCCAGATGGCGGCCGCGATGGCGATGGGCGCGCACGGCGCCTGGACCGGCTCGGTGTGGCTGACCACGGCGGAGGCCGAGACCAACCCGGTGGTGAAGGAAAAGATGCTCGCCGCCTCGTCGCGCGACACGGTGCGCTCGAAGAGCCGCACCGGCAAACCCTCGCGCCAACTGCGCTCGCCCTGGACCGACGCCTGGGAAGCCGAGGGCGCGCCCAAGCCGCTACCGATGCCGCTCCAGTCGCTGGTCAGCGAACCCGCGCTGCGCCAGGTCGACAAGCTCTCCGAAGGCGGCCACGAAGGCGCGAAGCATCTCGCGACCTATTGGGTCGGCCAAGGCGTCGGGCTGATGAACGAGGCGATGGGCGCCGGACAGGTCGTCCAGCAGTTCAAGGAGGACTGGGTCGCCGCCTGCGAACGGCTGAACGGCTTTATCGGCGATTGATCAACCGTCGCCCCCGCGAAGGCGGGGGCCACCGGAGGCGTTGCGCTAGGCCGATGGCGGCCCCCGCCTGCGCGGGGGCGACGCCAAATCAGGCGACGGTCGCCTTGACGATCTTGCCCGGCTCGCGCGGCGGCTCGCCCTTGGGCAGCGCGTCGACATTTTCCATGCCCTCGATCACTTCGCCCCACACGGTATACTGGCGGTCGAGGAAGCGCGCGTCGTCGAAGCAGATGAAGAATTGGCTGTTCGCGCTGTTCGGGTTCTGCGAGCGCGCCATCGAGCACACGCCGCGGACGTGCGGCTCGGCGTTGAATTCCTGCGGCAGGTCGGGCAGCGGGCTGCCGCCCATGCCGGTGCCCGTCGGGTCGCCGCCCTGCGCCATGAAGCCCGGGATCACGCGGTGGAACACGACGCCGTCGTAAAAGCCTTCCTTGGCGAGGCCGGCGATGCGCTCGACGTGCAGCGGTGCGAGGTCGGGGCGCAGGCGGATGACGACGTCGCCGGTCGACAGCGACAGGGTGAGGGTCTGTTCGGTCATGGAAAGCTCCTGAAAAAGGGGATTGGCGGTCCCATAGCCGCGCGGCGCCTTAATGCCACGCAGAAATTGCGCAGCCCGCCCGCGCGGCGTTGCCTTATCGCAGGCGCGGGCCTAGGGGGAGGCAGAGACACCGCACAGCCAGGGAGGACCGCGCGATGGACAAACGCGAAGATTCCCTGCCGCCCGACGACGTGCTGGTCGAGGCCCCCGAAACCGAACTCGACGAGGACGACCGGCTGAAGCCCGAATTCGTCCGCGACGTGATCGACCTCGCCGAGGCCGGCGAGGGCGAAGCCGCGCGCGAGCGTATCGGCCGCCTGCACCCCGCCGACATCGCCGACCTGTTCGAGCTCGCGCGCGCCGACGAGCGCCCGATGCTCGCCGCGGTGATCGGCGACCTGCTCTCCGCCGACGTGCTCGCGGAAATGAACGACTATGTGCGCGAGGAGCTGATCGACCTGCTCGCGCCCGAGCAAGTCGCCGAGCTCGCCTCCGAACTCGATACCGACGACGCCGTCGCGATCATCGAGGACATGGAGGAGGACGAGCAGCAGGCGGTGCTCGAGGCGATGGAGCCCGAGGATCGCGCCGCGATCGAGGACGCGCTCTCCTTCCCCGAGGAAACCGCCGGGCGCCTGATGCAGCGCGAATTCGTCGCGGTGCCCGAACATGTCACCGTCGGCGACGTCATCGACCGGCTGCGCGAAGACACCGAGCTGACCAGCGATTTCTGGGAAATCTTCGTCGTCGACCCGCTGCACAAACCGGTCGGCACCTGCCAATTGAGCTGGATCCTGCGCACCCCGCGCGACATCGCGATCGGCGACGTGATGAAGCGCGAACAGACGTTGATCCCGGTCGACATGGACCAGGAAGAGGTTGCCCTCCGCTTCCAGAAATATGCGCTGATCTCGGCCGCGGTCGTCGACAAGGCCGGACGCCTCGTCGGGATGATCACCGTCGACGACGTCGTCCACATCATCCAGGAAGAGGCCGGCGAGGATATCCTGCGCCTGTCGGGCGCCGGCGACGGCGACATCAACGAACCGATCCGCGATACGTATGTGGCGCGCGTCCGCTGGCTCGTCGCCAATCTCGGCACCGCGCTCGTCGCGTCGAGCGTCGTCGCCTTTTTCGGCGGCGCGATCGAACATATGGTCGCGCTCGCCGCGCTGATGCCGATCGTCGCGGGGGTCGGCGGCAATGCGGGCACCCAGACGCTCGCGGTGACCGTCCGTGCGCTCGCGATGAACCAGCTCACCGATTCGAACAGCTGGCGCGCCATCTTCCGCGAAATGAAGATCGCCTTGCTCAACGGCGGCACGATCGCCGCGATCGCCGGGGTCGCAACCGCACTGTGGTTCGGCAACCCGCTGCTCGGCGGCGTCATCGCCGCGGCGATGATCGTCAACATCTTCGTCGCCGGGGTCGCGGGGGTCGCGATCCCGCTTCTGCTCGACCGGCTCGATCAGGATCCGGCGGTCGCGAGCTCGATTTTCGTGACGATGACGACGGATTCGATGGGCTTCCTGGCCTTCCTCGGCCTCGCCGTCGCCAGCGGGCTCACCTCGTTCGGCTGACAAAGTGCTGGAATCGCAAGCGATTCAAAAGAATCGAAAAAAATTTCGCCTCCCCAGCTTTTTTTGGGAACTTATCCACCGCACCGGTCGTTTCCCATATGAGCAGCGGTCATCGCCCCCCCGCAGCGCTGCTCAGCAACATTGGCCCGGCGCGTATTCCCTCCCCCCCCCTCGAAGCGTGCCGGGCCATTTTGCATCTGGTCCAAAAAACAAGGTGAGGAACGATGACGAGTTTTCGCGCAATCATTCTGGCGTTGATGGCAAGCTTTCTGGTCGCTGGCTGCAACGCGGTGCAGGGTGCGGGCCGCGATATCGAATCGGTCGGTAAAGCTGGCGAAGACGCCATCGACTGACCGGGTTCCGACCCGCTACTTGGCCTCTTCGAGAGGCTCGACAGGCGCCGATTCGGCGCCTGTTTTGCGTCGGCGCTGGGTGAACCAGATCGCGAAGATCGACAGTTCGTAAAGCAGGATCAGCGGCACCGCGAGCAGGAACTGGCTCAGGATGTCGGGCGGCGTCGCGACCGCGGCGATCGCAAAGGCGGCGACGATCATATAGCGCCGCGCCGAGATGAGCTGCTGGCGCGTGACGATTCCCGAACGTTCGAGCAGCATCAGCAGGATCGGCAGCAGGAAGCAGATGCCGAACGCCATGATGAACTGCATGATGAAGCTGAGGTAATTGGCGACCGAGGGCAGCGCCTCCTGTTGGATGCCGCCGAGGTCGCCCTGGAAACCGAGCAGGAATTTGAGCGCCACCGGCACCGTCACGAAATAGGCCAGGCTCGCCCCCGCCGCGAACAGCACGGGGGTCGCGAAGATGAAGGGCAGCAGCGCGCGCTTCTCGTTGCGGTAGAGCCCCGGCGCGACGAATTTCCACAGCTGGTTGGCGATCACCGGAAAGGCGATCATCATCGACGCGAACAGCGCGACCTTGATCTGGACGAAAAAGGCCTCGAACAACTGGGTATAGATGATCCGCCCCTGCCCCGCCTCGACGAGCGGGCGGACGAGGATGCGGAAGATGTCCTCGGCGAAATAGAGGCAGACGCCGAATGCCACCGCCACCGCGAGCAGCGACTTGAGCAGCCGCGAGCGCAATTCGATCAGATGGTCGAGCAGCGGCATCTTGCCGCCGGCGCCATCCTCTTCGGCAGTCACGGGACCCTCGGCGCTCATGGCAGCGGCCCGTCCTTCGGCGGCACCACATGCGTTTCGGGCACCGGCTCGCCTTCGGGCGCAGTCGCAGCCGCCGCTTCGTCCTTGACCGGTTCGGGCAGCGCCTTGGCGATCGAAACCGCCGGCGGCGTATCGTCGTCGACGCGCGGGAATTCGCGCATGATCGCCTCATTCTGCGCGCGCCACTGCTTTTCGAGCTCCTCGAGCTCGGCTTCGCGCATCATCGTGTCGAGGCCGGCTCGGAAATGGCGCGCCATGCCCTTCGCCTTGCCCATCCACTTGCCGACGAAGCGCATCGCCTTGGGCAGGTCCTTGGGGCCGATGACGACCAGGGCCACCACCACCACGAGCAGCAACTCGGTGGGCGCAACGTCGAACATGGCTTAAACTATCCCCCGCAGGCGAACGCGGTCAGAGCGTGTCGCGGTCGGCGGTCGGGGTCGGCGCGGGGGTCGCGTCGGGCGCGCGCTGGCCTTCGAGATGCTTGGGCGCGGGCGGCGTATCGTCTTCCGACATACCCTTCTTGAAGCTCTTGATGCCCTTGGCGACGTCGCCCATCATGTCCGAAAAGCGGCCCTTGCCGAACAGCAGCAGGACCAGAATCCCGACGATCAGCCAGTGCCAGATGCTCAAACCACCCATCTCAAATCTCCTTGAGCCGCCCATATAGGGGCAAGCCCTGCCGAATGCACGTTGCGATTAAAAAAAGCGTCAGGCCTCTTCGCCGTCCTTGACCAGGTCGAGTTCGCCCATCGCCTCTTCATATGCCAGATCGACCGGGTCGAGCAGGCCTGCGGCGCGCAGATCCTCGATACCCGGCAAATCCTTGCGGCTGCTAAGCCCGAAATGCTGCAAAAATGCGTCGGTCGTCTTGTAGATCAGCGGCCGTCCCGGAACCTCGCGGCGCCCCGCGGGCGCGATCCATTCGGCCTCCATCAGCACGTCCAACGTGCCCTTCGAGGTCTGCACGCCGCGGATCGCTTCGATCTCGGCGCGGCTGACCGGCTCGTGATAGGCGACGATCGCCAGCACCTCGGACGCTGCGCGCGACAGCTTGCGCGGATCGTCGCGTTCGCGGCGCAGCAAGTGCGCGAGGTCGGCGGGGGTCTGGAAATGCCAGTGCCCGCCGCGTTCGACGAGTTCGATCCCGCTCCCCGCGTGCCGCACCGCGATCGCCTGGATCGCCGCCCTGACCTCGGCCACCGGAATTTCCTCAGCGAAGCGCGCCGCGAGCTGCCGCGCGTCGAGCGGCTCGTCGCTCGCGAACAGCATCGCCTCTATCGCGCGTTCGCGGTCGTCGATCATTGCTGTGCTGCCCTCAGATAAAGCGGTTCGAACGCGGCCTCCTGCTTCAGGTCAACGCGCCCCTGCCGCGCGAGTTCGAGCGCGGCGACGAAGCTGGACGCGATCGCCGAGCGGCGCAAGGGGCCGTCATAATCGGAGGGCAGGAAATCGGAGAGTTCGGCCCAATCGAGCTTGATCCCGATCAGCCGCTCCAGATGATGCAGCGCCGCGTCGAGCGTGATCACCGGGCGCCGCGCGACCATATGCACCACCGGCTCGGTGCGCGCCTTCACCTGGCCATAGGCCGACAGCAGGTCGTAGAGGCTGGCGTCCCATCGCCGCAGCTTGACGTCGCGCAGCCCCTCGGGCTTCGGTCGCAGGAAGACGTCGCGCCCGATGCGGTCGCGCGCGAGCAGCCGCGCCGCCGCTTCGCGCATCGCCGCGAGCCGCTGGAGCCGCAGTTGCAGCCGCAGCGCGAGTTCGTCGGGCGACGGTTCCTCGAGCGGATCCTTGGGCAGCAGCAGCGCGGATTTGAGGTAGGCGAGCCACGCCGCCATCACCAGATAGTCGGCCGCGACCTCCAGCTTCGCGCGCATTTCGGCGATGAAGCCCAGATATTGCTCGACCAGCTGGAGGATCGAAATCTGCCTGAGGTCGACCTTCTGGCTGCGCGCGAGGGTCAACAGCAGGTCGAGCGGGCCTTCCCAGCTGTCGAGGCTCAGCTGCAGCGCATCCTCGCGCTCGCCCGCCGCCGGCGCTAGGTCGAGGTCGAGCGGCAGTTCTTCCATTCAGGTCAAGCCCCAATCACGCGAGGGCCAGCAGCGCGTCGCGCTGGTCGACGAGCAACGCGAACTGGCGCGCGTCGTGCGTGCCCGCGATGCGGTCCATCGCGCCTTCGAGCCTTGCACGCGAGATCATGCTGATCGGACCCAGGCTGTTCGCGATGCCGACCATGTCGTCCATCTTGCCCCAGCAGTTGAGCGCGATGTCGCAGCCCGCCGCGACGGCAGCGGCCGCGCGCGAAGGGACGTCGCCCGACAGCGCCTCCATATCGAGGTCGTCGCTCATCAGCAGCCCGTGGAACCCGATGCGCTGGCGGATCACGCTGTCGATCACCAGCGGCGACAGCGTCGCGGGGCGGTCGGGGTCCCACGCGGTGAAGACGACGTGGCAGGTCATCGCCATCGCCGCGTCGCGTAGCGCCGCGAAGGGCGCAAGGTCGGTCTGGAGGTCGCGGTCGAGCGCGTGGACGACGGGCAATTCCTTGTGCGAATCGAGCAAGGCGCGGCCGTGGCCGGGGATATGCTTGACGATGCCGACAACGCCGCCGTCCTGCAGCCCGCTCAGGATCGCGCGGCCCAGCGCCGCGACGCGCATCGGCTCGCTGCCGAGCGCCCGGTCGCCGATCACGTCGCTCGCGCCCGGCTGGCGCACGTCGAGCAGAGGCAGGCAATCGACGGTAATCCCGACCTCGGACAGCATCGACGCCAGCGCCATCGCGTTGAGCCGCGCCGCCTCGATCGCGCTGGCGGGCGCGCGCTCGTAAAGCGCGTCGAACGCCGCGCCGCTCGGAAAATCGGGCCATTCGGGCGCCTTCATGCGCGCGACGCGTCCGCCCTCCTGGTCGATCAGGATCGGCAGATTGTCGCGCCCGTCGAGATCACGCAAACTGTCGGTCAGCCGCCGCAATTGTTCGCGATTTTCGACATTTCGGCCGAAAATGATATAACCTGCGGGATCGCTGTCGCGGAAGAAGGCGCGCTCGTCGTCGGTGAGGGTCAGGCCCGAAAGGCCGAAAATGGCGGGAATCATGCGTCAATCTCCACCGGCCGCCGCCCCCTCGAGCGGCCACCAAGGCTGGAATGATGACATGACAAGGTTAGCGAACCAATGACCGCTGCGACGGGGCGAGCCGTTTCAGCGGACGACGACGCAATTTTCACCGGCAACGCGCAATTTCCCGCACAAGCTCTGCGCATTGGCGGTCGTTCCCGCCACCGCGCGAAGACGATAGACCTTGCCGCTGTCGACCGTCGCCGGCGACACCGATTTGTTGAGCCCCGACAGATAGGCGAAGCGCTTCGTCAGGTTGATCCACGCCTTCGCCGCGGCTTCCTCACTGCTGAACGCGCCGAGCTGGATCATCGCCGACCCCGCCGGGGCGGGTGCAGCCTTGGTTGCCGCCTCGGCGGTCTTGACCGAGGTCGCGACCGGCTTGCCCTTCTCCGCGGGCGCGGTTTTCGCAGCCGCCGCCTTGGCCGCAGCGGCCTTGTCGGCTTCGGCCTTTTTTGCGGCCTTGGCCGCGGCTTCGCGCTCCGCGGGGGTCGCGGCCGGTTCCTCGGGCATGCGCGTCGGATCGACCTTGCCCGCGGGCAGCACGCCTTCGCTCGCGGCGAAGCTCGCGTCGCCCTCGCCTTCGAAGGTCTTGGCGGCGTCGTTCTTCGGCGCGACCTTGTAATCGCCTTCCTGCGCCGCGATCAGTTCGCCCTGCCCACGCGCGCCGCCATTCTGGATCCACCACAGACCGCCGAGCACCAAGCCGATCAGGACGAGTCCGCCGAGCACCATGACGAGCAGCCGGGTCGGCGAGACCTCGCCGTCATCCTCATATTCGTCGGCGGCTTCGAGCCAGGGCAGCCGATCCTCGTCGCCCAGCCCCAGTCCGGCGTCCGTCGCGGCGTCCTTGTCCTCGGCCATCAAAGCATCTCCTCGAGCGCTTCCACCCCCATCAAGTGGAGCCCGTTCCGGAGTATCTGCCCGATTCCATCGGCCAAATAAAGGCGAGTCGCGGTCAATTCGGGGTCATCGGCAATAATGACGCGGACCTCGGGACGGTCGTTGCCCATATTCCACCAGGCGTGGAACGCGGCGGCGACCTCGCCCAGATAGAAAGCGATGCGGTGCGGCTCGCGCGCCGACGCCGCCGATTCGACGATTCGCGGGAATTGCGCGAGCAATTTGACCAGCGCCAGCTCATGCTCTTCCAGCCGCGCGGGGTTCGGCGCCGCCGCCGCAATCCCCGCATCGGCGAGCTTGCGCTTCAGCGACGCGATCCGCGCATGCGCATATTGGACATAGAAGACCGGATTGTCGCGCGACGCCTCGACCACCTTGGCGAAGTCGAAATCCATCTGCGCGTCGGCCTTGCGCGTCAGCATGGTGAAGCGCACCGCATCCTTGCCGACCTCGTCGACGATATCGGCAAGCGTGACGAAATTGCCCGCGCGCTTCGACATCTTGAACGGCTCGCCATTCTTGAGCAGCCGGACCATCTGGACCAGTTTGACGTCGAACTTCTTCCGGCCCTCGGTCAGCGCCGCGACCGCGGCCTTGATGCGCTTGACGGTGCCGGCATGGTCGGCGCCCCAGATGTCGATCAGCTCGTCGGCGTCCTGGCTCTTCTGGAAATGATAGGCGAGGTCGGCGCCGAAATAGGTCCAGCTGCCGTCCGACTTCTTGATCGGCCGGTCCTGGTCGTCGCCGAATTTGGTCGAGCGGAAGAGCGGCAGCTCGACCGGCTCCCAATCCTCGGGCGTCTCGCCCTTGGGCGCCTCGAGCACGCCGTCATAGACGAGGTCGTGCGCCCGCAGCCACGCCTCGGCGTCGGCGGGTTTGCCCGCGGCCTGCAACTCGGCCTCGGACGAGAAGAGGTCGTGATGGATGCCGAGCTTGGCGAGGTCGGCGCGGATCATGTCCATCATCGCGCTCACCGCCTCGGCGCGGAACAGGCCGAGCCAGGCGCTTTCGGGGGCTCGGGCGAAGCGGTCGCCATATTCGGTCGCCAGCTTCTGCGAGACCGGGATCAGATAATCGCCGGGATAGAGCCCGTCGGGGATCGCGCCGACATCCTCGCCCAGCGCCTCGCGGTAGCGCATGTGCACCGAGCGCGCGAGGACGTCGACCTGCGCACCCGCGTCGTTGACATAATATTCGCGGATCACCTTGTGCCCGGCATATTCGAGTAGCGCGGCGAGCGCGTCGCCGACGACCGCGCCGCGGCAATGGCCGACGTGCATGGGCCCGGTGGGATTGGCCGAGACATATTCGACGTTGACGGTGCGCCCCGCGCCCATCGCCGAGCGGCCGTAATCGCCGGCATCGGCGTGGATCAGCGCCAGTTCGGCGCGCCAGCTGTCGTCGGCGAGACGGAGGTTGATGAAGCCGGGCCCCGCGACGCTCGCCTCGATCACCTCGTCCAGCGTGCCGAGTTCGACGACGAGCAGGTCGGCGAGCGCACGCGGATTCATGCCCGCGGGCTTCGACAGCACCATCGCGGCGTTGGTGGCGACATCGCCATGCGCCGGATCGCGCGGCGGTTCGACGCTGATCGATCCGCGGTCGAGACCGGCGGGGATTGCGCCTTTCGCGGACAGGGCGTCGAGAGCGGTGCCGATATGGTCGGTGAAACGGCTGAACAGGGTCACGGGCTTGGGCCTATCTTTGATCATAGTGCTGGCGCGCGCCCTATAACAGCTTGGGCAACGCGAAAAGCCCTGCGTCGCCCGGTGGCGCCGCAGGGCGAAACGAGGCGAACGGCGCGAAGGCGCGCCGCCGCAGGATTATCGTCGGACGTTATATTCGAGCTGGTCCTGCGTCAGCTGGAAGCCGACGAGCAATTCGAAGCTGGCACGCTGCACCGCGGCGCGGACCTCGGGGACGCTCAGCGGATCGACCGCGGCATCCTGGTCGCCGGCTTTACGGCGGCGCGTGATGCGTTCCATGATGTCGGCGGGCAAGGTCGCGGCGGCGCGGTCGACATAGGCCGATGCCTGCGCACGACCCGAGCCGCGGGTCTGGCCGTCGGCGAAGGTCACGGTGACGTTACCGAGCCGCTTGGCGACGACGGCGGTGCCGCCCTGCACCACGGTCGAGAAATAGGGGATGGTGACCGAGCGCGCCGGGCCGGCGTCGCGGCGCGTCGCGACGACGTCGAAGCTGGCGAGCTGATAGACCTTCTCGCCGCTATCGTTGCACTGCGGGGTCAGGTTGGTGATCGCCGCCACCACGTCGATCGCCGCCGCGTCGCGGCTCGTGGCGGGGTCGAACAAAGTGACGTCGCCGGTGTGCATCGGCACCGCGACCGCGGGGCACGCCGAGCGCGTCGCGGTGATGCCGACGCCGCCCGACAGGTCGAGCTCGTTGTCCTTCGCGCAGCCCGCCACCGTCGCCATGGCCGCCGTGCCGCACAGGACGGCGAAAAACTTGAAGGGCGGGGACGAAATGCGATTCATAGAGGCAGGCTTTCCAACTGGGCCGGAGCGACGAGGACGAATGATCCCTGCTCCATGCGCGCCGCTTCTTATCGGGGGGATGAACGAGGCGCAACACGGACAAGCCGCTTTACCCCATATGCCATGCTGCGCTAGAGCGCGCGCAAGATGAACGCTCCCCACCCCCTGCCCCCCGCAAAGCGCGGCGAAGCGGCGGAACTCAAGGTTTTGATCGCGGCGCCGCGCGGTTTCTGCGCCGGCGTCGACCGCGCGATCCGCATCGTCGAGCTGGCGATCGAACGCTATGGCGCGCCGGTCTATGTCCGGCACGAGATCGTCCACAACCGCTATGTCGTCGACACGCTGAAGGCAAAAGGCGCGATTTTCGTCGAATCGCTCGACCAGGTGCCCGACGGCGTCCCCGTCGTGTTCAGCGCGCACGGCGTGCCCAAGGCAGTGCCCGCCAAGGCCGAGGCGCGCGGGCTCGACTATATCGACGCGACCTGCCCCCTCGTGTCGAAGGTCCACCGGCAGGCCGAGCGCGCGAACGAGGCCGGGCGCCACATCATCTTCGTCGGCCACGCCGGCCACCCCGAAGTCGTCGGCACCCTCGGCCAGCTGCCCGAGGGCGCGATGACGCTGGTCGAATCGGTCGACGACGTCGCCGCACTGGCGCCGGCCGATGCCGGGAAGCTGTCCTTCCTCACCCAGACGACGCTGTCGGTCGACGACACGCGCGACATCATCGCGGCGCTCCAGCACCGCTTCCCGGCGATCGCCGGGCCGCGCGGCGAGGATATCTGCTACGCCACCTCGAACCGGCAGGAAGCGGTGAAGGCGATCGCCGGGCGCTGCGACCGGATGATCGTGATCGGCGCGCCCAACAGCTCGAACAGCCTGCGGCTCGTCGAGGCGGCCGAGCGACTGGGCACCCCCGCGCACCTGGTCCAGCGCGGCACCGACGTCGACCCGGCGTGGCTGGCCGATATCGGCACTTTGGGCATCACCGCGGGCGCGAGTGCGCCCGAAACGCTGGTGCGCGAGGTGATCGACGCGATCGCGGCACAGCGGCCGATCAACGAGGAAGTCGTGGTGATCGCCGAGGAAAATATGATCTTCAAGCTGCCGCGCGGCCTCGAACCCGCAGCCGCCTGATGGCCGTCTATACCGAAGTCGATCCCGACGATCTCGCCGCGCTCGTCGCCCGTTACGACATCGGGACCGTGGTGTCGTGCAAGGGTATCGCCGAGGGGGTCGAGAACAGCAATTTCCTGCTCGAAACGAGCGGCGGGCGCTTCATCCTGACGCTCTACGAAAAGCGCGTCAGCGTCGGCGACCTGCCCTTCTTCGTCGACCTGCTCGCGCATCTGGCGGCGAGCGGCTGCGCGGTGCCCGCGATGATCCGCGACCGCGGCGGCGAAGCGATCCAGCGGATCGCGGGCCGCGCCGCGTGCATCATCCAGTTCCTGCCGGGGATTTCGCTGACCAAGCCGACCGCGGGCCAGTGCCAGTCGGCAGGCGCCGCGCTCGGCGGCATGCACCACGCGCTGGCGGGCTATAAGGGCGGGCGCGAGAACAGCATGGGGCATCGCCACTGGCGCGCCATTGCCGAGGCGACGGGCGACCTCGACGCGGTACGGCCGGGGCTGGCCGACGTCGTCGCCGCCGAACTCGACTATCTGGATGCCCGCTGGCCGACCGACCTGCCTGCGCATGTCGTCCACGCCGACCTCTTTCCCGACAATGTGCTGATGCTGGGCGAGGAGGTGACGGGTCTCATCGACTTCTATTTCGCCGCGACCGACTATCGCGCCTATGACGTCGCGGTCACCCACGCGTCCTGGACCTTTTCGAGCGACGGCAAGTCATGCGACCGCGCCCGCGCCGGCGCGCTGATGGCCGGTTATGGCGAAAAAATCGCTCTGAGCGATGCCGAACGCGAAGCGCTGCCGCTGCTCGCGCGCGGTTGCTCGCTGCGCTTCCTGCTCACCCGCGCGCACGACTGGATCCACACCCCCGCCGATGCGCTGGTGACGCGCAAGGATCCTTCGCCCTTCCTCGAACGGTTGCGCCGTTACCAGGCCTCCGACGCCGCCGACCTGTTCGCCGCCGCATGAGCGAGGGCAAGACGGTGATCGTCGCGACCGACGGCGCTTGCAAGGGCAATCCGGGGCCGGGCGGCTGGGGCGCGGTGCTGCGCTGGGGCGATGTCGTGAAGACCTTGTCCGGCGGCGAACCCGACACGACGAACAACCGCATGGAGATGATGGCGGCCATCGAGGCGCTGGCGGCGCTGAAGCGCCGGTGCAAGGTAGAGCTGTCAACCGACAGCGTCTATGTCCGCGACGGGATCACGAAGTGGGTGTTCGGCTGGCAGAAGAACGGCTGGAAGACCGCAGCGAAGAAACCCGTGGCCAACGCCG
This sequence comes from Sphingopyxis sp. HIX, assembly GCF_001468285.1. Classification (GTDB taxonomy): domain Bacteria; phylum Pseudomonadota; class Alphaproteobacteria; order Sphingomonadales; family Sphingomonadaceae; genus Sphingopyxis. The sequence continues at coordinate 13,516 of NZ_LNSB01000052.1, read as the reverse complement.
ACCTGTGGCAGCGACTGGTCGCCGAGGCGAAGCGCCACGATATCGAGTGGCTGTGGGTCAAGGGCCACGCGGGCCATCCCGACAACGAGATGGCCGACCAGCTGGCGAGCGACGCCGCGCTGGAAGTCATGCGAAAGGCGCGGGCGCGCTGAGGCGCCCGCACCAGAGCGCTTATTCGGCTTCCTTGGTCTCGGCGCCGGGACCGTTTTTCTTGATCGATTCGATGGCGTTCACCGCGGACGCCTTGCTCGAATAGCCCTCGGTCCAGAACATCGTCTCGCTGTTATATTTGAAATAGGCGACATATTCGCCGGCCTTGTTCTGCTTGATCTCGAAATAATGGGCCATGGATATCCTCCAAACATTAGGCCGCCGGTCCGTGCGGCTAACCCATGTTAGCCCGCCCGCAGCCGCGCGCAAGCGGGTCGATGGGGGTATCAGGCGAAGCGCGACGGCGCATAGACGACCGGATCGATCGCGGCGATGGCCCCAGCCGGTGCGAGCGCGCCGAGCTGCGCGGCGGCAAGGGCGGCTATCGCCGGCGCGGTCTGGATGCCGAACCCGCCCTGCCCCGCGCACCAGAAGAAACCGGGCACCGCGGGATCGGGACCGAACACGGGCAGCCGGTCGGGCGCGAAGCTGCGCAGCCCCGCCCACTTGCGCTCCACCGCGGCGACCGGCCAGTCGACCACCGACTGCAGCCGGTCGATCGCGAGCGCGACGTCGATCTCCTCGGGCGCCGCATCGCACGGATCACTGGGTGTTTCGTCGTGCGGGCTCAGCCAGATGCGGCCTTCGCCCTCACCCTTGAAATAGAAATCCCCGCCGACGTGGCCGATCAGTGGCAACGCGGCAGGGGTCGGGACGCTCAGCCGGACCTGTGCCAGCGTGCGGCGATAGGGCTGGATGCCGACCGGCGCCGCGCCGCAGGCGACCGCGATTTCGTCGGCCCAGGCGCCGGCGGCATTGACGATCACCGCCGCGCGGATCGTCCCCTGCGCCGTTTCGACCGCCCATCCACTGGCCGTGCGCCGCACGCTCACCAATCGTGTCCGCACAGCCAGTTGTGCGCCGGCCCGCTTCGCCGCGCGCAGATAGGCCGCGTGCAACCCTCCGACGTCGATGTCGCGGCACGATGGCTCATAGGCGCCTTCGCTCCATTCGGGCCGCAGCCCATCGATCCGTCCGGCCAGCTCGGCCGCCGAAAGGCGCGATACTTCAACCCGCTGCGCACCGAACTCTGCCACAAAGGCATCGACCGCGGCGGCCTCGTCGCGGCGCCCGATCATCAGCGCCGTGCGCGGCAGCAGGAACGGTCGATCCGAAAAGCCGGGGTCGGGATGCGCGAGCGCGCCGAACGACGCGGCCGTCAGCGGCTGCACCCCAACTCCGCCATAGCTTTCCTGCCAGAAGGCGGCCGACCGCCCGGTGGCGTGATAGCCGGGCATATCCTCGCCCTCGATCATCAGCACCGCGCGGTGCGGCGCCAGCGCGGCGGCGAGGCTCGCCCCCGCGATGCCGGCGCCGACGATCAGCACATCGATGTCCGAAGGGGGAGCGGTGGCCATGCCCGGCGCATATCGGCTGGCGGACGGATTGCAAGCCGGCCGCGGCGGAACATGGTTACCATTTGGTAAGCCATGATCTCTAGGGACAGGCGCCATGGCCGGCCATGTCACCCTGCTGATCCTGATGACGCTCGCGGCGATCCTGATGGCCTGCTCGGCGATCAGCGACCTGCGCTGGCGCGAGATTTCGAACGGGCTGAACGGCCTGATCGCCGCCTTTGCCATTCCCTTCTGGTATCTCGCCGGCTGGTCGCCGTGGCCCGACGTCACGATCGTGATGGGGGTCGCGGCCGCGACTTTCGCCTTTTTCCTGTTGCTCTATGCGCTGGGCGCGATGGGCGGCGGCGACGTGAAGAACGTCTTTGCCGTGTTTTTGTGGATACCCACGGGCATCGCCACGCAGGCGCTGATGGTGATGGCGCTGGCCGGCGCCGCGGTGTCGGCGGCCATGCTGGTGCACCAGATCATCACGCGTCCGAAGGACAAGCCGGAGGTGCCATACGGGGTCGCCATCGCGGCCGCGGGCCTTTGGGCGCTTCACCAACAATATCTTAACCAGTTTCAGGTTATCGGGTCGAGTTGAGGGCAAGCACCGCCGCGTCTGGCGAGTGCAGGAGGCGAAAAATCGTCATGGATACGCGAAAGATTATGCTGATCGTCGGCGCGCTGATCATTGCGATCGGTGCAGCGTTCGGGGTCAACCAGATGATGCGTGGCGCATCGACGCCGCAGGCACGCGCAGCCGCGGCACCGGAGGCCCAGGGTCCGATGATCCTGGTCGCCACGCGCCAGCTGCCGGTCGGGACGATCATCGGCCCCGACAGCTTCCGTTTCCAGCCTTGGCCCAAGGAATTGGTCGAAAAGGCCTACTTCCTGAAGGAAAAGACCGAGGTGAACAACCTGGTCGGCACGGTGGTGCGCTATCCGATCACCGCCGGCCAGCCGCTGACGCAGGGTGCGCTCGTCCATCCCGGCGACCGCGGCTTCCTCGCCGCGGCGCTCGGCCCGGGCATGCGCGCGGTGACGGTCAAGGTCAGCCAGGAACAGGGCGTCGCCGGCTTCGTCTTCCCGGGCGACCGCGTCGACGTAGTGCTGGCGCAGGAGATCGAGGTCAAGGAAGGCGGCAGCTATCCCGATGACCAGTTGTACACCGCCGAGACGATCGTCAACAACGTCCGCGTGCTCGCCACCGACCAGCGCTATGACGCCGAGGACGAGACGGGCAAGACGCCGGTCCGCACCTTCGGCTCGGTAACGCTGGAAGCGACGCCCGAGATCGCCGAACGCATCGCGGTCGCGCAGGGCATGGGCAAGCTGTCGCTTGCGCTGCGCCCGCTGGCCGACAGCGCCGGCGAACTCGACGCCGCCATCGCCTCGGGCGCGGTCAACGTGCCGACCAAGGGCGGCACGGCCGCCGAAAAGAAGATGATGGCCGAAGCCGCCGGGCGCCCGACCTCGGGCCGTGCCTCGGCGACGACCGGCGGCGACGTATCGCGCTTCTGGGTTCCGGTCAGCGGCCGCGTGTCGCAGCCGAAGCCGCAGCAGAATTTCTCTGGAGGGGCATCGGTGCCCATGGGCGGCGCCGCGCCGGCGGCCCCCCGCGGTCCCGTCGTGCGCGTCACGCGCGGCGGCCAGGTGACCGAAGTTCCGGTTGGGGGTAAGTAAGATGAAGAGCAAAGCCAATTTCAAGGCAGCGGCGCTGGCCCGCACCCTGGCCATCGGCCTGGTCGCGGCGACCCTGGTGTCCGCCCCCGGCCAGCAAGCTTCGGCGCAGGCGGTCCAGAATGCGAGCAGCAGCGTCGACCTGTCGGTCGGGCGCGGCCGCCTGATCAGCCTGCCCACCGCGATGACCGACATCTTCGTCGCCGACGACAAGGTCGCCGACGTCCAGGTCCGGTCGAGCCGCCAGCTCTATATCTTCGGCAAGGCGCCGGGCGAGACGAGCATCTATGCCACCGATGCCAGCGGCCGGGTCGTCTATTCGACCGTCGCGCGCGTCGGCAACAATATCGAGACCATCGACCAGATGCTCGCGCTGGCGATGCCCGACGCCAAGGTGTCGGCGAACACGATGAACGGCTTCGTGCTGCTGACCGGGACGGTCCAGTCGCCCGACGACGCCGCCGAGGCCGAACGCCTGGTCCAGGCCTTTGTCGGTGACGGTACCAAGGTGCTTTCGCGCCTGCGCACCGCGACGCCGCTGCAGGTCAATTTGCAGGTCCGCATCGCCGAGGTGAACCGTTCGCTGGTCAAGGAAATCAGCGGCAACCTGCTGACCCGCGACCGCGACAGCGCGCTCGGCAACGGCTTCCTGGGCGGCGTGTTCAGCGGCCGCAGCGCCGGCACCATCAACTATCCCACGGCGCCGACCGCGGTTTTCCCCGGCAGCCCCGTTCCGCGGCCTTATGACCCGGTCACGGGGCAGCCCATCGGCTCGACCACGCTCGGCACCGAATATGGCATCACCACCCCGGCCGGCGTTCGCAGCCTGGCGGGCGCGGGCCGCCTGTTCGGGCTCGACCTGATCGCCTCGCTCGATATCGGCGAGCGATCGGGCCTGGTCGCGACGCTGGCGCAGCCCAACCTGACCGCGATTTCGGGCGAAACCGCCGACTTCCTCGCGGGCGGCGAATTCCCGGTTCCGATCCCGGGCAATTTCGCGGGTACGACGATCGAATATCGCAAATATGGCGTCAGCCTTGCCTATACGCCCACGGTGCTGTCGAACGGCCGCATCAGCCTGCGCGTGCGCCCCGAAGTGTCCGAACTGTCGACCGAGGGGGCGATCGAGCTCGACGGCTTCCAGGTTCCCGCGCTGACCGTGCGCCGCGCCGAGACCACGGTGGAACTCGGCTCGGGCGAAAGCTTCATGATCGCGGGCCTGATGAACAACCGCTCGATCGGCGCGATCGACAAGATGCCCGGCCTCGGCGACGTGCCGCTGCTCGGCATGCTGTTCAAGTCGGACAGCTTCCGCCGCGGCGAGACCGAGCTGGTGATCGTCGTGACGCCCTATCTGGTGCAGCCGGTGTCGGCGAACGAAATCAAGTTGCCGACCGACGCCTTCCAGGACTCGAACGACCTGTCGCGCCTGCTGCTCGGCCAGACCAGCAACGGCGTGACCGGCGGCGACCGGCCCAAGCCGCGGCTCGAGACGTCGCCGGCCGACGCGGACCGCCTGCGCGGCGGGGCCGAGGTGTCGCCGGGTTTCAGCATCAAGTGACGCGCTGGTTTTCAGGAGCAAGGGTATGAAAAAGATCGCAACTTGGACCGTGCTGGCGCTGGCGACGACGATCGCCGGATGCACCGGCACCGCCCACACCAACGCCAGCCTCGATTCGGTGCACCAGCCGCTCGTGCGCAACTCGATCTATCAATTCGACGTCGCGACCAGCGGCGGCGAGTTGCCGCCGAGCGAACAAGGCCGCCTGCAGGGCTGGCTCGACGCGATGGGCGTGCGTTACGGCGACCGCATCGCGGTCGAGGATCCCTCGCCCTATGGCTCGGGCAGCGCGCATGCGACGATCCGTTCGATGGTCGAGCGCCGCGGCCTGCTGATGAGCGATGCGGTTCCGGTGACCACGGGCGTCGTGCCGCAGGGCAGCGTCCGCGTCGTCGTGACGCGCGCCTCGGCGCATGTCCCGGGCTGCCCCGACTGGTCGAGCAAATCGTCGGTCAACTTCACCAATTCGACCTCGGCCAACTATGGCTGCGCGACGAACAGCAACCTCGCCGCGATGGTCGCCGACCCCAATGACCTGATCAAGGGATCGAGCGACGCGAATTACGACCCCAGCACCGCTACGCGCGCGATCAAAACTTATCGCGAAAAGCCGCCGACGGGGGCCGGGGCGCTCAAGGCCGTCTCGACCAGCGAAGGAGGCAGCCAGTGAACGCGCCTTTCAAAGCAGCCGGGCTGCGCGAACCGTTCAACGCCTTCGTCTGCGACGACGACACGCTGGAGCTGATCCGCGCCGCCGCCAACGACATGGGCTGGCCGATCGAGAAGTGCAACAAGGGCGGGCTGCGCAATGCGGTCCAGTCGCTCTCGGTCTCGGCGAGCCCGAACATCCTGTTCGTCGACATGTCCGAATCGGGCGACCCGATCAACGACATCAACGCGCTGGCCGAAGTCTGCGAACCCGGCACGGTGGTGATCGCCGCGGGCCAGGTCAACGACGTCCGCCTGTACCGCGACCTCTTGTCGAGCGGGATCCAGGATTATCTGCTCAAGCCGCTGTCGCTCGACCAGGTCCGCGAATCGCTGACCATGGCGCAGGCGATGCTGTCGGCGCCCAAGCATGCCGACATGGTCGACGACAAGCCGCATCACATGATGGCGGTGGTCGGCGTGCGCGGCGGCGTCGGCGCGTCGCTGGTGTCGACCTCGCTCGCCTGGGCGATGAGCGAACAGGCCGGCCGCCAGACCGCGCTGCTCGACCTCGACGTGCATTTCGGCACCGGCGCGCTGACGCTCGACCTCGAACCCGGCCGCGGGCTGATCGACGCGATCGACAATCCCAGCCGCATCGACGGACTGTTCATCGAGCGCGCGATGGTGCGCGCGTCGGACAAGCTCAGCCTGCTGTCGGCGGAGGCGCCGATCCACCAGCCGGTGCTGACCGATGGTTCGGCGTTCTTCCAGCTCGAAGAGGAACTGCGCAACGCGTTCGAGATGACGATCGTCGACATCCCGCGCCACGTGCTGATCCCCTTCCCGCACCTGGTGTCGGAAGCGGGGACGATCCTGCTGGTCAGCGACGTCACGCTCGCCTCGGCGCGCGACACCATCCGTATCCTGTCGTGGTTCAAGCAGAATGTCCCCGGCGCGCGCGTGATCCTGGTCGCGAACAAGTTCCAGAATGCGGTGGGCGAACTGTCGCGCAAGGAGTTCGAATCCTCGATCGAGCGCCCCATCGACATCACCATTCCGTTCGACCCCAAGCTGGTCAGCCAGTCGGCGAAGCTCGGCAAATCCTATGCCGAAATCTGCAAGGGCACCAAGTCGAGCCAGGTGTGGAACGGGCTGATGCGCCTGATCCTCGACGGCGCCGACGCCGAAGAGGAAGCGCCGAAGCCCGAAGCCAAGGCCAAGTCGGGCGGCTCGCTGCTCGGCAAGATCGGCGGCATCGGCGGCGTGATCCTGAAAAAGAAATAAGCGTGACTGCGGCCGGCTAGTCCGGCCGCCGCCAGCCATGGACTAGAAGCGGACGAAATCGCATCATGGATCTGTCAGTCATCCTCATCATCGGCGGCGCCTTCCTGGCCTTCACGATGCTCGTGATCCTGCTCGGCGGCCCGTCGGCCGGCAAGGCCAAGTCGCGGCGCCTCGCGATGGTCAAGGACCGGCATGCCGCCTCGACCGAGGCGGTCGTCGCCGCGCAGATGCGCAAGACGATCCAGGCATCGAGCAGCAAGGGCGGAACGAACCTGTCGAGCCTGATGCCGCGCCGCGAAGAGATGGAAAAGCGGCTGCGGCGGACCGGAAAGACGTGGACCGTCAGCCAGTATATGATGGCGTCGATGGTGATTTTCGTCGTCACGGCGGGCCTGCTGATTGCAATCCGCAGCCCCCTGTTGCTCGCTGCGATGATCGGCGCCTTCGCGGCGATTGGCCTGCCCTATTTCGTCGTCGGCAGCCTCATCAAGAAGCGCGTCGCCAAGTTCAACACGCGCTTTCCCGACGCGATCGATCTGCTCGTTCGCGGCCTGAAATCGGGCCTTCCGGTGACCGAGACCTTCCAGGTCGTCAGCCAGGAACTGCCGGGACCGGTCGGCGAGGAATTCAAGGGCGTGGTCGAGCGCATCCGCATCGGCAACACGATGGAAGCTGCGCTCCAGGAATCGGCCGAGATGCTCGGCACGCCCGAGTTCCAGTTCTTCTGCATCACCATCGCGATCCAGCGCGAAACGGGCGGTAACCTGGCGGAAACGCTGGCGAACCTGTCGGACGTGCTGCGCAAGCGCGCGCAGATGAAGCTCAAGATCCGCGCCATGTCGTCGGAAGCCAAGGCATCGGCCTATATCGTCGGCGCCCTGCCCTTCTTCGTGTTCGGCATCGTCTGGACGATGAACCCCGAATATCTCGCGGGCTTCTTCTCCGAACAGCGGCTGATCGTCACGGGGCTCGGCGGACTCGTCTGGATGAGCATCGGCGCCTTCATCATGGCGCGCATGATCAGCTTCGAAATCTGACGGGAGCGGACGAATGAACAGCACTCTGCTCCTCGCCGCCTTCACCGGGGCCACCAGCGGTCCGAAGCTGATGGGCATCGACGTCGTCTGGATCGGTACCGTGCTCGCTGCGGTCGGCGTCGGCGCGGTCCTCGTCGCGCTCTATGGCGCGCTGACCGTCCGCGATCCGATGGCGAAGCGCGTGAAGGCGCTCAACGAACGCCGCGAACAGCTGAAGGCCGGCATCACCGCCTCGACCGCGAAGCGCCGCGCGAAGCTGGTTCGCAAGAACCAGACCGCCGACAAGATGCGCACCTTCCTGGGCAAGCTGCAGGTGCTGCAGGAAGACCAGATCAAGGATGTGCAGCAGAAGCTGGCACAGGCCGGCATCCGTTCGAAGGACCTCGCCGTCGCGGTGATCTTCGGCCGCCTGATCATGCCGATCGTGCTCGGCGGCCTCGCCGCGTTCCTGATCTATGGCATCGACATGTGGCCCGACCTGACCCCGGTCAAGCGCGCGGGCGCGCTGATGGCGGCGCTGGTGCTCGGCTACAAGGCGCCCGACCTGTTCGTCGACAACAAGCGCACCAAGCGCACCGACGCGGTCCGCAAGGGCCTGCCCGACGCGCTCGACCTGCTCGTCATCTGCGCCGAAGCCGGCCTGACCGTCGACGCCGCCTTCAGCCGCGTCGCCAAGGAACTGGGCCGCGCCTATCCCGAACTGGGCGAGGAATTCGCGCTGACCTCGATCGAGCTCGGCTTCCTCACCGAACGCCGGCAAGCCTTCGAGAATCTCGCTTACCGCGTGAACCTGGAATCGGTGAAGGGCGTGGTCACGACCATGATCCAGACCGAGAAATACGGCACGCCGCTCGCCAGCGCGCTGCGCGTCCTTTCGGCCGAATTCCGCAACGAACGCATGATGCGCGCCGAGGAAAAGGCCGCGCGCCTGCCCGCGATCATGACCGTGCCGCTGATCCTATTCATCCTGCCGTGCCTGTTCATCGTGATCCTGGGCCCGGCCGCCTGTTCGCTTTCGGACGCACTCGTCAACAAATAACCGTTGCGCGGCTCCCGTGTTCGCCGGGAGCCCGCAACGCCGGCACCGCGGCCGTCGGCGACGGTTAGCCGACGGTCTGTTCGATCGCGCCGAAGATGCTGTGGTGGCGGTCGTCGTCCATCCAGATGCGCACGGTGTCGCCCTTCTGCATGAACGGCGTCTTGGGCTCGCCCTCGAGGATGGTCTCGACCGTGCGCACTTCGGCGAGGCAGCAATAGCCGAGGCCGCCCTGCGCAATCGGCTTGCCCGGACCGCCGTCGGCGTCGCGGTTCGACACCGTGCCCGACCCGATGATCGTCCCGGCGCCCAGATCGCGCGTCTTCGCCGCATGGGCGATCAGCGCGCCGAAATCGAAGGTCATGTCGACCCCCGCATCGGCGCGGCCGAGCGCCTGGCCGTTGAGATCGACCGAGAGCGTGCCGTGCAGCTTGCCGCCCTTCCACCGGTCACCGAGCACATCGGGGGTGACGAATACCGGCGACATCGCGCTCGACGGTTTCGACTGGAAGAAGCCGAAACCCTTCGCGAGTTCGGCCGGGATCAGCCCGCGCAGCGACACGTCGTTGGTGAGCCCGACGAGCAGGATATGGTCGCGCGCCGCCACAGGGTCGATGCCCGCGGGCACGTCGCCGGTCACCACCACCACCTCGGCCTCCATGTCGCAGCCCCAGGCGGGGTCGCCGAGCGGGATCGGGTCGCGCGGCGCGAGGAAGGCGTCACTGCCGCCCTGGTACATCAGCGGATCGTGCCAGAAGCTGTCGGGCATTTCGGCGCCGCGCGCCTGCCGTACCAGCGCGACATGGTTCACATAGGCGCTGCCGTCGGCCCATTGATAGGCGCGCGGCAGCGGCGAGGCGGCGTCGCGCTCGTGGAAGCGCTCCTTGGGGATCGCGTCGTGGTTGAGGTCCTCGGCCAGCGCGGCCAGCCGCGGCGCGGCATAGGCCCAATTGTCGAGCGCCGCCTGCAATGTCGGGACGATCTGCCCGGCGTCGGCATACCATGCGAGGTCGTCCGAAACGACGACGAGCCGGCCGTCGCGGCCACCCTTGAGCGAAGCTAGTTTCACATCCGTCCCTTTGTCTGCGATGCCGCGCATCGCCCGATCGGGGGAGCGATGATCAGCGCGGCATCTGGATCGATGCGAAGCAGGTAAAGCCGCTCTGCCCCGCCTGCAAGCGCCGGATATATTGGAGGTAGGCCTGCGACTGGTTGTAGCTGGTGCCGGGCAGCGTCTGGCCGCGGAAAGCCCGCTTCACTTCCTCGCCGGTGAACGGCCGCGGCGAGCCCGGGAAGGCGCCCTGCGTGCCGGCAGCGACCAGATTGCCCTTGGCGTCGATATATTTGCCCGCGCCCGACACGTCGGGAACCGGGATTTGACAGTTCATCACCGACACCGCGGTCTGCGCGAAGGCCGGACGAATCGTCAGCGCCGCCGAGACGCCGACCGCACCGAGCATCAGCGCGCGGCGACGCGTCGGCACACCCTCGATGCCATCGGCGGTTTCGGGCGCCCCCGCGCCAGTCGGCTGATCCTGTTCGTCCATGACCGGCGCATAAACCACCAAAAGCCCAAGGAAAAGCAAAAGACCGCGCGCGCCGCCGCGCTTCCCGTTTCGGGACATTCGCGAACCGAGCGTTAATCACCGTAAAGCCGCTTGCGCGCCGCCCCCGCTTCATGCGAGGCGGAGCGCCGATGTTCGACCGACTCTCCAGCCTCGTCGTGGCGCTGACCCTGGTCGCCATCGCGGCGATTTTCGCGATGCTCGCCGGCGGCGACGCGCTCACGATCGCGATCCTGGCGGTCGCGGGCATCGCCGCGATATTGGTCGTCCATGGCGCGGCGCCCGACACGATGGCGGGAACCACCGGAGAAATCCCGGCCGAGCCCCTGCCCGCATTGCCCGGATCGCTGCTGCGCCATCCCGATTTCGCGCGCTGGGCCGATCAGGAGCGCGAGCCGCTGATCGGCACCGACGACCATATCGTCACCATCGCCAACGACGCCGCGATCCGCCTGCTGGGGCGGCATATCGTCGGCGCCGACATCCGCACCGCGATCCGCCACCCCGGCGCGATCGACGCGCTGGCCGCGGCGGGAAGCCCCGATACGCTGCAGGAAATCCATCTCGCCGATTTTCCGCGCCCGGGGCAGCGCTGGACGATGCACATCGCCGCTCTGTCGGGGGGCGAGCGGATCATTTTCCTGTCCGACCGTTCGGCGATCGACGCCGCCGACCGCATGCGCTCGGACTTCGTCGCCAACGCCAGCCACGAACTCCGCACCCCGCTCGCCGCGATCCTCGGCTATGTCGAGACGCTGCAGGACATGAAAGACGAGGCCGACGGCGCGACGCGGCACCGGTTCCTGTCGATCATCGAGCGCGAGGCGCGACGGATGCAGCAGCTGGTGATCGACCTGCTCTCGATCTCGCGCGTCGAGGCCGACCGCTTCCGCCGCCCGACCACCCCGGTCGACCTGTCCGCGATCGTGCGCACGACGATCGCGCAGCTCAAGGACAGCGAGCATCCGCGCGCCAAGGATGTGGTCGCGAGCTTCGATACCGAACCGCTGCCGATGCTGGGAGACGAGGCACAGCTCGGCCAGCTCGCGCACAATATCATCTCCAACGCGATGAAATATGGCCGCCCCGACACCCCGGTGACCGTCGAACTGCTGCGCGAAGGCCCGCGCGCGCGGCTGGCGGTGCGCGACGAGGGCGAAGGCATCGCGCCCGACCATCTGCCGCGCCTGACCGAGCGTTTCTACCGCGTCGACGAGGCGCGCAGCCGCTCGGTCGGCGGCACCGGGCTGGGCCTCGCGATCGTCAAGCACATCAGCGAACGGCACCAGGGCCAGCTCGATATCGAGAGCGAGGTCGGCAAGGGCACGCGCGTGTCGGTGACCTTCGCGCTGGCGGGCGACGCCTGAGCCAGGCGCGGCCGCGCAGCGGCGCTTGCATTTCCGCCGCTTCCCCGCTATGCGCCCGCGCTTCCGTCATGGTCATCCCTGGAGGCGTGGCGGAACTGTGTAACCGTACTCGGAGAATATATATGAGCGATCAGCTGACGCTGACGGCCGAGACGCGCGAACGCGGAGGCAAGGGAGCCTCGCGTGACCTGCGTCGCAATGGCCGCGTCCCCGCCGTCGTCTATGGCGGCAAGGAAGAACCCCTGATGATCCACGTCGAAGAAAAGCTGCTGATGAAGCAGCTGATGACGGGTCACTTCATGAACTCGGTCGTGATGATCGACGTCGGCGGCAAGCAGATCCGCACGCTGCCCAAGGACGTCGCCTTCCACCCGGTCAAGGATCGCCCGATCCACGCCGACTTCCTGCGCATCAGCAAGGATGCCAAGGTCAATGTCGCGGTTCCGGTGATCTTCGCCAACGAAGAAGCCTCGCCGGGCCTGAAGCGTGGCGGCGTGCTGAACATCGTTCGTCACGAGCTGGAACTGGTCTGCGACGCGGACAAGATCCCCGACGACATCTCGATCGACGTCACCGGCTTCGACGTCGGCGATTCGATCCACATCAGCCACGTGACCCTGCCCAAGGGCAGCGAGAGCGCGATCACCGACCGCGATTTCACCATCGCGACGATCGTCGCCCCGTCGGCGCTGAAGTCCAGCGGCGGCGACACGACCAAGGATGACGGCGAAACCGCCGAAGAAGCCTGACCCTGATCGGGCCGCCTTCCCTCGCGGAGGCGGCCCCTTCCGGACCTGGAGAAAGGCACTGCCATGCAGCTCTGGGTCGGCCTCGGCAATCCCGGGCCCCAATATGCGATGCATCGTCACAATGTCGGCTTCATGGCCGCCGACGTCATCGCCGACATGCACGGCTTTCCCGCCCCGGCGAAGAAATTCCAGGGCTGGCTGCAGGACGGCCGCATCGGGCGCCACCGCGTCCTGATCCTGAAACCCGGCACCTTCATGAACGAAAGCGGCCGCAGCGTGCGCGCTGCGCTCGATTTCTATAAATTGACGCCGCAGGACGTCACCGTCTTCTACGACGAGCTCGACCTCGTGCCCATGAAGATCAAGGTCAAGCAGGGCGGCGGGGCGGCGGGGCACAACGGCATCCGCAGCATGATCCAGCATATCGGCGACGATTTCCGCCGCGTGCGCATCGGCATCGGCCACCCGGGGACCAAGGACCGCGTCACCGGCCATGTGCTCGGCAATTACCACAAGAGCGAGGTCGAACCGCTGACCGATCTGCTCGGCGCGATCGCGGCCGAGGCGCCGCGGCTCGCCGATGGCGACGATGCGCGCTTTGTCAGCGACGTGGCGCTGCGGCTGCAGGGGTAGCGGAGCGGTCCGGCGGATCGCCGTTCTTGCGCCGCGGAAGTTGACTAAGTTGACGCCCCATCGCGCGTGCGAACAAGGCGTTAGCACGGCCGCCGTTGGTGGCCCTGGCGGAGGAATATGCGTCATCCGCAATGATAGACCATAGCGCGATTTATTAGGAAAGCGGTTTTGTTGCGGCGGCGGCGACGGCCGGTATCGGGCGGTGGCTGCCATCCTAATCCTCCCTGTCGCGAAGCGATGGGGAGGGGGACCATGCGAAGCATGGTGGAGGGGTGGCGGCCTTGAGCCGAGTTTATGGCGTCGACCCCTCCACCACCCTTCGGGCTCGCGGGAAGCAACGCGCCCCGCGCGTTCCTTCTTTCCGCTCGCTCCCCCTCCCCACGGCTTCGCCGCAGGGAGGATT
>NZ_LNSB01000051.1 GCF_001468285.1 Sphingopyxis sp. HIX | reverse complement strand
GTGGTGGAGGGGTGCGGGAGGTCATACGCCGAGTTCGGCTGCACGCACCCCTCCACCATGCTTCGCATGGTCCCCCTCCCCATGGCTTCGCCGCAGGGAGGATTAAGTACGTCCGCTCCCCACCCCAAAACCGCCATCACCGCTGCCGAAGCCGTAGCCCGCTACCCCTTCCCCACCCGCGCCGCCGCATGCACCTCGGCGCGCTCGAGCAGCAGCGCCAGATCCTCGCGGCTGATGTCGAAGGTCTCGCCGAAATCCTCGAGCGCGGCGTCGATATCCGCCATCTGCACCCCCACCGGCGCCGGAACCGGCGGCTTGCCCTCGATCGCGCGGGCGCGGTGCGGGTAGCTGTGGCCCGAGAAGCGGTGGAAGAGGATGCCGATCGCCACGAGCACGGCCGAATTGATCACGACCGGCACGAGGAAATCGACGACGTGGCTGCCGAAGGTCGACCAGCCGAGCACCGCGCTCAGCGCCACGGCGCCGCCGGGCGGATGCAGGCAGCGGAGCAGCGACATCACCAGGATCGCGGTCGCCACCGCGAGCGCCGCGGCGAGCGCGGGGGTCGAGACGGCATTGGCGACGAGGATGCCGGTGATCGCGGCGACGCTGTTGCCGCCGACGATCGACCAGGGCTGCGCGAGCGGGCTCGCCGGCACCGCGAACAGCAGCACCGCCGACGCCCCCATCGGCGCGATCAGCCAGGGCATCGACGCCGGAAACAAGGCGCCGCAGATCAGCCCGGCGAGGCCGATGCCGAGCAAGGCGCCCGCGCTGCCGATCATCCGGTCGCGCAGGCTCGCACCCGCGAGCAGCGGTTTGAACAGGCGACTCGGCCCCGATTGCGTCACTGATTTCTCCTTCGGCCGCGCGCCGATGCCGCGAAGCCGGACGATTTGCCAGAGAGGATTGATTGGCGGGGCGCCAGCGCTTCTTTCTCCGCCCGTTGGTCCTTGAACCAGCCCGCCGCTCCGCTAAAGCCGTTGCATGCGTAACTTCCTCATCCCCAGCGCCTTCGCGCTCGCCGCCGCCCTTTCCGCCCCCGCCTCCGCCCGGCCGATGACCGAGGTGGATCTTGCAACGCTGAAGCGCGTCGCCGCGCCGGCGGCGTCGCCCGACGGGCGCTGGGTCGTTTATCAGCTGACCGAGACGGCGCCGGGGACCTACAAGCGCGCGACCGGGCTGTGGCTTGTCGATCGCAATGCGAAAGACGCGGTGGCGGTGCGCGTCGCCGACACCGCGGACAAGAATGAGAGCGCCCCCGCCTTCCACCCCGATGGCAGCCTCTATTTCCTCTCCAACGCCTCGGGCAAGAGCCAGGTGTGGCGTATCGACCCCAAAGCCGCGGGCGCGGGCGCGACGCAGGTCACCGATACCAGGGCCGATGTGTCGGGCTTCAAGATTTCGCCCGACGGCGGCAAATTGCTCGCCTGGGGCGATGTGCCGCGCGAATGCACCGACTTCGGCTGCGAGGCGAAGGACAAGGGCGAACTGCCCGGTCCCGGCACCGGCCGCCTCTACAAGGACGAAAGCGGGTTCGTGCGCCACTGGGACAGCTGGGAGACCCCCGGCACCTACAGCCGCCCGTTCATCTTCAACCTCGAGGGCGGCAAGGCGACGGCAGCGCGCCCGGCCGACGCGGGCCTCACCGGCGACAGCCCGTCGAAGCCCTTCGGCGGCGGCGAGGAACTGGCGTGGGGCGCCGACAGCCGCACGATCTTCTTCACGCTGCGCAAGGCCGACAAGGACGAGCCGACCTCGACCAACCTCGACATCTACAGCTGGCTGGTCGACAGCCGGATGATGCCGGTCAATCTGACCGCGGACAATCAGGCGACCGACACCCTCCCCGCCCCCTCGCCCGACGGCAAGTGGCTCGCCTATGCGGCGATGGCGCGTCCGGGGTACGAGGCCGACCGGCAGGTGCTGATGCTCCGAGAGCTTGCGACCGGCGAGACGCGCAAGCTCACCGACGCATGGGACCGTTCGGTCGGCTCGATCGCCTGGGCGGCCGACGGCAAATCGCTCTATGTCACCGCACAGGACGTGCTCGACCATCCGGTGTTCAAGGTCGACGCCAAGAGCGGCAAGGTCGAGAAGCTCAAGGCCACCGCCGAAGAATATCAAGGCAATATCGGCGACGTGACCGTGCTGCCCGGCGGCGCTTTGCTCTATTCGCGCAACAGCGTCGCGGTACCGACCGACCTCTGGACGCGCGATGCCAAGGGCAAGGTGACGCGCCTGACCGACGTCAACCGGGACCAGATGGCCGGGATCGACCCAGTCGATGCCAAGCGCTTCAGCTTCAAGGGCGCGAACGGCGACACCGTGTGGGGGCAGATCGGCAAGACTGCCGACACCAAGGGCAAGATCCCGGTGGCTTTCCTCGTCCATGGCGGGCCGCAGTCGAGCTTCGGCAACAGCTGGTCGACGCGCTGGAACCCGCGGCTCTTCTCGGCGCCGGGCTATGCCGCGGTGACGATCGATTTCCACGGATCGACGGGCTATGGCCAGGCCTTCACCGACAGCATCAACAAGGACTGGGGCGGCAAGCCGCTCGAGGATTTGAAGCTCGGCCTCGCCGCCGCGGGCGCGGCCGACGCCAATGTCGACACGGCGAACGCCTGTGCGCTCGGCGGCTCGTACGGCGGCTATATGATGAACTGGATCGCGGGCCAGTGGCCCGATGGCTTCAAATGCCTCGTCACTCACGCCGGCGTCTTCGACCTGCGCGCGATGGCGTTCGAGACCGAGGAATTGTGGTTCGACGAATGGGACCATGGCGGCCCCTGGTGGCAGCGCACCGACGCCGAGAAATGGAATCCGGTCAATCATGTGACCAAGTGGAAGACGCCGACGCTGGTGATCCATGGCGAAAAGGATTTCCGCATCCCCTATAGCCAGAGCCTCGCGGCGTATAACGCGCTCCAGCGGCAGGGCGTCGAGGGCGAACTGCTGATATTCCCCGACGAGAACCACTGGATCCTGAAGGGCCAGAACAGCGTGCAATGGTATCAGACGGTGTTCGGCTGGATGGGCAAGCATCTGAAGAAGTGAGCCGGCCGGCGGCGGATCAGCCGGCGATTTCGCCGCCCGTCCTGCCATAGAAGATGCGCCATAGCGCGAGGTCGTCGCTGAAATCGGCGTAGTGATGCTCGACCCCGGCGGCGACGAAGAGCAGGTCGCCAGCGGCGAAGGACGTGCGTTCGCCGGCGTGGATGAGCACGCCGTGGCCGCGGATAACGGCGTAGAGTTCGTCCTGCTCGTGCGGGGTCTGGCGGTTGGGCGGCACGGGGATCGAGAGGCGGACGTCGAGCGTGCCGCGTTTCAGCGCCAGGACCGATCTCTCGCCTTCGGGGGTCGGGATCTTCGCTGCATAGTCGGCCAGGCGGATGACCCCGCTGCGCATCGCTTCGTCCATGCCGTCGCTCCTGCAAGCCTGCGTCAGTCTAATCTCTGCCGGTCCGGCTTGCCAGCCCGCGCCCCGGCTGGCAAAGGCGCCCGGCTATGCCGATGGAAAAAACTTTCGATCCCGCCGCTATCGAGGCGAAATGGGCCCATGAATGGGAAAGCCGCGGGCTGTTTCGCCCCGCGCGTCCCGACGCGACGCCGTTCACGATCGTCAACCCGCCGCCGAACGTCACCGGCGCGCTGCACATCGGCCATGCGCTCGACAACACGCTGCAGGACGTGCTGATCCGCTACGAGCGACTGCGCGGCAAGGATGCTTTGTGGGTGGTCGGCATGGACCATGCGGGGATCGCGACGCAGATGGTGGTCGAACGCCAGATGGAGGAGCGTCAGGACAAGCGCACCAACTACAGTCGCGAGGATTTCGTCGAGAAGGTGTGGCAGTGGAAAGGCGAAAGCGGCGGACAAATTACCGGCCAGCTCCGCCGGCTCGGCTGCTCGATGGACTGGTCGCGCGAGCAGTTCACGATGGACCCGCATTTCACCAAGGCCGTGGTCAAGGTGTTCGTCGACCTGCACAAGAAGGGGCTGATTTACCGCGACAAGCGCCTCGTGAACTGGGACCCGAAGCTCAAGACCGCGATCTCGGACCTCGAGGTCGAGACGCACGAGGTGCAGGGCGGCTTCTGGCACTTCAAATATCCGCTCGCCGATGGCGTGACGCTCGACGACGGCCGCGATTATATCGAGGTCGCGACGACGCGCCCCGAAACCATGCTCGCCGACATGGCAGTCGCGGTGCACCCCGACGATGCGCGCTACAAGAGCGTGATCGGCAAGGATATCCTGCAACCGATCACCGGCCGCCGCTTCAAGGTGGTCGCCGACGAGCATGCCGATCCTGAACTGGGCAGCGGCGCGGTGAAGATCACCCCCGGACATGATTTCAACGACTTCGACGTCGGCAAGCGCGCGGGGTTCAAGCCCGGCGAGATGCTCAACATGCTCGACGGCGATGCCAACGTCATCCAGACCGCCGATGGGCTGATTCCGGGGGAATATCTGGGCCTGCATCGCTTCAAGCGCAACGGCAAAGACGGCGCGCGCGAGCTGGTCGTGGCGCGGATGAAGGAAGCGGGTTTCCTGATCGCGCACATCGACAAGGATGGCGGCGAGCATGACGCCGAGCCGCGTACGATCCAGACGCCCTTCGGCGACCGCGGCGGCGTGGTGATCGAACCCTGGCTGACCGACCAATGGTATGTCGACGCCGAAACGCTGGCACAGCCTCCCATGCAGGCGGTGCGCGACGGGCGGATCAACATCGTCCCCAAGACGTGGGAAAAGACCTTCTTCAACTGGATGGAGAATATCCAGCCGTGGTGCGTGTCGCGCCAGCTTTGGTGGGGGCATCGGATTCCGGCCTGGTACGGGCCGAAACTGGAAGACGAATATCTTCACGAGCATGATTCTGAGCGCGTTCCGCTTGTGGCCAAAGATGAAGAAGAAGTGCGTGCCCTTGCCGCGACGCGATATTCGGTCGAGCCTGGAGACATCGAGATATTCGACAATGAGGAGGAATATCTTCAAGCTATCTCGCTAGAATCTTTCCTAAAAGTACCGCTCATTCGCGACGCCGACGTCCTCGACACCTGGTTCTCCTCGGCGCTCTGGCCGTTCGCGACGCTCGGCTGGCCCGAGAATACGGACCTGCTCCGCCGCCACTATCCCAACGATGTGCTCATCTCGGGCTTCGACATCCTGTTCTTCTGGGATGCGCGGATGGCGATGCAGGGGATGGAGTTCATGGGCGACGTGCCGTGGAAGACGCTGTATCTCCACGGCCTCGTCCGCGCGCCCGACGGCGCGAAGATGTCGAAGTCGAAGGGCAATGTCGTCGATCCGCTCGGGCTGATCGACCAGTATGGCGCCGACGCGCTGCGCTTCTTCATGTCGGCGATGGAAAGCCAGGGCCGCGACATCAAGATGGATGACGCGCGCCTCGCGGGTTATCGCAATTTCGCGACGAAGCTGTGGAACGCCGCGCGCTTCTGCGAAGCCAACGGCATTTCGGCCTCGACCAGCGTCGAGGCGCCCGCCGCGACGCTGCCGGTCAACCGCTGGATCATCGGCGAGGTTGCAGACACGGTTGCCGCGATGGAGACAGCCCTTGCCGCCTACCGCTTCGACGAAGCCGCAAACGCGATCTACAGCTTCGCGTGGGACCGCTTCTGCGACTGGTATCTCGAGCTGATCAAGCCCGCCCTTACCGAGGATGCGGCGATTTATCCCGAGCACGCCGCCGAGGTGCGCTCGGTTGCGGGCTGGGTGCTGGATCAGATCCTGGTGATGCTGCATCCCTTCATGCCCTTCGTGACCGAAGAGTTGTGGCACGCGATGGGAGATCGTCCGAACCACCCTCTGATCACGGCGCAGTGGCCGAACCCCAAAGCCGATCTCGATCAGGAGGCACGCGCTCAGATCAACTGGCTGATCGCGGTCATCAGGGAGGTGCGCTCGGCCAGGACCGAACTGGGGATCAAGCCCGGCGACAAATTGATCGCGCATTTCCCGAGCAGCCTGCAAAACCGGGTGAATCCTGCTCACGCGGCCCTTCTGCGTATCGCGCGGCTGTCGGCCGTCAGCTTCGAACCGGCCCCCGCAGGCGCCTCGGCGCAGCTCGTCGTCGAGGGCGAAACGATCACCGTCCCGCTCGAAGGCGTGATCGACATCGCCGCCGAACGCGACCGGCTGACCAAGGCGCTCGCCGCCGCGGTCAAGGAGCGCGACGGCCTCGCCGGGCGCCTGGGCAACCCGTCGTTCGTCGAGCGCGCCAAGCCCGAAGCGGTGGAGAAGGCGCGCGCCGACCATGCGGCGAAAGAGGCCGAAGCCGACCGCCTGACCGCCGCGCTGGCAAGGTTGGGGTGAGCGATAACGCAAATTCCTCCCCGCTTGCGGGGAGGTGGCAGCCGGAACGGCTGACGGAGGGGGGTGGCGTCCTTGCGCGACGCCGCGTTAACACGCCAGCCCCCTCCACCGCGCTTTGCGCGGTCCCCCTCCCCGCGAGCGGGGAGGATTTTTCGTGATCGACGGCGAAGGCCCCGTCACGCCGACGCCCGTCGCGGCGGCAGCGGATCCGGCCGCGAGCCCGGTCCCGCCGCGCCAGACCGCACGCGGCGGCGGGCGGATGGACCTCACGCAGGGGCCGATCGCCAAGACGCTGATCCTCTTCGCACTGCCGACGCTCGCGTCGAATATCCTGCAGACTTTGTCGGGGTCGGTGAATTCGATCTGGGTCGGCCAGTTCCTCGGCGAAGGCGCGCTCGCCGCGACCGCCAATGCCAACATCATCATGTTCCTGATGTTCGGCGCCTTTTTCGGTTTCGGTATGGCCGCGACGGTGCTCATCGGCCAGTCGATGGGGCGCGGCGACATCGACGCCGCGCGCCGCGCGACGGGCGGCGTGATCGGCCTCGCGCTGATCTTCTCGGTGGTGATCGCGATCATCGGCTGGTTCGCGTCGGACCAGATATTGCGCTGGCTGGAAACCCCGCCCGAGGCCTTTGCGCTCGCGCATGATTACCTCCGCGTGACCTTCCTTGCCGTCCCCGCAAGCATGCTCAGCGTCACGCTGATGATGGCATCGCGCGGCGCGGGCGATGCGGTGACCCCGCTGCGCTTCATGATCCTCGCGGTCGTGCTCGACATCGCCTTCAACCCCGTGCTGATCCTTGGCCTCGGCCCCTTCCCGCGGCTCGGTATCGCGGGCAGCGCGCTGGCGACCGCGCTCGCCGGCACGATCAGCCTCGCGGGCATGATCGGCTGGTTCTATGCGAAGAACCATGTGCTGCGCCTCCGCGGCCGCGAGCTCGCCTACCTCTATCCCAAGTGGAGCGAGCTGCGCTTCATCGTCGGCCGCGGGCTGCCGATGGGAGCGCAGATGCTCGTCATCTCGGGCGCGGGGCTGGTCATGGTCGGTCTGGTCAATCGCGAGGGGCTGGTGACCTCCGCCGCCTATGGTGCGACATTGCAGCTGTGGAACTATATCCAGATGCCCGCGCTTGCGGTCGGCGCCGCCGTGAGCTCGATGGCAGCGCAGAATATCGGCGCGAACCGCTGGGACCGGGTGGCGTCGGTGACCAACAGCGGGATCGCGATCAACCTCGGCATGACCGGGGTGCTGATCGTTCTGCTCCTGGTTTTCGACCGCGCCGCACTCGCGCTGTTCCTCGGCAGCGGCAGCCCCGCGATCGAGGTCGCGCGCAATATCCAGCTGATCGCGACATGGACCTTCCTGCCCTTCGGGACGACGATCGTGCTGATCAGCACGCTGCGCGCCAACGGGTCGGTCGTGCCGCCGCTGCTGATCCTGTTCCTGTCGATGTTCCCGATCCGCCTCGGCATCTATTGGTTCGGCTATCCCGCGATAGGCAGCGACATATTGTGGTGGAGCTTCCCGCTCTCCTCGCTCGCCTCGCTGGCGATGGCGTGGATCGTGTATCGCCGGGGCGGCTGGCGCGGCGCGATGCTCGAGCGCGTGGCCTGAACCGCCGTTCATCTGCGCTTCAGCTTTCGACCAACTTCCCCCCATGTTCGACTGGCGGCCCAGTGCCGACTCGCATGGGGCCGCGGCTTGGTCTAGGAGGGCGGCAATGAATATATCCGACCGCAAACTGGCCCAGAGCGATCGCCGCGCCAGATTCCTCGCCGCCGCGCCCGACTGGCGCGCCTCCGACGCCCGCGTCAATCCGCGCGTCGCGATCGGCTCGATCATCGCGATGTGGCTGCTCTATTTCCTGATCACGACGGGCCTCGCGATGCTGGCCGGGGCGAGCGAGCAATGGGCCTATGTCGGGCGCCGCGCGATCGTCGTCGTCGCGGGCATATTGTGTACCTTCGTCCTCTATCAGCTGCTCCAGCGCGTCCAGCCGCAAAGCTTCGGCGCAAGGCTCGCCGCGGCTATGGGGACCGCGATCCCGCTCGTCATCCTCTATGCGGCGATCAACCTGCTCGTCTTCTTCTACTGGTTCCCGACCCCCGACGCCGAGAAGATCATCGCCGAGGTCCAGCAGAAATATCCGATCGCATGGGAGCTCATGCTGATCCTCGACAGCTCGATCCGCTGGTATTTCTTCTTTGCGGTGTGGGCGGCGCTCTATGTCGCCTTCGGCTATGCGAACGAGATGCACGCGGTCGAGCGCCGCGCCGACAGCTATCGCCTCGAGGCGCAGAATGCGCAGCTGCGCGCGCTCCACTATCAGGTCAACCCGCACTTCCTGTTCAACACGCTCAATTCGCTGTCGACGCTGGTGCTCAAGGGATCGAAGACCGAGGCCGAGACGATGATCATGAACCTCGCCTCGTTCCTGCGCTCGAGCCTGGCGATCGATCCCGAGCAGCTCGTCAGCTTGAGCGAGGAGATCGCGCTGCAGCGGCTGTATCTCGACATCGAACAGACGCGTTTTCCCGACCGGCTGCACGTCGAGGTGGCGATGCCGAGCGAGCTCGAGCACGCGTGCGTGCCCGTGCTGATCCTGCAGCCGATCATCGAGAATGCGATCAAATATGGCGTGTCGCCGAGCAAGGGCACGATAGCGATCCGGCTGACCGCGAGCGCCGAATATGGCCTGTTGGTGCTCAGGATCGAGAATGACATCGACCCCAAGGCGCCGGTCCCGGCGTCGGGAACGGGCCTCGGCCTTGGCAATGTTCGCGAACGGCTGCTGACGCGCTATGGTCCCGCCGCGGGATGCGAATGGGGCAAGTCCGACGACGGCGGCTTCGTCGTGTCGCTGTGGCTGCCGCTGTCGCAGCAGGGGGGATGCTGAGACGATGATCCAGACTTTGCGGACGCTGATCGTCGACGACGAGCCGCTGGCGATCGAACGGCTGCAGATCCTGGCGGGGCAGCAGGACGGCGTGTCGTTGGTCGGCACCGCGACCGACGGCGCCTCCGCGCTGCGGCTGGTCGAGGCGCTGGCGCCCGACCTGGTGCTCTGCGACATCGCGATGCCGGGCCTCAGCGGACTCGACGTCGCCGCGGCGATCGACAAGCTCGACAATCCGCCCGCGGTGATCTTCGTGACCGCCTTCGACCAATATGCCGTCGCCGCCTTCGACGTCGCGGCGGTCGACTATCTGCTGAAACCCGTGTCGCCCGAGCGCCTCGGCCGCGCGCTGACGCGCGTGCGCGAATGGCGCGCGACCGACCGCACGCGATCGCCGAAGAGCAAGTGGATCGGCGAATTCTGGGTTCAGAACCGCGGCGAGATGCTGCGCATCGACGCGGGCCAGGTCGATTTGATCGAGGCCGAGCGCGATTATATGCGGCTGCACGTCGGCGCACGCAGTTGGCTGATCCACCAGACGATCAAGTCGCTGGAGGCGCGCATGGACCCCGACCAGTTCATGCGCATCCACCGCTCGAAGATGGTGCGCCGCGACGGCATCGCCGGGCTCAAGCACCATGGCGACGGTGCTTGGAGCGTGGATCTCGGCGAAGGCGGGGTGCACCGCATCGGCCGCACTTACCTCCACGACGTCAAGGCGATCATGCAGGGCTGACCGGCGGGGTCAGCCGAACAGCACCGCCTCGCGCGCGTAGAGGTTCAGCCAGATTTCGGCGCCCTGGTCGCCGAAGAGCGGCACATCGCTGCCGCCATCGAAGGCATCCTGTGCGAGCATCGCCATGTCCGCGAACGCGTCCATCTTGGCCGGACTGCTCGCGAAGATGAAGTCGCCCGCGGTCAGCGCGGACATCTGGACATTGTGCAGCACGATCAGGTCGCCCGAGGCGAGGCGGATCGCGCCGACATTGCCGTCCTGGACGAAGCCGCCGCTGATCTGCGCGAGGCTGGTGATGCCGAGCGCGCTGAGGTCGATGCGGTCCTGTCCGCGGGTGAAGTCGCCGATGACGTCCGACCCGCCGCCCGCGGTGAAGACGAAGACATCGTTCCCCGCCTCGCCGAACAGCACGTCGTTGCCGCCCCTGCCGTCGAGCGTGTCGTTGCCCGCGCCGCCGAGCAGGTAATTGCCCGCGGCGTTGCCCGTCATCCGGTTGTCGAGCGCATTGCCGACGCCGAAGGGCGTGTTCCCCTCGAGCACCAGATTTTCGATATTGGCGTAGAGATAATAGCCCGCGCCGTTGATGTTGGCGTAGACGGTGTCGGTGCCCTGCCCCGCCTGCTCGAACACGAGGTCGTCGGGGGTATCGACGTAGAAGCGGTCGTCGCCCTCGTTGCCGTAAAGCAGGTCGTAGTCGCCGAGCGTGCTGTCGCCGCGCAATATGTCGTTGCCGAGGCCGCCGACGAGGATGTCGGTGTGGAAGCCCACCCCGCCGATCAGCGTATCGTCGCCGTCCTGGCCATAGATCTCGTCGGCGTCGGCGCCGCCGTCGATGACGTCCTTGCCGGTGCCGCCGACGATATAGTCGATCCCGGCATCGCCGAAGAGCTGGTCGTCGCCGTCCTCGCCGAAAATGGCGTCGCGCGCGGCGCCGCCGCGGACGATGTCAGCGCCCGCTCCCGCGATCAGCAGATTTTCGCCTTCGTTGCCGAGGATGGTGTTCGCGAGTTCGTTGCCCACGCCGAAGATATTGCCGGCGCCTGCCGCGAGGGTCAGGTTTTCGACATTGGCATAGAGGTAATAATTGCCCCCCGACGTGACGATATCGGTCCCCTCGTTCGGCTTCTCGAAGATCAGCGTCGATTGGTCATCGACGAAGTAGCGGTCGTCGCGGGCACCGCCGAAGACGCCGCCGGTTACGATCCCGCCGCCACGCCCGTCATAGGTATCCGCGGCACCGCCCAACATCACCGCGCCCTCGATACGGCCCGTGTTGATCACAAGGTCGGCCACCGTCGACGTCGCGACCGTCCCGATCATCAGCCCGGAGTTACGGACCGTGACACCACGCGGGTTCACATGCTCCACCTGTATGAGCAGCGCGTAATCGCCCACGATCGTACCGCTGTTTTCAAGGATATAGGCCTGGCTGCCACCGGAGAATACGACACCGATCGCCGGCCCGTTGCCCACCGCGACGATCGAGCCGCTGTTCACGACCTGCAGCGACGAATGGAGCCCGATGGCCAGCCGGCCGCCGGCCGCTTCGATGTCGCCATCGTTCCGCGCATCATAGGTCACTGCCCCGATGGCAACCGCGTTGGATCCCATCGCCGTTGCCGAGATGAGGCCCTTGTTGTCGAACTGATTGATGGGCTGGTGCGGAAAGAAATCGATCTGGGAGAGATCGCCGTTCCGGTCATAGTCGAAAAATTCGATCAGCATCCGGCCCGCGCCCACCGCCCAGCTGACCGCGGATTCGACCTCGATCACCCCTTCGTTGCGGAGCGCGAAGGCCTCCCGAACGCCATAGGCGCCATAGGGCTGGAGCGGATAATAGCCGGCTATCAGCGGATAATCCTGCGTGCCCGTCACAAAAGCCGCGATCCTGCCGTAATTTTCGACACGGCCGAAGCCGTCGAACTCGATGGCAATCGCCGTCTTCACTTCCTCGTTCACCGCCAGCACCGTCCCGTAGACGTTGACGTTGGAGCTATCGAAGCGGCCGGTCATCACCGGGTTGAAACCTATGTTGTACCAGAGATGCTCTTCGGGCACTTCGAGCGTCTCGATCACTTCGAAATTGTCGAAGAAAAACTCGCTCTGCGAAAAATCGAGACCCGATGCCGTGCCGGGCACCCATGCGACGGCGCCCGCCCCGATCGCATCGAGGCCGCCGAAATTGGGATCGGCGACGTTCGCCTGCGCGGTGATCGCCGCAAGAACCTCCACGAAACGGCCTTCGGACTGATAGACCAGATATCGCACGCCGCCGTCGACGATCTCGCCCGCGGCCTGCCATGCGCCCACCAGCATGACCTGGTTGCCGGCGACGCCGTCGATCCGGAGCCGCTGCCCCGTATCGGTCAGCGTCTTCACATCGCCGACCCGGAGCGCGAGCGACTGGCCGGCTTGCATCTCGATCGTCTCGATGCCGCTGACGCGCCCGCTGGCGACGATAGCCGAGACGTCGATGCTCCGGCTCCCCGCCGCGAGGACCAGCGTGTCATTCCCTCCACCGCCAGCGATCGAGCGAAACGCATAGTCGCCAAGCTCGATACGATCGTTCCCGGCGCCGCCATCGACGATGTCGGCCCCCGAGGTCACGATCCGGTCGTTGCCCGACTCGCCGAACAGGCCGTCATTGCCCGCGCCGCCCAGCAGAATATCGTTGCCTGCGCCGCCGAGCAGGAGGTCGTCGCCGGCGGCGCCATCGACGGTGTCGTTGCCGGCGTCTCCGGTGACCCGGTCCCGCGCCCCGGCACCGGTAAAGCGGTCGTTGCCCAGCCCGAGATAGACATTGCCATCGACCGCGCCGGCGCCGACGTTCGAGATGACGTCCTGTGTCGTGCCGCCACGGACGTTGCCGACGATCAACCCTTCGTTGACAAGGTTGAGATCGCGCGTCCCACCGACGACGTCGCCTTCGATCCTGCCGCCGACATGGTTGTTTACATAGCCGAATTCATACACATAGACCGCGACCGGCCCGGAAATCACGCCATGGTTGTCGAGCGTTCCGAGCAGCGTCACGCCGATGTCGCCCGCGATCGTGCCGCGATTGGTCACCGTGCCCATATACATGTCGACGCCGATGGCGAGCGCGCCACCCTCGGTCGACGCGGCTTCGATGCGCCCCCAATTGTTGAGCGCCGCCCCTCCCCAGGATATCCCGGCCATTGCCACGCCGATGGCATTCTTGCCTTCGGACAGGATGGTGCCGCCGGCGCGGTTGTTGATCGTTCCGCTCGAATAGGACGACACGGCGACCGATCCGGCGTTCGCGGAAAATGAGGCCATCAGCCCCGTATTTTCCAGTACCGCGTCCGGCCCCGAAAGATCGACGACCTTGGCAAAGGTGCTGCCCGACGCGATGGCAAAAATCTGGCCGCTGTTGGTGAATTGATGACCGGTGATGAAGATTTTGATCGACGACGAAATACCCCCGTCGCTGGTGTAGACGACGGTGCCCGAATTGCTGATCGTCGCCGCGCGGATGGATGGCACCAGATTGGCGGTTCCAACCGGCGATTCGGTGTGGTTGAACAGCGATCCGTTGTTCGTGAAGCTGTTGTATGTGGTATTGATCGGACCGCCATAGGCCTCGATATTCTCGACTCGCACATATTGGCCGTTGGCGATGGTCCAATTGGGGCCGGCGGCGAGGGCGGGATTGTGATTGAGCGGCCCCGGAGGAGCCGGCGGCACCGGAATCAAACGCACGTAATACCCCCAAAATTTCCCTCGAATTACTGGCAGCTATGCGGGATTATCCGGAAAAGGCAATATAGCGGCTCGATACGCCCGGGTTCGATAAAGGATGAAAGCGACCATAGCGGGGCTTGGCCGCTTTCATCGTCTCGTCTGGCAACAAGGGCTGACCCGGTCCCTCAGCCGAACAGCACCGCCTCGCGCGCGTAGAGGTTCAGCCAGATTTCGGCGCCCTGGTCGCCGAAGAGCGGCGCATCGCTGCCGCCATCGAAGGCATCCTGTGCGAGCATCGCCATGTCCGCGAACGCGTCCATCTTGGCCGGACTGCTCGCGAAGATGAAGTCGCCCGCGGTCAGCGCGGACATCTGGACATTGTGCAGCACGATCAGGTCGCCCGAGGCGAGACGGATCGCGCCGACATTGCCGTCCTGCACGAAGCCGCCGCTGATCTGCGCGAGGCCGGTGATGCCGAGCGCGCTGAGGTCGATGCGGTCCTGTCCGCGGGTGAAGTCGCCGATGACGTCCGATCCGGCGCCGCCCGTGAAGACGAAGATATCATTCCCCGCCTCGCCGAACAGCACGTCGTTGCCGCCCCGGCCGTCGAGCGTATCGTTGCCCGCGCCGCCGAG
The DNA here is from genome assembly GCF_001468285.1 of Sphingopyxis sp. HIX. Taxonomy (GTDB): domain Bacteria; phylum Pseudomonadota; class Alphaproteobacteria; order Sphingomonadales; family Sphingomonadaceae; genus Sphingopyxis. The sequence goes on along the minus strand of NZ_LNSB01000051.1, from coordinate 25,094 downwards.
CAGATAATTGTCCACGGCATTGCCGCCCATCACATTGTCCAGATCGTTTCCGACCCCAAAGGGCGTGGTTCCCTCCAGGAACAGATTTTCGATATTGGCATAGAGATAATAGCCGGCGCCCTCGATCCCGGCGTAAACAGTGTCATTGCCCTCGCCGGCATTTTCGAAAACAAGGTCGGCTGGCGTGTCGACGACATAGCGGTCGTCGCCTTCGTTTCCGTACATCAGGTCGTAATCGCCAAGACCGTTGCCGCTGGGATAAAAAGATTCTCCGCCGTTGATGAAATCATTCCCGGCGCCGCCAACGAGAATGTCGGTCGAGAAATCCGCGTCGGCGATGCTGCCGCCATTGTTGCCGCCGTAGATATAATCGTCGCCGTCGCCGCCGTAGATTTCATCCGCGTCCTTGCCGCCCGCGATCATGTCGTTGCCGGCGCCCGCCACGATATAGTCGATTCCCGCTTCGCCGAAGAGCTGGTCGTCGCCGTCCTCGCCGAAAATCGCGTCGCGCGCGGCGCCGCCGCGGACGATGTCGGCGCCCGCGCCGGCGATCAGCAGATTTTCCCCCTCGTTGCCGAGGATCGTGTTCGCGAGCTCGTTGCCCACGCCGAAGATATTGCCGACGCCCGCCGCGAGGGTCAGGTTCTCGATATTGGCGTAGAGATAGAAGCTGGCGCTGGCGACCGCGGTGTCGGTCCCTTCGCCGGCATTTTCGAAGACGATGTCGCCGGTGCGATCGACATAGAAGATATCGTTGCCGAGACCGCCGAAGAGCTGATCGGTGCCCGCGCGCCCGTCGATCACGTCGTTGCCGCTGCCGCCGCGCAGTTCGTCGGCGCCCTTGCTGCCGTTCAGGATATCGTCGCCGCCGCGGCCGTCGAAGACCACGCCGACCGACCCGTCGTCGAACTGCGCATTGACCTCGATCGTCTCCGCCGCCGCCGAGCCGAGGATGGTGGTGAGGTAGCCGCCGGTCGCCGCCGCGCGGATATGTTCGAAGCCGCGCACCGAATAGGTCGCATCGCCCGCGCGGGCGATGCCGGTCGTCAGATCGACCGTGAAGGCGATGTTGAGGTTGAGCTGGTCGCGCCCGGCGCCGCCATCGACGAGGCCCGAAACGGTGCGCCCGAACACGCCCGACAGGAAGAAATTATCGTCGCCGTCCTCGCCGTAGAATTTGGACGATCCCTCCGCCGTGATGCTGTCGTTGCCGCCCCCGGCGCGCAGCTCGACCGAGCCGGTGTAGCCCGGCGGCACGCCGACGGTGTCGTTGGCATTGCCGAACAGGATGCGTTCGACCGCAATCACTTCGAAGCGCTGGGTGCCGACGATGATGCCGAAGGCGAACCGCCCGGGCTCGGCCTCGATCGTTCCTGCCGCGGTGGGACCCACGTTGCGCAGATCCATGACGTCGCTGTCCGCACCGCCGTCGATCAGTCCGACGCCGGTGGGCGTGCTCGACGACAGGGCCGCCGAAAAATTGATCGTGTCGGCGCCCGAACCACCTTCGACACGATCGACCCCCGTACCGGGATCGAGGATGTCGTTGCCGGCACCGCCGAGCAGGCGATCGTTGCCGGTGCCGCCGAAGAGCGTGTCGGCCGCCCCTCCGCCATCGAGCAGGTCGTTGCCCGCACCGCCCTCGAGGCGATTGATCGCGCTGTTGCCGATCAAGTCGTTGTCGAGTTCATTGCCCGTGCCGTTGATCGCCTCGCTGCCCTGCAGCTCGAGCCGCTCGACCGCGGTTCCGAGCGTGTAGGAGAAGCCGACGCGCACCGTGTCGCGGCCGCCGCCGGCGGTTTCGACGACGGTATCGCCCGCGACATCGACGATATAGAGATCGTCGCCGATGCCGCCTTCCATCCGGTCGCCCTCGAACCCGCCGTCGAGCAGGTCGTTGCCGCTGCCGCCCTGCAGCGTGTCGATCCCGCTGCCACCGTAGAGCCGGTCGTCGCCGCCACCGCCCCGCATCGTCTCGCCGACCGACGACCCGCGAATTTCGTCGGCGAAGCCCGTTCCGACGATCGTCTCGACTTCGTGCAAGGTGACGTCGCCGGTGAACGGCCCGAAATCGAGGAAATCGACCTGGTGGATCGCCAACCCCGTCGCGGAGGCCGAGAAATCGGCGGTATCGAACCCGCCTTGGCCGCGGATGAAATCGTGGCCGGCGCTGCCGATGATGACATCGTCGCCGTCGCCGGCAAAGATTTCGTCGACCCCGTCTCCGCCGTCGATCGTATCATTGCCTTCGCCGGCGTACAGAATATCGATCCCACCGCCGCCGTTCAGCCGGTCGTTGCCCTCGCCGCCCTCGAGCGTGTCGTTGGCGCTGCCTCCGGTGAGCACGTCGTTGCCGAGCCCGCCGGTGACCCGGACGCTGCTCGTCGTCGCGGTGATCCTGTCGTCGCCGTCGCCGCCGTTGATAAAGACCAGATCGGCGAAATGTCCGACCGTGATCGTATCGGCGAAAGCGGTGGCGGTCAGCGTGTCGATCCGCTCGATATTGGTAATGACCCCGCCACCGATCGTCGAATTGGCGCCGCTGATGTTCAGCGTCAGGCCGCCGGGGGCGCCGGTCAGGTCGATGTAGACGGTATCGAAGCCATCGCCGCCGTCGGCATCGTCGCCGTAGCCGAACGACAGATAGTCGTTGCCGGTACCCCCGAACAGCTGGTCGTGCTCCGCCCCCGTGTCGGGCCCGTTGTTGCCCGATTTGAGCAGATCGTTCCCGTCGAGTCCGTAGAGGATGTCGGCGCCGTCGCCGCCGTAGAGATTGTCGGCCCGTTCGCTCGAACCCTCGTTGCCCGTCAGCCTGTCGTTGCCTGCGTCGCCAAAATAGCCGTAATCGGCGCTGCTGATTCCGTTGCCCGCCGCAATGATATCGTCGCCATCGCCGCCGTGGGCCTCCGAACCGCCGGTGATCCGATCGTTGCCCGCGCCGCCGAACCCGCGTCCCTGTTCGCCGGCGTGGATGATGTCATCGCCCTCTTCGCCATAGGCGATGCCGCCGCGATAAAAGGGGATGCGCATGTCGATCGTGTCGTTGCCCGCGCCGCCATAGATATTGCCGGTGAACTCGCCCGCGAGGATATTGTCGTCGCCACCAAGGGCGAAAATCGGCGCCTGCGCCGACATCGCAGCGCCATTGATCGTGTCGGCGAAATTAGTGCCTTCGAGCCAGTCGACGGTTTCGATATTGACGATCGTGCCGCCGCCGATCGTCACCCCGGCCAGGAAGGCGCCGGTGTTGATGGTCAGCCCCGACGTCGCCCCGCTGAAGCTGATCAGCAGGCGATCGAAATCGGCACCCCCGTCGACATTGTCGCCGAAGCCCGCAAACAGCCGGTCAGCGCCGGCACCACCGCGCAACGTGTCGCGTTCGGTGCCGGTATCGAGCGTCGGCGCGATGAACGGATTATCGAAATAGGGCCGCTCATAATAAGCGCTGGGATCGCCGCTGTAGAGCGTGTCGTTGCCGTCTCCGCCGTCGATGGTATCGGCGCCGCCGGCTCCCGCCAGCGTGTCGTCGCCGCCGGCGCCATCGATCGTATCCGCACCGCCGGTTCCCACATAGCTGTCCGAGCCCGGACCGCCCTGAAAATTCGCCACCCCAATTCCCCCATCCGATGAGCCTCTGGACTATAGGGCAAAAGGTTGAAACGCAATTGCTTTAGCGGCGAGATGAGTTAGGGAACCCGCCTCGCGCCGTCGCGATCTGCGGCATGATGACGCTTGGGCGAACCGGACGGCCGATCGGGCTTTGCCGACGGCGAAAGGGGATGCGTCCGCGACGCACCCCCCTCTGCCCGACGATCGATGTGGCAGCCGCTCAGGGCGCGGCGACGACCACCGAGCCGCGATCGGCCACCGCGGTGCCGGCGCCGTTGAACAGGCTGGCCAGTTTCACATCGGTGTCCTTCATCGTGTCGTCGGCGCACTCGCGCGCTTTCTGCTGGGCGCGAAGCCCCTGCGCCAGGCGGGTGTCGCACACTTCGCGCACCGCCATCTTGACGCGGGTGGTCAGCCGGTCGCGGCCCGAGGCGCTGGAAAGGTTGAGATCGTCGTAGCGGACGACGACGCTCTTCTTGTCCTGCGCGGCGGCAGGAACGGAGATGCTGGTGAGGGCCAGGGGCACTGCCAGCAGGATCAGGGTAAGTTTCGCCATGGGGGAGTCCTCTCTTGGGGGATGCGAGATACGAGGGCCCGGACCGGGGAAGGCCAACGCCCCCGTATCCCGCATTTGGAGAGATACCGGGTGCGGCCCCGCTGCGCATTCGGGGTTCGACCGGACGGAATGAGCGGTCGATTTCCGGACGAAGGTCGATTTTGCATCGACGAATGGACGGAGGATGGTCGCGAAATCGTCATGCAACCCCGTCCGCACCCCGGCGTTACCCCTTCATGCGAGGCAAAGGGGCATATCCGAAAAGCCTGATCTGGGCCGGCGCCGCGGGAATCGGGGCGATCGGGGGGCTGCTGCTCGGCAATTTCGTCGTCGGGCCCGAGGTCGCAGCCGGCAGCGAATATGGCTCCTACGCCGAAGTCGCCGGCAATCCAGACGCGCTCGGCGTCTCCAGCTCCTTTGGCGAACCCTGCTACGACTGCGGCCGCGGCTATGGCGCTGCGATGCCGCAAATGGCGGCGAACGACGAACGGATGGATCACGCCTTCCGCGAACTCGGCGCGGTCGAGATCGACTATGCGTCGCCGGCGACCGACGATTACGCCTATGGCGGCCGCTTCGACGATCCCGCCGCCGCGCGAACCATCGTCATGCAGCCTCCGGTGCCGGTCGAGGTCGCGGCGTCGGCCGCCGACGCGCCGCCGCCGGTGATCGCCACCCTGGCCGTCGCCCCGGCGGGCGAACAGCCGCCCGGCCCGCCGGATGCGGTGGTCGATTAGGGCTTCGGCGGCACCGCGGGCGTGGCGCAGCGCGTGGTATCGCCGGCCTTGCACGCCGCGACATCGGCTTCCCATTTGATCCGCTCTTCGGCCGACATCGCCGCGACGCGCGCCTTTTCGGCTTCATAGGCGGCGGTTTCCTCCGCAAAGACCGCCTGCGAGTTCGCCTCGGCCTGCGCCACCGCGGCGACCTGCTGCTGATAGGCTGCGGTCTCGGCGTCGGCGCGCGCCTTCTGCTCGGCGTTGAGCCGCGCGGTGTTGGCGCGCTCCTCGGTGGTCGTGCCGTCGGGCAGCGGCTCGAACGCGTGCGCCGGAACGGCGATCAGCGCCAGCGCGCTCGCCGCCATGAACAAGGTCTTCGTCATCGAAGCTCTCCTTATGAGGTATCCTGCGACCAGAACGCGCACCGGCATCGGGCGTTCCGCACCATTTGACCGCCGCGCCTTGCGCCGCCATGCTGGCGCGACCCCGCATCCTGCCGATGGGAAATCGCTTGTTGACATCGCCCCCGCGCCGCCTCAACCGCCCGGTCTTCTTCGTGCCGCTCGCCGTGCTGGCTGCGGCGGTGCTGGCGAGCCTGTGGCAGCGCGAGGCCTTTTTCGCCGCCGAGGTCGCGATCAACGACTGGGTGCTCGCCTGGTTCGGCCCAGCCTTCGCCGTCGCGGGGGTCGCCTTCCTGATCCTGCTCGCCGCGGTCGCGATCTCGCCGCTCGGCAAGACGATCATCGGCGGGCCCGACGCGAAGCCCCTGCTCGGCCGCTGGCGCTGGTTCGCGGTGATGCTCTGCACGACGATCGCGACGGGCATCTTGTTCTGGGGGGCCGCCGAGCCGCTGTTCCACCTCAACACGCCGCCGGCGATGCTGGGGCTGGAGCCGGGCAGCGACGAGGCTGCGGCCTTCGCCATGTCGACGATGTTCCTCCACTGGACGCTGACGCCCTATGGCATCTACACCGTCGCCGCGCTCGCCTTCGCGCTCGTCTATTACAACCGCCGCGAGCCGTTCAGCCTGTCGTCGCTCTTCGTGCCGCTGCTCGGCCAGCGGGCGCACGGCCCGGTGGGATCGGGGATCGACATCATCTGCCTCTACGCACTCGTCGCGGGCATGGCGGCGTCGATGGGCGCAGGCATATTGGCGCTCGCGGGCGGGATCGAGGGGCTTGGCGGCTTTGCGGGCGGCGCGGGGCTGCGCTGGGCGATCATGATCGCGATCGTCGCGAGCTTCCTGGTCTCGGCCGCCACCGGGCTGCAGAAGGGCATCGCCGGGCTGTCGGTGCTCAACACCTGGATCTTCTTCGCGATCATCGCCTTCGTGCTGCTGGCGGGGCCGACGGCCGAGATGCTCGGCCTGTCGTTGCGCGGCGGCGCCGATTATGTCGCGACCTTCGGCCCACGCAACCTGGGGCTCGACGTCGACCGCGACTGGCACCGGCAATGGACGATCTTCAACTGGGCGAACTGGATGGCGTGGGCGCCGGTGACCGCGCTGTTCCTCGGCCGCCTCGCGGTCGGTTACAGCGTGCGCGCCTTCATCCTGTTCAACCTGATCCTGCCCGCGCTGTTCGGGGCGGTGTGGATGACCGCGATCGCGGGGGCGACGATCATTCTCGACCAGCAGAGCGGCGCGAGCCTGTTCGCGATATTGTCGAGCCAGGGCCCCGACCCCGTGCTGTTCCGGCTGTTCGATGCGCTCGGCGGCGGGTCGGTGGTAACCGCGATCGTGCTCTTCGCGATCTTCCTGTCTTACGTGGCGGGCGCCGACGCCAATGTCTCGGCGATGAGCGCGCTGTCGACGCACGGCATCAGCCCCGAACGGCCCGAGGCGGCCTTGTGGATCCAGATCGTCTGGGGCGTGACCGTCGGGCTGGTGGCGATGGTGCTGGTCGCGGCGGCAGGGCTCGACGGCATCCGCATGATGTCGGTGCTCGGCGGTTTTCCCGCGCTGTTCGTGATCGTCGGCGCCGCGCTGTCGCTCGGCGTGATGGCGTGGCGGGGACGGCCGACCGCCGCCCCCGCCCTGCCCGAATAGTTTACCCGCGCTACTTCTTTGCGGCGGGCGGCGGCGCAGGCGGCGGCGGCTTGGCTGCAGGTCCCCCGGGCGCGGGACCGGCAGTCGCACCGCTTGCCGCCGGCGGAGCCGGCATGCAGATGCGCGGCAGGTCGATCGTGGACAGCCAGACGAGCGCCATGCCCGCTACGAAGAGGAAGAACCACACCGGCGCTTTCGCGAGGCTGTCGATCAGCGCGGTCAGCGCCTTGATCAGGTCGGACGAGGGCGCCACCGCGTCGGCGGCCAGCGCGTCGTTGGCGGCCGCCGCCTGATTCACGGCCCGGATTCGCGCGTAAATCTCGACCAGCGCCGACAATATGGCCAGCCCGATCGCCAGGCAAAATGCCCATGTCGCCAAATTTGTCAGCGTGCCGAAATAGGCAAGCGTCGATTTCATGTAGAGACCGCAATAAGCGAGGATCTCCACCTCTTGATTATTAGCCATATCCCACCCCCCTTCGGTCGACCTCCGATGGGGCCGACCTTTGCCTTTCAGCGCGGGCAGCCTAAAAATCGCCGCGGTGCGCGTATAGGATGGTTGCGCCAAAATTCGAGATGGCGCTTGATGGGCCCCGGACGGGCCTGGACTCGTCCGGGGGCGTCCGACCCCGTTACCAGATCCTGGTGCGGTCCTCGGGCTTCAGATAATATTTGGCGTCGGCGCCGACGCCGAAGGCGCTGTACCAGGCGTCGACGTTGCGCACCGGGCCGATGATGCGCCAGCGCGCGGGGCTGTGCGGGTCGCTCGCCACCTGCTGCTTGATCGAATCCTCACGCGCCTTGTCGCGCCACGCCTGCGCGAAGGCGAGGAAGAAGCGCTGGTCGCCGGTCAGCCCGTCGATCACCGGCGCGGGCTTGCCGCCGAGCGAGCGGTGGTACGCGTCATAGGCGACCTCCAGCCCCGCGAGATCGGCGATATTCTCGCCCATCGTGAGGTCGGGGTTGATGAACGCGCCGGGCGCCGCTTCATAGGTCGCATATTGCGCGCCGAACGCCTTGGCCGCGGCGTCGAACTTCGCCGCATCCTCGGGGGTCCACCAGTCCCGCACCGCGCCATTGGCGTCGATCTTGCGCCCCTGGTCGTCGAAGCCGTGGATGATCTCGTGGCCGATGACGGCACCGATCGCGCCATAGTTGACCGCGTCGTCGACGCTCTCGCTGAAATAGGGCGCCTGCAGGATGCCCGCGGGGAAGACGATCTTGTTCTCCAGCCCGCCGTTGTACGCGTTCACTTCCTGCGGGTTCATCGACCATTTCTTGCGGTCGACGGGCTTGCCGAGTTCGCCCAGCTGATAGGCATATTCGAACTTCCCGCTGCGCTGGACATTGCCGTAGAGGTCGGCGGCGTCGATCTTGAGCCCCGAATAGTCGCGCCACTTGTCGGGATAGCCGACCATGACGTCCATCTTCTGGAGCTTGGCGAGCGCGGCTTCCTTGGTGGCGGGTGCCATCCAGCTGTTCGCGCGGATGCGATCGCCCATCGCGAGCTTGAGGTTCGCGACCAGCGCCTCCATCTTCGCCTTGGCACTCGCGGGGAAATATTGCTGCGAATAGGTCTCGCCGACCAGCTCGCCGAGGCTGCCGTCGACGAGCGTCAGCCCGCGCTTCCAGCGCGGGCGCAGCTCGCTGACCCCGCTCAGCACCTTGGTATAGTCGAAGCGGCTGTCGACGAAGGCCTTCGACAGATAGGGCGACGCCTGGTTGGCGACGTGGAATTGCTGCCACAGCTTCAGCGTGTCGAGCGAGGTCTTGGCATAGAGCGCCGAGATGTCGCGCACCGCGGTGGTCTCGTTGACGATCATCCGCTTCTGCGGGCCGATGCCGGCGCCAGCGAACCAGGCGTTCCAGTCGAGCCCGGGCGCATAAGCGGCGAGTTCGGCCGACGACATCGGATTGTTGATCTTGCCGATATCGCGGCGGTCGGCGATCTTCCAGCTGACCTTCGCGATCTCGGTCTCATAGGCCATGATCGCGTCGGCGCCGGCTTCGGGGTTCTTGGCCCCGGTCAGCCCCAGCGTGCGGACGATGTAGGCGCGATAGGCGTCGCGCTGCGGCTTGAACTGGTCGTCGAGATAATATTCGCGCTCGGGCAGGCCCAGCCCGCCCTGCCCCAGCCACAGCACGTTGATCGTCGGATCGTCGGTGTCGGCATAGGGCCCGCCGCCGACGATCGTCATGCCGAAGGCGCCCTGCGACGCGCCCATGAAGCGCGCCATCTCGCTCTTGTCCTTGATCGCCGCGACCTTCGCGAGGTCGGCCATCAGCGGCTTGGCGCCCAGCGCCTCGACGCGCGCCTCGTCGGCGAAGCTCTGGTAGAGGCCGCCGACCTGGCTCGTCGCCGGCGCGCCGGTGACGACCTGGCGCAGCTGGCGCTGGGTCAGGTTATAGACGTCGTAATCGACCCCCGCCGACGCCTGGTCGGCCGGGATCTCGGTCTTGGCGAACCAGCCGCCATTGGCGAAGCGGTCGAAATCGTCACCCGGCTTGACGCTGGTATCGCGCGCGCCGAGATCGACGCCCCAGCTGCCGAAGGTCAGCGCCTTCAGCGAGCCCTCGTCCTTCGCCGACGCCTCGCCCGCGCCATCGGCCTTGAGCGACGCGAAGGGCGCCATGTCGTTCGCCAGCACCGGCACCGCGACCAACGCCGCAGCCATTGCGAGGCCCGCGGCCCCACCCAAAAATTTCTTCATTTCCCCAGCTCCTTTCGTGCGCCGGCCCGTTCCCGACGGTCGGCGGACATGCCAGCTTTGTCCGCCCGCCGCCCGGCAGGGTCAAGATTTTGGCCGGACATTGGTCGAAGCCTTTGGGGAGTTCGTGGAAATACGGGGCGTATCGGCAGCCGTCTCAGCGCACCCGCCCGGGGCTAGCGCAGCTTGTCGATGATATGTTGCTGGCAAACCGGACAAAAATGCGGGGCCGCCAGGCTTCGCATCAGGCAGTCGCCCGACGGGCGGAAATATTTCTCGTGATAGTGCGCGCCCGCCACCGTGCCGACGAGCGGTTTGCCGCCGGGCCGTGGATCGACCCAGCCGCCGTCCTGATCGGCATGGCTGACGGTCGGCCGGCCCTCGTCATCGCCCAGGTTCAGCTGCGTCTTCCACGGCGCCTTGGCGGGGTTCGCCTTGCTCGTCGCGTTGGCGCCGGAGTCGAACGCCATGTCGCGCCAGGTCGCATACACCGGCAGGTCGGGCAGGACATATTCGTCCTCCAGCCCGAGGCTGTGCCCGATCTCGTGCAACGCGATGCGGCGCCAATCCTCGCCGGGGCAGGCGTTGATGCTGGCCCACGCCGGGAAATCATGCGGCGCGCTGCCGCCCGCGCCGCCGCGCTGGCTGCTGTTCATCAGGACCAGGCCCTGGCCGTCGAGCAGGAAGGCGCCGAGCTTGCGCGCCGCATCCTCGCGCGATCCGAGCAGGACGGGCGTGCCGGTGCCCACCGTGCAGATCATGTCGCCGGTGAGCGGCGCGCCGAAATGGCTTTTGGCTTCGCCCGGCGCCGCCCAGAACAGCGCCTCCATGCCGAACACGGGTTCGAGTTCCGGGCCGTCGAACGGCTGCTGTCCGCGCATCCAGTCGGTCAGGTCCGCAACTTGCGCAAAAAAGGCCTCGGCGTCGAGGAAGCCGTCCGAAATAACCGGATAATAATAGCTGCGCGCATCGTCGGGAAATTTCCGGCACAGCGGCTCGCCGGGCATGTCATCGGTCCGGACCAGGTCGTCGGCCTGCATCGTCAGCCGCTCGCCGCCCCACTCGAGCATCAGATGGTCGGCCTCGGCGGGCAGTTCGCCCGGCAGGTCGATATCGCGCGCGACCGGCTCGGCGCCGATCCGGCCGTCGGGTGCGAAACCCTCGGCCAGATCGAAGCCCATGGGGTCGAGCGCCATCTCCTCGCCGATCTGCCGCCCGTCGCCGTCGAACCACAGCGCGCGCAAGGATTCGGCCTGCTGGCCCTCGGGCGCGTCCGCGCTTTGCCAATCGCCCGCCATGCCGCTCTGCGCCGATCGCGAAAGCGCATCGAGCGCGGTGCCGGGAATGGTCAGCTTTGCCATAGCGAAATCCTAGCCGATCGGGACGACGTTGGTCTGGAGCAGCGGTTGCCCGACCGGCGGCGGCGGGGGTGCCGGCACGGGCGGCGGTGCGGGCGGAACAACATTGTTCCGCTGATCTTCGACGGCCTGGTTCAGCGTGTCCGTCTTGTCCGCGACGGATTTGCCGACCAACTGGCGCATGCCGGTGAAGGAACAGGTTGCGGCATAGCCCTCGATGACCGCGCGCGCGGACAAATAATTCGATGGAAACGCGTTGCCATCTTCGTCGAAGACCTTTTGCTTGAACAAGGCTTGCTCAGCCTTCACCAGGCGCTCGACCTCGGGCATGTCGGGGCCCACGAGATAGGCCAGATCGAATCCCTCGAGAGTGCCGTCGATCAGACCGAACGACCCGTTGGTGATGCCAATCGCCGTCTTTCCCGCGCCCGAAAGGGTCAGGATCGAGCCGACCAGCGTATCGACGCCATTGGAAAGATTCCGGCCGAACTGGCGGTTCTGCTGCGATTCGCTGGCGACCGTGAAGAACCGCTTGCAGTAGAGGTCGGTCAAGCCGAAGCCGGCCGTCAAATAGTCGGTCAGTTCGGTGCGGCGTTCATCCTCGTCCGAGGATGTGGGCTTGAAGGTCAGGCATATGTCGCCGACGAGAAAATTCTCGGGGTCGGCACTTTCGCGATACCCTTGGCCGAGCTTCGCCTTGAACGCGGTCAATCCCTTCCCGTCGAAACAATTTTTGTCGTCGCTGACGGCGTAAGCGCTTCGCAAGGCGTTGATATAGGCTATTTCGTCCAGGCGGCTCGGCAGCGGCTTGGCAGAAATGTCGGGCCTGATGCCCTCGATGCCCGTACAACCGGAAACCGACAACGCCGCCGCCGCCGACAACAGCGCGGTAAACGAAACCGATTTTGCCATTTTGGTTCTCCCCCTCAAAAGAACGGGGGCAACAGACGCCCGAATGTCGCGGACGTATAGGATGGATACGCCAAAATCCGTCCGTTGCGATACCCGCCTCGAATCCCTATCTCACGCCCGAAACGCCCCTTGCGCGTCAAGAACAAATCTGGAACACACCCCTCCCATGAGTCTCACCCATATTTCGGTGCGCGGCGCGCGCGAGCATAACCTCAAGGGCATCGACGTCGACCTGCCGCGCGATGCGCTGGTCGTCATCACCGGCCTCAGCGGCAGCGGCAAGTCGAGCCTCGCTTTCGACACCATCTATGCCGAGGGCCAGCGGCGCTATGTCGAGAGCCTGTCGGCCTATGCGCGCCAGTTCCTCGAGATGATGCAGAAGCCCGACGTCGAACATATCGACGGGCTGTCGCCGGCGATCAGCATCGAGCAGAAGACGACGAGCCGCAACCCGCGCTCGACCGTCGCGACGGTGACCGAAATCTACGACTATATGCGCCTCCTCTGGGCGCGCGTCGGCATTCCCTATTCGCCCGAAACCGGCGAGCCGATCAGCGCGCAGACGGTCAGCCAGATGGTCGACCGCGTGATGGAATTGCCCGAGGGCACGCGCGCCTATCTGCTCGCGCCGGTCGTGCGCGGGCGCAAGGGCGAATATAAGAAGGAACTCGCGCAGTGGCAGAAGGACGGCTTCACGCGCGTCCGCATCGACGGCGAATTTTACGAGATCGGCGAGGCGCCGGCGCTCGACAAGAAATACAAGCATGACATCGAGGTCGTCGTCGACCGCATCGCCGTGCGCGAGGGCCTCGGCACGCGGCTTGCCGACAGTTTCGAAACCGCGCTGAAGCTCGCCGAAGGGCTGGCCTATGTAGACCTCGCCGACGGTCCCGTCCCGGGGCGCGAGGAAGAGGACACCGGCGGCGCGATGAAGGGCGCGGGCATCCCCGCGAACCGGCTGATCTTCTCCGAGAAATTCGCCTGCCCCGTCTCGGGCTTCACCATTGCCGAGATCGAGCCGCGGCTGTTCAGCTTCAACGCACCGCAGGGTGCCTGCCCCGCGTGCGACGGGCTGGGCGAGCGGCAGGAGTTCGACCCCGACCTCGTCGTCCCCAACCATGCGCTAAGCCTCAAGAAGGGCGCGGTCGTGCCCTGGGCGAAATCGAACCCTCCCTCGCCTTATTATATGCAGGTGCTCGAAAGCCTGGGCAAAGCCTATGGCTTCGACCTCGCGACGCCGTGGCAGGATTTGCCGGGCGAGGTGCAGCTGATCATCCTCTACGGCACCGGCGGCAAGCCGGTCGAGCTGACCTTCAAGGACGGCAAGCGCAGCTACACGACGCACAAGCCCTTCGAAGGCGTCATCGGCAACCTCAACCGCCGGATGCTCCAGACCGAGAGCGCCTGGATGCGCGAGGAGCTGTCGAAATACCAGACGCCGCAGCCGTGCGAGACGTGCCACGGCGCCCGCCTGCGCCCCGAACCGCTTGCGGTGAAGATCGCGGGCGAGAATATCAGCCTGTCGGCGCAGCGCTCGGTGGCGGACGCGCTCGAATGGTTCGGGACGCTCGATGCGAAGCTGAACGACACACAGCGCCAGATCGCGAAAGCGATCCTCAAGGAGATCAACGAGCGGCTCGGCTTCCTCAACAATGTCGGGCTCGACTATCTGAACCTCAACCGCACCAGCGGCACACTCAGCGGCGGCGAGAGCCAGCGCATCCGCCTTGCCAGCCAGATCGGCAGCGGCCTCAGCGGCGTGCTCTACGTCCTCGACGAGCCGTCGATCGGCCTCCACCAGCGCGACAACGACCGGCTGCTCGCGACGCTCAAGCGGCTCCGCGACCTCGGCAATACGGTGATCGTCGTCGAGCATGACGAGGATGCGATCCGCCACGCCGACTATGTCGTCGACATGGGCCCCGGCGCCGGCCTCCACGGCGGCGAGATCGTCGCCGAGGGGTCGCTCGCCGAGGTGCTGAAGAGCGACAAGAGCCTGACCGCGGCCTATCTCAACGGCACCAAGCGGATCGAGATCCCGAAACACCGCCGCAAGGGCAATGGCTTCGACCTGGTGCTGAAGGGTGCGCGCGCGAACAACCTCGACAATGTGACGGTCAAGATCCCGCTCGGCACCTTCACCTGCGTCACCGGCCTGTCGGGCAGCGGCAAGTCGAGCCTGATCATCGACACGCTCTATGCCAGCGCGGCGCGCGTGCTCAACGGCGCGCGGATGGTCGCGGGACCGCACGACAGCCTGAAGGGGCTGGAGCATTGCGACAAGGTGATCGACATCGACCAGTCGCCGATCGGCCGCACCCCGCGCTCGAACCCCGCGACATATACCGGCGCCTTCACGATCATCCGCGACTGGTTCGCGGGCCTCCCCGAAAGCCAGGCGCGCGGCTACAAGCCCGGGCGCTTCAGCTTCAACGTCAAGGGCGGGCGCTGCGAGACCTGCACCGGCGACGGGCTGATCAAGATCGAGATGCACTTCCTGCCCGACGTCTATGTGACGTGCGAGACGTGCCACGGCAAACGCTACAACCGCGAAACGCTCGAGGTGAAGTTCAAGGGGCACAGCATCGCCGACGTGCTCGACATGACGGTCGAGGATGCCGCGGAGTTCTTCAAGGCCGTGCCCGCGATCCGCGAGAAGATGGCGATGCTCGTCCGCGTCGGCCTCGGCTATATCAAGGTCGGGCAACAGGCGACGACGCTGTCGGGCGGCGAGGCGCAGCGCGTCAAGCTCGCCAAGGAGCTGTCGCGCCGCTCGACCGGGCAGACGCTCTACATCCTCGACGAGCCCACGACGGGCCTGCATTTCGAGGATGTGCGCAAATTGCTCGAAGTGCTGCAGGCGCTGGTCGAGCAGGGCAACAGCGTGATCGTGATCGAGCATAATCTCGACGTCATCAAGACCGCCGACCATATCGTCGACATGGGCCCCGAGGGCGGGGTCAAGGGCGGCGAGGTCGTCGCGAGCGGCACGCCCGAGCAGGTCGCGAAGAACCCGCGGAGCTATACGGGCCAATATCTGGCGCCGATGCTGGCGGCGCAGTCCGCGAAAGGCTAAGGGCGGAGGGGCCAAGCGGGAGTTTTCCGATATGTCCCTCGATCCCCGAAGCCTTGCCCTGCCCCTCGCCGCGGCGCTGCTGGTGCCCGCGCCGGCCATGGCGTCGGCGGAGGCGGCCACCCCCGAGCAGGCGCTCGAGGCCTATGTGGCCGGGCTGCGCGCCGGGCGGGTCGAGCTGCTCGAGGCGCTGTTCCTGGCCGAGGGGCAATTCTGCACGCTCGGCAAGGATGCGGCGGCGCCGATCGGCTGCAAGCGTTTTGCCGAGGTGCTCGGCAGCTGGGCGGCGCATCCCGACCCCGAGGCCAGCGGGCGCATACTCGACCGCCGCGACGCGACGCCGTCGATGACCGCGGTCACCTATGAACTGCGCTTCGGCGGCGATGTCTATGTCGACCAGCTGCTGCTCTATCGCACCGATGCCGGCTGGCGCGTCGTCGCCAAGACCACCGCGGTCCGGTGAGTCAGTGCCACACCGCCGAGAGCGGGTAGAGCGCGATCAGCCAGATCAGGCAAGCCGCGACCACGCGCCGGTCCTTCGCCGCGATCGCCAGCGCCGATACGGGGAAGAAGCTCCACGTCACCACCGCGTTGCGCAGGTCGAACGCGGGCAAGGCCGCGAGCCACGCGACGCTGGCGAGCAGCGCGATGTTGCACAATAGGACCGCGCCGATCACGCGGCGGTGCTGCTTGTCGAAATGCGCGTCGAGGTCGCTCCATTCCTCGGGATCGTCGGGGAAGACGAGGCTCGCGGCGACGAAATAGAGCGCGGTGACGAGGAAACCGCCGAACAGCACGGGCCAGCTGATCGGGATCAGCTCGCGCACCGCCCAGCCGTACATCCAGAAGGTGACGACGTCGCACGACACGAAGAGGCCGAGCAGCGCGGTCGGCCAGCCGATGCGCACGCGGTGGCTGGCCTTCATCGCCCGCGCCAGCCCGCCCAGCCCCTCGGCGAGCGCGAGGCCGAGGATCAGCCCGAACAGCGAAAAGACGAACTCGAACCCGCTCATAGGACCCCCGATGCGGCGCGTGCCGCGCGGTGAAACTGTGGCAAACAATGGCGCGGCGGGCAAGGCGGGCGCGGCGCGGAAGTTGACTAAGTTGACGCCCCTACGCGTGCGCGAACAAAGACTTGGCGGCGCGCGGATGGCAGGACGACGGACCGGCGATGCGAAAGAGCGACGGTGAGGCTGGCACGGCGAAATATTATAGGAAAGCGTTTTTTGCGGGGGCCTTGCCCTATTTCGTCATCCGGGGCGAAATGGTTTCGCGCAAAGCCGCAAAGACGGAAAGAAGAAGGAATCTCGCACAAAGCCACGAAGCCACAAAGAGGGCCTGGCAACCCAAGGCCGCGTGCCGAACCTCGGCTCGTGTCGAACAGCCGGACACCGTCCGGCCATAAACCGGGCGTCGCCCGTCCTTGCGACCATCGAAACAAAGAGCCCCTTTGTGGCTTCGTGGCTTTGTGCGAGTCCTTGTCCGTCAGCGGCGAAACCTGCCGCCCGACATCGCACACCGCCCTCTTCGCGTCTTTGCGTCCCTTCGGCTGCCTTGGCAGGCGCCGGGACAGGCTTTGCGCGAAACCCTCGATCTACCAGTGGACGGACCCGGCCGCGCGCAGCGAGGCGCGGCGTTGACGCCCGCCGCCTCGCCCGCCTATGCCGGGCATGGGCGGATCGCATCCGCGGGGGACGATTTGGGGGGCGCAATGATCAAGTGGCGGGCCGTGTCCGCGTTATGCCTGGTTCTGCCGATGCCCGGCGCGGCAATGGCACAAAGCCCGGCGCCCGTGATGGCGCAGCCCCAGACTCCGCGGTTGTCGGACGTGGAGGTTCTCTCCAATTATTTCGCGCCGCGGCAGCCGATGCTCGAGATGTTTCAAGACGCCTGCGCGACGCTTTTTCGGCGGCGGCTCACGACCGATCCGGGCGAAATCGCGGTCGAGCGCCGCATTCCCGGCATCGGCGATGCGATGGTCCGCGGCATAACCGATTATTGCGCTGCCCATCTGGAGCCCGCGGTAGACGCGATGCTCGGCAAAGTTCAGGCGCGGATCGCCGACGACCTGACTCCCGCCGAAATCCGGCTGTTTGCTGATAATTTCCGCTTTGCGTCCGAGGAAATGATGGCCGTTCAAGTGGACATACGCGAAGGCGAAACCGCGGCAGCAGCCGCGCGCCGAAGCATCGACGAGGCGAACAGAGACACCGCGCGGTTCGATCGCGCCGGGCAGGCGCTCGCCGCCACGCCCGCGGGCGCTACGCTGTTCGCCAAGATCATCGCCTTGAACGCCGCGCTTCAAGCCGAATTGCCGTCGATAGGGGGGCCGATCCTCAACCCGCTGCTCAAAGCCGCGATGAACAGCGCGCGTAAATCGGGCAACGACTATGCGGTCAGGAACGGGCACAGGCCGGTCTATATCGTCGACTGAGGGCGTCAGCCCATCAGCGCAGCGGTGACATCGTCGGCAGTGTAGATGCGGATCGCCGGCGGCTCGGGCGACAGCGCGCGCATTTCGGCGACGAAGGCCCGCGAGGCAGGCACTGCGAAATGGGCGCGGACCGCGTCGATGCTCTCCCACCCCTCGACGAAGACGAGGCGGTCGGGGTTTTCGATATCGATATGGCAATTATGCGCCACACACCCCGCCTCGCCCCGCGACCGCGCGCTATGCTCGACGCCGAGCGCGATCATGCGCTCGCGATGCTCGGGGGTGAGGATGACGTGGCCGGTGATGAGCACAGTCATATCGAGTTATCCATCAAAAACATTTGCGATCTGGCGAGCAAACTAATAGCTCTTCTAGTAGAAATCTGGATAGCCAGAAATGCGGGTATCACATGGACCTCGGAACTGCGGCAAGCATCGTTGGAACCTTGGTTACAATCGGCGGCTTCGCAATTACGTTAGCTCAAATTAGAAAAACAAAGAATTCCGCCGAGTCCGCCGAAGACGCGATACAGAAATTAAGAAATAGGACAAATCTCTTCGACTACGCCGGAGAGTGCCAAAAATCGTCAAAGATATTAGAAACATCTTTAAAGTTTGCACATCTTGGGCACTGGAATGAAGTAGCCAACTGCCTATCAGATAGCCAGGTTATAATAAACAGATTGGCCATAAATAGCTCATCTTCGAAAGCCTCAAGGGAATATTTTAGATCTATTTCAGATGAGCTTTTAGATGATACTCAGATGATAGAAGACTCTTTAGCAAAAAAAATGGACATAGACTCTTCAGATCTTAGAAAGAAAATAAGAAAACTTATCAACGTGATAGATATTGAGATCGCATCCAGCATCAGAGGCATTGAACATGACTGACCTCCTCGCCACCAGATCTGCTCTTCTCGATAATATAATTCAGAAAGATGGCGAGAATAAGCTGGACTGGACATTTGATGAGAAGCAGAAGTCAGCGCAAGCTGAGTTTGGCGAGTTTGAAATTAACATCGATGAAGCTGCCAGAGCTGGGGGCGCAGAGATAAAAATCTGGTTGTTTAGTGATAGTGGGGAGGAAATAGATTCCTTTTCGATAAGAGATTCTATTACTGCAAGCACCACACGAGGGCTCGACCGATTTTTCCCTCAGATTAAGTCGCTTTATAATAAAATTAGGGAGCGGGAAGCGGTGAAAAAGATAGCGCCAGCCATTGATCGTCTCAAAGGCCTTTGATCGTCAGACTTTCCTCCACGCCCATGACACTTCCATGACAATCCCTGTCACAAACGCGTCACACAACTCCCCCAAAGGCGGCTCAGCGAGTCGCCGCGGGGGTGGTGGTTCGCTCCGTTAGCGACCCCCGACAGGACATCTCAATGCTGCAGAAATTCGCTCTCGTCGCCGGCGCCGCAACCGCCGTGCTGGCGCTTTCCGCGTGCCAGGACCAGGCCTCCTCGGGCGGCGCGGCGCGCGATTATATCAGCGCGGTCGGCTCGTCGACCGTCTATCCCTTCGCCACCACCGTCGGCGAACGCTTCGCCGAAGCCACCGGCAACAAGAAGCCCAAGATCGACAGCACCGGCACCGGCGGCGGCTTCGAGCGCTTCTGCGCCGGCGTCGGCGGCGACACCCCCGACATCGCGAACGCCTCGCGCCGCATCAAGAAGAAGGAATTCGACACCTGCGCCAAGAATGGCGTGACCGAGATCGTCGAAATCCAGGTCGGCATCGACGGCATCGCGCTGGGCGAAGCCGCGCGCGGCCCCGGCTTCCAGCTGAGCGAGGAAGATGTCTATAAGGCGCTCGCCGCGAACCCCTATGGCAAGGCGAACACCGCCAAGACCTGGGCCGACGTCAACCCGGCGCTGCCCGCGGTCGCGATCTCGGTCTTCGGGCCGCCGTCGACCAGCGGCACCTATGACGCGTTCAAGGAGCTGATCCTGGGCAAGGGCTGCGATGCCAATGCCGGCATGAAGGCGCTGAAGGACAGCAACAAGGACAAGCATGAGGAAATCTGCACGACCTTGCGCGGCGCGCCCTATTATGTCGAGCAGGGCGAGAACGACAACCTCATCATCTCGAAGCTCGACAAGAACCCGACCAGCCTCGGCATCTTCGGCTTCAGCTACCTCGACGCGAACAAGGACAAGATCAAGGCGGTGCCGGTGCAGGGCGTCGCGCCCAGCTATGCCGCGATCGCCGACGGCAGCTATCCCGGCTCGCGCCCGCTCTTCATCTACGTCAAGAAGAAGCATGTCGGCGTGATCCCGGGCCTCGCCGAATATGTCGCCGAATTCCTGAAGGGCGCGGGCGAAGGCGGCTATCTGGGCGCCAAGGGCCTGATCGTATCGCCCAAGGCGGTCGCCGACGTGGCCGCGGCCAATGCCAAGGGCATGACCGCGCTGAACGGCGCCGAGCTGAAATAAGTTCCTCCCGCGGGCGGCCGGTCCGGGGCCCTCATCCCCGGACCGGCCGCCGCTTTTTCCTTCTTCCCCTCCCCTGCGGGGAGGGGACCGAGGGGTGGGGGAGCGAAACCGCAAGGTTTCGCGTCGCCGCCAGCGGGGGTACACCCCCACCCGGCCTCCCCCTCGAGGGGGAGGGGATCAAATTACGACCGCGAGTCACGAAACTGCCACGCCCGCCCGCTTTGGGTCGGCACGGGCATGATGATAACGGGGACAATGTGACCTTCAACGCCGCCGCCTTGTTGCTCCTGATCGCGGGGCTCGCGCTGATCGGCTGGATCGCCGGGCGCGCGCGGTCGAACCTGCTCGCGGGACGCGCGCAGGCCAAGCTGCATTCGCGCCCGCAATATCATGGCTGGTACGTCGCGCTGTGGCTCTTCGCCCCCGCCGCGCTGTTCCTGGCGGTGTGGAGCGCGGTGTCGCCGGGGCTGATCACCAACGACGTGCTGGCGAGCGAGGCGGCGAAGAGCCTGCCCGCCTTCGGGTTCGAGCGCGGCGCGATCCTGTCCGACGCGCGCAATGTCGCGCAGGGGCGGCAGGAGGCGGTGCGTATTCCCGCCGCGGCGCCGCTGGTTGCGCCGTACGCCGATGCGACGCACCGCTATGCGTGGATCGGCATCGGCGCGATGCTGGCGCTGGCGCTCGCGGGCGGGCTTTACGCCTTCACGCGGATCAAGCCCGATTTCCGTGCGCGGACGCGGGTCGAGAAGATCGTGATGCTGGTGCTGCTGCTCGCGTCGCTGGTCGCGATCCTGACGACCTTCGGCATCGTCTTGTCGCTGCTGTTCGAATCGATCCGCTTCTTCCGCCTCGTCTCGCCGACAGAACTCTTGTTCGGGACGAACTGGGCGCCGACGAGCGGTGCACCGCAGGACGACACTTTCGGCGGCATCCCGCTCTTCTGGGGCACGATCCTGATCGGCGCGATCATCGCGATGATCGTCGCGATTCCGATCGGGATGATGACCGCGGTGTACCTCACCCAATATGCCGCGCCGCGCGTGCGCCGCTGGGTCAAGCCCCTGCTCGAGATCCTCGCGGGGGTGCCGACCGTGGTCTACGGCTATTTCGCCGCGCTGACCGTCGCGCCGGCCTTGCGCGAATTCGCGGTGATGCTGGGCATTCCCAACGCTTCGACCGAGAGCGCGCTCGCCGCGGGCATCGTGATGGGCGTGATGATCATTCCCTTCGTCTCGTCGATGGCCGACGACAGCATCAACGCGGTGCCGCAGGCGATGCGCGACGGATCGCTGGCTTTGGGCGCGACGCCGAACGAGACGATCCGCCAGGTGCTGATCCCCGCCGCGCTGCCCGGCGTGATGGGCGGCATATTGCTCGCGGTCAGCCGTGCGATCGGCGAGACGATGATCGTGGTGATGGCCGCGGGCCTCTCCGCGAACATGACCGCCAACCCCTTCGCCAGCGTCACCACGGTGACCGCGCAGATCGTGAAATTGCTGACCGGCGACCAGGAATTCGACAGCGCCAAGACGCTCGCCGCCTTCGCGCTCGGCCTCGTGCTGTTCGTCGTGACCTTGCTGCTCAACATCGTCGCGCTGCGCATCGTCAAAAAGTATCGCGAAGCTTATGAGTAAGACCACCTCCCCCACCGACTGGAAGGGCGGCGCGATGCAGGCCCGCATCGCGAAGCGCTATGCCGCCGAGCGGCGCTTCAAGCTGCTCGGGCTGCTCGCGGTGCTCGCCTCGGGCGCGTTCCTCGCCTTCCTGCTGTTCGTGATGGTCGGCAACGGCCTGCGCGGCTTCACTTACACCAATGTCGCGGTCCCGGTCGATTTCAAGGCGATGCCGCTGACGGTCGATGCCGCGCGGCTGGGCGACGCCGACGCCGACCAGGTGATCGCGAACGCCGGGCTCGCCGACATCGTCGCCTTTGCCGCCGACGAGGCACTGGGCGACGGCGGGTCGGCGATGATCTCGGAAAATGCCTGGAAAGAGGTCCGGACCGCGATCAAGGCCGATCCCGAATTGCTCCAGGGCTCGACGGTCTTCCACCTGCCCGCCTCGTCCGAGGTCGACATCGCGGCGAAGGACGGCGGCAAGGGCGCGATGGGGGCGAAGGTCGACGCGCTCGAACGCGACGGCAAGCTGTCGACCGGCATCCACTGGCCCTTCTTCCGCAACGCCGACGCCACCGACCCCGCGGTCGCGGGCATCTGGGGGGCGCTCAAGGGATCGGTGCTGACGATCTTCATCGCCTTCCTGATCGCCTTCCCGACCGGGGTGCTCGCCGCGCTCTATCTGGAAGAATATGCGCCGAAGAACCGCTGGACCGACCTGATCGAGGTGTCGATCAACAACCTCGCGGCGGTGCCCTCGATCATCTTCGGCCTGCTCGCGCTCGCGGTGTTCATCAACTGGTTCGGCATCTGCCAGGCGAGCGCGCTCGTCGGCGGGCTCACGCTCGCGCTGATGACGATGCCGGTGATCGTCATCGCCAGCCGCAACGCGATCAAGGCGGTGCCGCCCTCGATCCGCGACGCGGCGCTGGGCGTCGGCGCCAGCCCGGTGCAGGTGGTGTTCCACCATGTCCTGCCGCTCGCCCTCCCCGGCATATTGACCGGCACGATCATCGGCATGGCGCGCGCGCTGGGCGAGACCGCGCCGCTGCTCTTGATCGGCATGCGCGCCTTCATCGGCGACGTGCCCGGCGGCATCTGCTCGCCCGCGACGGTGCTGCCGATGCAGATCTTCCTCTGGTCCGACGAGGTCGACCGCGGCTTCGTCGAAAAGACCTCCGCCGCGATCATCGTGCTGCTCATCGTGCTGCTGTCGATGAACGCGCTCGCCATCTACCTCCGCAACAAGTTCGAAAAACGCTGGTGATCATGACCCAAGAAGACCTGACCATTACCGACCCCAAGATGACGGCGCACAACGTCAACGTCTTCTATGGCGAGAAGCAGGCGATCAACGACGTGTCGATCGACGTCGGCACCGAGCTGGTGACCGCCTTCATCGGCCCCTCGGGCTGCGGCAAATCGACCTTCCTGCGTTCGCTGAACCGGATGAACGACACCGTCGCGGGCGCCAAGGTGACGGGCAAGATCTCGCTCGACGGCGAGGACATCTACGCGCCCAGCATGGACGTGGTGCAGCTGCGCGCGCGCGTCGGCATGGTGTTCCAGAAACCGAACCCCTTCCCCAAGTCGATCTACGACAATGTCGCATACGGCCCGCGCATCCACGGGCTGGCGCCGAACAAGAGCGACCTCGACGGCATCGTCGAAAAGGCGCTGCACCGCGCCGGCCTGTGGGACGAGGTCAAGGACCGGCTGCAGGAAAGCGGCACCGCGCTGTCGGGCGGGCAGCAGCAGCGCCTGTGCATCGCGCGTGCGATTGCGGTCGATCCCGAGGTCGTGCTGATGGACGAGCCCTGCTCGGCGCTCGACCCGATCGCGACCGCGAAGATCGAGGAGCTGATCCACGAATTGCGCGGCAAGTTCGCGATCGTGATCGTCACGCACAATATGCAGCAGGCGGCCCGCGTGTCGCAGCGCACCGCTTTCTTCCACCTCGGGACGCTGGTCGAATATGGCAAGACCACCGACATCTTCACCAACCCGAAGCAGGAACGCACCAAGGATTATATCACCGGCCGCTACGGCTAAGCCCCGGCCGAACAAGGACTGAACGATGGCAATTGTGAATGATCATACGGTCAAGGCCTTCGACGAGGACCTCAACCGCCTGCGCGGGCTGATCAGCGAAATGGGCGGCCGCGCCGAACAGGCGCTGCTCCAGGCGATGACCGCGCTGAGCAAGGGCGACCTCGACCTCGCCGCGCAGGTCGTGCGCGACGACAAGAAGATCGACGCGCTCGAAGCCGAAGTCGAACAGCTCGCGGTGCAGACGATCGCGCTCAGGGCACCGATGGCCGACGATTTGCGCGAGATGATCGCGGCGCTGAAAATCGTGTCGGTTGTCGAGCGCATCGGCGACTATGCGAAGAATATCGCCAAGCGCGTCGCGCTGATGGACCAGACGCGGTCGATCGAGGCGATCCCGCTCCTTACCTCGATGTCGTCGATCGTCGTCGAACTGATCCACGATGCGCTCGACAGCTTTGCGGCGCGCGACGCCGAACTCGCGGTGCGGGTGACGGTGCGCGACAAGAATGTCGACGATTTCTACAACAGCATCTTCCGCACGCTCGTCACCTTCATGATGGAAAATCCGAAATATATCTCGGAAAGCGCGCATTTGCTGTTCGTCGCCAAGAACCTCGAACGCATGGGCGACCATGCGACGAATATCGCCGAGATGGTCTATTATGTCGTGACCGGCGAGCGGATGGAAGAACGCGAGCGCGGCGAACAGCCCGAAGATGGCGCCGCGGAGCAGGAGCAAGGCTGATGCCGCAGCCCGACCTGCTGCTGATCGAGGATGACGAGGCGATCGCCGAACTCATCGTCTGGCATTTCGCACGCGAGGGCTTTTCGGTCCGCCAGACCCCCGACGGCGAACAGGCGCTCGTCCTCGTCGAGGAGCGCGTGCCCGATATCGTCCTGCTCGACTGGATGATCGAGAGCCTGCCGGGGATCGAGGTTTGCCGGCGCCTGCGCCGCAACCCCAAATCGGCGAACGTCCCGATCATCATGCTCACCGCGCGCGGCGAGGAGGAGGACCGCATCCGCGGCCTCGAAACCGGCGCCGACGACTATGTCACCAAGCCGTTCAGCCCGCGCGAGCTGGTCGCGCGCGTCTCGGCCGTCCTCCGCCGCCTGCGCCCCGCGCTCGCCGGCGAACTGCTCGCCTATGCCGATATCGAGCTGGATTCGGTCGCGCACAAGGTCGTGCGCGGCGGGCAGATCGTGAACATGGGCCCGACCGAATTCCGCCTGCTGCGCCACTTCATGGAGCATCCCGGCCGCGTCTTCTCGCGCGGGCAATTGCTCGACAGCGTCTGGGGCCAAGACAGCGACATCGAGCTGCGTACGGTCGACGTGCATATCCGGCGGCTGCGCAAGGCGATCAACCTGCCGGGGACCGCGGATATCATCCGTACGGTGCGTTCGGCGGGTTATGCGCTGGACGCGGGTAAGGGTTGAAAGGGCGGGTTTCGGGCGGGAGCGGCCGTTTTAATCCTCCCTGTGGCGAAGCGATGGGGAGGGGGACCATGCGAAGCATGGTGGAGGGGTGGCGGCCTTGAGCCGACGTTTATGGCGTCGACCCCTCCACCAC
>NZ_LNSB01000050.1 GCF_001468285.1 Sphingopyxis sp. HIX | reverse complement strand
ACTCGTAACGCTTGATCCCCATCTCCAAACTCCGCTCGCTTGGCAAAGCTTGAATCAGACTTCACACACAAACGGAATCCTGAATGTCGATACAGCCTAAACCCTTTGCGTCTTTGCGTCTTTGCGCGAAACCGTATCGAACACGACGCCCGACTACCGCCCCACCTGCTCCATCTTCTCGCGCAGATCGGCCGCGGCCTCGGCATCGCCGTTCTGCGCCAGCAGTTCGGCGTAGAGCCGCATGATCTCGCCGTTCAGCGGCTGCAGCCGGTACGCCAGCGCGATCATGCCCATCGCGCGCGCGCGGTCGCCCTTCGCGGCATAGGCCTTCGACAGTTCGCGCAGCACCACGACGTCGCGATTGCCGACGCGCTGGCGGACGCGCTCGAAATAGGCGATCGCATCGTCCCAATGCTCGATGTCCATCGCCAGCGAGCCCGCGAGCCGGTCGGCGGCGAGGCTCGACGGCTGGCTGTCGCGCAGCGCCATGATCGTCGCCCCCGACCCCGCGGCATCGCCCGCGCGGAACAAGGCATTGGCCAGCCGCAAGGTCGTGCGCTCGCTCGCGTCGAGATCGCGCGCGGCGCGGAAGCTCTGCACGGCCTGAGTGTAGTCACCCGCCGCCATCGCGGCGTCGCCGTGCAAGATATGCGCGTCGGCCACCCCGCGGTTGGCGTCGCGCAGCCGCGTCGCGCGCGCCAGCGCCTGCGCGGCATTGCCCCCCGCCATTTCGGCCTCCATCGCCGGGATCACGAGCGCGGGGTTGAGCGGCTGCGCGTCGGCGTCGGCCGACAGGCCATAGCCGTCGGGCGCGAAGGGCGCCGCCTCGCCCGGCGCCAGCGCCGCCGCGCGCGCCAGATAATCGGACGATTCGCCCGCCAGACCCAGCTCGGCGGCGACGCGCGCCGCCATCAGCAGCGACCAGCTGTCGGCGTCGGCGCGCGCGACGATCGGCGCCAGCGCGTCGGCGGCGCCGTCGGGGTCGCCCCCCGCCCATTCGGCCGCCGCCAGGATGCGCCGCGCGGCGAGGTTGTGCGGCTGTTCCTCGATCAGCCGGTCGGCCCAGGTCGCCGCGACCGCCTCGCCGCCGAGCTCGAGTTCGACCACCGCGCTCAGCAACATGAAGCCCGGCTCGCCGTCCATCCGCCCGCGCGTGCGCTGGAGGAGGCTGCGCGCGAGGCGATAATTGCCCGCGCGCGCCGCGACCACCGCCTGCAGATAGTAGATTTGCGCATTACCCGGCACTAGCGTCGCCGCGTGGCGCAGCGAGACGAGCATATCCTTGTAGCGCCCGAGGTCGCCGAGCGTCGCCGCCCGGTCGATCAGCGCCCCGGCATTGTCGGGATCGGCCGCCAGCGCCTTGTCGTACCACTCGAGCGATGCGGTCAGCCCGCGCTGCGAGCGCACGAGGTTCGCCTTATAGGCGAGCGCCGCGCTGCTGTCCTTGTCGAGCTCGATCGCATAGTCGATCGCGTCGCGCGCGCCGAGCGCGTCGGCATTGGCGTCGCGGAAGCGCGCGACGTCGATCCACAGATCGGCATTGCGCGGCAATTCGCGCACCGCACGGTCGAAGGCGTCGCGCGCTGCGCCGAAATCGCCATTGTCGAGGTGGACGTTGCCCGCGACCCATGCCGCCTCGCCGATCATCTCGGGCGCGATCGGCCCCGCGTCGAGGATACGGAAGGCGCGGTCGCCATCGCCCTGCATCGCCGCGGCCTTGGCGGCGAGCGGGCGCAGCGCGTCCTCGTCGCCGCCGGCCGCGAGCGCGGCATGCACCGCGGCCTCGGCACCGACTCCGTCGCCGAGCTTGAACAATATGCGCGCCAGCTCGACCTGCTCCGTAAGCTGCTTCGGGTCCTCGGCAAGCGCCTCCTGCAGCGCCACGCGACGCTCCTCGAGCGCCGCGCGCGGGCTCTCGGGACGCGTCTCGCCGCATCCTGCGAGCAATGCCGCGCCCAGCAGCGCGGCGACAAGGGCGCGAAGGCGCAGCAACTCAGGCCGCCTGCATCCGATATTGCTTGAGCAGGTCGTAGAGCGTCGGGCGGCTGATCCCGAGCAGCTTGGCCGCGGCCGAGATATTGCCCTCGCTCTGCATCATCGCGCGGCGGATCGCGACCCGGTCGGCCGCCTCGCGCGCGCTTCGCAGGTTGAGCCAGCTTTCCTCGCTCTCAGCCTCACCCCCGCCTGCAATGTCGAGATCGTCCTTCGCCACCAGCTTGCCGTCGGCCATGATCACCGCGCGCTTGATGCGGTTTTCGAGCTCGCGGACGTTGCCGGGCCAGCGCGCCTCGTCGATCGCCTGCAGCGCGTCGGGCGCGAAGCCGCGCACCCCGGGGTTCATCTCGGGCGCATATTGGTGGAGGAAATGCCGCGCGAGCAGCACCGCGTCGCCCGGCCGCTCGGCGAGCGACGGGATCTTCACCACCATCTCGGCGAGCCGGTAATAGAGATCGTCGCGGAAGCTCTGCGCCGCGATCATCGCGTCGAGGTCGCGGTGCGTCGCGCAGACGATGCGCGTATCGACCGCGATGGCCTTGCGCCCGCCGATCCGTTCGATCGTCCGCTCCTGTAGGAAGCGCAGAAGCTTCACCTGCAGTGGCAGCGGGATGTCGCCGACCTCGTCGAGGAAGAGCGTGCCGCCATGCGCCAGCTCGATCTTGCCCTCGGTGGTCTTGACCGCGCCGGTGAACGCGCCTTTCTCATGCCCGAACAATTCGCTTTCGAGCAGATTCTCCGGGATCGCGGCGCAGTTGATCGCAACGAAGGCGCCGTCGCGCCGTCCGCTCGCCTCGTGCAGCCCGCGCGCGAGCAATTCCTTGCCCGTCCCGCTCGCGCCGAGCAGCATCACACTGACGTCGAGGTTCGCGACGCGCTCGATCGTGCGCGCGACCTTCAGCATCTCGGGCGCGCCGGTGATCATCCCGCCGAGCACGCGATTGTCGGTCGCCCCTTGGCTCGCCAGCCGCGCATTCTCGACCTCGAGCTCACGCACATGGAAGGCACGTCGGACAATCAGGCCCAATTCGTCGATGTCGATCGGCTTCTGATAGAAATCCCACGCCCCGCTCGCGATCGCGTTCAGCGCGCTCGCGCGCTCGCCATGCCCCGACACGACGATGACCTTGGTGTCGGGCTTCATCTCGAGGATCGCTTGCAGCGTGCGGAACCCCTCGCGCGTGCCGTCGGGATCGGGCGGCAGGCCGAGGTCGAGCGTCACCACATCGGGTTCCTCGGCGCGCAGCAGTTCGATCGCTGCATCGTGATCGCCCGCGATCAGCACGTCATAGCCGTCATAGGCCCATTTGAGCTGCGTCTGCAGCCCCGGGTCATCCTCGACCACGAGCAGCTTGCGCGGGGTTTCGTTCCCGTCGTTTTTCATCATGCCACCTTCATCCAGTCTTCGCCCGCGGTCGGCAGCCACAAAGTGAAGCGGCTCCCCCGCCCCGGCTCGCTCGCGACGTCGATCGCACCGCCCATCGCCTGCGCCAGCCCCAACGCCTCGAAGGCGCCGAGCCCGAAACCGCCGTCCTTGGTCGAAACGAAAGGCTTGAAAAGTTCATGCTCGATGAAGGCGCGGCTCATACCGCTGCCCTGGTCGAGAACGTCGATGCGCACCCGCCCCGCCTCGCGCGCTGCGATGACCTGCACCGGCGCGCCGTCGGGCGAGGCGTCGATCGCGTTGGCGACCAGATGCTCGACGATCTGGCGCACCGACGCCGCATCGGCCCAGGCGGCGAGCCCCGGCTCGCAGCCGATCGACAGCGCACGCCGCGACCGCATCTGCGCCGCGACCACGGCGAGCAGCGGCTCGATGTCGGTGCGCGCCGCCTCGGCCGCGCGCCCTCGTTCGCGCGGCGACAGCCGGACGAGCAGGTCGGACAGGCGCCCGGCGGAAATCTTCAGCGTCTCGACCATGTCGGCGCGAAACTCGGGCTTTTCGGCGTGGCGCTCGGCGTTGCGCGCGAGCAGCGCGAGCTGGCTCGCGAGGTTCTTGATGTCGTGCATGATGAAGGCGAAGCGGCGGTTGAACTCGTCGAAGCGCTTGGCCTCGGACAGCGCCGCCTGGCTCTGCGATTCGGCGAGATAGCTCGCCGCCTGCCGCCCCGCGATGCGCAGCACGTCGAGATCCTCCCAGTCGAGCGCGCGCGACACCGGCGGGCGGTGCAGCACGACGACCGCGATCATCCGCTGGAAATGCAGCACCGGCACGACGACCCAGGCGCGCGGATCGGCGACCAGCCATTCGGGGATCGCGAGGTCCTGCCCGGCCGCAACGGTCGCACCGCGGCGCACCGCGTCGAGGTCGACGATATGCCCCGTGTCCTGCAGCATGAAGGCCGAGCGCAACGAGAGTTCGCCCGCGACCTCGTCTCCGGCATCCCAATGCCAGCGGTCGGCCACGCGATAGCTGCCCTGCGCGCCCGGCAGCATCAGCAATGCGCCCGGACTGCCGGTCAACTCGGCGAGCGCCTTCGCGACGCGGCGGTAGAGGTCGCCTTCATCGCCGCGCGCCAAGGTCGCGGTGAAGCGCATCCATTCGGCGCGATAGTCGTAGCGATGCTCGAAGAAATGCTTCGAGATCATCACCGTCGCCCAGGCGCGCGCGCGCGCCGAAGCGAAGAGCAGTCCGCCCGCGCCCAGCCCGACGATCAAGGACAGGCTCTGCGCGACTTCGCTGTAGCTGCCGCCGACCAGCCGTGCGATCGCGCCCGCCAGCCCGATCAGGATCAGATAGCCCGCACCGGCGATCAACAGGATCGTGCGCGTCGCGGCGGTGCGCGACAGCTGCATCCGCTCGCGCCCGACGTCCATCGCGGCGAGCACGAAGGTCGGCAACGTCAGCAGCGCCACCGCAGGAAGCAGCAGCATCAAGGTCAGCGGTACCGTGCCGGTCAGCGCGCCGATAAGCTGGAAATTGAGCTCATAGGCCCAGAGCATCGCAAAGCCGCCCGCGACCGCCAGGATCGGCATGCGCAGCCCGGCGCTGCCGTGGCGCACCCCGCTGTCGACGAGCAGCAGGCCGCCCGAGGCGACGATCATCGCGACCAGCGCGAGCCCCGGACCCGCCCATTCGCCGGGCACCCCGCCCTCGCGCAGCCAGACGAAGCTGCCGAAGGCCAGCGCGACGAGGCAGAAGGTGATCAGCATCCGCTGGATCAGCCGCAGCGGCCGCGACATCGGCGCGCGCGCGTTCCAGAAGGTGGCGCCCAGCCAGAACAGCATCACCGCGTTGCGCAGCGCGGCCGCGACGAGCGCCTCGGGCGAGGCGGGCTGATAAGCCCAGGTCGCCGCCGCCCACAGCGCCGTCGCGGCCGCTGCCGCGACCAGCCAGCCGAAGCTCGGCATCAGCGCCGCCATCCGCACGCGCGGCCGCAGCGCGAGCCACAAGGCCGCGCCGCCGAACCCCACGCAAGCGAGCGCGGAGAGGATTTCGGAGAGGCCCGCGAGCGCGCCCATGGCTACCGCGCCCCCTCGGGCCACAGCACGACGCGCACCGTCTGGAGCAGGATCAACAGGTCGAGGAAGGGTGAATAGTTCTTGGCATAATAGAGGTCGTATTCGAGCTTGACCCGCGCATCCTCGACCGACGCGCCATAGGGGTAGTTGATCTGCGCCCAGCCGGTCAGCCCCGGCTTCACCATGTGGCGTTCGGCATAATAGGGCAGCGCTTCGGTCAGTTCCTCGACGAAGCTCGGCCGCTCGGGGCGCGGGCCGACGAAGCTCATCTCGCCCTTCAAGACGCACCAGAGCTGCGGCAGTTCGTCGATGCGCAGCTTGCGGATGATATGGCCGACGCGCGTAATGCGCGGGTCGTTCTCGCTCGCCCACACCGCGATCCCCGCGGCCTCGGCATCGGTGCGCATCGAGCGGATCTTGACGATATTATAGGCCTCGCCGAACAGCCCGACGCGCGGCTGGCGATAGAAGACCGGACCCTTGCTGTCGAACTTGACCGCGATCCCCGCGATCACGATCAACGGCAGGCCGATGACGAGCACCGCCAGGCTCGCGACGATGTCGAAGACGCGCTTGCTCGCCTTGGCGATCCGCTGCCCCGCCGAAAAACCGTCCGAAAAAATGAGGAAGCTGGGGTTGGTGGTCGCAAGGTCGACGCGCCCGGTCTCGCGCTCGAGGAAGCTCGCGATATCGTTGACATGCACGCCGGTGGTCTTGACACGCAGCAGGTCGTCCAGCGGCAACGCGCCGCGCCGTTCCTCCATCGCCAGCACCACCTCGCCCGCGCCGAGCGCCACCGCATGATCGGCGAGACTGGCGACATCGGCGCGCGGCACCGCGCCTTCGACCGCCTTTTCGTTCGCCGCCATCGCGACATAGCCCGCCATCTGGAAACCGCGCCCGGGCTCCTCCGACAGCGCCTTCAGCCGCGCCGCGCGCGGCCCCGCGCCGAGCACCAGGATGCGCCGCCGAAAAGCGTCGGTCCCTGCGCTCTGCGTCAGGACCAGCCGGATTGCGAGCAGCAGGACGATCGCGAAGACCATGGCATAGACGCTGTTCGCGCGCCAAAGCGTCGCGGTCGGCAGCAGGAAGCCCAGCACCGACAGGAAAATCACCCCGAGCGAGATCGCCGCGAGCAACCGCGCGGTGGCGAAGCCCATCGCGCGCAGCGCCTCGGTCCCGTACATGCCGACCGCCATCATCGCGAGCATGTTCGACACCGCGAAGGTCAGGATCGGCAGCCAGCGGCCCGCGAAATTGCCCGCATCAAACCCTGCCTGGTGCGCATAGAGGTGCCACGCCCCCTCGGCCGAGCCGAGCAGCGCGAAAAACTCGATCAGCGCGAGCCAGACGACCGCGTGCGGGACATAATGTTTGAACAGCCGGAACATCGGATAAGCGCGCGCCCTTTCGAGAACTTATCCTAAAGCCGAGGGGTGAAGTGTCGGTTAACTTTACACCTTCGCCGGTGCCCATCCGCCCGATCGTAACCAGCGGTTGAATCCCTTTGCGCATCGCGGGATAAGCGGCGCGGGCATGGGCTTATGCCGGCGACCGGCAGCAGCCCGAACAAGGGGGCAAGATATGGCACGCGTCATGGCTGCGCTGCGGAAGTCCGCCGGCACTATGCTTCAATTCTTCCCGGCAAGCGCAGGCAAAAGGCGCACCGCCATACTGCTCGCGCTGCTGGTCGCCGCGCCGCTCGCCGGGTGCGGCAAGCCGACCACCGACTCGGTGCTGGCCGACATGGAGAGCAAGGAGCCCTTCTATGCCGCGATCCGCGAAAAGGACCCCGCGCTTCACGCCCAGATCCGTGCGATCCTCGACCGCAATATCGCTTCGGGTACCCCCGACGCCGCGCGGGCCGAGATCCGCAAACTCGTCCTCCCCGCCATCGTCAAGCGGGTCCCCGACACATCGCGCGAGACGATCGTCGCCTTCGCCACGCTCGCGCGCGACCAGGGGCGCTTCATCGCCGAGGAGCATCCCGATCTCTGCCCCGGCTATCTGCGCGGCGACGATATGGGCTTCGACAAGATCGCCGACAAGGCGATGATCGACCGCGAACTCGCCATCTACGACCAGCTGCTCCGTTCGCCGCCCGAGCTCGG
This sequence comes from Sphingopyxis sp. HIX, assembly GCF_001468285.1. Lineage (GTDB taxonomy): Bacteria > Pseudomonadota > Alphaproteobacteria > Sphingomonadales > Sphingomonadaceae > Sphingopyxis. The sequence goes on along the minus strand of NZ_LNSB01000050.1, from coordinate 32,477 downwards.
CGCGCCGCGCGCCTCGGCCGAAGAGGTCGGCCAGCTCTTCGTGACGCTGATCCCGCGGCTTCGGGCGAAGCTCGGCGTGTCGGACGAGCAATTGCTGGCGGCGCTCGAACAGCGCGGTCCCGGCAAGCTGCAATGTTCGGCCGCGACCGAGTTGTTCGACGAGATACTGAAACTCCCGCCGGTGCAGCGCGACCGCATCCTGCGCACGATGTTCGCCGAAATCTGACGCGCGAGGGAATGGACGGGGGCGCCGGGTCCGTTGAAACAGGGGGATGACCCCCGCGCTTCAACCGGTTAGACCCTCCCCATGACCCTCCAGATCCAACCCGTCATCCTGTGCGGCGGCGCGGGAACGCGCCTGTGGCCCGAATCGCGCGGCGCGCGCGCGAAGCAGTTCCTGCCGCTCACCGGCAACGACAGCCTGTTCCGCCAGACCGTCGCGCGCACGCCGGCGGGCGAGCACTTCCTGCCCCCCGTCATCCTCTGCGGCGACGGACATCTCGCGACCGTGCGCGAGCAGATGGGCGCCAACGAAGCGCAGCTCTTGGTCGAGCCGATGCCGCGCAACACCGCCGCGGCGATCGCGCTCGCGGTGGCGCAGGCCGACGCCGACACCTTGCTGCTGGTGATGCCCAGCGACCATGTCATCGCCGACATCCCCGCCTTCCACGCCGCGATCGCCCGCGCCGCTCGGCTCGCGCAGCAGGACTGGCTCGTCACCTTCGGCATCGCCCCCGAGCATCCCGAGACCGGCTTCGGCTATATCGCGAGCGGCGAAGCGCTTGGAGATTCTGGGGGCGAAGACGGTTTCGCGGTCGCGCGCTTCGTAGAAAAACCGCCGCTCGCCGAAGCCGAAGCAATGCTCGCCGCGGGCGGCTACAGCTGGAACGCGGGCATCTTCCTGTTCCGCGCCGGGCGGATGCGCGATGCGATGCTGACCCATTGCCGGCCCATCTTCGAGGCAGCCGACAAGGCGGTCGCCGCGGGCCTACGCGATGGCGACGCGCTCCATGCCGACGCCATCGAGTTCGAGAAGGCGCCGTCGGATTCGATCGACTATGCGGTCATGGAAAAGGACGATCGCGTCGCGGTGGTCCCCGTCGCGATGGGCTGGTCCGACCTCGGCAGCTGGCAGGCGGTGCATGCGCTCGCCGCCTGCGACGAGATCGGCAATGCGACGCACGGCGACGTCTTCCTCCACGACAGCCACGGCAATCTGATCCGCGCCGGCGGCAAGCGCGTGTCGGTGATCGGCATGGAGGGGGTCGCGGTGATCGTCGACGGCGACGACATCCTCGTCATGCCGCTGAAGCGCTGCCAGGACGTCCGCACCGCCGCGAAGGCGCGCGAATAGGCCGATGCCCGGGTCGCCGCATTTCGCCGACGCCCCGCTCGGGCTGCTTCGGCATCGCCCGAACGAGCTCCGCGCCCGCCATTGCCACGACGACGCCTTCGTCGCGGTGGTGCTCGAGGGCGGCTATCAGGAGGCGGGCGACGAGGGTCGCTTCGACGTCCGCCCCGGCGACGCACTCATCCACCACGCCTTCGAATCGCACCTCGACCGAGTCGAAGCAAAGGGCGCGCGCGTGCTCGTATTGGACCTGCCCGCCCCGCTCGCCGCCACGCCGCACGTCCGCGGCCGTGTCGCCGATCCCGACGCGCTCGTTCGCCTCGCCGCGCGCGATCCGTGCGCCGCCGCGGCGCTTTTCGCCGAAAGCTTCGCCGCCGCCCCCGCCGCCGCGCTCGACTGGCCCGACCTGCTCGCACACGACCTTCGCGCCGACCAGGGCTTCGCGCTCGCCGACTGGGCCGAGCGGACCGGCGTGCGCCCCGAAACGCTGAGCCGCGGCTTCCGCCTTGCCTATGGCTGCACGCCCAAGGCCTATCGCGCCACCGTCCGCGCCCGCGCCGCACTGGCCGCGGTGCGCACGACGCGCGAGACGCTCTCAGATATCGCCCACCAGCTGCATTTCGCCGATCAGGCGCATATGTCGCACGCCGTCGCGCGATTGACCGGCGCCGCGCCGGGCTGGTGGCGACGTCAAATGGATACAAGACCGGCATGACCTGCGGGTGTAGAGTCAGGGCAACACACTAGCCGGAGACCTCCCCATGCTCGACCGCCGTACCCTCCTCGCCACGCTCGCCGCGACCTCGGCGATGGCGGGCGTCCGCTCGCCCGCGCAGGCGCTGATCGCCCAACCCGGCAGCGAAGGCGAAAAGCTCACCGCGCTGTACGAACGCCTCTACGACCGGATGATCGACGAAAGCCCCGAATTCGCGACCGCGCTGGGGCTCGACAAGGACGGCCGTACCGCGCTGAAAGCGAAACTGGACGACCGCTCGCCCGCGGGGATCAAGAAGGGCCATCAGCTCTATCGCGACGGCCTCGCCGAGCTCAAAAAGATCGATGTCTCAAAGCTTTTGGGCATGGACCTCATCAACTACGAAACCTTCCGCGACCCATGGGAAGGCTATGTGAAGGCGTACGACACGTTCGGATATGGCCTCCACAGCTGGCCCGAACCGCATCCGGTGACGCAGCTTTCGGGCAGCTATCGCTCGATCCCCGATTTCCTGATCAACCAGCACGCCATCGCCAATTCCGCCGATGCCGAGGCCTATCTCGCGCGCTGTGCCGATTTCGCGGCGCAGATGGACAATGAGACCGGCCGCATCGCCGAAGACCATAAGAAGGGCGTGATCCCGCCCGACTTCGTCATCGACCGCGCGCTCGGCCAGTTCGACCGCATCTGGGCGCCCGCCCCCGACGCGCACGGCCTGACCAGGAATATCGCGGAGAAAACGAAGGACATCCCCGGCGACTGGGTGAAGCGCTGCGCCGCGATCGTCGCAGACAATATCTACCCCGCGATGAAGCGCCAGGCGGCCGAACTCCGCGCCGTGCGGCCCAAGGCGACGCACGACGCCGGCGTCTGGCGCCTGCCGCAGGGCGACGACTACTACGCCTATGCGTTGCGCTTCGCGACGACGACGGGCATGTCCGCCGAGGAGGTGCACAAGCTCGGCCGCGACCGCGTCGCCGATCTCTCGGCGCAGGCCGACGCGATCTTCAAGGCGCAGGGCATGACCAAGGGCAGCGTCGCCGAACGCATGCGCGCGCTCGGCAAGGATCCGCGCTTCCTCTATCCCAACACCGACGAGGGCAAGGCCAAGCTGATCGCCGAACTCAACGCGCAGATGCAGGCGATCCAGGCGCGGCTGCCCGAGGCCTTCGGCCGCCTGCCCAAGGCGAAGGCCGAGATCCGCCGCGTGCCCGCCGATATCGAGGACGGCGCGACCGGCGGCTATTATCAGGTCCCCGCGCTCGACGGCTCGCGCCCCGGCGCTTACTACATCAACCTCCGCGATACCGCGGAAAACCCTTCGTGGGCGCTGCCGACGCTGACCTATCACGAGGCGTCGCCCGGCCATCACCACCAGATCGCGCTGGCGCAGGAGGCGACGGGCATTCCGCGCCTCCGTCGCCTGCCCGCCTATTCGGTCTATACCGAGGGCTGGGGCCTTTATGCCGAACAGCTCGCCGACGAGATGGGCGTGTACGAGAACGACCCTTGGGGCCGTCTCGGTTACCTGCAAAGCTATATGTTCCGCGCCGCGCGCCTCGTGGCCGACACCGGGCTCCACCATTATAAATGGACCCGCGAGGAGGGCATCCAATATTATAACGAGACACTCGGCACCCCCGAACCCTCGAACGTCACCGAGATCGAGCGCTATTGCGTGTGGCCCGGCCAGGCGACGAGCTACATGGTCGGCCAGACGCGCTGGGTCGCGATCCGCGAGAAGGCGAAAGCCGCCCTCGGCGCCAAATTCGACCTCCGCGCCTTCCACGACACCGCGCTCTCGGCGGGCGCGATGCCGATCGAGGTGCTCGCGGCGCTGATCGACCGCTGGACGGCGGAGCAATTGGCGTAGGAAAAATCGCGCTTGACCCTGTAGTCACTACAGGGTGTAGCGAAGGCGGCATCGTTCCTTATCCGGGAGATTGTCGATGCTCGCCTCCGTTCCGCTGCTGCTTTTCGCCCTCGTCATCATCGCCACCCTGCTCCGCGGCCGCGCGGTGCGTGCGCGCTCGGGTATCGGCGCTTGGGCTTTTTTCGAGGCGCGCGGCGTCCAGCGCGCCGCGGGCCTCGCCTTCGCGCTGTCGATCGCGATGCTGTTCGCCGCCGCGACGCTTCTCGCATCGGGCCGGATCGCCGCCCCACCCACGCTGCTCGCCGCGGGCAGCGCGGTCATGGCGCTCGGCACGCTGGTCGTCGTCGCCGCGCAGGTCCAGATGGGCGCCGCGTGGCGCGTCGGCGTGCGTCAGGGCGACGCTCCGCTCTTCGTCACCGCCGGGCTGTTCCGCTTCAGCCGCAACCCGATCTTCACCGGCATGATCGCGATGGCGGCGGGCGCGGCGCTCGCCATCCCCGCCTGGTGGACTGCCGCGACGGCGCTCGCCTTCGCGCTAGCCTGCGGCGTTCAGGTCCGGATCGAGGAGGCGCACCTGTCGCGCGCCTTCGGCGCCGCCTACGACGATTTCCGCCACCGCGTCCCGCGCTGGCTGATCGCCTAGCCCGCCGGCTCCGCCTCCAGCACCCGCGCCCGCATCGCCTCCCAATCGTCGAAGCGCCAGAAGGTCGGGCTGTCGCGCCCCGTCACGCGCGGGTCACGCGCGGTGGGGGCGAATTCGCGGTCGTAAGCCGCGATCTCGGTCAGCGTGTCGCAGTCGAAGAAGATGCGCACCCGCATCGCCTCGCCCGCATCGCCGCAACTGCCCAGCACGATCCCCAGATGCCCGTCGGACAGGCGCACCAGCGTGCCCGGCGCCCACAACCCCAGGCTGTCGGCAAAACGGTCGAGCAGGTCGGGATCGAAATGCCCCGGCCACGAGCGCATCGCGGCGAGCGCCTCGCACGGCGTCCACGCCGCCTTGTACGGCCGGTCCGAGGTCACCGCGTCGTAGACGTCGCAGATCGCGCCCATGCGCGCGTGCAGCGACAGCGCCTCGCCGCTCAGCCGGTCGGGATAGCCGGTGCCGTCGACCTTCTCATGATGGTGCAGCGCGACCTCGAGCGCAGCCGCAGGAATATCGGGCGACTGCGACAGCAGCATATGCCCCGCGCGCGGATGCCCCTCGACCATCGCCCGCTCGCGCGTGTCGAGCTTGCCGGGTTTCAGCAGCACCGCATCGGCGATCGCGACCTTGCCGACGTCGTGGAGCAACCCCGCGACCCCCAGCGCCTGCACCTCTTCCTCATCGAGCTTCAGGTGGCGCGCGAAGTTGATCATCAGCGCGCACACCGCGACCGAGTGGAGATAGGTATATTCGTCCTTCTGCTTGAGGCGCACGAGACCCAGCAACGCGCGCGAATGGCGCTCGATCGACTGGCCGATCGAGCGGGCCAGCGGCGCGAGCTTCCTCGCCTCGACCGCGCGGCCCAACCGCGCGGTCTCGAACATGTCCATCACCGCCTGCTTCGACTTGCCGATGAGCCGCTCGGCGCGGCGCTTCTCCTGCGCATAGCTGACGGGCGCCGGCGCGCGGGCGCGCAGCGCGCCCGGCGCATAGGGGCTGCGCCGCTCGACCGCCACCGCACGCGGCGGCCCCGACCGCCGCTCGATCGCGACCGCGCCCGTCGCCGCCTCGGGCTCCACGTGACTCTTGCTGCGGTCGATGACCAGCGCATCGACCCCCGACCCGCGGATTCGCGCCAGCTGGTCAGCCGTCTCGATCAGGAAGCGGCTGCGCCAGAACGGATGGTCGATCCACCGCCCTTCGAAGGCGTGGACGAACATCCCGATCTGGGCCGCATCCGGCGTGACGCGAAACAACATTCCATGATCCTCGCGCGGGCAGGGCCCGCTTCGATGGAATAACGACGCGCCAAGCCATTCATTAAAGGGCTAATCATTTCGGCCTGCCGCAAGCCGGCGCTTGCAAAATCGGGGGTGTGCGGCTAGACGCCGCGCCAGCCAATGTCGGCCATGTCCAAGGACGGAAAGGAGAAAGTCATGCGAGCTGCACCTGCACGCACCAAACGCATCCCAATTTTCCACCGTCATCAGGATAGCATGACATGGGCACTTTACCTGCAGGCGGCGCATACCGCCTGACGCTTTCGCTCCGCCCCGGCACCGCCGGAGCGTGGCTTTATTTCATTACCGAAGACGCCGCACCGGCCTTTTCCCTTTCGGTGGAGGTTCGTCATGCGCGCTGATATGTTCAAGGTCATCGTCGAACGGCCGCGCTGGGGCTCGCGCCACGCGTCCGCCGCCAAACTCAAGAGGAGCGATCCCGGCATCCATTTTATCGGCCACAAGCGCCACGCCTTTATCGACGCGCCTTATCCCAAGGGTCTCAACGAAAACCTCGCCCCGATGGTCCGCTTCCTGCAGAGCCGGCGCGGCCGGCGCTGGGACGATGTGTTCGGCGAGATCTGCGCGCATCTCGACACCGGCAGCACGGTCAAGATGCACGTCCGCCAGCATCTGGACGACTTCGTCGCGTCGCGCATCTCGATCGGACGTTACGGCGAGTGGATGGTCGACGGCGAGCTCGTCGTCGACCGCAACCGCTGGGGCTGGCGCCGCTGGCGCTTCTTCGTCGATCCGGTCGACCGCATCCTGCGGGACGGCAGCGAGCTGGCCCGCCGCCTGCCCCCCGCCAATCGCGCGGCGAAAGGGGGTCGCCGATGAGCGTTGCCGCCATCGACCTGATCGGCGCCGATCCGCGGTCGTTCGATCCGGTCGCGCTCGACCAGCTCGCGCGCACCGCCGCGATGCCCGGCATCGCGCGGGTCGTCGGCCTGCCCGACCTCCACGCCGGGCGCGGCATCGCGGTCGGCGCGGCTTATTGGTCGCCCTCCCACCTCTATCCGCACCTCGTCGGCGGCGACATCGGCTGCGGCATGGCGCTGTGGCAGACCGACGACGCGCTGCGCAAGTTCCGCCCCGATACCGCCGAGCGCAAGCTCCACGGGCTCGACGACGCGTGGGACGGCGATGCCGCGGCGATGCTGGAGGAAGCCGGCCTTCCCGCCGGCCTCGCCGACGCGTCGCTCGGCACGATCGGCGGCGGCAATCATTTCGTCGAGCTCCAGCGCATCGAGGAGGTGGTCGACCCGGACCGCTTCGCCGGACTCGAACTCCAGGCCGACCGCGTCTGGATGATGGTGCACAGCGGCTCGCGCGGGCTGGGCCAGGCGATCCTCGACGCCTGGACCGCGCGCGGTGCCGCCGCCGGTATCGCCGCCGACAGCGACGACGGGCGCGCGTATCGCGGCGAGCACGACCGTGCCATGGCCTGGGCGGGCGTCAACCGTCGGGTGATCGCCGCGCGGTTCCTGGCCGCGCTCGGGCTCGGTGGGCGCTGCCTGCTCGATATCTGCCACAATAGCGTCACCCCGCACGATGGCGGCTGGTTGCATCGCAAAGGCGCCGCCCCCGCCGATCGCGGGCTCGTCGCGATCCCAGGCTCGCGCGGCGATTTCAGCTATCTGGTCGCGCCGCTCGCCGCCAACACCGACGCCGCGCTCCATTCGCTCGCGCACGGCGCGGGGCGCAAATGGAGCCGCGGCGACGCCCGCGCTCGGCTGGCGGGCCGTTTCAAGGCGACCGACCTCGAACGCACCCCGCTCGGCAGCCGCGTGATCTGCGAGGACCGGCAGCTGATCTTCGAGGAGGCGCCGCAGGCATACAAGGACATCGCGCGCGTGATCTCCGAGCTCGAACAGGCGGGGCTCGTCGCCGTCGTCGCGCGGCTGCGTCCGCTGATCAGCTACAAGGTGCGCCGCGCATGAGCGAGATCATCCTCCACCTCTCGGCGGGCGGCGGCCCTGCCGAATGCCGCTGGGTCGTCGCGCGCCTCGCCCGCGCCTTCGCGCGCGAGGCCCCGACGTGCGACGCGACCTGCGAACCGCTCGAAGCGCCCGACGACGATCCGCCGTCGCTGCTGCTCCGCGTGGCGGGACCCGGCGCCGAAGCGTTTGTCCAGGCGCGGACGGGGACGATCCTCTGGACCGGCCAGAGTCCCTTCCGCCCGACGCACAAGCGCAGGAACTGGTTCGTCGGAGTCGCGCGCGTCCTTGCTACGGACGAAAGCGAGGAACTACGCGATACCGACATCGACTATCAGGCGATGCGCGCGAGCGGCCCCGGCGGCCAGCATGTCAACAAGACCGACAGCGCGGTGCGCGCGACGCATCGGCCGACCGGGCTCGTCGCCATGTCGCAGGAGCAGCGCTCGCAGCACGCCAACCGCAGGGTCGCGCGGCTCAAGCTCGCCCTCCTCCTCGCCGAACGGCGCGAGGCGGCCGCGGGCGAGGCGCGCCGCGCGGGCTGGGACCGCAATCGCGCGCTCGAACGCGGCAATGCGGTGCGCCACTATAGCGGCCCCGATTTTCGCCTCGCGGCAGGGCGCTGAGCGGCACGCAATCCCCGATTGCCGGGCCACGCGTCCTGTGAAAAGAAGCGGCTCGGCATAAGGGGGATCGCGTGGACCAGACGATAGGCAAGGCGGGCAGCGACCGGCGGCTTTGGGCCTTCCTGCTCGGCGTCGTCGCGGTCACCATCGGGGTCCTCCTGCACCTGCCGATGTTCTGGATGGGGCGCGACATCGGGTTCCGGATGGTCGGCATGCCGATGGACGACGGCATGATCGCGGGCATGTATCTGATCATCGCCGGGATCGGCGTCGCCGCTTACGGCTTGCTCCCCAGGAACCTCTCGCAGCAGATGGCGGCGTCGAGCGAGCTGGCGGTCAGCGCGCCCGAGGATGCGCCGCTGTCCTGGGCGCATTGGCGGCTGATGGGGGTGCTGGTGATCGCGCTGGTCATCGACATCATGAAACCGGCGAGCCTGGGCTTCACCATCCCCGGGATGATCGACGAATATGGCGTCCCGCGCGAGACGGTGTCGATGGTGCCTTTTGTGGCGCTGATCGGCACCGTGCTCGGCTCGTTCGTCTGGGGCTGGGTCGCCGACATCTATGGCCGCAAGGCGTCGATCCTGCTGTCGGCGGTGATGTTCGTCGGCACCTCGATCTGCGGCGCGATGCCCTCGCTCGCGTGGAACATCGGCATGTGCTTCATGATGGGCGCCGCCGCCGGCGGCATGCTGCCCGTCACCTACGCCCTGCTCGCCGAGATGATGCCGAGCCGCCACCGCGGCTGGAGCCTCGTGCTCGTCGGCGGGCTGGGCGCGGTCGGCGGCTATGCGGCCGCGAGCCTGATCGCCGCCTGGCTCGAGCCCGTCTTCAGCTGGCGCATCCTGTGGCTCGCCAATCTGCCGAGCGGGCTGCTGCTCGTGATGCTCGGCGCCTTCATCCCCGAATCGGCGAAATTCCTCGTCGCGCGCGGCCGCCAAGCCGAGGCGGCGAAGGTGATGGCGCGCTTCGGCTCGGGCGTCCACCGCATCACCCCTGCCGAGACCGCCGCGCGCGGCCCTGCGACCGCTCCCATGGCGCGCGCCTATGCGGGCAAACTGGCGGCGCTCAGCCTCACCGCCATCTGCTGGGGCCTCGTCAATTTCGGGCTGCTCCTCTGGCTCCCCGTCGAGCTGATCGCGCGCGGGTACAGCATGGAGGTATCGAGCCGGCTGCTCGCCGCCTCGGCGCTCATCGCGCTGCCCACCGTGTTCCTCGTCGCGTGGATCTATCACGCGTGGAGCACCAAGAAGTCGCTGCTCGCGGCGATCGCGGTGACCCTGCTCGGCCTCGCCGGGGTGCTCTGGCTCGCGCTCAGCGATGGCGCTTCGCCGATCCTGCCCGTCGCACTGCTGATCGTCGGCAGCAACGGCATCATCGCGATGCTGCTGCCCTACACCGCCGAAAGCTTCCCGCTGCGCATCCGCGGCCGCGCAACCGGCTGGGTCGCGGCGTGCAGCAAGCTCGGCGGCGTGTTCGCGCAGGCGCTGGCGATCATGGCGATCATCCCGACGCTGGCGGTCAGCGCGCTGATGATCGCGGCGCCGATGGCACTATCGCTGCTGCTCGCCGCGCGCTTCGGCCGCGAGACGCGCGGCGCGGACCTGCGCGACCTCGACCCCGAGGGGCATGTATTCGACAAGTCGGGGTTATGATGCCCGCCCGTTGACCATCTAGCGGGGAAGAGGGCGACTTTTTCCTCGCTCGGCTATTCCCCAGCCGCGCTGCCAAATCTCGATTTCGTCGCTCAAAATTGAACTAGGCGGAGCGTCCCGAGCCACCCCGTCGTGAAATGCGTCCCAGCCCTCGCCCCGAATCCGGGCATTCTCTAGTCGCTCGAAGCGCTGAATCTGCGTTTCCGGACAATCGGCGGCGCACACGCGCTTTCCGCTTTGCCATTCCAGATCGGCGCCGCATTCACTGCAAACCTCGGGTTCGTCCAATAGTCTTTTGCTCATTCCCATTGGCCTGCTCCTCCAACTCCGAAAGGCGATGTAGGCTGATGAGAGGGAGATTCAAGTGCGTCCGGCGAGGCCTGATCTTTGTCAATCCCCCGCGAAATCGAAAGCCGACACCCCGCGCTCGCCTTCGCGGAAGCGCAGCGGGCGGCCGAGCGGGGGCATCGAACGCTGGACGCAGCCGGTGCGCGTGCAGCGGCGGCAGCCGAGGCCGACCGGGGTCGCGGGCGAGCGCATCAGGTCGAGTCCGCGCGCGGCGATCAAAGGGGCCGCGACCTTGGCATCGACCCCGACGCACACGGCGAAGCGCGCGGGGGTCCCGCTGCCTGTCGCGCCGGGCGCCGCGACGCTGCGGGACTGCGTGAACCAGCGCGTGCCGTCTTCGAGTTCGACCAGGTCGGCGACCACCTCGCCGGGGCGCGAAAAGGCTTCGTGCACGCCCCACAAGGGACAGCGGGCGTCGCCGTCGACCAGCGGCGACTGGCTCGCCCCGGCATAGCGCTTCGACCCCTGTCCCGCGCGGTCTATGCGCAGCATGAAGAAGGGCAGCCCGCGGGCGCCGACGCGCTGCAAGGTCGTGAGCCGATGCGCGACCTGCTCATAGCCAGCGCCGAAACGCCGCTGGAGCAGCAGCAGATCGTAGCCAGTCGCATCACAGGCGCGCAGAAAGCGGCTGTAGGGCATCATCAGCGCCGCCGCGAAATAATGCACCAGATGCCGTTCGAACAGCCGTGCGGCCGCGGGCTCGGCGAACTCGGCCCCCGTCACCAGCGCAGCGATTTCGCCCTTCGCCTCGACCTGCGCGAGCGTCGCCGCGGCCTGGAAGGTGCGCGAAGCGGGGCGCAGCAGCTCGCTCAGCATCAGCTGCCGTGCGTGCCAGTCGAGCCAGCGCAGCCGGTCGGGCATCACGTCGCTCGGCAGGATGCGGATGCCGAGCTGGTGGCGCGTGCGCAGCCGCTCGGAAATCGTTCCGTAAAGGTCGCCGCCCGCGAGCCGCAGCTCATCGGCCAGTTCCTCGGCACGCGCGTCGAGGTCGGGGAAATGATTGCGCCATTTCTCGATCGCGCGGCGGACGGCCGCCACTTCGGGTGCGTCGCCCTCGCCTTCGCCGCGTACCTCGGGCGCTGCATCGAACAGCCGTGCAAAAGCCGCCGCGGTAGCGGGCGCGCTCTGCAGCCACTCCTCGACCTCCTGCGCCCCGATCCCCAGATCGGCGAAGCGCGGGTCGGCCAGCCGCCGCCGCAGCCCTGCCGCACCCCCCGGCACCTCGTCGGCACCAAGCGTGGCAGCGTCGAAGCCGAAGCGCTCGGCGAGCTTGACCAGCACCGTGGCCGACAGCGGCCGCTGGCCATGCTCGATCAGGTTGAGGTAGCTCGGCGAGATATCGAGCGCGTCGGCCATCGCCGCTTGCGTCATCGCCGCCTCGCGCCGAACCTTGCGCACCGCCGGCCCCGCAAACACCCGCCGCTCCGCCATGGCTTGTAACTTTCTTTACTGATTTACATGCCAATTTACACCTCATAGCGCTATTTCACAAATATTATTGACAAAGCTTTTCACTTTCAGCGCGCGTCGCGTCACATCTTGCTCATCACCCGGCCGCTCTCCCCGACTGGCCGCACCGAAAGGACAAGACGATGGGCTATCAGGAAGACATGGCGCAGGCAGGCCGCCTCATCCGCGACTATGACGGCACCTGGGACGGGATCAGCGGCGAAAGCATCGCCCGCATGCGCGCGCAGAACAAGTTCCGCACCGGCCTCGACGTCGCCCGCTACACCGCGCGCATCATGCGCGCCGACATGGCCGCCTATGACGCCGATCCGGCCAACTACACCCAGTCCTTGGGCTGCTGGCACGGCTTCATCGCGCAGCAGAAGATGATCTCGGTCAAGAAGCATTTCGGCACCACCAAGGGCCGCTACATCTACCTCTCGGGCTGGATGATCGCCGCGCTGCGCAGCGAATTCGGCCCGCTGCCCGACCAGTCGATGCACGAAAAAACCAGCGTTCCCGCGCTGATCGAGGAAATCTACACCTTCCTGCGCCAGGCCGACGCCCGCGAACTCGGCATGCTGTTCCGCGACCTCGACGCCGCGCGCGCCGAGGGCGACGAGCTCAAGGCCAAGCAGATCCAGGCCGCGATCGACAATCATGAAACGCATGTCGTGCCGATCATCGCCGACATCGACGCGGGCTTCGGCAACGCCGAGGCGACCTATCTGCTCGCCAAGAAGATGATCGAGGCCGGCGCCTGCGCCCTCCAGATCGAGAACCAGGTCTCCGATGAAAAGCAGTGCGGCCACCAGGACGGCAAGGTCACCGTGCCGCACGAGGATTTCATCGCGAAAATCCGCGCCTGCCGCTACGCCTTCATGGAGCTCGGCGTCGAGGACGGCATCATCGTGACGCGCACCGACAGCCTCGGCGCGGGCCTCACCAAGCAGATCGCCTTCTCGAAGGAACCCGGCGACCTCGGCGACCAATATAACAGCTATCTCGATTGCGAAGAGGTCGAAGGCGCGGGCAATCCCGGCGACGTGCTGATCAACCGCGACGGCAAGCTGATGCGCCCGAAGCGACTGCCGTCGAATCTCTATCAGTTCCGCCCCGGAACCGGCGAGGACCGCTGCGTCATGGACTGCATCGCATCCTTGCAGAACGGCGCCGACCTGCTCTGGATCGAGACCGAAAAGCCGCATATCGAACAGATCGCCGGCATGGTCGACCGCATCCGCGAAGTCGTCCCCAACGCGAAGCTTGCGTATAACAACTCGCCGAGCTTCAACTGGACGCTGAACTTCCGCCAGCAAGTCTTTGATGCGTGGGCAGAAGAAGGCCGCGACCTTGGCGCCTACGACCGTGCCAAGCTGATGAGCGTCGATTACGACGGCACCGAACTCGGCGACGAGGCCGACAACCGCATCCGCACCTTCCAGCGCGACGCGGCGAAGCGCGCGGGTATCTTCCACCACCTGATCACGCTGCCGACCTACCACACCGCGGCGCTGTCGACCGACAATCTCGCCAAGGAATATTTCGGCGACGAAGCGATGCTGGGCTACGTCAAGGGTGTCCAGCGCGCCGAGATCCGCCAGGGCATCGCCTGCGTGAAGCACCAGAATATGTCGGGCAGCGACATCGGCGACGACCATAAGGAATATTTCGCCGGCGAAGCCGCCCTGAAAGCAGCCGGTAAGGACAATACGATGAACCAGTTCGCGGCGTAACGACCAGTTTGGCGCGGGGCTCGCGACCCAGCCCCGCGCCTCCCGAGCTTTCCTGGGGAGGAAAGCCTGTCCGTCGGAAGCCCCCCGGGGTTTCCGGCGGGCATTTTTTTGGGCGCTGCCCCACCTTGCCAAGGGCCCGCGGCACCACTATCCCCGCGCCTGTCGCGCCGGGCTCCTCGTCGGCGGACGCCACCGAAGATTGCTCCGCTGACCCCTTCCCCAGCCACGCCCTATCGCGAACAGCTCAATATCGGCGCGGGCCGCCGCACGATCGCCATCGCGCTCGCGCTGCTGATCCCGGCGATCTTGCTGCTCCTGCTGCTCGCCTATGGCCTCGACGACGAGCCCGAGAAGGTCGAGGTGCCGCTCACCGTCGTCCGCCTCGAGGCCGCCGAGTTCGCGCAGGAGGCCCCTGCGCCCGAAAGCCGCGAGCAGGCGCAGAACGAAGCGCAGACCGCGCCCGAGCAGCCGACCCCCGAACAGCCCGTCCAGCCGCAACCCGCGGACCCGCTGCCCCCACAGGTCCCGCCGCCGCCGCCGGTCGCGACGCCCAACGCACCGCCACAGCCGCCCGCACCCCCGAAGATCGGCGTTCGCCCCCCGAACGGCCAGACCTCCGGCCCGCCGAACAAGGGCGGCTCGCGTAGCTCTGGCGACACCGAACGCGTGGGCACCGCGCCCAATGGCGAGCCGCTCTACGCCGCCGCCTGGTACCGCGAGCCGACCGACGGCGAGCTTCGCGGTTATCTGTCGACCGCCAGCGGCCCCGGCTGGGGGCTGATCGCGTGCCGCACCGCGCCCGACTACCGCGTCGAGGACTGCGTCGGGCTCGACGAATATCCGAACGGCGCGCAGATCAACCGCGCCGTCCTCGCCGCCGCCTGGCAGTTCCGCGTCCGCCCACCGCGCGTCGGCGGCAAGTCGCTGGTCGGCAGTTGGGTCCGCATCCGCATCGATTACCGCACCAAGCGGGGTTAGCGACGAGCCCCGATCATGCTAACCTCCCCATGGGCGCGACAGCAGGGGAGATGACCGATGCGGGGTTCGGGGCCATTGTGGGGACTGCTCAACGCGGCGCGGCGCGCCAATCTGGCCGACGAGGGCGCCGACCCGCCGATCGTGCTCCCCGAAGGCATCACGCGCCGCCGCGTGCTTGCGGCGCTCGGCGCGACCGCCGCGCTGCCGCTGGCGAGCTGCTTCGCGCCTTCGTCCGACAAGGCGGGCACGCGCGTCGCGATCATCGGCGGCGGGCTCGCGGGGCTCGTCGCGCTCGATGCACTGACCGCTGCTGGGGTCGAGGCGCATCTGTACGAGGCACGCGGACGGCTCGGCGGGCGCGTGCTCACTGCGAACAACCTGCCCGAAAAGGGCCTCAATATCGAGGATGGCGGCAACCTCATCAACACCGATCACGACGACATGCTCGCGCTCGCCAAGCGCTTCGGCATCGCGCTGATCGATCGCAAGCCGATGGCGGCGCACAGCCGCTACGTCGCCGACGGCCGCCTGCTCGGCGATGCCGAACTGATCGAGGACCTCCGCGCCATCGCCGCGCAGATCGCCAAGGACGCCGCGGCGCTCGACGCCGATTACGACGCCGTCGCGCCGAAGCTCGACGCCATGTCGGTCACCGCCTATCTCGACCAGCACGCCGCGCTGATGAAGCCGCATGTCCGCGCGCTGCTCGACGCGACGATCCGCACCGAATTCGGCGCCGAACCGGGTGAGGCTTCGGCGATCGAGTTGCTCTTCAACCTGCCCGTCGTCGACGGCAAGCAGGCCGAGCTCATCTCGCTCAGCGACGAGCGCTTCATCCTGACCGGCGGCTCGTCGAGCGTGGTGCGGGCGCTGTCCGAACCGCTGATGGGGAAAATCTCGACCGGCCATGCGCTGCAATCGATCGCGCAGCAGGGCGATGCGCTCGACCTCAAATTCGTGAATGGAAAGGCCGATCGCGTCGACCGCGTCATCGTCACCGTGCCCGCGCCGCTGATGCGCACGATCGATTATGGCGGGCTCTTGCCGAAGCCATGGGCCGCGCTGGTCGCCGAGATCGACAGCGGCCGCAACGACAAGATCAATGCCGGCTACGCCAAGCGCGTCTGGGAGGGGAAAACCGGCCCCGCGGGCGCAGCTTGGGCGGTCGACACCAAGGGGCCCGGTATCTTCTCCGAATTCTGGGACGCGAGTTCGGGGCAGCCGGGCGAGGCCGGGGTGCTCACCTGGTTCTTCGGCGGCGATCAGGTCGACGCGCTGCATGCGGCCGAGCCCGAGGACGTCCTCGGCCGCGCCGAAACCGCGGTCGCGCCCGCCGTCCCCGGGCTGAAAGCGCGTAGCCTGCGCCGCACCGCGTGGGTGAAGGATCCCTTTTCTCGCGGCGCCTATTCGACCTTCAAGCCCGGCCAGCTCACGCGTTTTGCGCCGCATTTCTGGCTCGAGGAGAACGGAAAGGCCACGCAGCAGTCGGTTGTCGGCCCGATCGTCTTCGCGGGCGAACATCTGTCCGACGCCTTCCCCGGCTATATGAACGGCGGGGCGCAGACCGGGCGGCTCGCGGCCGAGGCGGTGCTGGCCAGCCTGAGGGTCAAGGCCGACGCCGCTTAGCCAGGCGCACCCCGTCGCATTCCAATTCATCAACTTTTTTGTCGATTCTGACCTTGAACGTTCACAAAGTGCGTGCATTATGGTGCAATGCACAACAAGAATCGCCTTTCTCCCCGGGGCGCGGCACGATGAACGACACCCGCCTCAAGCTCATGGAAGCCATCGCGCGCCGCCGCATGGTCACCGCGCACTACAACGGCAACGTCATGCAGCTCGCGCCGCACCAGATGTTCGAGCGCCGCGGCGACCTGTTCGTCAGCGCGCTCAACCTCAGCAAGAACTGGCGCTCGCCCGATGACTGGAAGCTCGGCCACTACAAGCTCGACGGGCTGGCGGTGACCGAATTGCAGGACGAAGAGTTCGAGCCGCTTGCATCGTTCGAAGCCGCCGCGCCGCACGAGGACGACACGCTGCTGCTGGCGGTTTGAGCCGGTTCCTCCGCGATAAGGTGAGGGGAACCCCACCAGTTGCAACCTAGGGGTGGGCCACGGCATAGTCTTCACAATGCCCACCGCCGCCCCCTCCCCGGTCGACCCACTGCTCGGCGACAGCCCCGACGCGCTCGTCGCGGCGCTCGCGCGCTGGGTCGGCGACGATGGCGAGGCGAAACCGCAGGAGCAACGCCTCCCGGCCGCCATGTTCGGCGAGGCGTTCGCCGTCGGCGGGCTCACCCCCGCCGTGCACTGGACCGCCCCCGATCCGCTACTCGCTGCCACCCCCGCGCTCACCGACGCGCTCGACCATGGCGAGATCGCCGCCCCGCCCAACCATACGGCGCTCAGTTTCGTCGCGCAGGAGGACGCCCCGCCGCTCGTCGTGCTCACCGTCCCGCTGGCGCTCGCCGAGCGCTGGCCACCCGCCGCTGCGTGGCGTCGCGCCCACTCCGATGCGACGGCGAGCCATATCCTGCTCGTCCACCGCGCGATGCTGCCCGGCAGCGACGGGCTGGTCCGCGCCGGCCGCATGCTCGCGCTGACCCCGCGCGAGGAGCGCCTGCTCGCCGCCCTCGCGCGCACCGGCGATCTCCGCGCCGCTGCGACCGCCGAAGCCATCGGTTACGAGACCGCGCGCGGCGCGATCAAGGCGGCGCTGGCGAAGAGCGGCTTCGCGCGGCAGGGCGCGCTCGTCGCCACCGCGCTCCAGCTCGACGCGATCGATGACCCCAGCCCGATCCACCTCGGCGACCATCTGCAGCAGGCGATCGGACTTTCCGACCGCCAGGTCGCGCTCGCGCGGCTGATCGCGCTCGGCTCGACGCGCGACGAAGCCGCGCGCCAGCTCGGCCTGGGGCGCGAGACCGCCAAGGCCGAACTCAAGATCCTCTTCCAGCTTGTCGGCGTGACCTCGTCGGTCGGCCTGTCGGTGGTCGCTGCGCAGCTCGGCATCGCCGCGCGGCTGCTCGCCGCCTCGGACATCGGCGCCACCGACCTCGCCGCCGCCAGCGAGCCCTTGCGTCTCGTCGCACGCTCGGGCGGCCGCGCGGGGCGCATCGCCTTCGCCGACTATGGCCCGAAGGGCCGTATCCCGGCGCTCCATTTCCATACCGCGACGACGAGCCGCTATTATCCGCGCGCCTATATCGCGCGGCTGCAGGAACTGGGCCTGCGCCCGGTGATGATCGACCGCCCCGGTTATGGCTTCACCGACATGGTCGGCGGCGCCTATACGCCTGAGGCCGCGCAGGACGCGCTCGATGTCGCCGACCATCTCGGCGCCGAACGCTTCCATGTGATCGCGCGCGGCGGCACGATGTTGCTCGCCGAGCTCGCGGCGCATCACCGCCACCGCATCGCCCGCGCGGTGGTGCTCAACCCCGAGCCCGCGCCCGACGACGACGCGCGCATGGCGGGCATCCAGGGCAGCTACAAGCGCATCTTCTACACGCTGCCGCGCAAGATCCGCCCGCTGACGCGCTATCTGTCGGCGCATCTCTCGGACAGCGTGATCGAGCGCATCGCGAGCCGCATGTTCGGGGGCAGCGCCGCCGACCAGCGCATCTTCGCCGATCCCGAGGTGCGCCGCGCCTATGTCTATGCGACGCGGCTCGCGGCGATCCAGGGCGGGGTCGGGCTCGAGGCGTTGAGCATCGCCGAACTGCGCGGCCAGCCGCCGCCGATCGCCGACGGCAGCTTCATCACCATATTATCGGGCGAGGAGGATGCGATGTACCGGCCCGAGGACAGCTGGCCGCGGCTGCTCGCCGCCTGGCCGGGTGCGCGCGCCGAACGCATCGCGGGCGCAGGGCGGCTGCTCCATATCCAGCATCCGGACCTGGTCGCCGCGGCCCTCGACGAAGGGTCGCAGAAATCGCGAAAGCCGCGGCAACCAGGGCGCTAAGGAAGCGTTCCCCCTCCCCCAACGCATGCTCGGTGGCCCGATGGGCCTATGCCGCTGCTTTTAGGTGGCGAATCGGCGCGCCCACATCCCCATTTGGGGGGTGTCGGCGCGCCGTTCTCCTACTTGTCGTCGATCACCAGCGGCTCGCCGCGCGTCTTGACCAGCGACCAGATCACCCCGCCCGCGATCAGCGCGACGGTGACGCCCAGGCTGATCAGCGGCGGGAACTTGCCGCCGTCCATGACGAAGTCGGCGACGAAGATCTTCGACCCGATGAACACCAGCACCAGCGCGAGCGCATATTTGAGGTAATGGAAGCGGTGCACCATCGCCGACAGCGCGAAATAGAGCGCGCGCAGGCCGAGGATCGCCATGATGTTCGAGGTATAGACGATGAAAGTGTCGGTGGTGATCGCGAAGATCGCCGGCACGCTGTCGACCGCGAAGATCAGGTCGGCGAGGTTAATCACGACGAGCGCGAGGAACAAGGGCGTCGCCGCGCGCACCAGCTTGCCGGTCTTGCCGTCGGGGACCTTCACGAAGAATTTCTCGCCGTGGAGTTCGTGCGTCAGCGGGATGTGGCGCGACAGCCATTTGACCGCAGGATTGCCCTTCACGTCGATCGGCGCATCGTCCTTCGCGAACAGCATCTTCACGCCGGTGAAGATCAGGAAGGCCGCGAAGATGTAGAGGATCCAGCCATATTCGGTGACCAACGCCGCGCCGCCCGCGATCATGATGCCGCGCAGCACGATCACTGCGATGATGCCCCACAGCAAAGCGCGATACTGGTAGCGCGGCGGGATCGCGAAGCTGCTGAAGATCAGTGAGATCACGAAGATATTGTCGATCGACAGCGCCTTCTCGATAAAGAAGCCGGTGTAATATTGCAGGCCCGCCTCGCCGCCTTTCGCGGCCCAGACCCAAGCGCCGAACGCGAGCGCGATGCTGATGTAGAAGGCGGAGAGTTTCAGGCTCTCGCCGATCCCCATCTCCTTGTCTTCCTTGTTCAGGAAGCCGAGGTCGAAGGCGGTCAGTATGATGACCAGCCCGATGAAGGCCAGCCAGAACCAGGCCGGGGTACCCAGCCAGTCTGCGGTCAGAAATTCCATCTTTTTATCCCTGGTACGGGGTCATGCGCGCAGCCATCGCGGCGCGCGCGCATGCCGGTGTTTGTCGGTGGATCAGCGCGCGAGCGCGGGGCGGTGCATCAGCGCGGCGAGCCGGCGCTTCACCGCGAGCTTCAGCGCACGCAGCCGCAGCAGGCGCAGCGGGTCGCGGCCGCGCTCGCGCCGCATCGCCTCGTCGAGCCGGCGATGCAGCAGCGACAGGCTGTAAAAGCGGGTATTCAAAGACATAAAACCTCCTGATCGAGCGAACTCAAGCAGGTGACGCCTATGCTGGGATTTCCGGTTTGGGGGGCGGAAGGGCCAGGCATCGGGGGTCACCCGATGCGGTCCGACATCACGCAAGCGGAATAAAATTCCGCCGACGCCAGAGGGGCCCGGCCCGCACATGCCCTACCTAGGGACGGAGGGGCTGGCTTTCAACCCCCTGCCGCGCCATGCTGACGCAAAAGCAGAAGAGGGAGGGCAGAATGTCCGTGCTGGTGGGCCGCGAGGGCCCGGTCTTCGTCGTCACCATCGACCGTCCCGCGAAGCGCAATGCGGTCGATCCCGCGACCGCCGACGCGCTGCGCAGCGCCTTCGCCGACTTCGCGACCGACGAGGGTGCGCGCATCGCGATCCTCACCGGCAGCGGCGGGCATTTCTGCGCCGGCTTCGACCTGACCGCTGTCGGCGCGAGCCGCTACGACCCCGACGGCCCCGGGCCGATGGGACCTACGCGGATGCTGCTGGGCAAACCGGTGATCGCCGCGGTCGAGGGGCATGCGGTCGCGGGCGGGCTCGAGCTCGCCTTGTGGTGCGACCTCCGCGTCGCGGCGGAAGGCGCGGTGTTCGGCGTCTATTGCCGCCGCTGGGGCGTGCCGCTGATCGACGGCGGCACGGTGCGCCTGCCGCGGATCGTCGGGCAGGGCCGCGCGCTCGACATGATCCTCACCGGCCGCCCCGTCGATGCCGGGGAAGCGCAGCGCATCGGCCTCGCCGACCGCGTCGTGCCCGACGGCGAGGCGCTTCCCGCAGCGATCGCGCTCGCGAAGCAGATCGCCGCCTTCCCGCAGCTGTGCATGGCGAGCGACCGGAAAAGCGCCTATCGCCAATGGGACCTCGACCTCGAGGCCGCGCTGGCCCACGAAGCCCATGCCGGCGTCGCCCCCTTGCGCGAAGGCGCCGCCGCGGGCGCTCGGCGCTTTACCGAAGGCGAAGGCCGCAGCGGCAGCTTCGCAGCGTTCAAGGGAGACTGACATGAACCGCACACTCGTCGCCATCGCGCTGCTCGCCCTGCCCCTCCCCGCTTTGGCGCAGCCAGCCGAGCTCCCCGCCGCGATCTACACCGACCCGCCCGCCGACAAGGCGTTTCCCGCGGCGATGGAGGCGATCCATATCCCGAGCGGCGGCGTCGAGATCAACGGTATCGCCTATGTCGCCGCGGGCGCCGGGCCGCATCCTACGGTGATCCTCTGCCACGGCCTGCCCGGCAACGAAAAGAGCCTCGACCTCGCGCAGGCGATGCGGCGTGCGGGCTGGACCGTGATCGCCTTCAACTATCGCGGCTCGTGGGGCAGCCCCGGCCAGTATCGCTTTGCGCAGAATCTGGAGGATGCCGCGGCCGTGCTCGCCTTCGCGCGCGACCCCGCCCAAGCCGCGAAGCTGCGCATCGACCCGGCGCGGCTCGTGGTCATGGGGCACAGCATGGGCGGCTGGGTCACCGCGCTCACCGCGGCGAAGGACAAAAAGCTGCTCGGCGCCGCGATGATCTCCGCGGCCAATCTGGGCGCCTTCGGCAAGGCGCCGCGCGAGCAGCTCGCCGCGGGCATGAAGGCCAACGGCCAGGAAGCCCTCGCGGGCACCTCGCCCGAGATCATGGCCGACGAGCTGATCGCCAAGGCCGACGCGTTCGACTGGCTCAGGGCCGCCCCCGCGCTGGCCGCGACCAACCTCTTCATCCTCTCGTCCGACGACGGCCTCGCGCCGGGCACCGACGCGCTGGCGAAGGCGATCCGCGAGGACGGCGGGGCGAAGGTCAAGACGCTGCACGTCGCGACCGACCACAGCTGGTCGGACGCGCGGGTGCGGTTGCAGGCCGAGGTCTTGCGGTGGCTCGAAACCCTGAAAGCCGGGGAATGAGCCACCGCGACCCGCCGCTGCAACCGGCGCGGGCGCACGATCAATCCAGGCGATTGAAGCGCGTCGTTTCCAGCTTCTCGCGACCGTTGCCCGACCAGACGATCGTTTCGGTCATCGATTCGCGATCCTTGGCGACGGTGTAGACCCGCGTCGACACCCGCGCGCCGGCCTTGCCCAAGGTCATGACCAAGGTGTCCGGCGCGGGCTGGCGCAGCGCCACGCTGTCGATGAAATCCATGTTGCCCGTGATCGGCACCGGGACGCCGTCGAGCGCGGCGGTCGATTCCGAATATCGGCTCGACCCGTCGGGCGCGACGATCTCGACGCGGGTGTTCCATTTGCCGTCGGGCGCGGCGTGGAAAGCGATGGTCACCCGCTGCGGCCGCTCGCTCGCGGGCATCTCGGAGGTGTCGAGCGACCAGCTCCCGGCGAGCGGCAGTTGCGCCGACGCGGCACTGGCAACGGCGTTCGGCGCCGCGGCGCGATCGGCGGACGGGGCGGCTGCGACCATCAGTCCGGCGGCGGCCAAGGGTATTGCGATGAGCATGACGATCATTCCTTTCGAACCGCGAACCCCGATGGCCGCGGTGTGCGAAAGGTCTGTCCCGGCGAAGCCCCGTCCCGGAAGATCGATTTTCTTGTCACAATTTTTCTGGAGGTCGAGCAGGCGCGCCAGTTCGCGGCTGCTGCCGACCCCGGTCTTGCGGCGCGCGGTCCGCAGCCGCTCGTTGATCGAGGTTTCCGAGCGACCCAGCCGCGCCGCGATCGTCTTGACGGTATGCCCCGCGACCAGCAGGCGCAGGACTTCCATCTCGCGATCGGTTAGGCTCGCGGACAAGCCGGTCATGGGGTCGTTGGCAGACATATCCTGTGCTCACCATAGCGCCGCGAACAGGTCCATCCCAATTTATTTGGGAAGCGGCGGGTGGGTCGAAGCGGCGGGCGGCGGGGCCGGCATGACGCGACGCGGCATGGGGCGGCCGACCATGGCCGGCCACGCCAAACGCCCCATGATTTTCCCAAAGTTCAGCAAAGTTCAGCCCAATGACGCTGTCGTGTAGTGGCGGTTCGGGAAAGCCGGGACGCATGGGGCTACGCGCTGTTTTGCGGCGGCGGAAGCGGGTGCCGGGATGGGTGTGGAAATGCTCATCTCGAAGTATGAACCACAGTGAAATTTATTAGGAAAGCGGTTTTTCGACGCGAGGAGCGAAATAGGATCGGGCGGGGAGCGGGGTTGGACGACGAAGGGTGCGGCCGTCCACACAATCGGCATCTCGGACTTGATGCGTGATCTGTATCGGCGCCCACGTGTTGGCCGAGGTCATCCGCGGCCGCGGGTGAGGGTGCAGACGCTTCATGTGGCGACCGACCACACTCATCGCATGCGCGCGTGCGGTTGCAGGCGGAGGTTTTTGAGGCGGCTAGGATGCTGATTTATACAAAATCGAATTAGGCTGAATGCTACGAAAACTTATATAAATTGTCGGTGTAAGCATATAGATTCTCAGTTAGAGAGCCGGTCGAAAGGAATCGCAATGGCGCAGCAGTCAACGATCGAATGGACCGATGTTACTTGGAATCCCGTAGCCGGCTGTTCACTTGCATCGGCCGGCTGCACGAACTGCTACGCGATGCGAATGGCCGCGCGCTTGGAAGCGATGGGCAGCGAAAAATATGTTGGTTTGACACGCAAGTCTGGTGGCCGAGCCAAGTGGACCGGGAAGATACGCCTTCACTACCCTTCGTTAGATCAGCCGCGTCGCTGGAAGAAGGGGCGCAAGATCTTCGTTAACTCGATGTCAGACCTCTTTCACAGCGAGGTCGATGTCGGATTTATCGCGGCGGTTTGGAAGGTGATGGAGGAAACGCCTCAACATAGCTATCAAATCCTGACCAAACGCCCTGATCGAATGGCTGAAGTGATTGGACAACTCGCCCTGCCAACGCTTCATAATGTGTGGCTCGGTACCAGCGTCGAATCGGGCGAAGTGCTCGATCGCATCGACGTTCTCCGCACCATTCCGGCGGCTATCCGTTTCATATCCTTCGAACCACTGATCGGCTCGGTCGCGGCTGCCGATTTGCAGGATATCCATTGGGCAATTGTGGGTGGGGAATCTGGCCCATCGGCTCGTTCGATGGACGAAGCATGGGTTGATGAAATCGAGAGCCTGTGCATTGATTCTGGCACCGCGTTCTTCTTCAAGCAGTGGGGCGGAACCAACAAGAAAAAGTCAGGACGGCAGTTCAAGGGAGGCCTTGCTGACGCCTATCCTGTGCACGCTTCCTTATAATGTCGGTGACGCCCTTTTTGATTAGTGCAATTGCTTGCGGGCTCGGACTATTCGACAAACAGTAAAGTTCAAAATATCGGTCCATGTTGCCCACTGTAAGCGGCAATGGATCCGAAACGTAACGGAACAACGTCGACAATCTTTCTCTCATGAAATGCGAAATTTGCTCTGGCGTCGCTACTTTACTGCTACTTGGAGCAGTGTCGCCAAACAACGTACCTTGCGTCGGCCCCGATCGATAGAACGCTGTTTGCCAATCGGCCGTTCCGAACTGCTCTTGGAGCGCAAGAAACTTGCTACTGTCGATCCTCGCGCTGTCGCGCGCCATCTGCTGATTTACCGCTTTGATATTGAATAGATACCACACGTCGGCTCGCTCGGATTCCGCCAACGCCTTCAGGGTCTGCCACTTCACACTCATTCCGTATGGGTCAAGAAAGACTACTGCGCGTTGCCGCCATTGATCGCGATGTTGCGACCAAGGCGGATCAGCAAGAATTTTCTGTATGTAATCATTTGCATCCCCGCCTTGGATCGCGCAGTCTCTAGCACCTGCGGCGTCGCAAAGCTCATTCAACGCGGCGCGCCGAGGGCCGTGCGCTTCTACGAAGCGGTAATGATCGAACGGGGGATCGACATTTAATGCGATGCTCGCACTTCCAAGTAGGGTCTTCTCTTTAAAGGCGATCGGCTCGTTGTCGAAAATCCCGCCGGTCATCTCGGTCTGTTGGCGAAATCCGGTCCCTGCAAAGCCGTCAATATACCACGTCTCAAACCGCTGATTTTTGAGAGCATTGCAGTAGAAATCCAGATAGGCACCCAACACGTCGAGCTTCAGCTCTGTGTGCTCCCCACCAAACCTATGCTCTACCATTAGCACCTCCCCCAAAATGCTCATTAGCATTTAATAGAGCAGGAATATCAATCAACAGGCAACATAGGAATGCTGGTGGTCAAATTGCGATAGCGATACTAAATTGATTACCGAACAATTTCCTCCCCTCACTTCCCCATCAACTTCATCGCCATCCCCGTCAGCGCCTCGGTCGCCGTCTCGATCACCGTATCCGCCTCGGGCGCCCAGAAAGGCGAGTGCAGGCTCGGCAACGTCTTCCCCGCCTTCTTTGCCGCTTCATATTCGGCGTGCGGGACGCCGCCGACCCAGATGATCAGGCTCTTCACATCCTTGTTCGCGTCGCGCGAATAGCGGCTGAAATCCTCGCCGCCCATCACCGGGGGCATCTGCGTCACGCGCGCCTCGCCGAAGCGGGTCTTCAGGAACGCCGCCATTTCCTCGGTGAAATCGACGGTGTTGAAGGTCGCGGGGGTATATTCGTCCTTCTGGACGCTCACCACCGGCATGCGGTCCTCGGGCATGCCCGCGGCGATCGCCTCGCCCTTGGCGATGCGCTCGATCCCGGTGAGCAGGTGCGCGCGCACCTCGTCGGTGTAGCTGCGCACGGTCAGTTGCAGCCGCGCCTCGTCGGAGATGATATTGTGCTTGGCGCCCGCGTGGAAGCTGCCGACGGTCACCACCGCGCTGTCGAGCGGACTGATCTCGCGCGAGACGAGCGTCTGCAGCGCGCCGACGATGCGGCTCGCGAGCACGATCGGGTCCTTGGTCGTCTGCGGATAGGCGCCGTGCCCGCCGACCCCCTTCACGAGGATATCGACGCTGTCGACATTGGCGAGCGCATAGCCCGGCGTATAACCGATCTGCCCCGCGGGGAATTGCGCCGCGTCGTGGAACGCGAGGGCATATTGCGGCTTGGGAAAGCGCGTATAAAGCCCGTCCTCGAGCATCATCCGCGCGCCCGCGCCGCGTTCCTCGGCGGGCTGGCCGATCATGACGAGCGTGCCCGACCATTTGTCCTTGTTCGCGGCCATGCGCCGCGCGGTGCCGACCCAGGCGGTCATATGCGTGTCGTGGCCGCACGCGTGCATCACGCCGGTCTCGACGCCTTCCTTGGTCGTCACGCGTATCTTCGACGCGCCGGGGAGGCCGGTCTGCTCGATCACCGGCAGGCCGTCCATGTCGGCGCGCAGCATCACCACCGGGCCGGGGCCGTTCTCCATCACCGCGACGATGCCGGTGCCGCCGACCTTTTCGGTGACCTTGAACCCCAGCTTGCGCGCCTCGGCGGCCATGATGCCCGCCGAGCGGACCTCCATGAAGCTGAGTTCGGGGTTGGCGTGCAGATCGGCGTAGATCGCCATCAGCGAGGGCATGTCCTTCGCGATCTCGGCCTTGATCGCGGGGTCGGCATCCTGCGCCGCCGCGGGCATCGACAAAGCGAGGGCCGCAACGCCAGCCAGTAAAATCCGCATCTTATTCCCCTGTATTGAGCTTATTTCGAAGTATCGGGCACCAGTTCGATCACGTCGACCAGCGATTCATAGGCCGGCGCGGGCAGCACCAGCCGCCAGCGATTGTCGCCGATCCGCTCGACCAGCCCCGCCATGTCGCGCATCCGGTCGCTGCCGTAGCTCACCGCGAGCTTCTCGTCGCCGAGCTCGAGCGTGCCGAGGAAGACCTGGCGCGTCAGATTGTCGGGGAAGATCAGCCCGACGGGGCGCTGCGAGCCCGTCAGCTTGACGAGGCTCGACAGCCCCTGCTCGGCCGAGACGCGGCAGCGGAACCAGCCATAGGCGACATAACCCAGCGTGCCGCCGCTCTGCGAGCCGACCTTGACCGTGCGGCAGCGGTAGTCGCCCGCGGGGAGGTGCGGGTTGGGCAGCGCTGCGGTGGGGTGCAGCAATATGCCCTCGCGGTCGACCTGCGCCCCGAACCCCTTGGCGCGCGCGTCCGCGAGCGCAGCTTCCCAGCTCGAATACCAGTTCCGGATACGCAGCTTGTCGGCCTCGGTCGCGGTCGCGCGCCAGCTGCCGTCGGAGGCGGGCGGCGACGGCGGCCCGTCGGCGACCGAGCGCGGCACGGGCGGCACGGTGTTGCACGCGGCGAGCGCGGGCAGCGCCAATGCGGCGAGGATGAACTTGTTGCGACCCCACATATCCGTCTCTCCAGTCCGGTTCGTGGTTAACCTTAGGGGGCGAAAGGAAATTGCTCAAGCGCCTCCCCTCTCCCCTTGGGGAGGTGCGGGGTTGGATTGCCCCCGGCAATCCAAGTTCGTGCCGGGGGCACGAACGACCCCGCGCCGGATGCGAAAGCTTGGCGGCGTGCCGCCTAGCTGTAGCTGGGTGAGGGCAGATCGGCCAGAACGGCGCCTCTTCCTCGCCCTCATCCAACTCCGCCTAGCGCCTGCGGCGCAAGGCTGCGTATCCTTCTCCCCCAAGGGGAGAAGGAATCAGGCAGCGGTCCAACCCCCATCGACGCTGAGGTTTGCCCCCGTGATGTTCGCCGCCTCGTCGCGGGTGAGGAAAGCCGCCAGCGCCGCGACCTGTTCGATCGTCACGAACTGCTTGGTCGGCTGGCCAGCGAGCAGCACGTCGTTGATCACTTGCTCGCGCGTCATCTTGCGCGCCTTCATCGTGTCGGGGATCTGGTTCTCGACCAGCGGCGTCCAGACATAGCCGGGGCTGATGCAGTTCACGGTGATGCCCGCGTCGGCAACCTCGAGCGCGACGGTCTTGGTCAGGCCCGCGAGGCCGTGCTTCGCGGTGACATAGGCCGATTTGAACGGCGAGGCGACGAGCGAGTGCGCCGAGGCGGTGCCGATGATCCGGCCCCAGCCCTTCTTGCGCATGCCGGGCACCGCATGGCGGATCGTATGGAAGGAGGCGGTCAGGTTGAGCGCGATGATCATGTCCCATTTCTCGACCGGGAACTCCTCGACCGGCGCGACGAATTGCATGCCTGCGTTGTTGACGAGGATATCGACGCCGCCGAAATCCTTGTCGGCGCGCTGGAACATCTCCTCGATCGCCTCCGGCTTGGTGAGGTCGGCGCCGTCATAGGCCGCCTTGCCGCCGTTCAAGACTTCGAGCGCGGCGCGTTCGGCCTCGATCGCCGCGGCCTCGCCGAAACCGTTGATGACGATGTTCGCGCCCGCCGCCGCGAAGGCCTTGGCGATGCCGAGCCCGATGCCCGAGGTCGAGCCGGTGACGAGGGCGGTCTTGCCTTTGAGGTGCATGATCTTGTCCTTCTCTGCTTCTTTTCTTGGGGGGAGAGATATGTCTATTTTTCGGTGACTTGCTTGGGCTTGAGCCCGCCCGCCTGCACCGCGAAGCTTTCCGAGCGCCCCTCGGCGATGCTTTCGGCGAGGAGATGACCGTCCTTCATCGCGGCTTCGACCGCTTCGCGGCCCTGCGCCCAATTGGCCTCGACCGCGGCGCGCGAAAATTCGAAATCGCGCGCGCCGGTCTGCCATTTCAGCGGGTTGTGCACCAGCTGCACGACGTTGAGCGCCTTGCAGTCGACCATCCGCTTGACGGCCCTTACCTCGGGCAGGTCGGCCACGTCGGGCGGCAGTTTCGCGAGCATCCGGTCGATCAGCCGATGCTCCTTGCGCCGCCGCACCAGCCCGTCCGAAATCCGCCGCGTGCGGCTCGAATAGCGGATATCCTTCTCGCGCGACCAGGCTTCCTCGAGGTCGTGCGGCCGCTCGCCGCGCGCGGGGAACAGGTCGACCTGGAACACCAGCATATCCTCGGACGCGGCCTCGACGACATATTCGAGCGGGGTGTTCGACACGAGCCCGCCGTCCCAATACCAGGTCCCGTCGATCTCGACCGGCGGCAAGCCCGGCGGCAACGCGCCCGAGGCGAGGATGTGCCGCGCGTCGATGCGGTCGCTTGTCGTGTCGAAATAGCGGAAATTGCCGGTCTCGACCGCGACCGCGCCGACCGACAGCCGGACCTTGCCGTCGTTGAGCCGGTCCCAGTCGACCAGCCGGTCGAGCGTCGCGACCAGCGGCGCGGTGTCGTAGAAGCTCACCGCGCCCGGGGTCTGCCGCTCGGCGAGCGCGGGCGGCGGCCAGCGCGGGGTGAAGAAACCGGGCACCCCGAACGCCATCACCTGCCCCGCCGCAGCGAGATGGCTCCATTCGCGCGCCGCGTCATTGTCGGGGAGCGGCCACGACGGCAGCGCCGACGATACGCCGTCCCAGAAGGTGCGGAGCTTGCCCACGGCCTCGTCGCGCTTGTTGCCCGCGACGATCGCGGCGTTGACCGCACCGATCGAAATCCCCGCGACCCAGTCGAGCTCTACCCCGAGCTCGATCAGCGCCTCGTACACCCCCGCCTGATAGGCGCCGAGCGCGCCGCCGCCCTGTAGCACGAGCACGACGAGGTCGGGCAAGGGCAGAGCGGCTCGGACGGCGCGGCGCGGCATGGACTCGGGGCTTTCCTTCGGGCGGGGGCGGCGCCGATTGGTGCACCGCAACAGAGCGCATTGCAAGGCGCCGCATCGAAGCCCCTTCCAATTAAGGCGGCCTGCTGCCACAGTCCGGCCAGACCAATTTGCGCTGGAGACCCCCGATATGCGCCTCGACGATTATGATCCCGGCGACGATATCCGCGACCTCGGCCGCGGCGGCGGGGGTTTCGGCGGCGGTGGGGGCGGCGGCATGGGCGGACTGCTCATCGGGCTGCTGCCGATGCTGCTCGGGCGCAAGATGGGCTGCGGCACGATCCTGCTGCTCGGCGTGCTCGCCTTCGTCTTTTTCGGCGGCGGCATGAACATGCTCACCGGCGGCGGCGGCACCGCCGATCCGCGCGCCGGCAGCCAGAGCGGCGCCAATGTCGCCTGCGACACCGCAGCCGAGAAATTCGCCTGCAACGTCTTCGGCTCGACGCACCAGGTGTGGGGCGAGCTGATCAACGGCTACCAGCGCCCGACGCTCAATTTCTTCACCGACCAGAACCGCTCGGGATGCGGCGCGGCGCAGGCGGCGATGGGGCCCTTCTATTGCCCCGCCGACCAGGGCGTCTATCTCGACACCGCTTTCTTCGACGAACTCGCGAGCCGCTTCGGCGCCGCGGGCGACGCCGCGCAGGCCTATGTCGTCGCGCACGAGGTCGGACACCATATCCAGACGATCAGCGGCACGTCGGACGAGGTGCGCCGCGCGCAGCAGCGCGCCTCGCAGGCCGAGGGCAATGCGCTGCAGGTGCGCATGGAGCTGCAGGCCGACTGCTATGCGGGCGTGTGGGCGGCGAAGGCGCGCAACGCCTCGGGCCAGCCGGTGGTCGAGCCCGGCGATATCGAGGAGGCGATGCGCGCCGCGAATGCGATCGGCGACGACACGCTGATGCGTTCGGCGGGCCAGCGCCCGGTCCCCGAAAGCTTTACCCACGGCACCAGCGAGCAGCGCATGACCTGGCTGCGCCGCGGGCTGCAGACCGGAGACCCGCGCCAGTGCAATACCTTCGACGCCGCCATCTGACCGCCGCGCTCGCAGCGACCTTTTTGGCGACGACGCCGGCCGCGGCACAAACCGTCTATATCGAGGCTGGACGGCTGATCGACGGCGTATCGAACGACGTGCGCAGCGGCCAGTGCATCACCGTCGAGGCCGAGCATATCAAGGCGGTGGGGCCGTGCGGCAAGGCGCCCGACGGCGCGACGATCGTCGACTGGTCGGGCTATACCGTGCTGCCCGGGCTGATCGACCTGCACACGCATCTCGCCGACCTCGGCCAGAGCGCCGACCTCGCCGCGCCGATCAAGGCTTCGCCCGCCGAGACCGCGCTCGTCGGCGCGCGCAACGCGCGGGTGACGCTCGACGCGGGCTTCACCAGTGTGCGCGATGTCGGCGCCTATCGCGGGCTGACCGACGTGACCTTGCGCAACGCGATCGACCGCGGCGACGTGCCGGGGCCGCGCATGTGGGTGGCGGGCGCCTATCTGACGATTCCCAAGGGCGGGGGCGAGCTCAACGGGGTGGTCCCCAACGAGGAACTGCCCGCCGACATGCGGCTCGGCGTGGCGGCGACGCCCGAGGAAGCCGCGCAGAAGACCGCGTATCTGCTCGACCATGGCGCAGATTTCATCAAGGCGATCGCGACCGGTGCGGTGCTCGCGATCGGCACCGAGCCCGGCGCGCCCGAGCTCACACCCGAACAACTCGCCGCGATCGTCAAGGTCGCGCATGCCCGTGGCAAACGCGTCACCGCGCACGCGCATGGCGCGGTCGGCATCCAGAACGCGATCAATGCGGGCGTCGACAGTATCGAGCATGCGAGCCTCGCCGACGAAGCGACGCTCCAGCTCGCGAAGAAGCATGGCACCTGGCTCGCGATGGACATCTACAACGGCGATTATATCGAGGATATCGGCACCAAGGAGGGCTGGCCCGCCGAATATCTGCGCAAGAACCGCGAGACCACCGACGCGCAGCGCGCGGCGTTCAAGCGCGCGGTCGAGCTGGGGGTGAACATCGGCTATGCCACCGACGCGGGCGTCTATCCGCACGGGCTCAATGCGCGCCAGTTCCGCAACATGGTGAAATACGGGATGACCCCGATGCAGGCGATCCAGTCGGCAACGGGCCGCGCCGCCGAGGAAATGGGCCGCGTCGATGTCGGCGCGATCTTGCCCGGCCGCTATGCCGACATGGTCGCGGTCAAGGCCGATCCGCTGGCCGACATAAGCGTCCTCGAAAAGATCGACCATGTGATGAAGGGCGGAGCGCTGGTGCGATGATCCGCGCGCTGGCCGTGGCGGTGCTTTGGGCGAGCCCGGTTCCGGCGATGGCGCAATATGACGGCGACTGGGTGTGCAACGCGGTCGCCAAGGGCAGCCGCGGTGCGCAGGTCGATGTGATCGCGCAGGTCGGCAGCGACGGCGAGATCTGGTCGCGTTCGATCAGCTGGACACCGCCGATGCTCGACGCGAGCAAGCCACAATATCGCGACCTCGACAGGCCGGGGCTCAGCTTGCAATATGACGATGCCGAGGCAGAAGCGATCGGCGAACTGACGAGCGCGATCGGCGATGTGTCGAGCGTCGGCGGCCCCGTCGGGGCGCTGCGCGACCTGAAGATGCTCGTGCTGATGGATGGCGGTGCGAGCTGGACGACCGAACTCGAACCTTTCGGGGTCAGCCAGCAGATCGGCGGCAGCCCCTTTCGCTACGCCTCGGCCGAGATCGACGACACCGACTGGGACGGCGATCCCTATGAGCTGTTCGAAGCGGGCGGGGTCGTGACCTTGTCGCTGCAGGATGCGGTCGGGCGTCCGGTGGCGCAGGCGCGCTACGATATCGGCGCGAAGGCCGAGCGCGACCGGCTGTTTCGGAGCGCGTGGCGCAAGGCGGAGGCGATGGCGAAGAGCCGTAAGGGGTGCGACAAGGCGGGGGCGTAGGTTGGCGACGCCGCGATGACGTCCGGATGTCCGGATTCGGGCGGTTGCGGACATCTTAATCCTCCCTGCGGCGAAGCCGTGGGGAGGGGGACCACCCGCAGGGTGGTGGAGGG
>NZ_LNSB01000049.1 GCF_001468285.1 Sphingopyxis sp. HIX | reverse complement strand
TAACTTGTCCGCCGCCGCCATCCCCATCCCCCTCCAGGCCGACACCCCCGCCAAGCCCTCCGCGCGCCGCCTGTTCGGCCTCTACCTCCTGCTCGGTTTCTCGGCCGGCCTGCCCTTCTACATGTTCAACGCGGTGCTCACGCTGCGCCTGTCGAAGCATGGCGTCGACATCGTCATCATCGGCTTCTTCGCGTGGATCGCGCTGCTGCCGACCTTCAAATTCGCCTGGGCGCCGCTCGTCGAGCGCTACGACATCCCCGGCTTCGCGCGTTTCTGGGGGCGAAGGCGCGGGTGGATCATGCTGTCGCAGCTCGGCATCTTCCTCTCGATGGTCGCGATGGCCTTCACCTCGAGCGACAAGAGCCTGCCGCTCACCGCGCTCTTCGCGATCCTGCTCGCCTTCTGGACGACGACGCTCGAGGTCGCCGCCGACGGCTGGCGCATCGAGCTCGCTCCCAGCCAGGCCGAACAGGCGCCGATCGTCGCCGCGAACCTCTGGGGCTATCGCAGCGCGATGGTCGCTGCAGGAAGCGGCGCGATCCTGGTGGCGGCCTGGGCCGACTGGACCTGGGCCTATCTCGTCATCGCGGTCGCGGCCTTCGCCCCCTTCCCGATCCTCGCCGCGATGCGGCCCGACCAGCCAGGCACATCCGGCCGCGGCGCCGCGCTGATCAAGGGCGTGTCGGCCAGCCTGCTCATCCTGCTCGCCGCGACTCTCGCCACCGCGGCCATCGGTTGGGTACTGCTGTCGGCCGCCGAGGGCGCGGGCATTTCGGCGAAGACCAACGTCACCCCCGTCGTGCTCGCGATCGCGCTACTGCCCTTCGTCGCACTCGCGCTCGCGCTCCCGCGCATCAACCGCCTGCCCGCCGAGCTCTTAGCCCGCAAGTCGGGCTTTGCCGCGGCCTATGTCGAGATCTTCTGGCGCTACGGCTATGCGGTGCTCGCGTTGCTCGGCTTCGTCTCGCTCTACCGCATGGGCGACGTGCTCACGCTGACATTGTCGCACCCGCTATGGAACGAGCGCGGCTACAGCTTGCACCAGATCGGCGTCGCCGACGGCGTCGTCGCCTTGTCGGCGAGCATGGCGGGGGTCGCGCTCGGCGGCTGGCTGTCGACGCGGCTGTCGCTCGGCTGGACGCTCGGCATCGGCGCGGTCACCGCTGCGCTCGGCAACTGGATCTACGTCTGGCTCTGGCACAGCGAGCCCGCGTCCTTCATCCTCTACACCGCGGTCGCGGTCGACCAGTTCGGCAACGGCTTCGCGGGCGCGGTGTTCGTCGTCTATCTCTCGATGCTGGTCAGCCCGAAATATCCGGGCGCGCAATATGCCCTGCTCTCGGGCTTCGCCTTCCTGCTGCCGCGCCTGCTCGCCGGCGCCTCGGGATCGATGCAGACCCAGATCGGCTATGACGGCTTTTTCCTGCTCTCGGGCGCACTCAGCTTCGCGGCGATCTTCCTGCTCCCCGTCATCGTGCGCGTGAAGGGACGTACGGCATGAGCATCGACGCCGTCTGCGAAGCGGGCTTCGCCCCCGCGCTAGAAGCGACGCAAAACGGCCGCATCCCCGGCGCCGCGCTCGGCGTCGTCAGCGCCGACGGGACAAGCGCGGTGCGCTTCGCGGGCATGGCCGCGCTCGTCCCCGAGCGCGAGGCACTGACGCGCGAGCACTGGTTCGACCTCGCCTCGCTCAGCAAGGTGATCGCGACGACGGTGATGATCCTGACGCTGGCGGAGCAGGGGCGGCTCGACCTCGACCGGCCGCTGACCGACGCGATCCCCGACCTTCGCCAATATGACGTCGCAAATGCCGCCGAGCGGCGCCTGACCTTCCGCGACTGCCTGATGCACCGCAGCTTCCTGCCCGCGGTCGAACCCATCTACACCTATGGCGATGATCCCGCACGGCTGCGCGCCTTCGTCCTCCAGCGCGAATGGCGCCGCGGCCCGCCCCTCTATTCGGACATCAATTTCATTCTGCTCGGCATCGCGATCGAGCGCCTCACCGGCGCGCCGCTGTCGGCCTGGCCGCTCGGCGAAGGCCTCGGCTTCGGTCCGCCGCCCGGTCCCGCGGTCGCCACCGAAAATTGCAGCTGGCGCGGACGCGTGATGAAGGGCGAGGTGCACGACGAGAATGCCTATGCGCTCGGCGGCGCGCCCGGTCATGCCGGGATGTTCGGCACCGTCGACGGCGTGCTCGGCTTCGCGCGCGCGCTGGTGGCGGGTGAGATCCTGTCGCCCGCGATGATGGCCGAGATTCGCACCGCGGGCGAACGCCCCCGCAGTTGCGGCTGGGAACGGGCCTTCGCCGGATGGCACGGCGGCGACGCCTGCTCGGCCGATACGATCGGCCACACCGGCTTCACCGGCACCGGCCTCTGGATCGATTTCGAACGCGGCCTCGCCTGGACCTTGCTCACCAACCGGGTCCACCCGACCCGCCACGCCGACAGCGGCATCGTGGCGCTCCGCCCCGCCGTGGGCGCGCGCATCATTTCAGCATGGGACGAACGGACATAATATGACGCCAAAGATCGCACGCTTCGCCCTCGCTTCGGCGCTCGCGCTGTCGCTTTCGCTGACCGCGGCGAGCGCGCAGACCAATCCGGCGCCCGTCCCCTTGCAGGCGACGGTCGAACAGAAGCTCGCCGAGGGCCCGCCGGGTTCGCGCTTCGGCATGCTCGTCACGACGATGGACGGCGAAATCCTCGTGTCGATCGCCCCCGACCAGCGCTTCATCCCCGCGTCGAACACCAAGATGTTCACCACCGCGATCGCCTATGCCGAACTGCCGCTGCTGCAACAGACCGCCAAGGGCACCGGCGTCCGCCTCGAACAGGCGGGCGGCGCGACCGACGTCGTGCTCCACGGCCGCGGCGATGCGCTCCTGTCGAGCGCCGACGACTGCAAGACCGACTGCCTGCAGGTCCTCGCCGATGCGGTCGCGGCGAAGACACGCCACGTCCGCAACATCACCGGCGACGACAGCTGGTTCCCCGACGAACGCTGGAGCCCCGGCATGAGCTGGAACAACATCCAGTCCCGCTACGGCACCGGCACCTCGGCGCTGACGCTCGACGACAATGAGCTGGTGGTGAAGCTCAAGCCCGGCGCGATCGGCGCTGCGCCCACGATCGACGCGCCCGGCTATTTCACCATCGAAAATCGCGTCACCACCGTCGCGGGCAAGGAGGAGGATATTGAGGCCGACCGCATGCCGAACAGCCGCGTCCTCCGCCTGACCGGTACCGTCGGCGCCGAGGCTGCGCCGCTGACCTTGCGCTACGGCATCGACGACCCCGCGCATTATGCCGCTTGGCGCCTCCGCGAACTGCTGCGCGCACGCGGAGTGAAGGTCGATGGCGAGATCGCGGTCCGCCACCGTCCGCTGGCCGCCACCGACGATCCCGAGAAGCGCAAGGGCGCCCCCGCCACCCTGCCGACCGAACCCGCGATGCTCGCCGAACTGCCCGCGCCCTCGCTCGCCGAGAATATGATCCGTATCAACAAGGAGAGCCAGAATCTCCATACCGAACTGATGCTGCGCCGCGTGTCGCGCCACGCCGGCAGCGGCTCGATCGCCGACGGGCAGGCGGTGATGCACCGCGTGATGACCGCAGCCGGGCTGCCTGAGACCGGCTATCACTTCGCCGACGGGTCGGGCATGTCGAGCTACAACCGCATCAGCCCGCGCGCCGCAGTCGGCCTGCTGAGCTGGATATCGCGCCAGCCGTGGAGCATGGCGTGGCGCGAGACGCTGCCGATCGCCGGGCGCGACGGCACGCTGCAAAGCCGCTTCAAGGGCACGATTTTGGAAGGCAAGCTCTTCGCCAAGACCGGGTCGCTCAACGCGTCGCGCGCGCTGTCGGGCTATCTCACGACGCGCAGCGGCAAGACGCTCATCTTCTCGGCGCTGGCGAACGACATGCCCGAGGACACCGACAGCCAGGCCACTGCCGCGGTCGATCGCGCGCTGGTCGCGATCGCCGAGGCGCTTTAGGTCCCTACCCTAAGCAGGTGTCAGGACCAGCCGCGCGGCGGCGTGGCGGTCGACCGCCGCCTTGCTGTACCAGAGCGGCTGCATCGTCCCCGCGAGCCATAGCGGGTAGAAGTCGCGATAGCGCGGCGAGCGCGGGTCGGCCGACTGGCCGGGCAGCAGCAGGAAGCGGCTGTTGTCCCACGCGCCGACGTCGGCGACGAACAAATAGCTCGCGCCGTGCGACACGTCGAAATTGCGGCGCGCGTTGAAGCCGCGCGCCATCGGCGTGTTCCAGTCGCCGCCCGAGCGGCCGCCCATGATCTTCGGGAAAGCCGCCGCGATCGCGCGGTTCGACGCCGCGAGCGGATGCTCGATCGTCACGCGGTGCAGGTCGCCCCATTGCCAGCCCGCCGGATCGGGCCCGCCGAGCTCGATCGCCTTTCTCCACCCGGCGACCAGCGCGCCGTCGACCAGCGCATCGCGCGCCGCCGCGGGATCCTCGCCCAGCCTTTTGTCGCGCTCCGCCAGCATGCGCAGCATCTCGGCGAGGTTGAGCGACGTCACCAGGTCGCGCGCCGCGGCGGGCACGACGCGTTCGTACACCGCGGTCGAGAGCAAAGGCAGCACCATCTCGTAGAGCAACGCCGCGCCGCTATTCGCCTCGATCCCGCAATCCCAGCGCTTGAGCAGCGCCGCCGCGTCCGCCGCCTCGGCCGACGGAGCGGCTGGGAGCAGCTTGACCAGCGCGCGCGCGGGCAGCGACTGGACATCGTGCTGCAGCGCGATGCTGTCCTCGATCCGGTGTTTCGGCTGCGCGCGCAGCACCTCGGCGCAGCGATCGTAGCGGAAGGGATCGCTCCAGCTGAAGCTGATGATCCGCTCGCGATACGGATAATCCTTCGGCAGGTTCATCTGGTTGGCCGAGGCGAACCAGCCTTCCGCGGGGTTATAGACGTGCGGCATATCCTCGACCGGCAGGATGCCCGTCCAGTCATAGTCGCCGTCGCCGGGCGCGGGGAACAGCCCGTCGTGCTTCGGCCGCCGCGGGGTGAAACCGATCGTCTGCCACCCGGTGTTGCCGTCGATGTCGGCATAATGGAAATTGGTCGGCGAGACGTGCAGCTCGAACGCTTTGCGCAGCGACGCCCAATCGGTCGACAGGTTGATCGCGATCATCGCGAAGCGCGCATTGGCGCCGGGCAGCATCGCGACGGTGGCGAAGGCGACCGCGCGGCTGCGCGCCGCATCTTCCGACACGATGGGGCGACCATCGGCGTAGCGCAGGATGACGCGCTCGGCCGGCGCGCCCTTGACGAGGATTTCCTCCTCGAAACTCTCGAACGCCTTCCACTCACCCTTGTGCCAGTAACGGCCCGGATCGCCGTCTTGCGTGCGCAGGATGAACAGGTCGGTCTGGTCGATGTGGAAATTGGTGCGGCCGAAGGCGAAGCGATCGGTGTGCCCCTGCATGATCCCCGGCAGCCCCGGGGCGCCGGCGCCGATGACGTCGAGCCCGGGCGCCGACAGGTGACACATATGCCGCGGGCTCGACCGCCCGATGCCGAGATGCGGGTCGTTCGCGAGGATCGGGCGCCCCGTCGCGGTGCGCGAGGGCGACACGGTCCAGGCGTTGCTGCCCTGCGCGAAGCGGTCCTGTCGGCGCGCGTCGGGGTCGAGCCACGCGGCTTCCTGCAGCGGCTCGAAGCCCCCCGGCCGGTTGGCGGGGTCGAGCACGCCGAGGTCGGCTTCGCTCACCGCCGCGGTGTCGAGCCCGTCGGGCACGGTGAACGACCAGGCGGGGCGCAGCGGCGCCATCAACTGATCGGCCTCGAGCAGCCCGCGCGCGTGGAGCTGCGCGCGGCGCACTTCGTCGTCGGCGTCGCCCATGCCGATACCGCGGCCCCGCACCAGATCGCGCACGTCCCAGCGCAGCGGGCTGATCCCCAATATCCCATATTCGAGCGGCAGCAACGACGGGTCGGCGGCCAGCTCGTCGATCCGCGCGTTCACCCCCGCGACATAGCCCTCGGCGCATTCGAGCACCTCGGGCGGCAGCGCCGCCAGCTCGGCTTCGATGTCGCCGCGATAGAGGAAGAGCCGCGCCGCCTTGTCGGCCGCGACGAAGCGCGGGCCGAAGGATTCGGCCATCCGCCCCATGTCGCGGCGACGTTCCATGTCGATCTGGAACAGCCGGTCGCGCGCGACCAGATAGCCCTGCCCGAAAAAGGCATCGTGCCTGGAGGCGGCGCGGACATGCGGCACGCCCAATTCGTCCTCGACCACCTCGATCGGCGCGCGCGCGCCAGCCAGGCTGATTTTTTGCGTCGCGCCCTTGACCCGCGGTTTGGCGAACAGGCTGCCCGGCATCGCGACGAGCGCGGCCGAAGCCAGCAAGAATGCACGGCGCTGGATCAACAGGCCCTCCCCGAAAGTGAATGACGATCGCGAAACAAAACCCTATCGCAGCCCCCTGCCGCGGCCCCATAACAAGCGGGGCGCCGCCTATAACTGCAAGCTATCCGCATTATGGCGCCGCGCGGCAACCCCATACCCCCAGGCTATATGTCCATATCGCAAGGTTAGCAGCGGAGCAGTTGACCGGCTGCAACCACCCTGTAACCTCGCCTCACGAAGCCGGACATCCGCGGCCCCCGGTCGCGGCCTTTGCCGGCCGGTTACGGTGACTATCCAAGAAAATAACAGGACGGAGCGACGCTCCGCCAGGCGGACAGGTGGGACGACAGGGCGGACCAAAGGCACGCGGCAAGCGACGTGCGGTTCGGCCCCAGGGCAACAAAGGGGACGGTAATATGCGTAATATTGGACGAGTTCGCGGGTCGCTGGGCCGCAATATCGGGTTCGGCGCGGCGATGACCGCGTTGGCGCTGGTTCACAGCGTCCCGGCCATGGCGCAGGAAACGCCGCCGCAGGAAGAAAGCGACGAGGCGGCCTCGGGCGATCAGATCATCGTCACCGGCTCGCGCATCGCGCGCGACGGCTTCAAGGCGCCGACCCCGGTCATCGTGCTGACGCAGGAGGATATCCAGAACACCTCGCCGTCGAACAATATCGCCGACTTCGTCAACCAGCTGCCGCAGCTCGCGGGCTCGACCAAGCCGGCCAACTCGCGCCTCAATATCTCCAACGGCTCGGCAGGCATCAACGCGCTCAACCTGCGCAACCTGGGCGAGAGCCGCGTGCTCGTGCTGGTCGACGGCCGCCGTTCGGTCGGTTCCACGATCTTCGGCTGGGTCGACATCAACACCATCCCGCAGGCGCTGATCGAACGCGTCGAGCTGGTCACCGGCGGCGCGTCGTCGGCCTATGGTTCGGACGCGGTCACCGGCGTCGTCAACTTCATCCTCAACAAGAAGATGGAGGGGCTGCGCATCACCGGCGACGTGGGGATCACCCATGTCGGCGACGGCTTCAACTATTCGGGCAGCATCGCGGGCGGCAAGTCGTTCGCCGACGGCCGCGGCCATGTCGTCTTCAATGCCGAGATCGCGCATCAGGACGGCATCTACGAGGTCGACCCGAACGACCGGCCGTGGAACCACAAGGGCTATCTGGCCTTCGCCAACCCGGCCTATACCGCGACCAACGGTCAGCCCGCCTTCATCACCTTCCGCGAGAATGCGGGGCAGACCAACCAGGCGCCGGGCGGCTTCATCACCGGCTCGGCGGGCAACAACAACGCGCTGCGCGGCCTCTATTTCGGCCAGAACGGCCAGGTCATCCCGTTCCAATATGGCTCGTTCAACTCGCCCGCGCTCGGCGGCGCCGCCGCCGTCACGCGCACGGTCGGCGGCGACTGGCGCGTCAACGATTCGGGCCGCCGCATCGGCCTTGCGCCGAAGGACGACCGCTACGGCTTCTATGGCCGCCTCAGCTTCGACGTGTCGGACGGCGTGACTTTGTTCGCCGAGGGATCGTTCAACAAGCAGGAGGTCTTCTTCAACGCCGGCCCGAACCTCGGTTCGGCGACGCTCAACACCACCGGCTGTACGGTCGTCCCGACCCCGATCACCTGTAACGCCTTCGCGCTGCAGACGCTCGGCGCGCAGCGGCTCGCGGGCGTCACCAGTGTCAGCATCACGACCACGGCGGCCGACCTTCCCTTCCGCGGCATCAACAACAAGCGCCAGGTCCAGCGCTACGTCATCGGCGCCGAGGGCGAATTCGACGCCTTCGGCAAGTCGGCGCGCTGGGACGTCTACGGCCAATATGGCCGCTCCGACGTGCGCGAACAGCTGCGCAACATCATGCACGTCGCCAAGATGACCGCCGCGACCAACGCGGCCTTTGCGCAGGCCGGCAACCCGCGCAATTATGCGGTCGGCTCGATCCAGTGCCTGATCAACGTCGATCCCGATCCGGCGAACGACGATCCGAGCTGCGTGCCGCTCAACCGCCTCGGGATCGGCGTCGCCGACCCGGCGGCCATCGACTATGTGCTCGGCGATCCGTTCCGCAAGCAGGTGCTGGAACAATATGTCACCGGCGCCAACCTGTCGCTGACCCCCTTCGCCACCTGGGCGGGCGACGTCAGCATCGCGGTCGGCGGCGAATATCGCGAGGAAAAGATCCGCGGCAGTGTGCCCGCCGAGTTCCAGCCGATCATCAATCCCAACGGCACCACCTCGAACCGCTGGTCGGTCGGCAACTACCTGCCCTTCCGCGGCAGCTATAATGTGAAGGAAGCCTATCTCGAAACGCTGATCCCGCTGGGCTTCGGGCTCGAATTCAACGGCGCGGTGCGCGCGACCGACTATTCGACCTCGGGCTATGTCACGACCTGGAAACTGGGCGCGACCTGGGCGCCCATCGACGATATCCGCCTGCGCGTCACGCGCTCGCGCGACATTCGCGCGCCGAACCTGAACGAGCTTTTCCAGGCCGGCACCGCGAACAGCGATTCGGTGCGCAACCCCGCCTTCACCCCCGATCTCGCCAATGGCCCGCAGTTCTTCCCCTATTCGGGGCTGACCACGGGCAACCCCGCGCTCGAGCCCGAAAAGGCCGATTCGTGGAACATCGGCGGCGTGATCACCCCGCGCTTCCTGCCGGGCTTCCAGGCGTCGGTCGATTATTTCCGCATCGATCTCGAGGATGCGATCGACTCGATCAGCGCGCAGGAAGTGGTCAATCGCTGCAACGAAGGCATCCAGGCCTTCTGCGACGCGATCACCACCGATCCGGTGCGCTCGACCCCGGCCGTGCCCTATCTGCTGATCCGCACCCAGCCCTTCAACTATGTGCGCCGGCTGGTGCGCGGCATCGACTTCGACGCCGCCTATCGCCTGCCCGTGGGCGAAGACAGCAGCATCACGCTCAAGGGAACCGCGACGCGCTACATCGAGAATCTGTCGGAGACCGGCATCGCCGGGACGACGCCGGTCAACACGGTGGGCGCCAACGGCGGCCAGTTCAGCACGCCCAAGTGGATCTTCCGCGCCAACCTCAATTATTCGACCCCGACCTTCTCCGGCACGGTCACCGGCCGCGGCGTGAGCTCGGGCAAATATCTGGCGAATGCGATCGAATGCACCAGCGGGTGCCCGACCTCGACCAGCCAGTTCCCGACCTATGACAACAACCGCGTCAAGGGCACCTTCTACGTCGACCTCAACCTGACGCAGAAGATCAAGGTCGGTAATGCGTCGGAGGCGGAGTTCTTCTTCAACGTCACCAACCTGTTCGACGCCAACCCGCTGCTGCTCCCCGAAACGGGACTCGCCGCGAACAGCACCTTCTCCGACCTGCTCGGCCGGAGCTACCGTGTGGGCGTGCGCTTCAAGCTCGACTGACGCGGCACGAAGGCAAAAGAAAAAGGGCGGACATAAGTCCGCCCTTTTTGTTTGAGCTCGGCCCCGCGCTCAGGCTTCGGCGAGTTCTTTCGCCAGCGCCTCGAACAGTTCGCGCGTGCCCTCCTCGCGCCCCGCGACATTGCCGTCGTGATAGGCACCCTGCTCGGTCAGCACGAGCCGCGTGCCCGCGCCCTCGTCGAAGAATTCGACCGTCGACAGCGACGACGACAGCGGCGCGCCGCCCATGGTCATCGCATAAGCGAAGATCAGCCGCGCCGCGGGCTCGACGTCGAGATAGGTCGTGTCGTTGGTGATCTCGATGTCGGCGCCCGGCGGGCTGAAGCGACTCGTCTCGACCGCGCCCGGCTTCACCTCGCGCGGCGGGTCATAGGCGTGGACCGTCCAGCCGTCGGACTCGACCAGCCAGCGGCGGCGCGATGCGGCGTCGGTGAAGGCGGCCCAGACGCGCTCGCGCGGCGAGCGATAGCCGCGTTCGACGGAGAAGCTGGCGTGGTGGATGCGGGATTCGGTCATGCTGTCATTCCTTTGCGTCTTCGGGGGTTTCGCCCAGGATATCGCCCAGCCGATCGAGCCGGCGTTCCCAGGCCGTGCGCTGCGCCGTCACCCAGCTTTCGAGCTGGCGCAGCGCCGCGGGGTTCAGCGAGACCGTCCGCACCCGCCCGATCTTCTCGCTGCGCACGACGGCGGCACCTTCCAGGATCGAAAGATGCTGCATCACCGCCTGCAGCGACATCGGAAACCCGCCCGCGAGTTCGCTCACCGAGACGGGCTGCTTCGTCAGCCGCTCGATCATCGCGCGCCGCGTCGGATCGGCGATGGCGTGGAGAATCGGGTCGATCGGGGTCGAATGGTCAAGCATATGCTTTACTAAGCGCGCACACCGATTCGCGTCAAGAAAAAACTCAACCGATCACTTTACTATTGGAGGCCGGTCCGCACGCTAGGCGAAACTGTCGCCCGCATCCGCTTCCTCGCGCGCCAGCTTCGCCGCGCGCCGCGTCTCGCGCAATTTCTCGAGGATGCTCGTACCCTCGCGGCTGCCGCCCGGCTGGAAGCGGTGGTCCATGCCCGCCGACAGGTCGCCGCCCGCCATCTGCGCGCCCAGCCGCACCTCGTCGAGATGGCGCAGCGCGGCTTCGACATCCTCGATCTCGCGCCGGTCTATATCCAGTTGCTCAAGCGCCATCAGCCCCAGCGCGATCGAGCTTTCGAACACCTCGCGTACCGCGCTGGTCACGCCCGCACCGTCGATCGCGATCAGCTGGCGGCGGTCGAACACGCGGGTCAGGATCTTCGCGTGCGGAAAGGCCTCGACCACCGGGCGCAGCGCCTCGGCGTCGACGCTGCGGTCGTCGATGCAATAGACGATCAGCTTCGCCTCGTCGGCGCCCGCACGGCGGAGCAGGTCGAGCCGCAGCCCGTCGCCGAAATAGACCTTGGTGTCGAAGCGCTCGGACAGCTCGATCTGGCTCGGCTTCTTGTCGATCAAGGTCACCGAGCAATCGACCGCGTGCAGCATCTGCGACACGATCTGCCCGAAACGGCCGTAGCCGATGACCAGCGCCGACCCGCGCGGCGCATGTTCGGGCCCCGCGAGTTCCCTGCCGCTCTTGTCGGGCGCGAACTCCAGGTTGCGCGCGAACAGCATCAGGAAGGGCGTCGAGACCATCGACAGCGTCACCACCGCGCTGAACAGGCTGGCGGCCTCGGGCGCGATCAGCAGCGCGTCGGCCGCCTGGGTGAAGAGCAGGAAGCCGAATTCGCCGCCCTGGCTGAGCAGCAGCCCTAGCCCCAGCGCCGCGCGCCACCCCATGCCGTAGACGCGCGCGATGCCCGTGAGCACTGCGACCTTGACTACGACC
The DNA here is from genome assembly GCF_001468285.1 of Sphingopyxis sp. HIX. GTDB lineage: Bacteria > Pseudomonadota > Alphaproteobacteria > Sphingomonadales > Sphingomonadaceae > Sphingopyxis. The sequence goes on along the minus strand of NZ_LNSB01000049.1, from coordinate 29,096 downwards.
AGCCCCGCGGCGAGGCCGAGCACGAGCAGCGGCCGTTCGAGTACTGCGCCGACGTCGAGCACCATGCCGACCGCGAGGAAGAAGAGCCCGAGCAGGATCAGGCGGAAGGGTTCGACATCGGCCTCGATCTCGTGCCGGTACGGCGAATCGGCGAGCATCACCCCCGCGATGAACGCGCCGAGCGCGGTCGAGAGGTGCAGGCTGTGCATGAAAGCCGCGCTCGCGAGCACGACGAGCAGCCCGACGACGACGAACAATTCGCGCTCGCCATAGCGCCCCACGAGGCGCAGCAGCGGGTTGAGCACGAAGCGCCCGACGAGCACCAGCGCGGCGATCGCGCCGACGGTGTAGAGCGCCATCTGCCACCCCGGCGGCGCCGAGGGGTCGGCGGGTGCGCGCGACAGCGCCGCGACGATGGTGATCATCGGCACGATCGCGAGGTCCTGGAACAGCAGGATCGAAAAGGCCTTTTCGCCGAAGGGCGAGTTGATCGTCCCCGAGCTCTTGAGGCTGGGCAGCACCTGCGCGGTCGACGACAAAGCGAGCGGCAGCCCGAGCGCGAGCGCCGCCTGCCAACTGAAGCCCAAAGTCGCGAGGATCAGCGCGGTGAGGATCAGCCCGCTCACCACCACCTGCGCCATGCCCAGCCCGAAGATCGCACGGCGCAGGTCCCACAAGCGGCGCGGATGCAGCTCGAGCCCGACGAGGAAGAGCAGGAAGGCGATGCCGATCTCGGCAAAGGCGAGCTTCGATTCGCCGCCGCCGACCAGCCCCAGCCCGTGCGGCCCAACGAGCGCGCCGGCGATCAGATAACCGAGCACCGCGCCGAGCCCCAGCCGGCGGAAGATCATCACGAACAAAGTCGCGACCCCGAGCAGGATCGCGCCCTCGAAGAGCAAGGTATCGGTCGCGGTCTCGCCCGCCTTTTCGGCGGCGATGTTCGACGCTGCGGTCGCGAACAGCAACAGGCTCACGCCCGCGCCGCCTGCGGCTCGAGCGCCGCGATCGCCGCGTCGAAGGGCAGCAGGATCGCGCCGTGCCGCGCGGGATAATCCTTCGCGGGCGCGAGCAGGTCGAACCCCGGCCAGTCGGGCCGATCGCCGCCGCCGCCGAACCAGCCCGCGATCGCCGCGCGCGCCGCGCGGATGTCCTCCAGCCCCTTGCCCGCCGCGTGGCGCGCGAGCAGCGACGCCGACGCCTGGCCCAGCGCGCACGCCTCGACATGCATGCCGACGGCGGTCACGCGCCCCGCATCGTCGGTGTCGAGATCGAGCAGGATGCGGCTGCCGCAGAGCGGCGCGCGCAGCGACGCATGATGGCGCGCGCGCGGCAGCGGCAGATATTCGGCGGTCGCAACCGCGAGCGACAAGATGTCGCGGTTATAGAGCGGCGCGCTCATTTCGCGCCCGCAGCGGGTGCGTCCCCCTTGTCGTCGGCGCCGCCATTGGCTTTGGCCTCGCGCGCCGCCGCGCGGCGCTCGGCGATCACCTTGCTCATCGCCGAACTCGTCGCGTTGAGCGCCGGATAGGTGCGGCTGTCGGTCATCCACGCGGGCCGCTGGGCATTGCCGTAGCCGATGTCGTAGAGCAAAGTGACCAGCATGAAGCCGATCGTCGCGATCAACAGCCCCTTGATCGCGCCGAACCCCGCACCGAGCCCACGGTCGAAACCGCCGACGATCGACGCGCGGCTGCGCTGCCCCATCGCGCGCGATCCCCATTTGGCGAGCGCGAACACCCCGCCGAACAGGATCACGAAGGCGAGCACCGCGGCGCCGCCCTCGGTCCCGACCCAGCCCGCGACCAGCCCGGTCACCGTGCCGTGGAGCAGGCGCACCGCGAGGATCGCGAGCACCCAGGCGAGCAATGTCGTCACCTCCTGCACCAGCCCACGCGAAAAACCGAGCACCGCCGAGCCGCCGACCAGCAGCAACACGAGCACATCCAGAGCCGTCAAACTTCCCATGTGCCGGTCGCTAGTCGCGCCCGAGCATCAGGTCAACGAGTTCGCCGAGTCGGGCGAAACCGGTGACCGAAATCCCGCCGGTGCCCTTCATCCCCTTGGGGCCCCAACCGGTCGAAAAGCCGAGCTTTGCCGCCTCGCGAAGCCGCAGCCCATCGTGCGCCACCGGACGCACCTCGCCCGACAAGGACAGCTCGCCGAAGACGATCGCGTCCGACGGCACCGGCCGCTCGCTGAACGCCGAAATCAGCGCCGCGGCGACCGCGAGGTCGGCCGCGGGATCGGTGAGCCGATAGCCCCCCGCGATGTTGAGATAGACCTCCGCGCCTCCCAGTTGCAGCCCGCAGCGCGCCTCCAGGACCGCGAGCACCATCGCCAGCCGCCCGCTGTCCCAGCCGACCACGGCGCGGCGCGGGGTCGCCCCGCTCGCCAGCCTTACAGTCAGCGCCTGCACTTCGACCAGCACCGGCCGCGTGCCTTCCAGTGCCGGGAACACCACCGACCCCGGCACGTCGCGGCTGCGGTCGGTCAGGAACAGGCTCGACGGGTTGGCGACCTCGCCCAGCCCGCCTTCGCCCATCGCGAACACCCCGATCTCGTCGGTGCCGCCGAAGCGGTTCTTCACCGCGCGCAGGATGCGATATTGATGGCTGCGCTCGCCCTCGAAGGCGAGCACGGTGTCGACCATATGTTCGAGCACGCGCGGCCCCGCGATCGTCCCGTCCTTGGTGACATGGCCGACGAGCACCAGCGCCGCGCCGCTGTCCTTGGCGAAGCGGATCAATTCCTGCGCCGAGGCGCGCACTTGGCTGACCGTCCCCGGCGCGCCCTCGATCAGGTCGCTGTGCATCGTCTGGATCGAATCGATGACGACGAAGTCGGGGTCGCTGCTCCCCAGCGTCGCCAATATGTCGCGCACCGAGGTCGCGCTCGCCAGCGCCACCGGCGCCTTGCCGAGCCCCAGCCTTTGCGCGCGCAGCCGCACCTGCGCCGCCGCTTCTTCGCCGCTGATATAGACCACCGACTTGCCCGCGAGTGCGAGCCGCCCCGCCGCCTGCAACAGCAAGGTCGACTTGCCGATCCCCGGGTCGCCGCCGATCAGCGTCGCCGACCCCGCCACGAAGCCACCGCCCAGCGCGCGGTCGAACTCGGCGATCCCGCACAGCATCCGCTCAGGCATGACGCTGTCGGCGTCCAATGTTTCGAGCGCGATCGTGCGCCCGCCCTTGCTCAGGTCGTGCTTCGCCGAAAAGACGCTCTCGCCCGCTTCCTCGACCAGCGTGTTCCACTCGCCGCAATCGGCGCATTGCCCCTGCCAGCGATAGGTGACAGAGCCGCAATTCTGGCAGACATATTGACGCTTCGCTTTGGCCATGCCGTCCGCTTAATCGGAACAAAGGCGGAACGCTACTAGATTCGGGAGAATGACGATGACCGCCCTGCTCACCGACCGCCGTATGCTGCTGTCGGGCCTCGCGCTCGCGCCGATCCTGACCCTGCCCGGCTGCGCCAGCCTGCCGGGTTTCAGCCTGGCCGACGCGATCCGCGAATTGCTCTCCCTCTCGTCGGAGCGCGCCTTCGCGTTGCTCCTGAAGCCGGGCGGCTTCTACGACAGCCAGGTCGCGCGCATCGACCTGCCGCCGCAGCTCGGAGGGAGCGGCGCCTCGTCGATCGTCGCGCGCGTGCTCTTGACCGGCGCCTTCAAGACGCGGCTGACCAAACAGGTCAACAGCGCCGCGCGCGAGGGCGCCGAGCGCGCCGCGCCGCTCGTCGCCGACGCGATCCGGAGCATCAGCATCGCCGACGCCGCCGCGATCGTGCGCGGCGGCCCGACCGCGGCGACCGACCTGCTCGAACGGTCGATGGGCCGCAGCCTCGTCGGCGCGATGTTTCCCGGCGTCGATCAAGGGCTCCGCCTCGCCGACAATGCGGTGGTGACCGAAGCGCTGCGCGCCGCGACCGGCATCGATTTTCGCGGGCTGGTGCAGGACGTCAGCGACCGCACTCACGACGGCATCTATCGCGCGATCGGGCAGGAAGAAGCCGCGATCCGCGCCAACCCGCGCGCAACGGGCAGCCCGCTGCTCACCGCCGTCTTTGGCCTCGCGCGCTAGGCGGCTATAGGCGTCTCACGAATCGCCCTCCCAACAGGAAGCCCAGCGCCATGAAATTTTTCGCCGACACCGCCGAAATCGCCGACATCCAGGAACTCGCCGCGACCGGCCTGCTCGACGGGGTGACGACCAACCCCTCGCTGATCGCCAAGTCGGGCCGCGATTTCAAGGAAGTGACGCGCGAGATCTGCGCGCTGACCACCGGCCCCGTCTCGGCCGAAGTCGTCGCGCTCGATCACGCGACGATGATGAAGGAAGCCGAAATCCTCCGCAAGATCGCCCCCAACGTCTGCATCAAGGTGCCGCTGACGATCGACGGCCTCAAGACCTGCAAGGCGCTGACCGGCGACGGCACGATGGTCAATGTCACGCTCTGCTTCTCGGCGGCGCAGGCGCTGCTCGCCGCCAAGGCCGGCGCGACCTTCGTCTCTCCTTTTGTGGGCCGCCACGACGACAATGGCTTCGACGGCATGCAGCTGATCTCGGACATCCGCCTGATCTACGACAATTACGGCTATGAGACCGAGATCCTCGTCGCGAGCGTACGCCACGGCATCCACGTGCTCGAGGCCGCCAAGATCGGCGCCGACGTGATGACCGCGCCGCCGTCGGTCATCAAGGGGCTGTTCAAGCATATCCTGACCGAAAAGGGCATCGAGGGCTTCCTCGCCGACTGGGCCAAGACCGGCCAGTCAATCTAAGGTCCGTCGTTAACAGTTGACGTAAACGTCAACCTGCGTCGATACTCTCCCCGACAAAGGGAGAGATTCGATGACCGACACCGCCGCGCCCGCCGTCCTCAGCGAACGCCGGGGCCATATCTTGATCGTCACGATCAACCGGCCCGAGGCGCGCAACGCGGTCAACGCCGCGGTGCATGTCGGCATCGGCACGGCGCTGGAGGAAGCCGAGAGCGACCCCGAAATCCGCGTCGTCGTGATCACCGGCGCGGGCGAGAAGAGCTTCTGCGCCGGCGCCGACCTCGTCGCCCTCTCGCGCGGCGAGCATCTCGCGCCGAGCGATCCCGCGCAGCAGGCGTGGGGTTTCGCCGGCATGGTGTCGCACCCGATCTCGAAGCCGATCATCGCCGCGGTCAACGGCTTCGCCTTCGGCGGCGGCTGCGAGATCGCGCTGATGAGCGACATCATCGTCGCCGCCGACCATGCGCAATTCGGCCTGCCCGAGGTCAAGGTCGGGCTGTTCGCCGCGGCCGGCGGGGCCTTCCGTCTCGCGCAGCAGCTGCCGCGCAAGCTGGCGATGGAATATATGCTCACCGGCGACCCGATCCCCGCCGCGCGCGCCGCCGAATATGGGCTGGTCAATCATGTCGTCCCGCTCGCCGACCTGCTCCCTACCGCGCTCGCGCTCGCCGAGAAGATCGCGGGCAACGCGCCGCTGTCGGTGCAGGTGTCGAAGCGCGTCGCGCTCGGCATCCAGGACGGCCGCATCGCCTCCGACGCCGCTTATTGGGAGCATAATACGATCGAGCGCAACGCGCTGATGCGCAGCGAGGACGCGCGCGAAGGCCCGCTCGCCTTCGCCCAGAAGCGCAAGCCCGAATGGAAGGCGCGCTGAGATGGGCCAAGAAACCAAAATGACCGATCCCGAACTTATCCCCGTCATCATCGGCGTCGGCCAGGTCAACGACCGGCCCGAAGACCCCGACCAGGGGCTCGACTCGCTCGGCCTGATGGTCGCGGCGCTGAATGTCGCCGCCGCGGACGCCGGCATCTCGCTGACCGAGATCGACAGCCTCGCGATCGTCGACCAGATCAGCTTCCACAGCCTCGGCAAGCTGCCCGAACCGCTCGCCGCGGCGATCGGCGCCAGCCCGAAGATCAACTATCAGTCCGACGCCCCGCACGGCGACACCCCGATCCGCCTGCTCAACGAGGCCGCGAACCGCATCGGCGCGGGCGAGATCAAGCTCGCCGCCATCGTCGGCGCGGAGGCGCTGCGCACCGCCGCCGGCCGCGCCGCCAAGGCGGCGAAGGGCGAGGACAAGAGCTATAATGCGATCCGCCAGGTCGCGACGCGCCGCGAACCCAATTATTCGCAGCTCCACGGCCTGTCGGCGCCGGTCGACGTCTATCCGCTCTACGAAAACGCGACGCGCGCCGCGTGGGGGCAGACGCTGACCGAAGCGCAGGACGAGAGCGCGCAAATCTGGTCGCGCTTCTCCGAGGTCGCCGCCGCCAACGACGGCGCCTGGATCCGCAAGCCCGCCACCCCCGCCGACATCCTCCGCGTCGACGAGCGCAACCGCCCCATCGCCTTCCCCTATTCGAAGCTGATGGTCGCCAATTCGTCGGTGAACCAGGGCGCGGGCTTCATCGTCGCCAGCCTCGCCGAGGCGCGCCGCCGCGGCATCCCCGAGGACCGGCTCATCTACGTCGGCATGGGCGCCGCAGCGAAGGAACCCGCGAATATCCTGTGGCGCGACCGCTACGACGGCAGCGTCAGCATGGAAACCAGCATCAACCGCACCCTCGCGCTCAACGCGATGACGGCGCAGGATTTCGACTTCATTGAACTCTACAGCTGCTTCCCCTGCGTCCCCAAGATGGCGCGCCGCACGCTCGGCTGGCCCGCCGACAAGCCCGCGACGGTGTTCGGCGGCCTGACCTTCGGCGGCGGACCGATCGCCAATTATATGAGCCATGCGGTGGTCTCGATGGTCGAAAAATTGCGCGAGGAAGGCCGCTACGGCTTCCTCTTCGCCAACGGCGGCTTCGCAACCGACAATCATTGCATCGTGCTCGGCAGCGAGCCGATCGCCGCGGCTGCCTTCCCGCAGGACTATGACTATCAGGCTGAAGCCGAGGAGAGGCGCGGCCCCGTGCCCGAACTGGTCAAGGATTATGCCGGCCCCGCGACGATCGAAAGCTACACGGTCTTCTACGGCCGCGACGGCGCCCCGAAAGCCGGGGTGGTCGTCGCGCGCACGCCCGGCAGCCAGCGCACGCTGGCGCATGTCGACGTCGGCGACGCCGCGATGCTGGCCTTTCTGACCGACGGCCAGGCCGAACCGGTCGGCACGGCGGGCGAGGTCGTCGCGCTCGGCGAAGACCGCTTCGGCTGGCGGGCCGCATAGGCGTCGAAATTCGCTCGCCCCCGATCCACTGAGCCGATAGGCTCCACGCGATGAGAAAGCTCCTGCTCCCCGCGGTCCTCGCGGCAGCCACGATTTTCGGCTGCACCCCGGCAACCCCCGCCGAACCGACGATTCAGGAGATGCTGCGCGACCCCGCGGTCGCCGAGTTCGCCGCCTGGCAGCAGAAGCACAAGCTGCCCGCGATCGAACTCGAACCCGCCGGTCCTGCGCCCGCCACCCCCGGCGGCACGCGCATCGGCGGCCCCGTCTGGCTCGCCGCGGGCGAAGCCTGGCCGACCGATGCCGAGGGCAAGCCGATGGCCTTCCTCGCGCAGGTCGATTTCGCCGCGATGCCGCCGCTGCCCGACTATCCGGCCAGCGGCGTGCTGCAATTCTTCATCGCGCGCGACGACCTCTATGGCGCGAATTTCGAGAAGCCCGAGGCAGGCAAGTTCCGCGTCATCTGGCGCGAGACGATGACCGGCCCCGGCAAATTGCACCAAGGACGGCCCGCGGGCGACCGCGGCATCGACGATTATTCGCCGCTCTACGACGCCACGGTCGCGCAGGGCATTGCGCTGAAGCCCGCGCGTAGCGACCAGATGCCCTCGGTCGAATCCTGGCTCGCAGAACGCGACTTGAGCCCGCTGCTGGACGACCGGACCAGGAGCGACCGCATCTATGCCTTCGCCGACAAGCAGCTCGAACTGGCGAGCCAGGGCCATCATGTCGGCGGCCACCCCGGCTTCACCCAGTCCGACTGGCGCGCGGACAAGCCCTATCAGGACGTCGACCGCGTGCTCCTCAACCTGTGGAGCGACGACCACATCATGTGGGGCGACATGGGGCAGGGCCAGTTCATGATCCGGCGCGAAGACCTGCTGAAGCGCGACTTCGGCAAGGTCTTCTACCAATGGGACTGCTACTGAGCGCCACCGCTCAGAGGTCGAACGACACCCCCTGCGCCAGCGGCAGCGCGTCCGAATAATTCACCGTGTTGGTCGCGCGCCGCATATATTGGCGCCAGCTGTCCGACCCGCTCTCGCGCCCGCCGCCGGTCTCCTTCTCGCCGCCGAACGCTCCGCCGATCTCGGCGCCCGAGGTGCCGAGGTTGACATTGGCGATCCCGCAATCGCTGCCCAAGAGGAACCTCTCGGCCTCGCGCATGTCGGTGGTGAAGATCGCCGACGACAGGCCCGCCGCGACCGCATTATGCGCGTCGATCACCGCATCGAGATCGTCGTAGCGCATCACATAGAGGATCGGCGCGAAGGTCTCTTCGAGCACCGGCCCGACCTGCCCCGGCATCTCGACCAGCGCCGGGCGCACATAGAAGCTCGCCCCTTCGCCGACACGCTCGCCGCCTGTCACGACGCCGCCCGCCGCCCTGGCCGCGGCCAGCGCCTCCTGCATCATCTCATAGGCGGCGCGGTCGATCAGCGGCCCGACGAGCACTTCGCCCTCCAGCGGATTGCCGACGCCGACGCTCGCATAAGCCGCCTTCAGCTTGGCAACGAAGCCGTCATGGATGCTGTTGTGCAGGAACAGCCGCCGCGTCGTCGTGCAGCGCTGCCCCGCCGTCCCCATCGCCCCGAACGCCACGCCGCGCAGCGCGAGGTCGAGATCGGCCGACGGCGCGACGATCACGCCATTGTTGCCGCCAAGCTCGAGGATCGCGCGCGCGAACCGCTGCGCCAGCCGCGGCGCCACCGCGCGGCCCATCCGCGTCGAACCCGTCGCCGACAGCAGCGCGACGCGGGCATCGTCGACCAGCGCCTCGCCCGCCTCGCGCCCGCCGATCAGCAATTGCGACAGGCCTTCGGGCGCATCGCCGAAGCGCGCGACCGCGCGCTCGAAGACCGCCTGCGTCGCGAGCGCCGTCAGCGGCGTCTTCTCCGACGGCTTCCACGCCACGCTGTTGCCGCACACGAGCGCGAGCGCCGCATTCCACGCCCACACCGCGACCGGAAAGTTGAACGCCGAAATCACCCCGACGACGCCCAGCGGGTGCCAGACCTCCATCATCCGGTGCCCCGGCCGCTCGGTGGCGATGGTCAGCCCGTAGAGCTGGCGCGACAGCCCGACGGCGAAGTCGCAGATGTCGATCATTTCCTGCACTTCGCCCGCGCCCTCGGACGGGATCTTGCCCGCCTCGATCGTCACCAGCTTCGCCAGATCGTCCTTCGCCGCGCGCAGTTCCTCGCCGAACAGGCGTACCAGTTCGCCGCGGCGCGGCGCCGGCACCTTGCGCCAGACGCGGAAGGCTGCGGTCGCGCCATCGAGCGCTTCGTCGATCGCCGCGGCATCGGCGACGCGCACCGTCGCCACCTGCTCGCCGGTCAGCGGCGTCACCGACGGCATCGATCCCTCGGTCCACGTGCGTCGGTCGACGCCCAGTCCATCGAGCAGCGCCGCGACCTGCTGGCCCATATCAACCATATTCTGTCCCTTCACCGGCGCGTGCGCGCCCTTGCAGTTTGTGGCTCGCGGGTTATCGCAGGCGGCGCACAATGCAAACCGAAAGCGGGAGACTCCAGTGTCCGAATTGCCCCCCTCCGAGCCCTTCGTTCCGGTCCCCGCCGACGCCGCCGCGAACACCCATTGCACCGCCGCCGATTATGACCGTCTCTATCGGCAGAGCGTCGAGGACCCCGACGCTTTCTGGGCCGAACAAGCCAAGCGAATCGACTGGATCACCCCACCCACCAAAATCGCCAACTGGTCCTACGACCCCGTCAGCATCAAATGGTATGAGGACGGCGTCCTCAACCTCTGCCACAACGCCGTCGACCGCCATGTCGCCGCCGGCCATGGGATGCGCACCGCGATCATCTTCGAACCCGACGCCCCCGACGGCGAGACGCGGACGATCAGCTATGCCGCGCTGCTCGCCGACGTCATCCGCATGGCGAACACGCTCAAGAAAATGGGCGTCCGGAAAGGCGACCGCGTCACCATCTACATGCCGATGATCCCCGAGGGTGCGGTGGCGATGCTCGCCTGCGCACGCATCGGCGCGGTGCACAGCGTCGTCTTCGGCGGCTTCTCGCCCGAGGCGATCCACGGCCGGATCGAGGATTGCGCGAGCGACTGGGTGATCTGTGCCGACGAAGGCCTGCGCGGCGGCAAGACCGTCCCCTTGAAGACCAATGTCGACAAGGCGCTCGAACGCACCGACGTGAAGGCGGTGCTCGTCATCGCACACACCGGCGGCGACGTCAGCATGAAGGAAGGCCGCGACCATTGGTACGACGCCTTGTCCGCGGACGTCCCCGCCGACTGCCCGTGCGAACCGATGCAGGCAGAGGATCCGCTCTTCATCCTCTACACCTCGGGCTCGACGGGCAAGCCCAAGGGCGTGCTCCATAGCGTCGGCGGCTACAGCGTCTGGACCGCAACGACCTTCTGGTACGGCTTCGACTATCGTCCCGGCGAAATCTTCTGGTGCAGCGCCGACATCGGCTGGGTCACCGGCCATAGCTACGTCGTCTACGGCCCGCTCCAGAATGGCGCGACGACCCTCATGTTCGAGGGTGTGCCCAACTATCCCGACCACGACCGCTTCTGGCAGGTCGTCGACAAGCATCAGGTCAACATCCTCTACACTGCGCCGACCGCGATCCGCGCGCTGATGCGCGAGGGCGACGATTATGTGACTCGCCACGACCTCTCGTCGATCCGCCTGCTCGGCAGCGTCGGCGAACCGATCAATCCCGAGGCGTGGCGCTGGTATCACCAGACCGTCGGCAAGGGCCGCGTGCCCGTGATCGACACCTGGTGGCAGACCGAAACCGGCGGCATCATGATCACCACGCTTCCGGGCGCGCATGCTATGCAGCCGGGCAGCGCGGGCAAGCCCTTCTTCGGCATCCGCCCCGAACTCGTCGATGCCGAGGGCAACAAGCTCGTCTGCGAAGAAACCGGCGGCGCGGCCGAGGGCAATCTCTGCATCACGCACAGCTGGCCCGGGCAGGCGCGGACGATCTACGGCGATCACCAGCGCTTCGCCGAAACCTATTTCTCGACCTACAAGGGCAAATATTTCACCGGCGACGGCTGCCGCCGCGATGCCGACGGATACTGGCGCATCACCGGCCGCGTCGACGACGTGATCAACGTCTCGGGCCACCGCATGGGCACCGCCGAGGTCGAAAGCGCGCTCGTCCTGCACGAGGATGTCGCCGAAGCCGCGGTCGTCGGCTTCCCGCACGATATCAAGGGCCAGGGCATCTACGCCTATGTGACGCTCAACGCCGGGGTCGAAGCGACCGAGGAAGTCGCCGCGGCGCTGAAGCAGCAGGTACGCAAGGAGATCGGCCCGATCGCGACGCCGGACCATATCCACCTGACCCCCGGCCTGCCCAAGACGCGTTCGGGCAAGATCATGCGCCGCATCCTGCGCAAGATCGCCGAGAATGATTTCGGCTCGCTGGGCGACACCTCGACCCTCGCCGACCCGAGCTTGGTCGATGGCCTGATCGAGGGGCGGAAGAACCGCTAAACCGGCGCTTCGTCGCTCACTCGCACGTCATCGACGGCCGATAGACCTGCATCGCATTGGTCCCGGTATTTCCGCCCAGCGTGATCGCGCCGCCCGGCAGGAAGATGCGCCCACCGATGACCGCGCTGCCCTTCAGCCCGTGCATCGCGATCGGCAGGTCGGGCAGCCGCGTCCAGCGATTCGCGCCGGGATGATAGGCATAGGTCGTCGGCGTCAGCCCCAGCACATGCCCCTTCTCGCCCTCGCCGCCGAACACGAACATGCAGCCCGCGTGCACCGCCCCGGTGATGCCGCCGCGTGGCGCCGGGAGCGGCGCGCCCTTGCTCCAGCGGCGCGTCGCCGGATCGTAGATTTCGACGACATCGACGCGCTCGGCCATCGCGCCCGGCCCTGTACGCCCTCCGGCAACGATGATCTTTCCATCGATCGCCACCATCGCCAGATGATTGCGCTGCGTCGGCAGGTCGGGCAGCTTTTCCCAGCTGTTGGTGGCCGGGTCATAGGCTTCGAAGGCGTGGCCGCCCGGCGGGCGCCCGCCGGCGACATAGATTTTGCCGCCCACCACCGCCTTGCCGCCGCCGCTGCGCGCGGTGGGCATCGACGCGCGCTGCACCCAGCCGCCGACCGCGGGATCGTGCTCCCAGACATGCGCGACGAAAATCTCCGGCCGCCCGCTACTCGCGCCGTCGAGTTCGCCGCCGATGACATAAAGCTTGCCGCCGACCGCGGCGACCATCGTATGATGGATCGGCTGCGGCAGCCGCGGCCCGAGCGACCAGCGGCTCGCGGCCGGGTCGTAGATCTGGACCAGGTTCGACGGCAGCCGCCCGGGCGGATAGCCGCCGAGTACCCAGATCTTGCCGTCCAGCTCGGCCACCGCATGCTCCGAGCGCGCGAGCGGCATCGCGAGGCCCAGGCTCCACCCGTCGAACTCGGGCGCCGATCCCACCGGCGCGCCCGCGCTGACGCGTTCGTTCCATGTTTCGACCAGTTCATTGTCCTGCACCGGCGTCGCCGGTTGCTGCGCCGCCGCGTTCGTCGCGAGCAGCAGCGCCGCGCCCACAGTCATCCTATCGCGCTTCATCATCCTCTCCCGGCCTGCCGCCCCGCGCGTATCGGTGGCGTTTTCGCCATCCGCCTTTTGCCACAATGACTTAAGCGAAGGACGCCGTGGTGTCCGGATCGACGAACGACGGTCCCGCTCGACGAGCGCTATTTCGCCAGCGCCTCGCACAAGCGGTCGGTCGCCAGCGCGATCCGCGATTCGGCGGTTTCGCGATTGGCCGGGCTGTTCTGCACGCCCTGCGTTTCGGTGTTGAACGCCAGCAGGCTCCCCGCGCGCTGGTCGGGGCAGAGGCTGAGATAGGCGCGAAAGCCGTTCTGGTCGCCATTATGGCCGATGAAGCGCACGCCCGCGCTGCGGTCGACAAAGAAGGACAACCCGCTCTGCGTCGTCGTCGCCATGCGGCCCTGCGTGAAATCGGCGCCCGCCGAAATCTGCGGCTGCCACATTTCCTCGAGCGACGAGCGTTTCAGCACGCGATCATAGTCGATGGCCCGCGCCGGATCGCCGAGCAGGAAGGCGGCATAGTTCGCCATGTCGGGCATCGTAGCATTGAGCCCGCCGTTCGACACCGTCACCCCCGTATCGACATCGAAGGGCGCCGCCACGCGCTTGCCGTCCCTCACATAATAGCTGTGCGAGCGGTGCGGCAGCAGGTGCGGCGGCGTATGGTCGAAATAGCTGTCGTGCATCGCCAGTGGTTTCAGGATATTCTTGTCGACATAGACTTCATAATCCTCGCCCGAGAGGCGCTCGATCACCTGCCCCAGATAGACGATGCCGGGGTTCGAATAGCCGAAGCGGCTGCCGGGTTCGAACTCGACCCGCGTATAGGGCAGCATCGCGACCAGCTGCGACCAGCTGGCCGGTTCGAACGGCTGCCAGTCCTGCTCGCGCCACGGCCAGGTGCCGCTGCGGAAGCCCGCGCTGTGGCTCATCAGCTGGCGCAGGGTGATCGCGCCCGTGTCGCCATAAGGATTATGCACCGCGGCAAGTTCGGGCACATATTTGACGATCGGATCGTCGAGCGACAGCAGCCCGCGATCGCGCAGCTGCATGATCGCGATGCCGGTCATCGTCTTGGTCACCGACGCCCAGTGATAGATGGTCCGCGCATCGACCGGGACATGCGCCTCGGCATCCTGTTCGCCGAGATGGTCGGCGGCGACGACGCGCCCGTCGCGCACGAGATAGAAGCTGCTGCCGGCGATCTTTGCGCGGCTCGTTTCGGCGCGATGGAGCTGCCGGAAATCCGCGAGCGCCTTGTCGAACCCCTGCTCGTCGGCCGCCGCGGGATGCGCGGCACCCAGCAGCAATGCGGCAATTATCCAGCGCGCTACCGCCATAAGCTAAGCCGCCACCGCATGCCCGCGGCGCATCGCGAGGATGCGCGCCTCGACCTGATCGAGCGCGTCGAGCGCGGTGACCAGATCGGCGTTGACCGACGCCCCGACCTCGCGGCTCAGCGCATCGCCCGTCGCGAGCAGCTCGCGGAATGTATCGCGGTCGAAGCTCAGCAGCGTCGCTTGCTCGCTCGTGCGGAGCAGCCGGTCGTGCGGCGTCCCCAGCAACAGCGGCGACAGTCCGACCAGCTGGCCCGGCCCAGTGATGGTGAGCTGGTAGACGCCGTCCTTATGCGGCAGCGCGCTGCGCACCGCGCCGCGCACGACGAGCCACAGCCGATCCGATGCCGCGCCGACCGCGGCAAGGTCAGTGTCGGCGGCGAGGTCGACCCGTTCGCCCGCGTCCCAGAACGCCTGCCGCTGCGTGGAGCTCATCTCCGCGCAGCACGGCAACTTCGCGAGAAAGGCTTCGGCCGCGAAATCCTCCTCCACAACCGGAGCCAGCGCGCGCTGCGGGCGCGGCGTGAAGCTGTCGGGCTCATCGGCCAGCAAAGCCGCAATATCGCGCGTCTTGCCCGCGACGCGCTCGGCGATCAGCTCGCCGAGCGCCGCCTGCAACCGCAGCGATGCCGGTTGCAGCCGCGCCAGCGCGGCGCGAAACTGGTCGGCGGGCAGGTACCAGGTCGCCACCGGCCCGCGCGCGATGCCCATCGCCGACCGTTTGAGATCGCGGCCGATCAGCGCCATGTCGCCGATCACCTCGCCCGGCCCGACTTGCGCCAGCAGCGCGAGCCCGCCGCCGGGCAGGCGCTTGCCGATATCGACCCGCCCCTCGTCGATCAGATAGAGCCCCTCGGCGCGCTCGTTCTGGATCAGCAGCGCTTGGCCGTCGGCGAAATGCCGCGGCGAAAAGCCATAGGCGAGCTCGGCGAGTTCGGCCGCATCGAGCCCGGCGAAGAGCGGCGCGTCCGCCAGCTTTGCGGCGGACAGCAGGCTCATCCCAGCGTCGCCCAGGTCGGTGCATGGTCGCTCGCCTTTTCGCGCCCGCGATGATCCTTGTCGACGCCGGCGTCGACCAGCCGGTCGGCGAGCGCGGGGCTCAAGAGCAGGTGGTCGATGCGAAAACCATGATCGCGCTGCCAGCCGCCCGCCTGATAGTCCCAGAAGGTCCACACGCCGCCCGCCGGATGGCGGCTGCGCACCGCGTCGGTCCAGCCGTCGCCGAGCAGGCGGAACCAGGCGTCGCGCGATTCGGGCTGCATCAGCGCGTCGTTCGCCATCGGCCCGCGCGGATCCCAGACGTCGTCGTCGTGGGGAATCACGTTGTAGTCGCCGGTCAGGATCGCCGGGATCTCGGCCGCGAGCAGTTCCTTCGCGCGTTCGCGGAGGCGCGCCATCCAGCGGAGTTTATACTCGAATTTGGGGCCCGGATGCGGATTGCCGTTGGGCAGGTAGATGCACCCGACGCGCAGGCCATGGACATCGGCCTCGAGGTAGCGCGACTGCTCGTCCTCGGCTTCGCCCGCGAGGCCGCGTTGCGTCTCGACAGGCATCGTGCCCTTGGCGAGGATCGCGACGCCGTTGAAGCCCTTTTGCCCGTGATAGAGAAAGCCGTACCCCGCGGCCTCGATCTCCTTCGTCGGCATCGTCTCGTCGCTCGACTTCAGTTCCTGCAGGCAGGCGATGTCGGGCTGGGTTTCCTCGAGCCATTCGATGAGGCGCGGCAGCCGCGCCTTGATGCCGTTGATGTTGAACGTCGCGATTTTCATGCCGCATCTATGGCAGCATGCGGCGCCCCGCGAAAGGCGTCAGATCGAGAAGCTCGACCCGCAACCGCAGCCCGAGGCCGCGTTGGGATTTTCGACCTTGAACGACGATCCGCCGAGCGAATCGACGAAGTCGACGACGCAGCCGCGCACCAGGTCAATGCTGACCGGGTCGACCACCAGCTTCACCCCGTCGGTCTCGGTCACGATGTCGCCCTCATCGATGCTCTCGGCGAGCCCGAAGCGATAGGTGAAGCCCGAACAGCCGCCGCCGTCGACGGCGAGCCGCAGCGCGGCATCGGCCTCGCCCTTGCGGTCGGCGATCCAGCGGACGCGCGCCGCGGCGGCGGGGGACAGGGCGATATCGGAAAGCTGCGTGGCCATGGCGCCAAGATAGGGGGTCGGCGCCCAAATGAAAAGGGCGCCCCGGCTTGAGCCGTTGGGCGCCCTATCCTCTCCGACCCTGGAAACCTGTTTATTCGGGACCGCCCATCGCGGCCTTGTCGCCGGTGATCGCGGCGATCGCCATCGTATCCTGGCGGCAGAAGGGCATCGGGTTGACCGGTGCGCCCTCGATGCGGACTTCATAATGGAGGTGGTTGCCGGTCGAGCGGCCGGTCGAGCCGACATAACCGACGATCTCGCCCTTCTTCACCTGCTGGCCGGGGCGGACGATGTACGAGGACATATGGCCGTAGCGCGTCTGGATCGCGTTGCCATGTTCGATTTCGACATAATTGCCATAGCCGCCGAGGCGCTGGGCGCGGCCGACGATGCCGTCGGCGGTGGCGTAGATCGGGGTGCCGTGCGGCGCCGGGATGTCGATGCCGTTGTGGCGCGCGACCTTGCCGGTGATCGGGTGGACGCGCATGCCGTAGGACGACGAGAGCGACATGTTCTGGATCGGCACGCGCGAGGGGACCGACACGCCCAGGCTCTGCGTCAGCCCGGTGTCGAGGCGCTTCCACGCCTGGAAAATCGCGCGTGCCTCGCTGTCTTCGCCGGTCTGCGGGACGCCCGCATCGAAGCTGTCGTCATCGGGTTCGTCGGGGACGATGATGCCCGCCTCTGCGCTGTTTTCGGCGGCGTGAGCCGCCGGGGCGCTCACGCCCATCAGCGCGGTGGCACAAAAAATCAGCCCAAAATGAAACTTTT
The DNA here is from genome assembly GCF_001468285.1 of Sphingopyxis sp. HIX. GTDB lineage: Bacteria > Pseudomonadota > Alphaproteobacteria > Sphingomonadales > Sphingomonadaceae > Sphingopyxis. Next base: position 12,098 of record NZ_LNSB01000049.1, on the reverse strand, counting down.
GCGCCAGAAGAGTGTTAATCACTTACGACCCCGCATCTGCCTTGTCGCCAATGGTGTTTTTGGAACCATTGGTGCCGGTTTAGTCTGCTCAGGATGATTGATCATCCGCCCGGCAGCCTGTCTGCGGGGACAGGGGTTACGAAGCAACTACGGCGTAGTATTCTTGCGTTAAACCGGCGTCATGGCGCGCTGAGTCGTTGAACGGCGGCTTCAACTGACCCCGAAATCGCGATTTTACGAGGCTTTGCCAGGTTAACGCGGGCGCGAATCCCCTCTCATCGCACGCCCACTCGAACCAGACTGTGCCCGCGCTCACATGACGAATCTCGTCGGTGTAGATGCGCTCCAGGATTCGCGCCGAGGCCTCGTCGCCGGTACCGCGAAAGCGCTCGATCATCGCCGGGGTGACGTCGAGCCCGCGCGCCTCGAGCACCATCGGCACGATCGCCAGCCGCGCCAGCGCATCGTCGCTCGTCTCCTCGGCCGCCTCCCATAGCCCGGCGTGCGCGGGCAGCGCCCCATAATGGCTGCCGAGTTGGCGCAGCCGCCGGTCGATCAGCGCAAAATGCATCGCCTCGTCGGCGGCGACACCGATCCAGTCGTCGACGAAGCCGCGCGGAAACTCGCCGCCGAAGCGCCCGACCAGATCGACCGCGAGGTCGATCGCGACGAATTCGATATGCGCGAGCGCGTGCAGCATCGCGATCCGCCCGCGGTCGGACCCGCCCTTGCGGCGGCGCGGCATCTGGTTCGGCGGCAGCAGTGCGGGCTCGGCAGGCCAGGCGGGCCGGTCGGGCATCGCGACGTCGCAGCGATGCGCGAGCGCGCCCTGCCGCCACGCGCGCGCGAGCCCGCGCGCCGCGCGCCTTTTGGCGTGCGGATCGGCGGTGAGCAGCACCGCGCGCGCGGCTTCGCCGAGGGTGGTCGTCATATTCGCATCCCTAAATCCGTCACCCCGGACTTGATCCGGGGTCCCGCTTCCAGCGGCGTCGACCAGCGGGACCCCGGATCAAGTCCGGGGTGACGAAGGAAATGGCTAAAGCGCCTTCGCCGCCTCCAGCACCGCCTCGGCATGGCCCTTCACACGCACCTTGCGCCATTCCTTGGCGAGCGTGCCGTCGGCACCGAACAGGAAGGTCGACCGCTCGATCCCCATATAGGTCCGCCCGTAATTCTGCTTCTCAACCCAGGTCCCGAAGGCCTCGCACACCGCACCGCCCTCGTCCGAGGCGAGCCGCACGGTCAGCCCATATTTGTCGCGAAACTTGCAGAGTTTCGCGGGCGCATCGCGCGACACCGCCAGCACCTGCGCGTCCAGCTTGGCGAATTCGGGCGCGAGCCGCGTAAAATCCTGCGCCTCGACGGTGCAACCGGGCGTATCGGCCTTGGGGTAGAAATAGACGACCAAAGGCGCGCCCTTCAGCGCGGCCAGGTCGATCGCCGCGCCGTCGGCGTCGAGCAGTGTCACCGCCGGGATGGCGTCTCCGATGCCAAGGGTCATGGCTCAATTCTCCTGCTGATCGGGGCGAATCGACGCCCACCAGTTCGCGATCTCCTGCCGCGCCGCGTCGTGCGCGGCAAGCAGTTGCGGCCAGCCCGGCTCGCCGCACGCCGCCGCGACCAGCTGGCGCGCCGCGGGGGTCGCGGGTTCGCCCTCCGGCGCGGTCAGCCGCAGCATCACGAGCATCCGCGCAAGCAGCCCGTGCGCGTCGCAGATCTCCGCCGGCGCCAGCCCCTCGACCCGCAGGCAGGCGAGCGCCGAGCCGATATTGGGATCGTGGCAACGCCCGCTCTGGAGCTGCGTCACCTGCATCGCGAATTCGAGGTCGACGAGCCCGCCGGGCCCGCCCTTGATGTCGAGCGCGCCCTTGGGCGGTTTGTGCGCGGCCATCTTGGCGCGCATCTCGGCCGCGTCCTGCGCCAGCTTCGCCGGCTCGCGCGGGATCGCGAGCAACGCGTCGATAATGCGCTGCACCGCCGCGCGCGCGCGATCCGAGCCATAGACCGGCCGCGCGCGAAGCAGCGCCATATGCTCCCACGTCCACGCCTCCTCGCACTGGTAGCGTTCGAAGCTGTCGAGCGTCACGACGAGCGGCCCCTGCGCGCCCTGCGGCCGCAGCCTTGTGTCGACCTCGTAGAGCTTGCCCGCGGCGGTCGGCACCGACATCGCCCCGGTGAGCCGCTGCGCGAGACGGTTGTAGTATGTCGTCGCGCCGAGCGGCCGCCGCCCGTCGGATTCGGCGAGATGGTCGCCGGTGAAAAGATAGATGAGGTCGAGGTCCGAGGCATGCGTGAGCGCCCGCCCGCCGAGCCGCCCGAGCGCGAGCACGACCAGCTCGCTGTCGGCGATCCGCCCATGCGCCTCGACGAATTCGGCGACCGTCGCGTCGGCGAGCACCTGCAACGCCGCCTCGGCGAGTTCGGAATAGCCGCAGGCGATCATCATCGGGTCGCTCGCCCCCGCGATCAGCTGCACGCCATAAGCGAAGCGCCGCTCACCGACGCGGTCGCGCACGCGGTCGAGCAATCGCTCGTAATCGAGCCCCGCGAGCCCCGGCGCCCATTCGGAGAGCAGTTCGGCCTTGGTCGCGGGCGCCTCGAACGCGCGCTTGTCGATCAGCCCCTCGATCAGCTCGACGCGCGCGCCGAGCGCCTCGGCGAGCGTCGGGGCGAGCGTCAGCACGCGCACCGCGACCTTGGCCAGCTCTGGCTGCGCCGCGAGCAGGTGGAAGAAGCCTACCGCGCTCGGCAGGCCCGAGACGAGCTTGTCGAAGCGCGTCAGCGCCGCCTCGGGATCGGGCGCCGCGCCCAGCGCCCGCACCAGCCCGGGCAGCACCGTTTCGAGCGCGTCCTGCGCCGCGGGCGTGCGCAGCGCGCGCAGCTTGCCGCCGCGCCATTCGGCGATGGTGCGGAGGGCCGGCTCGGGCGGCTCGAACCCCGCCGCCATCAGCGCGCCCGCGAGCTCACCCTCGTCGCGCGGCAGCCCGCTGGTCGCCGCGCGCTCGAGCACCAGCCGGTCGTAGCAGGCGGCGACATCGGCGGTGACGGGCTCGAGCATCGCAAGCAGCACTGCGCCGTCGGCGTGCCCGTCGAGCCGCGCCACCGCGTCGAGCGCGGCGGGCTGGAGCGGCAGGCAATGCGTCTGCTGGTCCTCGATCATCTGCAGCCGATGCTCGATCCGCCGCAGCACCGCATAATGGCCGGTCAGCCGCGCCGCGATATCGGGGTCGATGCGCCCCGCCTTCGCCAGCGCGGCGAGCGCGTCGACCGTCGCGGGCACGCGCAGCGAAGGATCGCGCCCGCCGTAGATCAGCTGGTGGACCTGCGCGAAAAATTCGATCTCGCGGATACCGCCGCGCCCGCGCTTGAGGTCGTATCCCGGCCCGAACGCCTGCCCCTGCGCAAAATGGTCGCGGATGCGGTCGCTCATCGCGCCGATTTCCTTGAGCTGGCGGAAATCGAGGCTGCGGCGCCAGATGAAGGGCTGGATCGCCGACAGGAATTCGCCCCCCAGCGCGCGGTCGCCCGCCGACGCGCGCGACCGGATGAAGGCGGCCTGCTCCCACGCCAGCGCTTCGGATTCATAATAGGAGATCGCCGCGTTCACCGGCAGCACGATCGGCGTCACCTCGGGATGCGGACGGAGGCGGAGGTCGACGCGCAGCACGTGGCCGTTCGCGGTCCGCGCCGACAATATCTCGGTCATCCGCCGCGCGATGCGTACCGCCGCCTCGGTCGGGTCGTCGCGCTGGCGGCGCGGCATCGTCTCGGGATCGAAGATCAATATCGGGTCGATGTCCGACGAGTAATTGAGCTCATGGCTGCCGAGCTTGCCGAGCGCGATCACCGACAGTCCGCGCGCTTCCTCGTCGGGCGTGCGTTCGGCAAAGGCGGCGGCGAGCGCGGCGTCGCAGGCGGCGTCGGCAAAGGCCGACAGGTGGCGTGTCGTGATCGCGACGTCATGCTCGCTCGACAGGTCGCCGAGCGCGAGCAGCAGCGCGATCCGCCCGCGCCAGTGGCGCAGCGCCGCCATGATGTCGTCGCCGCCCGGCGGCGGCGTCACCGCGGCCAGCGCGGCGTCGGTGCCGTCCCTGAGGAAAAGCGCGACGTCGTCGGGATGGATTTCGGCGAGCCGCGCGAGAAACGGCGCATTGGCGGTCAGGCGATCGAGCGCCGATTGGCGTTGGGACGTCATTATGCGTGGCTATCGCGCGCTACGAGACGCGAGGCAAGGCGATTGGAGACCGTCGCCCCCGCGACAATCGGTTTTCGCAACGTTGCGGGGAACGGCCTCCAGCGGCCCCGCCTTCGCGGGGGCGACGCTTTTGCTTACGCCGGAACCGTGCTCTCGTCGAAGAACAGCACCTGCGAGATCGCCGCGCGCAGCGTCGCGGGCTGATACGGCTTGGTCAGCAGGAACGCCGGCTCGGGGCGGTCGCCGGTCAGCAGCCGTTCGGGGAAGGCCGTGATGAAGATGACCGGCACCTTCACGTCGGACAGAATCTCCTGCACCGCCTCGATCCCCGAGCTGTTGTCGGCGAGTTGGATATCGGCGAGCACGAGGCCGGGCTTGTGCTTTTGCGCTTCGTTGACGGCCTCGGCGTGGGTGGTCGCGACTGCGACGACGTCATGCCCCAGGTCGCGGACGATCATCTCGATGTCCATCGCGATGATCGGCTCGTCCTCGATGATCAGGATGCGCGCGCGCGTCTGGCGCTCGATCTCGTCCATCGCCTGCGCGATGAGGTCGTGCACCGTCGCGGAGTCGCGGCCGATGATCCGCCCGGCCTCGTCTTCGCTGAAACCCTCGACCGCGGTGAGCAGCAGCGCCTGGCGCGCGAGCGACGGAATGCGGCGCAGCCGCGCGTCGGCGATCGCGATGTCGGCGGCGGCGGGCTCGTCGGAGGCGGCGGCCTGCTCGCTCGCCAGCCCGAAATTGTCGTGCACCATGCGGTAGAGCTGGATGCGCAGGTCCGCGCTGCTGTCGACCGCCGTGGGGTTTGCCACCAAGGTCTGCAAAAGGCCCGCGACCAGCGCGTCGCCGCTTTGCTGGCTTCCCGAAATCGCACGGCCATAGCGGCGAAGATAGGGAAGATGCGGCGCGATCGCCTGACCCAATGACATATATTACCTCCTAAAACAGGTCGCTGCCTGCCCCGAAACTCGTGCAAAAACGGGCAAAAGCCGCGCACGCGCCAGCCGCGCCCGAAATTATTGCGCTGTCACGGAACGATTTAACCGCAAATTGGTTTCATGGGGAAGGAACAAAGCGTCATTGCGCTTTGCTCAAGGCGCGGTTAGCAACAGGCCCCATGTCCATTGGATGTCACGATAATGTCGTCTGAAACCGGTTCGCAGCGGAAGGCCACCGGAAAAGACGCCGACAAGAAGATGCCCAAAAAGGCGCAGGACGTGAACATCGCCCTGCGTCGTGCTTACGAATCGGCGATCGAAGAGAATATCCCCGATTCGATGATGGACCTGCTCAACAAGCTGAACTGAGCGCGCCTCAGCCGCCGCCGCGGCGGTAGCGATCCTCGAAATCCGACTGGAAGGCCGCGAAGCGTCCTTCGGCGATCGCGCCGCGCATCCCCGCCATCAGATCCTGGTAGAAGTGCAGATTATGCTGCGTCATCAGCATCGCGCCGAGCATCTCGCCGGCGCGGACGAGGTGGTGCAGATAGGCGCGCGACCAGGTCGTGCACACCGGACAGGCGCACGCCGCATCGAGCGGGCCCTTGTCCTCGGCATGTTTGGCGTTGCGGATGTTGACCGGGCCGAGCGACGTGAACGCCTGCCCGTTGCGCCCCGACCGCGTCGGGAGCACGCAGTCGAACATGTCGACCCCGCGCGCGACCGCCCCCACCAGGTCGTCGGGCTTGCCCACCCCCATCAGATAGCGCGGCTTGTCGGCGGGAAGTTGGCCGGGCGCGAAGTCGAGCACGCCGAACATCGCCTCCTGCCCTTCGCCCACGGCAAGGCCGCCGATCGCATAGCCGTCGAAGCCGATGTCGGTGAGCGCCGCGGCCGAGCGCGCGCGGAGCTTTTCGTCGAGCGATCCCTGCTGGATGCCGAACAGCGCCGACCGCGCGGCATGCTCCTCGCCCGCGTCGAAACCCGCGCGGCTGCGCGCGGCCCAGCGCATCGAGCGCTCCATGCTCGCCGCGGCGCGCTTCGCGTCGACGCCGTTCGGCGGGCATTCGTCGAACGCCATCACGATGTCGCTGCCGAGCAGCCGCTGGATCTCCATCGAACGTTCGGGGGTCAGCATGTGGCGCGATCCGTCGAGGTGACTCTTGAACGCGACCCCCTCCTCGCTCTGCTTGGTCAGCGCCGACAGGCTCATCACCTGATAGCCGCCGCTGTCGGTCAGGATCGGCCGGTCCCAGCCCATGAAATCGTGCAGCCCGCCGAGCCGCGCCATGCGCTCGGCGCCGGGGCGCAGCATCAGGTGATAGGTGTTGCCGAGGATGATGTCGGCGCCCGTCGCGCGCACTTCGGCGGGCCGCATCGCCTTCACCGTCGCGGCGGTGCCGACGGGCATGAAGGCGGGGGTTCGGATCTCGCCGCGCTGCATGGTGATCGTGCCCGTGCGCGCGGCGCCATCGGTCGCGGCGACCGAAAAGGCGAATCTTGTCGTCATGGCGCGCGCCTATGGCGGGCGCGGGGGGAAAAGTCGAGGTGGGGACATATCGCCCTCTCCCCTGAAGGGGAGAGAGCATACTCCCCGTCCCCTACTCCCGCTCATCCTCGCTCGACGGCTCGTCCTCGGCTGCCTTCGCCTTCTCCTTCGGCTTCTCCTTGGCGAAGATCTCCGCGATCTCTTTCTTGCGCGCCTGGCTCAGCCCGTCCTCGGCGGCGGGGAACATCTCTTCTTCCTCCTCCTCGATATGGTGTAGGTAGCGGTGCTTCATCGTACGGAAGCGCGTCAGCCAGCCGGTCGAGGCGAAGTCCATCTCGTAGAGCTCGGTGAGCATCTCGTCGATTTCCTTATGCTCGCTCGCGCTATGCTGGGCGTCTTCGCGGAGGTCGGGCTTGCCCATCATCGTCGCATAGAGCGACAGCTCCTCGGACGCCGCATGCGCGGTCACCTCGACGCGGAACGCCTCGAACAATTGTTCGCGCTCGTCGCTGTCGCCATGCGTTTCGTCGATCCGGTCGAGCAGTTCGCGATGCCGGTCGTGGTCGGCCTTCAGCCGTTCGAAAATCTTGCTTTCCGCCATGATCGTCTCCGTCGTTGGTCGACGGTAGAACGGTCGGCGCCGCGCACGGTTCCGATCAGGGGGCCTTGGGAGCAGGCGGAGTGGGGGGCGGAGCGGCCGCCGGCGCGGGCTGCGTCAGCGGACCGATATATTCGGCGTAGATCGCATTGGCCTTGGCCGCGACGCGGTCGAGCACGTCGTTCTTCTGCCCCGCGAGCAGCCGCTCGCTCGTCGCCTTGCCCTGCGCGTCGCCGAGCAGGTTCGCGACCGAGAACCACGCCGCCGCGGTCTCGCCGTCCTTCGCGACCCCCTGCCCTTCGAGATAGAGCAGCCCGACCCCGAAAAAGGCGTGCGGCTGCCCCGCCTTCGCCGCGGCCTGGTAATATTCCATCGCCTTGGCGTAATCGACTGGTGTGCCGCGCCCGTTGGCGTGCATCACCGCGAGGCTCATCTGCGCCTGCGGATTATTCTGCGCCGCCGCTTTCTGGATCAGCGCCAGCGCCGCGGCGGGATCCTCGGTCACGCCCTCGCCGGTGTCGAGCATGACGCCGAGCCGCCACTGGCACTGGCTGAGCCCCGCGTCGGCGCATTTCTTGTACAGCCCCGCCGCCTTCGCCTTGTCGGCAGTGATATTCTCGCCATTGTCGTAGAACCAGCCGAGCGCGAACTGCCCCTCGACATCGCCCTCGTTCGCTTTCGTCTGCGCGAGCGAAAAGGCCTCGATCGGCTTGTTCGCATCGAGCAGGTTGGCGACCTGTTCGCTCGTCGACGGGCCGGACGATGCGGCGGTGAGCAGGGCCCAGGCCAGCGCAGCGGCACCCAAGGCTTTGATGTTACGAATATCCCTCATGCCGCGCTTGTGACAGCATGGCGGCGAAAGCGCTAGGGCCTGAAAGCGGCCTCGATCATCATTTGCCCGCCCAGTCACTCGTCGTGGTGAAATTGGGCAGCGCGATCCCCGCCTGCTGACTCGCCGCGGCGATCAGATAGGGCGACACGCGGTGCCGCGTGCATAGCCCGCCATTGCCGTCGCTGACCATCGATTGCTCGAACTGGATGCCCTGCTGGTGATTCTTCGAGCGGCGGACGGTCGCGGTGACCAACTGGCCCTCGCCGAAATCGATCACGAACTGCGTGCCCAACGGCACGTTCATGATACCCTCGATAAAGGCGCCGGTCGCCGACAGGTTGCGCATCACGACGGTGTAGCGGTAATTGTCGTGGACCGCGCCGACCTTGCGGAACATCTGGAAACGGTCGTTGCGCTGGCGCGCCGGGCCCGCGGGCTCGATCATCCAGTGGCCCGTCTCGGCATGGCCGAGCAGTTCGGCGTTCGAGACCGACTTGCTGTACACATAGCCCTGCACATGGCTGACGTTCAATTTGCGGATCAGGTCGAGCTGATCGAGCGATTCGATGCCTTCGGCGGTCGTCTCCATCTCCAGCGCCTCGGCCAGCGCGACGATCGCCGCGATGATCGCCCCGTTGCGCGATCCCGGCTCGGTCGCCCCGCGCACGAAGCTCTGGTCGATCTTGATCTTGTCGAACGGCGCCGACTGGAGATAGCCGAGCGACGAATAGCCGGTGCCGAAATCGTCGAGCGCGAGGCGCACGCCCAGCCCCTTCAGCGCCTTGAACATCTGGCTCGTCTCGGCCGAATCGCCCAGGAACACGCTTTCGGTGATCTCGAGCTCGAGCTGCTCGGGCGGCAAGCCGCTGGTCGCGAGCGCGCTGGCGACGACCTTGGGCAGGTCGGGATTGGCGAACTGGATCGGCGACACATTGACCGCGACGCGCATCGCGCCCGGCCAGCTCGCGGCATCGTCGCACGCGCGGCGCAGCACCCATTCGCCGAGCGCCCAGATCAGATTGGCTTCCTCGGCGATCGGGATGAACAAAGCCGGCGAGATCGGGCCGCGCTCGGGGTGCGTCCAGCGCACCAGCGCCTCCATGCCGGTGACGACATTGGTCTTCGCCTTGACGATCGGCTGGTACGACAGCTCCATCTCGCCGCGCGCCAGCGCATCGCGCAAATCCTCCTCGAGCGCGCGGCGATCCTCGGCCGCCTGGTGCAGATCGCTCGAATAGAAGCTGAAGCGCCCGCGCCCGTTGCCCTTGGCGGCATAGAGCGCGAGGTCGGCGTTGCGGACGAGGTTGTCGCTGTTGTCGCCGTCGAAGGGGCTGATCGCGACCCCGACCGACGCGCCGATGATGCAGCGGCTGCCCTCGACCGAATAGGGCTGCGACAGGCTGTTGATGATATCCGACGCCATGTCGCCCAATTTGCCGCGGTCCTCGACGTCGGGCAGGATGATCTGGAACTCGTCGCCGCCGAGGCGACTGACCATCTCCTTGTCGCCGACGATCTTGAGTAGCCGCCCCGCGACCTGCTTGAGCAGCGCGTCGCCCGCGGGGTGGCCCAGCGTGTCGTTGACCTGCTTGAAGCGGTCGAGGTCGAGCAGCATGATCGCGCACGAACGTTGCTGCTGCGCAAAGGCGGCGAGCGTGGTGTCGAGCTTCTTCGAAATGTTGAAGCGATTGGCGAGCCCGGTCAGGCTGTCGTACATCGCGAGCCGCGACGCGTCCTCGGCCGAGCGGCGCTGTTCGGTGATGTCGGTCCCGCTGCCGCGATAGCCGGTGAAGCGGCCGCCGCCGTCGAAGTGCGGCCGCCCCGACACCGCCCACCAGCGGTCGCCCTCGAAGGCGCAGCGCAGCGGCAATTCATCGAATTTGGACTGTTTGGTCAGGAGGAAGGGCAAGGTGCGCTGGCGCTCGCCATGGCTGTCGACGGGCAGGAACAACTCGGCAAAGCTCGCGCCGATCAGCGCGGCGGCGGTGCGCCCCATCTGCTGCGCGACGGTGTCGGTGATATAGGTCAGCCGGCCATTGGCGTCGGTCGACCAGAACCAGCCCTGCCCGCTTTCCTCGTAATTCTGGAGGAGGAGCAGCGCTTCCTTGGTCTGGATGCTGGGCGCGGCCTCGACGCGCGGCGCCGCCGCGCGGCCCGCGCCGAACTTGCCCAGAAATCCTCGCCCGCCGCCGTCTGGCACCGCCCGTTCCCCTTGGTCCTCCGGGCGCAGCGCCGGCCTATGCATGATGCATCGTCATACTGGTCCCCACCAATATGGAGCATTTAGCGGGCAAGGCCTTGAAAATCGGTAAATGGCTAAGGATCGGGCTTAGCCCGGAAGCAGCAGGCTCGCGTCGCCATAGCTGTAGAAGCGATAGCCGTTTTCGATCGCGTGCGCGTAAGCCGCCTGCATCGTCTCCAGCCCCATCAGCGCGCTGACCAGCATGAACAGCGTCGACTTGGGCAGATGGAAATTGGTCATCAGCCCTTCGATCGCCTTGAAGCGATAGCCGGGGGTGATGAAGATCGACGTGTCGCCGGCGAAGGGCGCGATCTGCCCGTCCGCGCCGGCGGCGCTTTCGAGCAGGCGTAGGCTCGTCGTGCCGACGGCGATCAGGCGCCCGCCCGCGGCGCGCACGGCGTTCAGCCGCGCCGCGGTGTCGGGCTCGATGCGGCCCCATTCGGCGTGCATCACATGGTCGTCGGTGTCGTCGGCCTTGACCGGCAGGAAGGTCCCCGCACCAACGTGGAGGGTCAGCGTCTCGCGCCGCACCCCCGCGGCATCGAGCGCGGCGAGCAGTTCGGGCGTGAAATGCAGCGCCGCGGTCGGCGCGGCGACCGCCCCGTCTTCCTTGGCAAACATCGTCTGATAGTCGCTGCGATCCTCGGCATCGGTCGGGCGCTTGCCCGCGATATAAGGAGGGAGCGGCATCGTGCCCGCGCGTTCGAGCAACACTTCCACTGGCTCGTCGCCCGCGAAGGCAAGGACGAAGCTGCCGTCGGCGAGCCTTTGCTCGGCGACCGCCTCCACCCCCGCGCCGAAATCGACGCGCTCGCCGACGCGCAGCCGTTTCGCGTTGCGCACGAAAGCCTGCCAGCGGCGGAGGTCGATGCGCTTGTGGAGCGTCGCACCGATCTTCGCGTCTCCGCGCCGTCCTTCGAGCTGCGCCGGGATCACCCGCGTGTCGTTGAACACCAGGCAGTCGCCCGCGCGCAGCAGCGACGGCAGGTCGCGCACGCCGCAGTCACTCATTTTGGCGCCGCACATCGCCTGCCCCTCGACCACGAGCATCCGCGCCGCGTCGCGCGGGCGCGCGGGGCGGAGCGCGATGCGCGCGTTGGGCAGGTCGAAGTCGAAGGCGTCGACGCGCATCGCGCGCCCTTCCTTACTGGATCGGGGCGTTGAGCTGGTCGGCGGTGATCTCGGCCGGCGCCGGCTGCGTCTCGGTCAGCGCCGAGGCGGGGGGCATCGGCTTGTTGTCGGCGGCGACCGCGACCTGGACCATGCGCGACATCACCGCGGGCGGCTCGCCCTTCTGGATCGCGTCGACATATTGCATGCCCGATACCACACGCCCGAAGGCGGTGTAGCGGCGGTCGAGGCTGAAGCGCGGCTGCAGCATGATGAAGAACTGGCTGTTCGCGCTGTCCTCGCTCTCGGCGCGCGCCATCGACACCGTGCCGCGCAGGTGCGGCGACGCGTTGAATTCGGCCTTGAGGTCGGGGAGCTGCGAGCCGCCCTGCCCGGTCGCGGTCGGATCGCCCGTCTGCGCCATGAAGCCGTCGATCACGCGGTGGAACTTGACCCCGTCATAAAAACCCGCGCGCGCGAGCTGCTTGACGCGCTCGACATGGACCGGCGCGACATTGGGATAGAGCTGGATCACCACCCGGCCGCCGGTCGAGAGGTCGATGTTGAGCATATATTCGGGGTTGTTGATGTACTGGTCGGGCGTCATCGACGGCACCGCTGGGGCCGCCGTCGCCGCGGTCGCATCGGCGGCGGGCGCGGGAGCCTCGGCGGGCGGCGTCACGGGCGCTTCGGG
>NZ_LNSB01000048.1 GCF_001468285.1 Sphingopyxis sp. HIX | reverse complement strand
CTCCACCACCCTGCGGGTGGTCCCCCTCCCCACGGCTTCGCCGCAGGGAGGATTAATATGTCCGCTCCCCACCCCAAAGCCACCGCCGTCTTCAAAAAAGGCTTTCCTACATTATCCGGCTATGCAAGCATCGATTCTGGCTCTTTCGCTCACTCGACAAGGGCGGCGGTTGGGGTCCGGTCGGGAAGCTCACAGGGCTGAACTTTCCTGAACTTTGGAAATGGGGCAAAGACAGCCCACCCCAAACCCAACGCCACCCACCCTCTTGCTTACACCCCTGTAAGTGCTACCCTCCCCGCCATGCTCGACCGCGTCGCCTGGCTCATCATCGCGCTCATCCACCTGATGCCCGCGCTCGCTTTCTTCCGCCCTGCGATGCTGACCAAACTTTACGCCGTCGATGCGCAAAGCCCCGCTTTCCTGCTGCTCCACCATCGCGCCGCGCTGTTCCTCGTCGTGCTCGCCATCTGCGTCTGGGCGGCGTTCGATCCCGGCGTGCGCCGCCTCGCGAGCGTCGCCGCGGCGATCAGCATGCTCAGCTTCCTCGCGCTCTACTGGCAGGCCGGATCGCCGCCCGCGCTGCGCACGATCGCGCTCGCCGATCTTGCCGGGCTGCCCTTTTTGGCGATAGTGGCGTGGCGGGCTTTCGCTCCCGCCTGAAACACGGGGTACCGCCTGTCCATGTCCAAGACCGTCACCGTCCTTTCGGGCCTCATCCGCCCGCTCGTCGAAAACCGCCTGCCGGGTTGGGTCGAGCCGCGCTTCTTCCAGTCGAAGGAAGAGGCAATGGAGCTCGCGCCCGCGGCCGAGATCGGCTGGTTCGACATGTACGACAAGCGCGACATGGCCGCCGCGATCACCGCCGCCACGAACATCAAATGGCTGAACTCGATCTATGCCGGGGTCGACGGCATCCCGCTCGATCTGCTGCGGACACGCGGCGCGGTGCTCACCAACGGCGTCGGGATCAACGCGATCACCATCGCCGAATATGTCGTGATGGGCATGCTCACCGTCGCCAAGGGCTATCGCGAAGTCGTGCGCGCGCAAGAGCGGCGCGAATGGCTGCTCGATTCGCCGGGCAAGGTCGAGCTCTATGGATCGAAGGCGCTGCTGCTCGGCTATGGCGCGATCGGCAAGCTGGTCGAGGAGCGGCTGCAGGCGTTTGCCGTCGATGTGACGGTCGTACGGCGCTCGGCCGGCCCGAACACGCTCGGCCCCGACCAGTGGCGCGAGCGGCTCGGCGACTATGACTGGGTGATCCTCGCGGTGCCCGCGACGCCCGAGACCGACGGCATGATCGGCGCGGCCGAGCTCGCGGCGATGAAGCCGACCGCGACCTTGGTCAATATCGCGCGGGGCAGCGTGGTCGACCAGGCGGCGCTCGTCGCGGCGCTCGATAGCAAGCAGATCGCCTCGGCCTTCCTCGACGTCACCAGTCCCGAACCCTTGCCCGCCGACGATGTACTGTGGACGCTCGACAACGCGCATATCACGATGCACCTGTCGGGCCGCGCGCAGGACAAGATGTTCATCCGCGCCGCGACACGGTTCCTCGAGAATCTCGACCGCTGGCAGAAGGGCGAACCGGTTGCACCGCAGGTGGACCTGACGCTCGGTTATTGATCGCCCCGCGATGCTGCGCTTCGACCGCTTCAGCCTCGACCCCGCCGATCGACGGTTGCTCTGCGATGGGGCCGCGGTGGAACTCAATGCGCGCTATTTCGACGCGCTCGCGCTGCTGGTACGCGAGGCGGGCAAGCTGGTGTCGAAGGAGCGCTTCCTCGAAGAGGTGTGGCGCGGCGTGCCCGTGACCGACGAGGCGCTGACCCAGTGCATCCGCACGCTGCGCAAGCAGCTCGGCGACGACGCCGCGCATCCGCGCTTCATCGAGACCGTGCCCAAGCACGGCTATCGCTTCGTCGCGCCGGTCGAAAGCGACGCCGCGACCGCCCCAACTGCCGCGCCGCCCGCCGCCGCTTTCGGCCTCCGCCAGTGGCTGCTGCTCGGCGGCGCGGGCACGCTTGGCGGGGGCGTCGCGGGGCTGTTCGGCGGGATGCTCTATGGCTTCGCGGGCGCGTCGCAGGCGACAGGCGGCAGGCTGTCGATCCTGCTGGTGCTCATCGCGATGACCGTCGCACTCGCGCTGATCGGCGGCGCGGGGGTCGCCTTCGGCATCGCCGCCGCGGGTTTCGCGCCGTCGCACCGCGGCGCGTGGACGGTCGCGGGCGGGGCCCTCGGCGGCCTCATCGTCGGCGCGCTGGTCAAGCTCGTCGGGCTCGACGCCTTCGCGATGCTGTTCGGCCGCTCGCCCGGCGACATCACCGGCGCGCCCGAGGGCGCGCTGCTCGGCGCCGCGGTCGGCATCGGCGCCTGGCTCGCCGGCCGCGCGCCTGCGCTCTCGCTCCGCCGCAGCATCGGCTTGCCGGCGCTGACCGGCGCGCTCGGCGGCCTGATCATCGCCCTCACTGGAGGACGCCTGCTCGGCGGCAGCCTCGCGCTCCTCGCTGAAGCCTTCCCGGCCGCACGACCGCATCTCGCCCCGATCGGCGGACTGTTCGGCGAAAACGGCATCGGCCCCGTCAGCCAGATCGCCACCGCGGCACTCGAAGGGGCGCTCTTCGCAGGCTGCCTCGTCGCCGCGCTCGTCTTCGCGCGGCAGCGCCTCGCGCTCGATTAAGCCGGCCGCTCGGCCTTCAGCTCGCGCACCAGCGGCTGCAGCCGCTCGTCATATTTGGCGAGCATCGTGTGCGCCCCGGCATGGTCGTAGAAGCTCACCAGTTCGCGCCCGTTCCAGCGGTGAAGCGCATAGGCCGGATCCTCGGCGACGATCATCGGCCGGTCGTCGGGCTTGTCCTCGTCGATCGGGCGGAGGTCGAGCGACACTTGCGGCGCGGTCGACGAGCAGATGGCGACGGTGCGCCCCTCCCACGCGACGGTCACGCTGCGGTGGAGGTGGCCGCAGATCAGTCCGCGCACCTGCGGGTGGCGCCGCACCACCTCGGTGAAGACCCCGACCCAGGGCTCGTCGGGGTCGGTGTTCATCCACTCGATCCCGCTTTCGACCGGCGGGTGGTGCATCACGATATAGGTCGGCTTGACGGGGTCCTTCGCCAGCTCGGCGTCGAGCCACGCCGCGCGCGCCTCGCAAAAGGCGCCGCCGTGGCGCCCTTCCTCGAGCGTGTCGACCGTCACCAGCCGCAGCTCGGGCAGCTCGATCGTGTATTGGATAAAGCCGTTGCCGTCGTCGAAGCCCGGGAATTGCGCGCTGAAATTGTCGCGCAGGTCGTGGTTGCCGACGCTGGGCCACACCGGAAAGGGACAGCGCGAAAAGGCGTTGGCCAGCCGGCGATAGCTGTCGGGATCGCCGCGGTCGGTGATGTCGCCGGTCGCGAGCAGCAGGTCGGGCCGGTTGGGGCCGTCGATGAGCACATCGATGACCTCGTCGAGCCGCTTGCGGTTATATTCCGCCGGATTGTCCGGATCGAACCCGATATGGATATCGGTGATCTGGGCGATCAGCATATCGGTCCCCTGCTCGGGCCGCCCGGTCGCGACCGCCCTGTTGTCATCCGCCCCTATGAGTGGCTTGTAGCGCGGGAGTGCGCCAAGTCACATTATAAAGATTCCGCGTCGCATGCCCTGTGATCTGGCTCACAGCATAAGTATCGCGCGCGGGTTGTTTTGTGATGAACGCGGTCTTTTTCTTGCGCTGCGTCGGCGGCATCCACGGTTTGCCGCCGTCGTTGTGATATTCGTGACACATCGCGCAGGGCGATTCGGTCGCGGTCTCGACCTTGACCAGCCGCGCCCCGCTCTCGCCGACATGACAGTCGCGACATTGCGTCAGGCCGGGCACGAGGAAATCGGTCGAGGCCTTCGACCCTTCGGCCATGGTGTGGCAATCGGCGCAGTCGGTCTCGCGGTGCGCCTCATGGTCGAACCAGCCCTTCTCCAGGAAGCGCGGCGTCTGGTTCACCGCCGCGACGCGCCAGTTGTTGCCCGCGGCGGGGGCGAAGATCGTGTGGCAGTCGTAGCAGGCGCCGCCCTTCGAGAAGACCGCGCGCACCGCATCCTCGGCGCGGCTGGGGCGCGTGGCGACCTCGTTGAAATAGATGCTGTAGACTTGACCCTCGGCATAGGCGCCGGGGCGGCGCCGTGCCATGCCGCCGAGTTGCAGCGGCCGCGTGGGCGGGGTCGAGCGGTAATAGGCCATCAGGTCGGCGACGACCTGCCCGGGCTCGCCGTGGCGCAGGGTGCGCGTGACGCCGCCGACGGTCTCGAAGGCCAGGCTGTGGCACATCGCGCAGTCGCGCTCCATCTCGACCGGCTTGATCCGCACGCCGTCGGCGTCGGGGCGATGGCAGTTCTCGCATTCGAGCTGCTTGCCGAAGTCGTAGCGGCCGCGGAAACTCGCCGCCATGCGCGCGACGCCGCCGGTCGCCTGCAGGTGCATGTCGTGCGGGAATTTGAGGCCGTTGTAATCGACCAGCCCCTTGGTCATCAGCGTGCGCGCGGGTTTCGCACCCGGCGCCGCGCGGACGAGCGGGCGGAATTCGGGGTGCCCGGTGCCGAAGTCGGAGGCGTCGGCGAGCTGGGTCGGATGCCCCGCCGCCTTCAGCCGCCCCTGCATGCCGTCGTGGCAGTCGGCGCAGAATTTCTGCGGCGTCGCGGGCATCGGCCCCGCGCCCTCATGCTCGGTATGGCATTCGACGCAGCGCCCCTGCGGCTTGTTGAACGCGCTCGCAAAGCCCGCGAGGATCTTGTCGCCCATGCCCGGCGGCTGGCGCGCGGCGATCAGCATCGCGGTCGAGGCATTGGCGTGCGCCGTACTCATGGTCTTATGCTCGCCAGTGTGGCAGCCGACGCACGCCTTGTCGGTTACCGCCACGAAGGGTTCGACGTGGCACGACTGGCAGTCGTTCTTGAGGCTGGCGTGCGCGCTCGACAGCGGCCCCGACAGCCAGGCGGTGTCGGCGTGATAGCCATCGGGCCGTTCGTCGACATTCTTGTAGCTCGCCCAGGCCCAGATCGGCCCGACGAGGAAGGCGAGCAGCATCAGGATCGCGAAGCTCCACGCGCCCACGCGCTTGCCGAGCATCACCCCCTGCAGCGAGAAGGCCTTGGCCTCGTCGACATCCTTCGACGATTGCGACAGCTCGTCGATGCGCTCGACGAGCAGGATGATCTTCTCGTCCTCGCGCGCGATGGTCAGCCGGTGCCCGCCGAAACGCAGCTCGGCGCCCGCGGCGCTGTCGATGTCGGCGGCATCGACGGTGCGGCCGTTGATGTCGAAACCCAGCCCCTCGCTCGCCTGCACGCGGACATGGCGTCCGTCGGCGCTGGTGATCGTCGCATGATGCGGGTTCACCGCCAGGTCGGCGATATGGATCGTGTTGCTGCCCTCGCGGCCCAGCGTGATCGCGTCGCCGGGCAGGGCCAAGTCGCGCACGATCTGCTTGCCCGTCTTCGTCGTCGAGATACGGCGCAGGATGAAGCTCATGGTCCCCCCTCCCCTCGCCTTACCAGTAGAAGAAAACGCTGATGATGTGCGCCGACAGCGCCGCGATCAGCGCGAAGGTCAGCGGCACATGCACGTAAAGCCAGATTTCGAGCAACGCGCGGATGCGCAGATGCTGGCGCAATCGCCCGAGCGCCGCCTGCTTCTGTTTCAGGAGTCCGACGACCTTTTCGCGCGCTTCGGGGTCGCTGGTTCCAGGCCCGGCCAGCGCGTGCAGCGCCGCGGCGGTCGCGCAATTGCGATAGCGCCCCGACAGGCGCGCGCCGATGCCGCCCGCGAACGGGTCTTCGTCGAGCGCTTTCAGCACCGGCGCCGTATCCTGGGGGGTCAGCGGCTGCGCGGCGCTGTGCAGCTGGCGGTCGAAGGCGCGGATTGCCTCGAGCATCTGCATCTGCGTCATCTCGTCGCGGTTGTTCGACAGCGCCTGTGGCAGCGTCGCATAGACGACGATGCCGTACAGCCCCGACAATATGACCAGCATCATCAGCGCCCAGGCGAGCGTGTGGACGTTCCAGCCGAGCTGGAACCCGGTATGCCAGGTCCCGATGACCATCAGGCTGAGCCCGAGATAGACATGCGCCGAGGTCCAGGCCTTCAAGGACCAATAGTCGCTGGTCATCTTGCGCTTGCGATAGCCCAAGGCGGTGAGCCACAGGATCAGCCCGGCGCCGAGCGTGCCGAGCGTATAGCCGAACCAGCTGCCGCCATTGTGGCGCGGCGTCACGTCGACGAGCGCGTAACTCACGATGATCAGCAGGCAGAGCCCGCCCGAAATCTTCGCCCAGCGGAAATTGGCGTAGCGCAGGAAACCCTCGTGCCGCCGTTCGCGCACGCGCTCGGTCTGCGTCGCCTTGCTGCGGCGGCGCGCGCCAAACAGGTTCGAAAAGATACTCGCCATCAGCCGGCGTCCTCTTCGAGCCGGGCGATCGACAGGAATTCCTCGGGCGAGACGCGGATCGCAGCGCCGGTCGGGCAGGCGCGCACGCAGGCGGGGCCGCCGGCGATACCCTTGCACATGTCGCATTTGACCGCGATCTTCTTGGGCTTCTCCTCGCCCAGTTTTTTCTTGGTCCATTTGGGCGAGGGCTCGCCGGGGCCGGGGCCGAAGCCGGTGAGCAGCCAGCGCAGCAGGCTCGGCTTCTGCGGCGGCGCCGCCTCCATGCGGATCACGCCATAGGGGCAGTTGCGCATGCAGTTGCCGCAGCCGATGCAGCCGGGCTCCATGAACACCTCGCCGTCGGGACCGCGGTGGATGACGTTGGGCGGGCAGTCGGCCATGCAATGCGGATGCTCGCAGTGGCGACAGCTGGTGGGCACGTGGAGATGCGCGAAGGTCCTGCCCGCCTCGCGGTCGAGCCGCGACAGGCCTTCGTGGCTGTCGGCGCAGGCCTTTTCGCAATTGTCGCAGCCGACGCAAAGATTCTCGTCGATCAGGAGCGCGTCGGTCGCCTCGCCCAGCCCTTCCTTCATGATGAAGCTGGCCGTGTCCGAATACATGTCGACCGCGCTCGAATAGCTCGCCTTGCGCGATTCGATGAAGCTGTTCATCGCCGCGCGCTCCGCGACGGCGGCCTCGGTCGCCTCGCGCACCTGCGGCCGCCGCGCGAGCATTTCCTTGAACTGCTGGCCCTTCAGCTTGATCACTTCGCTCGCGACCGCGGCTTTCACCGTGGCGTTGCGCGGCGCGCCCGACAGCACCGCCATTTCGCCGAAATAGCTGCCCGCGGGCAGATAGCGGAGGAAGATCGCCTTGCCGCCGATATCCTTTTCGACGACCATCGACCCCGAGCGCACGACATAGACGTCGTCGCCCTCGTCGCCCTCGGCAACGACGACTTTGCCCGCGGGGAAGCGCTCGATCGCGGGATCCTCGACGATCGGCTCGAGATCCTCGACCGTCAGCCCGCCCCTGAATATCTGGAGCAGCTGGCGTTCGAGCGAGATGCGGTTGATCACGCGCTTCGCGCCCGGTACCGCCGCCATCAGCTTGAGCGCCGCGGTGCGCGACACCTCGACGAAGATGCTGTCCTCGCCCGCGCGGATCGTCGCGCCGCGCTTGCGGCCCGAGATCAGGCCGACCTCGCCGAAGATCGAGCCCTGTTCGATCGGCACGGTCATGCCGCCGCCGATCTCGACCACCGCATGGCCGTCGGCGATCGCGAACAGCGACGATCCGGGCTCATCGGCCTCGAACACCACTTCGCCCTTGGGATAATAGGCGACCTTCGAATCGAGCATGAACTCGCGCATCTGCAGCGGCGAGACGTCGGCGAAGATGCGGATGCGCGTGCGCAGATATTCCAGCCACTCGCTGACCGATTTCTTCTGCGGCAGCTTTTCGAAGATCGCCGCCAGATCCTTTTCGTCGGCCGGGGTCAGGTCCTTGTTGCCGTTGATGAACTCGACGACGTCATAGCCCTGGTTCATGCAATGCTTGATCAGCGGATAACCCGCGAGCGCGCCGATCACGAAGATGCCGGGCACGGTCGATTCGAAGGTCGGCGACAGCTTCGGAAAGGCCTCGCGGTCGGGCCCCGTGAACTCGATCCCCATCGATTCGACGAAGCCGCGCGGCGCGACCGAGCCGAGACGCGCGACGATGACGTCGCACTCGATCTTCTCGTCGCCGGTCGGGGTCTCGAGCGTCAGCCAGCCGGGTTCGACCATCTTGGGCTGGGTCTCGGTGCGGATCGACATGAAGCCGTTCTCGCCCGCCTCCATCATGTCGGAGACATTCTTGGCCTTGGCGCGCGCGAAATCCTTCGAGCGGTTGAGGATGGTGACGGTGTTCTCGAGCGCCTCCTCGGCGACGCCAAGTGCGTTCTCGATCCCCGCGTCGCCCGAGCCGACGACGGTGATATGCTTGTCCTTGAAATCCTCGGGATCGTCGACGGTATAGATGATGTGCGGCAGGTCGTTGCCGGGGCAGCGCATCCGGTTCGGGTTGCCCTGCGTCCCGATCGCCAGCACGATATTTTCGGCCTTGACCACGCCCTTGGCGGTCTTGATCTCGAACGCGCCCTGCTGCCCCGTCACTTCGGTGACTTCGGCTTCCTTGACGACATAGACCTTGTTGGCGTTGGCGTCGTCGTCCCAGTTGCCGAGGATATATTCGCGCGCACCTTCGGCGAAGCGGCAGTCGGAGCGGAGGTCGAGCCGGTCGGGCGTCGCGAGCACGCGCTTGCCCTTCTGATATTTGTAGATGGTGTCGGAGAGGTGGTCGGTCTTTTCGATCAGGACATGGCTCATGCCGAGCTGCCCAGCGCGCGACGCCGCGCTGAGACCCGCGGGGCCCGATCCGATGATCGCGATCTTGACCGTTTCCGCGGGAAGCGGCTGCGACGGGACCTTGTCGCTCATGCGCGGCGGCTCCGCCGCAAGACGCGGCCAGCCATCGCTGCCGTGATGCTGACGAACCTGCGTACGGGCATCCCTGTCCCCCTATCGCCAGCCCCCCGGCGAGTACAAAACGGATGCGACCCGGACTTATGTCCTGGACGACAGGCTATGCCCTTGAAAGCGGGGAGAGGTCAACCGGTGACCGGCGGAAAACCGCTGTTGCGAGCGGTTCGCAACTACCGGAAAACAGGCCGCGAAAGCCGCGGCCTCAGGCGAGTTCGAACTGGCGCGCGATCGCCGCGGGCATGACGGGTTCGAAGCGCGACCAGCCGTCGGGGCCGAGCTTTTCGAGCGGGCGAAAACGCGCCTTGTACGCCATGCGCGCCGATCCCTCGATCCAGTAGCCGAGATAGACATAGGCGAGCCCAGCCTTGGCGGCGCGCTGGACATGGTCGAGGATGATATAGGTGCCCAGCCCCTCGCGCATCGGGTGGGCGGCGTCGAAGAAGCTGTAGATCATCGACAATCCGTCGCTCTGCCGGTCGGTCAGGCAGCAACCGATCAGCCGGCCGCGTTCGCCGTCGATCGTCGGCTCGCGATATTCGATCAGATAGCTATCGACCGGGGTCTGTTCGACCATGTCGGCGAAATCCTGCTCGTCCATGTCGGCCATGCCGCCGTTGGGATGGCGCGAGCCGAGATAGGAACGAAGCAGCGCATATTGCTCCTCGGTCGCCCAGGGCTTGCATGCCGTCGCGACGATGTCGCCGTTGCGGCGGACGTTGCGCTTCTGCGAATTGTTCGGCGCGAATTCGCCGGTGCACACGCGCACCGAAACGCAGGCGGCGCAGTCGGCGCAGCTCGGGCGATAGGCGACCGACTGGCTGCGGCGGAAACCGATGCGCCCTAGCGCATCGTTGAGTTCGCCGGCGTTATGACCGCTGAGTTCGGTGAACACCTTGCGTTCGGTCTTGCCCGCCAGATAGGGGCAGGGCGCCGGGCTGGTGACGAAGAAGCGCGGGAATCGGAAGGGTGCGGACACGCGGGGCAAATCTCCGAAGCGGCGCAGCGGACCCCGACGCAAAGGCCCCCCGACGCGTTGACTGCGCCGGTTATGCCGCGCCGCGCCGATGGTGCAAAGAGGATTTACCAATATAAGCCGCGACCGCGGCCATCGGCCGCAAAAAAATTAATGCGGCCCGCCCGACCTGTGCCGGACTGAATCAATCATCCACCATAACCGCGCAATTCGTCACCGGTCAGCGTCGCGACGTGGAGCACGTTGGTCGACCCCGGGGTGCCGAAGGGAACGCCGGCCATCATGACGAGCTTCGACCCCGCCTTGCCGATGCCGTGGCGCAGCGCCATGCGCTTGCCCTTGGCGATCATCTCCTCGAAGCTGCCGATATCCTTGGTCGGCACGGCATGCGCCCCCCACAGGAGGCCCATGCGCCGCGCCGCTTCCTTCTTCGGCGTCAGCACCAGCAGCGGTGCGCCCGCGCGCTCGCGCGCGACGCGGCGCGCGGTCGATCCGGAGAAGGTGAAGCAGATGATCGCGTCGGCGGCGATCGTCCGGGTAATGTCGCCCGCGGCTTCGGAGAGCGCGTCGGCGGTCGTCGCGTCCGGCGTCGTTTCGGTAAAATGCAGCCGGCGGAAATAATCGGGGTCGCCCTCGACCGAGCGCGCGATCGAATCCATCATGGTGACGGCTTCCACCGGCCATGCGCCCGCGGCGGTCTCGGCCGACAGCATGATCGCGTCGGCGCCGTCGTAGACCGCGGTCGCGACGTCGCTGACCTCGGCACGCGTCGGCGAAGGCGAGACGATCATCGATTCGAGCATCTGCGTCGCGACGACCACCGGTTTGCCCATCCGCCGCGCGGTCGCGACGATACGCTTCTGCAGCGGCGGCACCGCCTCGGGCGGCAATTCGACCCCCAGGTCGCCGCGCGCGACCATCGCAGCGTCGGCGAGTTCGAGGATTTCCTCGATCCGCTGGACGCC
The DNA here is from genome assembly GCF_001468285.1 of Sphingopyxis sp. HIX. Lineage (GTDB taxonomy): Bacteria > Pseudomonadota > Alphaproteobacteria > Sphingomonadales > Sphingomonadaceae > Sphingopyxis. Next base: position 30,109 of record NZ_LNSB01000048.1, on the reverse strand, counting down.
CGACGGCTTCTCGAACTTCACGAGCAGCGCGGCCTTGCCGCCGATCAGCCGCCGCGCCTCGGCGACGTCCTCGGGGCGCTGGACGAAGGACAAAGCGATCCAGTCGACCCCCTGTTCGAGCGCGAAGGTCAGATCCTTGCGGTCCTTCTCGGTCAGCGCCGCGAGCGGCACCACGACGTCGGGAACATTGACCCCCTTGCGGTCCGAAATCTTCCCGCCGACCTCGACCACCGTCTCGATCCGCGTCGGCGACACGCTCTTGACGCGCAGCACCAGCTTGCCGTCGTCGATCAGCAGCCGCGTATCGGGTTCGAGCGCGGCGAACAATTCGGGGTGCGGCAAATGCACGCGCGTCGCGTCCCCCGCCGCCTTGTCGGCGTCGAGGACGAACGCCTTGCCCTTCACGAGTTCGGCGGGCCCGTTCGCGAAGGTACCGACGCGGAGTTTCGGCCCCTGCAGGTCGACGAGGATCGTCGTCGGCCGCCCGGTATCCTTCTCCAGCGCGCGGATCGCCGCGATCACCTTGGCGTGCCCCGCATGGTCGCCGTGGCTCATATTGACGCGAAAGGCGTCGGCGCCCGCGCGGTGCAGCGCGGCGATCATCTCGGGGTTCGCGCTCGCGGGACCCAATGTCGCGAGGATGCGCACCTTGCGCTGGCGGGGGGTGAAGCTCTGGACCACGAAGGCGCTCCGCTGAAAAATGGGGGTTGTTGCTCGGCCGCTTGCCTAGGCGCGTTGGCCGGGCCAAGGCAAGCCGCGTATAGCTATTCATCCCCTGATGCGAAGGAAAGCCGCCATGTCCTGCAGCGAAGATGCCACGCCCGGAACCGACAGCCTCGACGCGCTCGACGACGCCGTCGCCGCCGCGGCTTTCCGCCGCCTCGTCCGCCTGCTCCGCCACCGGACCGACGCCGCGAACATCGACCTGATGGGGCTCGCGGGTTTCTGCCGCAACTGCCTCGGCGACTGGATCGCGGAGGCGAGCGAGGAGACCCCGCACGCGATGGACTGGGTCGACGGCCGCGCGATCGTCTACGGCATGCCCTACGACCAGTGGAAAGCGCAGCATCAGCAACCCGCGACCCCCGAACAGCTCGCGCGGATGGAAGAAAGCATGGCGAAGAACCCGCATCGCTGACCTTGCTCCCGTCCGGCTTTGCGGACATGACCGCCGGACAGGCCGCGCCGGTGCCGGCAAAGGGGAGAATCGAAAATGCGCATGATCTGGGTCGCCGCCGCGCTGGGAACGGGGCTGATGGCGGGCACGCCGCTGGCGGCTGAGGCGCCGGGCACAACCTATATCCATGCCGGGCGCCTGCTCGACCAGCCCGGGCGCGAGCCCCGCGGCCCTTCGACGATCGTCATCCGCGACGGCAAGATCGCCGAGGTGCGCGATGGCTATGCCACCCCCGAAAGCGACGCGAAGACCATCGACCTGAAGGACTCCTTTGTCCTGCCCGGGCTGATCGACATGCACGTCCATTTGTCGGTCGACGACAATCTGCTGCGCAGCCGGCTCGAAGGGTCGGGCCGCGACGTCGAGGATATATTCGTCATCGCGCAGGGCAATGCGCGCAAGACGCTGGAAGCCGGCTTTACGACGGTGCGCGACCTCGGCGGCGACGGGCGGACCACCGGCACGCTGCGCGATGCGATCAACAGCGGCGTGATCGTCGGTCCGACCGTGATTCCCGCCGGCACGATGATCTCGGTGACCGGCGGCCATGGCGGCGTCAACGGGCTGAACCGGACGCTGACCCATGCGGTCGCGGCGGAGCGGACCAATATCTGCGACGGTCCCGACAGCTGCGCCGGCGCCGTCCGCGCGCAGATATCGCTCGGCGCCGAGGTCATCAAATTCGCCGCGACCGGCGGGGTGCGCTCGAATGTCGCGGGCGGGCTCGGCAAGCAGATGTCCGACGCCGAAATGAAATCGGTCATCGACACCGCGCACAGCTTCGGCCGCAAGGTGACCGCGCATGCCCATGGCAAGGAAGGCATCGATGCCGCGCTGCGCGCCGGGGTCGATTCGATCGAGCATGGCAGCTTCATCGACGACGAGACCGTCAAGCTGTTCAAGGCCTCGAACGCGGCGCTCGTGCCCACCGCGGTGGCGCCGATCGCCGCGCTCGACCAGGCACGCCGCGGCGACGCGCCCGGCCCGCAGCTGGCGAAGGCCGAAGAGGCGGCAGCCGCCCATGCGGCGAGCATGGCGCGCGCGATCAAGGGCAATGTCCGCGTGCTGTTCGGCACCGATTCGGGCGTCGCGCCGCACGGCGACAACGCCAGGGAGTTCGCGCTGATGGTCAAGGCCGGGATGACGCCGGCGCAGGCGATCAAGGCGGCGACGCTCGACAGTGCCGCCGAACTGGGCCGCCCGATCGGGGCGATCCTGCCTGGGCGCGAGGCGGACATCATTGCCGTCGGCGGCGACCCGCTCGCCGACGTGACCCGCTTGGAAAAGGTCGATTTCGTAATGCGGCGCGGCGTCGTCCACAAAGCGGACGGCAAGCGCCAGCCCTTTCCGCCCGAGTGAGCGTACGGACGGAAGAAAGCATGGCCAAAAATCCTCGGGCCTATTAGGGACGCGCCAGCCGCGATTCTCGCGTCCTGTCTTTCCCATCATCGGAGCCTAACATGAGCGAAGCCACCACCACCGACGATCAATTGCGCCTTTTCATCGAGCGCATCGAGCGGATGGAAGAGGAGAAAAAGGGCGTCGGCGACGATATTCGCGACACCTATAACGAAGCGAAGTCGCAGGGTTACGACACGAAGATCATGCGCCAGATCGTCAGGCTTCGTAAAATGTCCCGGAACGACCGCATGGAAATGGAAGCGATCCTGGAAACCTATAAAGCCGCGTTGGGTATCGACTAAGCCTCCCGGAGCGGGTCGCCGCTTGCCTGCCGGTAGAGTTCAAGCATCTTGTGATCGCCGGCCTTGAGTAGGTCGGCGATCTCGCCAACCTCGCGAACATGGTCGCGGAACGCATCGTTGGATTGCGCCATTACGGCGATGACCACATCAATGAACCAATCGAATGCCAATATCGCGCGCGCGACGTCGTCGTCTGAAATCTCCAAATCCTCTTGCTGCTTCGGGTGAGCAATCCGATTCCGCAACGCGATGGTTGCCTTCAGATTTGCCCATCCAGTTCCGCCAAAATCGGGTGCACAGTCCGGCGCGAATTTCTTCGCGATACGCGTCGTCAATCTGATCATGGCGGTCGTCGATAGATAGCGCTTCTGCGTCGATATCCTCCCCGTGTCGTCAACCGTCGCCGCGGTGTCGGCGAGTGCCGCTCTCTCGGTATCGGTGAGTGCGTCAATAGTGTTGGCTATATCGACGACATGTTCTCGATATATCCAAGCCAAGCCCTCTACCGCTGCAATCAGCGCTCGAATGAGAGAACGCCGATTCGTCGGTTCATCTTCCATTTGTTGGCGCTTGAGGGCATCCTGTACATCGAACATCAGAGACCCTAGAAACCCGGCCCAAAGTTCCTTTGTATCGTCTGTCATTACCTGCCCATCCTCCCCAACACATCAGCGATCAATGCCCCATTCTGCCATTTGAGGAAATCCAACATGTTCAGCACCACCACCAACACGCTCGAGGGCCATCCGGTCCGCGAATATCTGGGCATCGTCACCGGCGAGGTGATCGTCGGCGCCAATTTGTTCCGCGACCTGTTCGCCAGCATCACCGACATCGTCGGCGGTCGCTCGGGCAAATATGAGGACGTCCTCGCCCGCGCGCGCAAGGAAGCGATCGGCGAGATGGAAGCCGAAGCCGCGCGCCTCGGCGGCAATGCGGTGATCGGCGTCGACCTCGATTATGAGGTGCTCGGCCAGAACGGCTCGATGCTGATGGTGTCGGCCAGCGGGACCGCGGTTGTCGTCTGACGCGCCGCCCTTCGCCTTTCGCGAAGAGGGGCGCCATCTGGTCGACGACGCCAACGGGCTGCTGATCCAGCTGTATCAATGGCCCGAATATGAGTTCACCGTCGCGGTGCAGCCTGCACCGGGCCGTCCGCACGCCGATGCCTGGCCGGTCAGCGCGCGCGCCTTCTTCGAATTCGGCATTGGCTTCGACAAGGCGTTGGAGCGCCACTGGATCAGCTTCGCGCAGGCGCATCGCAACGTCGACGACCATTATCCGGGGCGCTATTCCGAACTGCTCGAATGCGTGCTGCCGCTGGTCGGCCCCTTTTTCCTGCGCGAGGCGGGCTATGGGCGGGGACGACCCTTCGCGCCGCCGTCGGAGCGGCTGCGGCCGATGCTCGCCGAACGGGGATCATGGTTCGCCTTTCGCGACGGCGATTGAACCCGGCGGCGCTCTGACCTAAGGGGGCGCACAGTTTCCCACAGCATTTTCGGAAGACCCATGGCCGGCCATAGCAAGTTCAAGAACATCATGCACCGCAAGGGTGCGCAGGACAAAAAGCGCAGCAGCCTCTTTTCGAAGCTGAGCCGCGAAATCACCGTCGCGGCGAAGATGGGCCTGCCCGATCCCGACGCCAATGCCCGCCTGCGCGCCGCGGTCAACGCCGCCAAGGCGCAGTCGATGCCCAAGGACAATATCCAGCGCGCGATCGACAAGGCGGCGGGCAATGACGGCGATAATTACGAGGAAATCCGCTACGAAGGCTATGGCCCCGGCGGCGTGTCGCTGATCGTCGAGGCGCTGACCGACAACCGCAACCGCACCGCCACCAATGTGCGCACCGCATTCAGCAAGAATGGCGGCAACCTTGGCACCTCGGGCAGCGTCAGCCACGGCTTCGACCGCCTCGGCCTGATCAACTATGGCGTGGGTGCCGGCGACGCCGACACGGTGTTCGAAGCCGCGCTCGACGCGGGCGCCGACGACGTCGAATCGACCGACGACGGCCACGACATCTGGACCAGCGTCGACAGCCTGCACGAAGTCGCGAAAGCGCTCGAAGCCAAGCTGGGCGAGGCCGAGGGCGTCAAGCTCGCGTGGCGCCCGACGCTGAAGAGCGAAGTCGCCGACGAAAGCGTCGCGCAGACTTTGTTCAAGCTGATCGACACGCTCGACGACGACGACGACGTCCAGACCGTGTGGGGCAATTACGAGATCCCCGACGCGGTGATGGAAAAGCTTGGGTGAGTATGTCTCCCCTCCCCTTCAGGGGAGGGGTCGGGGGTGGGGGCCAGCGGCCTCGCGCTACCTCGACAGCCCCCACCCCAACCCCTCCCCTGAAGGGGAGGGGCTTTCAGCCATGATCATCCTCGGCCTCGACCCGTCGCTCAGCTGCACCGGCTGGGGCGTGATCCGCGTCGAGGGCAGCCGGATCAGCCATGTCGCCAACGGCCAGATCAAGACCGACGCCAAGGCACCCTTGCCCGAGCGGCTCGCCCATCTCGACACCGTGCTCGCCGCGGTGCTCGCTGACCACGCCCCGACCCACGCCGCGGTCGAGGAGGTCTTCGTCAACGACAATCCGCAATCGACGCTGAAGCTCGCGCACGCGCGCGGCGTCGCATTGCTCGCCTGCGCGCGCGGCGGGCTGCGCGTCGCCGAATATGCCCCGCGCCTCGTCAAGAAGGCGATCGTCGGCACTGGCGGTGCGGCGAAGGAGCAAGTGCAGGCGATGCTGCGCATCCTGCTCCCCGGCGCGAAGGTCACGGGCCCCGACGCGGCGGATGCGCTGGCAGTCGCGATTTGCCATGCAAACCATCGGCCGCGCGTTTAAAAAAATCTCACGCAAAGGCGCAAAGGCGCAAAGAAGATAAATTTCACACAAAGACACAAAGATGTTGGCTGTGGCAGCGGCGTCGCGTCTTCGCCAACGGTCGCTTGAGATCCTGCCGGACTTCGTCCGGCCTTAAAAGGCGAAGCTCAGGCTGAGAACGCTTCGCCGGTGCGCAAAATCGCCCTCTTCGTGTCTTTGTGTGAGAATATTCTTCTCTTCCTTCTTTGTGCCTTTGCGCCTTTGCGTGAGACCCTTTTTCCTTCCCTGTTCCCTTTTCATTCCCATCACGCTAGCACGGCGACATGATCGCGAAACTCACCGGACGGCTCGACAGCAGCGGCGCAGGCCATGCGGTGATCGACGTCGGCGGCGTCGGCTATCTGGTCGAGGCGTCGGCGCGCACCCTCGATGCGCTCGGCGCGGTCGGCGGCGAGGTCACCATCCACACCGAAATGCTCGTGGGCGAGGATTTCCTGCGCCTGCTCGGCTTCGCGCGCGCCGAGGAACGCGACTGGTTCCGCCTGCTCACCAGCGTCCAGGGCGTCGGCGCGAAGGTCGCGCTCGCGATCCTCTCGGCACTGGAGATCGGCGACCTGCAACGCGCGCTCGCGAGCGGCGACAGCGCGATGATCGCGCGCGCCAACGGCGTCGGGCCGAAACTGGCGCAGCGGATCACGCATGAGCTTAAAGACAAGGCGGGTGTGTTCGCCGGGGCCATAGGTTCGAATCCTACCCGGGGAGCCACATCCGGCCCCCTCGGCGACGCCGTCACCGCGCTCACCGGCCTCGGCTTCAAACCCGGCGAAGCAAGCGCCGCGGTCGCGGCGGCGAGCGAGGAACTGGGCGCGGGCGCGAGCCTTGATGCCGTTATCAGAGAATCTCTGAAAAATATCAACAGATAAAATGGGGAATAATATGGAAAACTCCGAAATATATGTCTCAGGATCGAAAGTTCTTCTGAGTGGGAGTTTAGTCACAGAGATCAATGACCACATATCCATGAAGCCATTCGGTACGTTTGATGGCGCGTACGAATTGAGGATATACTTCAAAGAGGTTCCAGGAAAAGATTCCTCAGTAAAAAACTATCCTGGAGATGGGAATGTTCACATGGTTGAAATGATAAATGTTTCCGGATCTGAGACAGTAACCAATTCTGTGAAACTATATGTAGCCAATAGGAATAATAAAAAAGTATATCTTCACATTTCATCACTTGAAGTTGGAAGTGGCAAAAATGGAAAAAGGATTGTAAATTTTACGATACTTGAGGGAGAAAACATCAATGGATAGCAACAAGCTCCCCAACAATCAAGTGATAGCAACATCAAACAATTCAGGAGCTAGCGTTACTCCTGTTTACACAAGTAGAAATATGAAATTGTTCGCAATAAATGATAGCGAGCTTCAGAACTTGACTACAATGAATTCTCAATCTACGATATTTGTCTCCATATCTTCTTTCTTATTTAGTTCCGGCATTGGAATTTACACTAACTCTGTTTTCTACGATAAGCTGACGCCCGCTGGAGAGGTCGCCTACTATTATGTTGGGCCAATAACATTTCTCTTAGCATTCGCGTTCGCCGCTCTCGCAAGAATGACTTCGGCCGGTCGGAAGAAGCTATGGGATGAAATACAGAATAATGTCAGCGAGCAGTAAGGCGAATCCGCATCAGCAAACGCGGTTGCCCACTGAATACAGGTTTCGAACCCGGCTCCCGGGCTACGACTGAGGCAGCATCAGAATGACCACCACCCGCCACGCCTCGTGTCGCTGCGGCCAGCTCCGCATCGCCTGCTCGGGCGAGCCGATCCGCGTGTCGGTGTGCCACTGCCGCGAGTGCAAGGCGCGGAGCGGCAGCGCCTTTGCGGCGCAGACGCGGTTCCCCGAAGAGCAGGTTCGCACCGAGGGCGAGGCGAAGATGTGGCAGTACACCGGCGAGAGCGGCAACACCGCCGACTTCTTCTTCTGCCCCACCTGCGGTTCGCACGTCTGGTACCGCGCGCGGCCCTATCACGACGCCTATGCCGTGCCGATCGGCAATTTCGAGCCCGGCCACGGCTTCGTCCCCGAATATTCGGTCTATGAGGAACGCAAGGAGCCTTGGGTTTCGATCACCGGCGAGGCAATAGACCATTATGACTGAGCCGGCCCTCACCACCCCGCACCGCACCCCCGAGGACGCCGACGCCGCGCTGCGGCCGAAGTCGCTCACCGAATTCGTCGGGCAGGCGGCGGCGCGCGAGAATCTGCGCATCTTCGTCGAGGCCGCGAAGGCGCGCGGCGATGCGCTCGACCATGTGCTCTTTTTCGGACCGCCGGGGCTGGGCAAGACGACGCTCGCGCAGATCGTCGCGCGCGAGCTGGGCGTCGGCTTCCGTTCGACCAGTGGCCCGGTGATCGCCAAGGCGGGCGATCTCGCCGCACTGCTCACCAACCTCGAGGATGGCGACGTCCTCTTCATCGACGAGATCCACCGGCTGTCGCCCGCGGTCGAGGAGATCCTCTATCCCGCGATGGAGGACCGCGCGCTCGACATCATGATCGGCGAGGGGCCGTCGGCGCGCAGCGTGCGCATCGACCTTCCCAAATTCACCCTCGTCGGCGCGACGACGCGGCAGGGGCTGCTGACGACGCCGCTGCGCGACCGCTTCGGCATCCCGGTGCGGCTCAATTTCTATACCCACGGCGAGCTCGAGCAGGTGATCAGCCGCGCCGCGCGGCTGCTCGGGCTCGCGATCGCCCCCGACGGGGCGCTCGAGATCGCGCGGCGCGCGCGCGGCACCCCGCGCATCGCCGGCCGGCTGCTCCGCCGCGTGCGCGACTTCGCGACGGTCGCGGGGCATACCATCGTCGATGCCAAGGCGGCCGACGCCGCGCTCAACCGGCTCGAGGTCGATGCACTCGGGCTCGATGCGATGGACCGGCGCTACCTCACCATGATCGCCGACATCTACCGCGGCGGCCCCGTCGGGGTCGAGACGATGGCGGCGGGACTCAGCGAGCCGCGCGACACGATCGAGGACGTCATCGAGCCCTATCTGCTCCAGATCGGCCTCATCGCGCGCACCGCGCGCGGGCGCACGCTCAACCCCAGCGCGTGGAAGCATCTGGGGCTCAATCCCCCCGCGGGATCGCAGGACGGACTTTTCGACCAAGGAAAATAGGCGGAAATCTGCGCCTTTCATTCCACCAACCGGCGCTGTCGTGCGACGAACCGTTGATCAGGGGTTTGCGACGAGTCGAAGCATCGCTATCGGTTAACCCGATGAGCGACGCCCCGCCCCCCTTCGTCCCCGGCGCCTTTGTCGGGGCCGCGCATCATTATCGGGCGCGCGTCTATTTCGAGGATACCGACCTGTCGGGCATCGTCTACCACGCCAATTACCTGCGCTATATGGAGCGCGCACGCTCGGACATGCTGCGCCTGGCGGGCATCGACCAGCGGAGCGCAATGGAGGCCGGCGAAGGCGCCTGGGCGGTCACCGACCTCAGCATCAAATACAGGAGCCCCGCGAAGCTCGACGACGACCTGCTCGTCGTCAGCACCGTCGAGGCGGTGCGCGGCGCCAGCGTGATCATCGCGCAGCGCATCCTTCGCGGTCAGGATGCGTTCAGCTCCGAAACGCTTACCGAGGGCCGGGTCACCGCGGCCTTCCTGTCCCCCGAAGGCCGTCCCCGCCGCCAGCCCCTCGACTGGGTCCAGCGCTTCACCGCCGTCATGAATGGAGAGAATATCCCTTGCTAGACAATATCTCGCTGGCCGCCGACGCGGCGACGCTGTCGCCGATCGCGCTGTTCCTCCAGGCCGACTGGGTCGTCAAGGGCGTGATGATCGGGCTGCTGCTCGCGTCCATCTATGTCTGGACGGTGATCGCCACCCATGGCCGCGGCGTCGGCAAGCTGATGCGCGATTCGGAGCGCTTCGAGCGCGATTTCTGGCGCGCCGACAATATCGACAAATTCTATGACAAGAACAGCGCCGAGGAACTGCCGAGCGCCAAGGTGCTCGCCGCGGGGATCAGCGAATGGCGCCGCTCGACCAAGGGCAAGGCGATCGACCGCGACGGCACGCGCGAGCGGCTGGGCATCGCGATGAACGCCGCGCTGGCGGGCGAGGTCGACCGGCTGGCCGAGAAGATCGGCACGCTCGCGACGATCGGATCGGTCGCGCCTTTCGTGGGACTGTTCGGCACCGTCTGGGGCATCATGCGCGCCTTCACCGAGATCGCGGCGCAGAACAAGAGCAGCCTCGACGTCGTCGCGCCGGGCATCGCCGAGGCCTTGTTCGCGACCGCCATCGGGCTCTTCGCCGCGATCCCCGCGGTGATCGCCTACAACAGCTTCTCGCAGCGGCTGAACCGCCTCGAATCGCGCCTCGGCCGCTTCGCCGACGGGCTGCACGCGACCTTCAGTCGCGAGCTCGAGCTCGAAGCCTGATGGCGATGTCGGGTCCCTCGGGCGGCACCGGCGGCCGGCGGCGTGGGCGCGGCGGGCGCCGTGCGCCGATGTCGGAGATCAACGTCACCCCGCTCGTCGACGTCATGCTGGTGCTGCTGATCATCTTCATGATCACCGCGCCCCTGCTCGCCTCGGCCGTTCCCGTCGACCTGCCCGAGAGCAGGGCAAAGCCGGTCGAGACCGAGGAGCAGGAGCCGGTGCAGCTGTCGATCAACGGCGACGACACCATTTATATTGGCGAGGAGGTCGTGCCCGAAGCCGAACTGCCCGCGCGGCTCGACGCGATCGCCGCGGCGCAAAAGGAAGGCGAACGCCCGCAGCAGATCATGCTGCGCGCCGACAAGGGGCTCGACTATGGCCGCGTGATGCGCGTGATGGGCGAACTCAACCGCGCCGGGCTGACGCGCATCGCATTGGTCACCACGGGATCCGAAAGCGGAGCCGACGGCGGCGCCGAAGCCCCAACCCCCGCGGTCACCGACGGTTCAGGCACGGCGCCATAGGCTGACATCATGGCGGCAACACGGGCAGTCTCCGGCAACGAAGCACGCGGCATCGCCATCGCGGTGGTCGCGCACGTCCTGATCATCGGGCTGCTCTCGGTGCAATGGACCGCCGGCGAGCGGCGCTTCGACAATCCGCCGATGGAGGTCGACCTGGTCGCCGAGACCGCGGCCGAGTCGAGCGCACCGGTGATCAGCGACACGCCCCCCGCGGCGCGGCTGGGCGAGGAGGATGCGGTCGATATCGCCGCGCCCGAGCCGCAGCCGACCCCGCCGCTGCCCGAACCCGTCGTGCGCCCGACCCCGGCTCCGACGCCCAAGCAGGTCGCTCGCCCGAAAACCCCGCCCCCGGCGAAAAAGGTGCCGCCCGCGGTGCAGAAAGCGGCGCCCAAGGCCGCCCCCAAGACGCCGACCAAAAAGGCGGGCGTCCGCCCGACCGGACGGCTCGACGGCATCGTCGACGGGCTGGGCCGCGAGCCGACCAAGTCGCCGAGCAAGGGCGCTCCCGCCGCGAAGACCGCCGCCGAGGTGCGCCAGTCCATCGATGCCAGCATCAATGCCAAGGTTCGGCCGAAGTGGAACGGTTGCAAGGTCTCCGGCCTCGACGTGAATCTGTTGCGGACCAAGGTTGAGTTCAAACTCACACCGTCGGGCGCTCTCGCCGGGTTTACGAGTGTGGTCACGACCGGGCAGAATGAAAGCAATCAGTTTCAGGTCGCACGTCACCAAGAATGTGCCAAGCGCGCCGTCGAACTCGCAGCTCCGTTCACCGAGCTTCCCGATGATAGCTACAGCTTCTGGAAAGAAGCCGAGCTGACTTTCTTCAAGAGGTAATTATGACCAAAAAGACAGTCCTCCTCGCCACGGCGTTTTCGATCTCTTTCGCTGCGCCGCTCGCAGCCCAGACGCCATCCGAAGCGTCAACACCGGCGCCCGCGCCACGCCTCAGCGAAACCGTGGAAGGTGAGCTCTCGCAGGACCGCACCGTGATCGCCGTCCCCGCGCTCGCGACGCCGGCGGTGACCACCGTCGCGGGGCTGCGCACCGACAGCCTCGGCCGCCAGATCGCCGAAGTCATCGCCGCCGACCTCGAGCGCAGCGGGCTCTACGCGCCGCTCGGCCCCGGCAGCGTCCGCGCGATCACCATGAACGAGGTCACCGCGCCGCGATTCGCCGACTGGCAGGCGCAGGACGCCGAAAACGTCGTCCACGGTTTCGTGCGGGCGAGCGGCACCGGCGGGCTGGTCGTAGGCTGCTACCTCTACGACACCCAGCTCGGCAGCGAGCTGGTGCGCCAGGGGTTCGAGATTCAGCCGGGCGACTGGCGCCGCGCCGCGCATAAATGCGCCGACGCCATCTATTCGCGCCTGTCGGGCGAATCGCCCTTCTTCGACAGCCGCGTCGCGTACATCGCCGAGAGCGGCCCCAAGGGGAACCGCATCAAGCGGCTCGCGATCATGGACAGTGACGGCGGCAACCACCGCTTCATCACCAACGGCCAGGCGCTCGCGCTGAGCCCGCGCTTCTCGCCCGATTACAAGAAGATCGTCTATGTGAGCTATTTGCAGGACCGCGTCCGCGTCTTCATCTACGACGTCGATGCGGGGTCGCAAAAGCTGGTGACCGAAAGCCGCAACGCGACCTTCGCGCCGCGCTGGTCGCCCGACGGGACGCAGATCCTCTTTTCGATGGCGGTCGCAGGCAACACCGACATCTATCGCGTCTCGGCATCGGGCGGCACCCCGGTGCGGCTGACCAACAATCCCGGTATCGATGTCGGCGGCAGCTTCTCGCCCGACGGCAAGAAGATCGTCTTCGAAAGCGATCGCTCGGGCGGCCAGCAAATCTATACGATGAACATCGACGGGTCGAACCAGCAGCGCGTCAGCTTCGGCGGCGGGCGCTATGCGACCCCCGAATGGTCGCCGCGCGGGGACCTCATTGCCTTCACCAAGATGGGCGGCGGCGAATTCCGCGTCGGGGTGATGACCCCCTCGGGCGGCGGCGAGCGATTGCTCACCAACGACTGGCAGGACGAGGCGCCGACCTGGTCGCCCAACGGCCGTGTGCTGCAATTCTTCCGCACCTCGCGCGGGCGCGAGGGCAAGTCGAGCCTGTGGCAGGTCGACCTGACCGGGGTGAACATGCGCCGGCTGCCGACGCCCGGCGACGGGTCGGACCCCAGCTGGGGCCCGATCCGGCCGTAATGCGCCGACCCGCGCTTTTTGCGCGGCGGAACCAATATCGAGCGGTCGGGTTAGAACCATGAGTTCAACATGGGTTAATCCCGACCTGAACAGGACCATCCGGATTAACACGAAAGGGACGACAACATGACGATACGGAAAACCACCGCCATGATCGCCGCGATCGCAATGCTCGCCGTGGGCGCTTGCTCGAAAAAGGCGCCCGAGGTGCTGCCCCCCAACCCCGACGGCGTCGACGACGGCAGCGGCGGCAATTCGGGCGGCGGCACGGGCGTGATCCCCGGCTCGCAGCAGGACTTCCTCAACAATGTCTCGTCGGACCGCATCTTCTTCGGCTTCGACCAGTATAATGTCGATGCCGAGGACCAGGCGACGCTGGCGAGCCAGTCGCAGTGGCTGCAGCGCAACCCCGCGGTGCGCGTCCTGCTCGAGGGCCATGCCGACGAACGCGGCACGCGCGACTATAACCTCGCGCTCGGCGAACGCCGCGCCAATGCCGCGAAAAACTATCTCGCCTCGCTCGGCGTCGATCCGTCGCGCATCGAGGTGATCAGCTATGGCAAGGAACGCCCGGCCGAACTCGGCTCGAACGAGGAAGCCTATGCCAAGAACCGCCGCGCGGTGACCGTCGTCATCCAGCGCTGAGCATATTTTCTCCGACTGACGTCGGAGGTGCTGGCTATCCAGCCAGCAGCGGCCACAAAGGCACCGCGGCCCAAGCCGCGATTGCCAGGAACGTACCGAAGGGGACCGATCGCAACGAAAGCGGCCGGTCCCCTTTTCCTTGGGTGAAGAGCGCCCAGAGCAGACCGCCGAAGCTCGCGAGCAGCAGGGTCAGCGGCAATGCCTGCCAGCCGAGCCAGGCGCCGAGCGCCGCCATCAGCTTGGGGTCGCCGCCCCCCATGCCGTCCCTGCCGCGCAGGCGCCTGAAAACGAAGGCGACCAGCGCGAGCGCCGCGCCGCCAACAAGCGCGCCGATCCAGCGGTCGAGCATCTGGGTAGCCAGCATCGGACCCGCGAGCAGCAGGCCGGCGATCGCGAGCAAAGCATTGAGCCGGTCGGGCAGCCACATATGGCGCGCGTCGAGCAGGGCGAGCGGCAGCAGCAGCCAGCCGAACAGCGCCCAGAGCCAGCCGGCGGTACCGGGCAGGATCGTCAACGCCAGCGCGCCGATCAGCCCCGAGGCGAGCTCGACCTGCATAGGGAAGGGATTGATGCGCGCGCCGCAGCTCCGGCAGCGGCCGCGCAATACGATCGCCGAAGCGAGCGGGACGAGGTCGACGACGCCGAGCGGGCGCTCGCACGCGTCGCACTGCGAGCGCCCGAGCACCGACTTTCCATCGGGCCAGCGCAGCACCATGGTCGCGATAAAGCTGCCGAGCACCAGCCCAAGCAGCGCCGCCAGCCCGACGCCTGCGCCAAGGGGCAAGGCGTCGACCGCCGCGACCATGGTCTAGAAACGGCCCGTGCTGACCAGCACGAAAACGCCATTGCCGGCGCGGAAGCCGAGCGCCGAGAGCACGGACGCCATCGTCGGATCGTCGGCGGTGATCGCGAATTCGGCGCGGTACGCGCCGCTGCCGTCGAAGCCGAGCGTCAGCCGCTCCATACCCGACTGGCTGGTCAGCACCGCCTGCGCGCGCCCGTCGGCACAGCGCAGCGGCCCCGACAGCCCGCGCGACAGGTCGAGCCCGGCGATCGAAGTGCCGACGCTGAGCTGGAGCCGCCCGCTCGCCGCGGTGCAGCGCCCGCGTTCGTCGAAGCGGATCGTCGCGCCCTCGAAACGCAGGCTGTCGACGGGCACGAGCCCCAGCCCGCCCGACAGCGAGGTCGTGCCATTGAGCTCGGAGACCCCGCGCGGGTTGCTGCCATGGAGTCGCCCCGCCAGCTCGCCGAGCCGCGCATCGGGCCGCGCGAAGGCGAGCTCGACGTCCCCGCCGAGCAGCGCGAGCGGCGACAGGCTGGCTTGGACATTGCCGAGCGGCAGCGCGCCCAGCCGCGCCTCGATCAGCTCGCCCGCCCACACCGAGCCGTTGACCTCGCGCGCGGTCAGCCCCGAGCGCTCGGCGCCCGCGAGCGAGAGCGCGAGCCGCATCGGGAAGGTCGCGGCGATCACGATCAGCGCGATCAGCAGCGCGGCGAAGATGACGCGGCGGCGCATCACTTGGCTCCCCGCCGCAGCTCGGCCGTCATGCCCACCGTGCCGTCGTTGCCCGGGGTGATCGTCAGCTGGTCGACGACGAAGCCCTGCGCCTCGAGGCCGGCGAGCCAGTCGGCGAGCACGGGCGCCTTGGCGGTCGCGATTGCGACGGTCGCCTGGTCGGGCCCACGCGCCTCGTTGCGGTCGAGCGTCAGCCCGATCTCGCCGGCCGACAGGGTCAGATATTGCTCGACCGTCGCATCGATCACGGTCGGCGCCGGCCCCGCGGGCTTGCGCGCGAGCAGTTGCAGCTTGGCCGCCACGCGCCCCTCGCGCTCGATCGCGGCGCGGTGCTGCGCCTCCAGATCGGCGAAGGCAGCATAGGCCGGGCGCCCCAGCCCCCACAGGATGACGCCGAGCGCGAGCAGACCCGCGATTCCGACGAGCCAGCGTTCGCGGCGCGACAGGCCGGTCCACCAGGTCATGATGCGCTCGCTCATGGGACGGCCCTCACGGTGATGTTCGCCATCTGCTGGCCGTCGGTGCCCGCCATCGGCTGCGCGGTGACCTTGTAGCCGCGCGCCTGCAGCGCGAGCAGCACGGCGTTCAGATCCTCGGTGCGCGGCGCGGCGAGCGTCGTCGTCAGCGTGCCGTCGGTGCGGTGCGACAGCGTCTTGAGCGCGACGCCGGGCGTATCGCGCATCGCATCGTAGAGCGCCGAAGCGGGCACCGAGAAGGCAAGCGGCCCGCCGCCCGCCGCCGCAAGTCGCCGGTCGATCTCGGCCTCGGCCGCCGCAGCGTCGGTCGCGGTGATGCCCGCCTTCTTGGCGCTCGCGACCACGGCCTCGTCGGCGCGCGAAATGTCCGAGTTGACGCGGATCGCGTAGACGATCGGGATCAGCAGGCTCACCGCGACCAGCGCAGTCGCGAGCCGCCTGATCCATTTGACCATCGCGGGGTCGATCGCCCAGCTGCGCTTCGGCTGCCACGCGCCGCTGAGCAAATCGAGCGGCGGCGCGGCCAGCGAGAGCAGCAAAGCCTCGCGCATTCGGTCGGCATCGAGCGGCACGATCGGCCGCTCGGCGGCGATCAGCGGGTCGAGTTCGGGGTCCGAGGCGAAGGCGCGGTCGCCGGTGCGCAGCACCTGCTCGCGGCCGAGTTCGGCGGTCCACAGGCTGTCGGCTTCCGGCGGCGGCACCGTCGCCGCAGCGGGAATGATCGCCGCAGGAACGAGCCCCTGCGCCTTCAGCCAGTCGGTCCACGCGGTCATCGCGGCATGCGTCGTCACCGCCACCGGCACCGCCTGCCCGGCGTCGGCGGGCTGCCCCGCGACGACATGCAGCGCCGCCGCATCGCCGAGGCTCGTCCGCAGCGTGTCGAGCCGCGCGATCGCCGCCGCCTGCGCGGGCGCGGCGTCGGGATAATGGTGCCAGCGCAGCGGCACGTCGGCGGCGGGCGCGAGCGCGACCAGCCGGTCGTCGCCGCGATCCTCCTGCGGCCGCTCCCACGCGTCGACCCAGCCGTCGTCCTGCCCCGAATCGACGATCACCCCGTCGTCGACGCGCAGCCAGCTGGGCTCGGGCGCGTCGCCGCGGTTCAGCGCCGCCTGCGTCGGCAGCCAGAGAAGCAATGTGCGCGCCATGTCAGTCGGATTCGCCCCAGTCGCGCCGGACGATCACCGGCGGCGCGGCGCCCGCCGCTTGCGCGCCGCCCCAGGCGTCGATGAGCGATTCTGCCGTCAAGAAACCATCCCCCATCGTCACATTGGTCGTCAGCGCCAGCCAGCGGCTCGTCACCCCCGCCTGCTCGGCGACGTCGGTCGGCGGGTCGAGGCGGGCGAGCGGTCCGGACTCCCAGAATCGCACGCTGCTGCCATAGCCGCCCGCGGGACGCGCCGCCAGCACCGCGCGCGCATCGGCGACGCCGAGTTGCCCGGGCAGCAGCATCGCGAGGAGCGGCGCCTGCGCGGGTGCAAGCGTGTTGATGTTGAGCTTCACCGGCTCGGTCGCGGGCAGCACGCAGATCCAGGGTTTGAGCCGCGCATAGATGGCGGGAGTCACCCCGCGCACCGCGCGAAACTCGCTGGCGTCGACCATCTTGCGGTTGGCGGGCAGATAGCCGCCGGGCAGCGAACGATAGACGCCGTCCTCGGCGCCGAGCGGGCCGTCGACGCTGTCGCTGTCGAGCCAGTCGGCGGTCGCCCCCGCGATCATCCGCGCCTCGTCGGCATTGATCCCGACCAAGGTCATCAACTCGGCGAACTGGCCCGTCGTCCCCGGCCGCTGGCTGAAGCGCCCCGGCGCCGTCTCGGCGACCAGGCTGTTGAGGTTGAAGCAATTGTTCGCGTCGGTCAGCCGCGCGCTCCCCTGCCCGTTCGGCAGCGGCAAGGTGAAATCGCGCCCGAGCCAGTCGCCCGCGAGCGTGAGCTTCGCCTTGTCGCGCCCGACGAGGTCGGCGACGCGGCGCATCGCGATCTCCTCGGCGGCGAAGGCATAGGCCCGCCCCTGATCGACCGTCGCCGCGCTGCCCGCGATGCGCGTCGCAAGCGTCAGCCGGTCGAGCGCGGTCGCAGCGATCACCGCCATCACCGACACGAGCAGCAGCACGCTGAGCAGCGCCGCGCCGCGTTCACCGGGTGCGCGGCGGATCATGGCGCGGGCGTCCCGAGCGGCAGCGACGGCGGCGGCGCAGGCGCGGTCAGGAACAGCATCGTCAGCGGCGCGCCGCCGCGGCGCGTCAGCCGTACCTCGACCGCGCGCGGCAGGCGGTCGCCAGGCTCGCTGTTCCAGCTCCCGCCCCATTGCCCCTGGTCGTCGCGGTAGCGGATCGCGACGCCGGTCACCTCGCCGACCAGCCGGTCGCCGTCGCCGAGCGGCGTGCCGTCGAGCATCGGCTGCACCGCGCGGCGCCACTCGCCGCCGGTGAAGGCATAAGCGACGCGCTCGACATTGGGCCGCGCCCCGGCCTCGAGCGATCCCGCGCCGCCATGGACGAGCGCGAAGCCCGTTTCGGACCCGGCAAAGGCAGGGATCATCTCGCCCGAGGCCCCGCGCGTCGCCCGCGGCAGCGCCTGCGCGAGGTCATTCGCCATCAGCGCGCGAACGCGGTTGACCCCGCTCATCGCCTTCAGCCGCTCCTGCACCGCATCCTGCGTATCGACGCTGCTGCGCAGCAGACCGACGCCCATCGCCGCGATCGCCGCGAACAGCGACAGTGCGACGAGCATCTCGACGAGGGTGAAGCCGTTCGGACATGCCCCCCAATCCGTTCGTGCTGAGCTTGTCGAAGCACCGCTCTTGTCTTTCGACGCTCGAAAGAAAGAACAGCCCTTCGACAAGCTCAGGGCGAACGGGGGAAGGGAGTAATCGCGATCTCTCATCGGCTGGGCCTGATGATCGTCAGCGCCGCCTGCCCGCTGCCGCTTTCGGGGCGGACGACCAGGTCGATGCGCAGCAGGCTGTCGTCGGCGGTCTTGCTGACGCGCTGCTCGACGCGCCAGTTGCGCCCGGCGTTCGCCACGCCGACCGCGCTGTTGCCGATCGTCGGCGGGGCGGGGTCGGTCCACAGCTCGACCGCGCGGTTCTGCGCGACGATGCCCGCCATCGTGCTTTTGTCGAGGTCGCCCGCGGTGCGCACCGCAAAGGCGTCGAGCCGCACGAGCGTCAGCGCCGCGATGCTGATGATGCTGAGCGCGACCAGCATTTCGAGCAGCGTAAATCCGCCTTCGCCCCTATTCGCCACGGCTGATCTCCCCCGTGGCAGACACGCGCACGACCTCGCGCGCGTCGCCGCCCGCGAGTAGCAGCGCCTGCGGCGTCGGGCTGGTCCCGACGCGGTCGAACAATATGCGCGCTGCGCCCTGCCCATTGCCCGCGACGAAGCGCACGTCCGACGGCCAGTTCCGCTGTTCGAAGCTGCGCCCGGGCAGCGCCTGCCATTCGCCCGCGACGCGGCGTTCGAAGCCATAGCCCGAGGGCGCAAAATTGACCGACACGCTGCGCCCCTCGATCACCGCGACGTCGCGCGCCGCGGCGAGGCGCGCGGCGAGGCGGTCGGCCTCGCTGCGCACGCTGCGCTCTTCCCCCGGGATCGTCAGCACCACCGCGGTCGCGGCGAGCGCCATGATCGCGAGCACGACCATCAGTTCGACGAGGGTGAAGCCGCGTTCGCGCACGCGCCGTCGCGTAAATAAATAGGGACAGTCCCTATTTAATCCCAAGGCTGACGATTGTTCGATCGGCCCGTCCTCAATTAAATAGGGACTGTCCCTATTTATTGGCTGTCGCTGCGGATATCCGCATTTTCGTCGGTCCCGCCCGGCGCGCCGTCGGCGCCCATCGACCAGATATCAAACGCCTTTCCGTTCGCGCCCGGCGCCTGGTAATTATAGGGGCGGCCCCACGGATCCTGCGGCAGCGCCTTGATATAGCCGCCGCGGCGGTAACGTTCGGGCTGCGCCAGCGCGGGCGGCGCGACCTTCAGCGCATTGAGACCGTCGCCCGACGCCGGATAGGTCAGATTGTCGAGCCGATATTGTTCGAGCGCGGTTTCCAGCGTCGCGATATCGGCCTTGGCCTTGGTCACCATCGCCTTGTCCTGGCTGGGCAGGACGTTGATCATCACCACCGTCGCGAGCAGGCCGATGATGAAGATCACGACCATCAGTTCGGTGAGGGTGAAACCGCGCTCGTCGCTTTTGCGACGGCGGGCGGGGCGCGCCTGATTGGTGAAGGACGGATCGAGCATCAGGCGAAAGAATAGCTTCATCAGCGACATTTTCAAAGTCCGGCTAGGTTCTGCAACTGGAGGATCGGGAGCAGGATGGCGAGGATGATGAGGGCGACGCACGACCCCATAACGACAATTATGACAGGTTCGAGAAGCGCCATCGACGCGGCGGTAAAACGATCGAACTCGCGCTCGAGATAGTCGGCGGCGCGCTCGAGCATCACCTCGAGCCGTCCCGCGCTTTCGCCGCTCGCGGTCATATAGACGAGCAGGGGCGGGAAGACCCCGGCATCGCGCAGCGCGGCGGAAAGCCCGCCGCCCGCGCGCACCTGATCGACGATCGTCGCGGTCGCGCCGGCGAGCGCGGCGTTGCGGATCGTCGGCACGGTGAGCTTGAGCCCCTCGACGAGCGGCAGCCGGCTCGACACCATCGTCGATAGCGTGCGCGCGAACCGCGCCGCATAGAGATCGCGCAGCAGCCGTCCGAGCAAGGGCAGGCGCAGCAACCGCGCATCGACGCGCGCCTTGAACGCCGGGCGGCGCATCGCCGCGACCCAGCCGAAGGCACCCGCGGCGAGCAGCAGCGCGATCAGCCACCACCAGTTGGCAGCGAAGTTCGACACCGCGATCACCGCACGCGTCAGGAAGGGCAATTGCTGGCCGGTGTCGGTGAATTGCTCGACGACGCGCGGCACGACGAAGATCATCAGCGCCGCGACGACCCCGATCGCTACCACCGCGAGCACGATCGGATAGGCAAGCGCCGCGATCAGCTTGCCGCGCACCTCGGCCTGGCGTTCGAGCAGGTCGGCCAGCCGCGCGAGGATGACGGTCAGGCTGCCCGTGGTCTCGCCCGCGGCGACCATCGCGCGATAGAGCGGCGGGAAACTTGCGGGCTGGCGCGCCATAGCGTCGGCGAGGCGGCGACCTTCGAGCAGCCCGGCGTGGACGTCGCCGATCACCTCGCGCGCGCTTTCGGCCTCGCTCTGGCGCGTCAGCGTGCGCAGCGCTTCCTCGAGCGGCGCGACCTCGGCGAGCGTCGCGAGCTGGCGCGTGAAGAGCGCGAGTTCCTTGCTGCTGAGCCGCGTGCGGCGAAACGCGAGCAACGCGCGGCCCGCGGGTTTCGCCCCCGCCGGCTCGACCGCGACGATGTGGAAGCTGCGGCGGATCAGGTCGGCGCGCGCGGCATCGTCGTTCGCGGCGGTCAGCCGCCCCTTGCGCTCGCGGCCCTGGGGATCGATCGCCACATAGCGATAATCAGGCATCGACATCCTCGCGCCGCGCGATGCGGATCGCTTCCTCGGGCGTGGTCAGCCCTTTGGCAACCATCGCGCGCGCCGCCGACGCCAGCGTCGGCGCCTTCAGGAAGGCGTGTTTCGCGATCATCGCCTCGTCGCCGCCGGCGTAGATGTAGCGGCGCACGGTCTCGTCGACCTTGATCGCCTCGAACACCCCGACGCGGCCCTTGAAGCCGGTGCCGCCGCACGCGTCGCAGCCCTTGGGCTTCCAGACGACGGTGCCGATGTCGAGCCCCAGCATCGCGGCGATGCTGTTGTCGGCCTGCACCGGCTCGCGGCAATGATCGCAGAGCTTGCGCACCAGCCGCTGCGCCAGCACCGCCCGCAAGGTCGAGGCGAGCAGGAAGGGCTCGACCTTGAGGTCCTTGAGGCGCGTGATCGCGCCCACCGCATCATTGGTGTGCACGGTCGAGAGCACGAGGTGGCCGGTGAGCGACGCCTGCACCGCGATATCGGCGGTCTCGCGGTCGCGGATTTCGCCGACCATCACGACGTCGGGATCCTGGCGCAGGATCGCGCGGAGGCCCGCGGCGAAATCGAGCCCGACCTTGGCATTCACCTGCGTCTGGCCGACGCCGTCGACGGCATATTCGACCGGGTCCTCGACGGTCAGGATGTTGCGCTGGCCGTCGTTGAGCTGCTTGAGCGCCGCGTAAAGCGTCGTCGTCTTGCCCGAACCTGTCGGGCCGGTGACGAGGATGATGCCATTGGGCTCGGCGAGCGCCTCGCGCAAAATCTGGTCGGCGGCGCCCGCGAGGCCGAGGACGTCGAAGTCGATGCCCGCGGTATCCTTGTCGAGGATACGCATCACCACGCGCTCGCCCGCGCGGCTCGGCAAGGTCGAGACGCGGACGTCGACCGCCTTGCCCGCCAGCGTCAGCGCGATGCGCCCGTCCTGCGGCACGCGGCGCTCGGCGATGTCGAGGCGCGCCATCACCTTGATGCGGCTAACCACGACGGGCGCGACGTGCGGCGGCATGCGCAGATGCTCGCGCAGCACGCCGTCGGTGCGCATGCGCACGACGAGCCCGCTCTCATAGGGTTCGATATGGATGTCGCTGACGCCTTGGCGCACCGCTTCGGCGATGATCGCGTTGATCAGGCGGATCGCGGGGGCGTCGTCGGCGCTGTCGAGCAGATCCTCGGCGCTCGGGATGCCGAGTTCGAGGTCGCTGCCGTCGAGCGAGCCCGCCATCGCGGCGGCCGAGGCGTCGACGGCATAATGGTCCGACAGCAGCCGGTCGAAATCGGCGGTGCCCGCGGTTGCGACCTTGAGCGGCGCGGCGAGATAGCGCTTCACCTCGATCAGCACCGCGGGGTCGCTGCCCTCGCGCAGGGTCGCGAGCCACACGCCGCCCTCGCCGGGCGCGATGACGACGCCGTGGGTGCGCGCGAAGGCATAAGGGATGTCGACCGGCGCCGGGGGAGCGGCGATCGGTTCGGGATCGGTCACGGATAGTCTCCGGGGGGCGGCGCGGGCGCGTTCGAGATCGAGGGCGGGACGTCGGTGGTCGTGACCGTCCCCTCGGGGGCGCGCAGCGCGGGCAGGTCGACGGGGCCGACGGTGACGTCGCTCGGGCTCGGCGGCGCGGGCGGGGTCGTCCCCATATAGTCGCGTACCAGCGTGTCGATCGCGGGTTCCTCGTTCGGGTTGCGACGCAGCTGGACGTCGCGGACATAACCATAGCGGCGCGCGGTGAGCGCGGCATTGTCCTCGCGGCTGCGCAATATCGTCGGGCGGATGAAGACCATCAGGTTGGTCTTGGCGCGGCTGCGGCTGCGCGACTTGAACAGCTCGCCGATCAGCGGGATGTCGCTCAGCAGCGGGATGCGCTCGATCGTCTTGCGCTCGTCGTCGTTGAGCAGCCCACCGATCGCCAGGATCTCGCCGTCGTCGACGGTCAGCACGGTCTCGAACGAGCGCTTGTTGAGGATGAGGTCGCTGTTGCGCGACGACACCGGCCCCGCGACGCTCGACACTTCCTGGCGCAGGAACAATTTGACCTCGCCCGCGCCGTTGACCTGCGGCGTGACTTCCAGCTTGATGCCGACCTCTTCGCGCTGGACGGTGCGGAAGGCGTTGTCGAAATTGTCGCTGAGCGCCTCGCCCGTCGTGATCGGCACTTCCTGCCCGACGAGGAATTTCGCGGCCTGATTGTCGAGCGTGACGATATGCGGGGTCGCGAGCAGGTTCGACGTCGTGTCGGACTTCACCGCGTTGATGATCGCGCCGAACACCGTGTTCTTGCCGATATCGCCGGCAAAGCCCGCAAAGCCTCCGGTCGCCTGGAGCAGCTGCGCCGCCGCGGCTTCCTGCAGCGTATTGCCGAACGAACTGCCCGTCGTCGTCGTCGTGGTGTTGCCGTTCACCGTCGTCGTGTCCTGCGACAGCTCGTTCGCGGCGAAGGCGCCGCCGAGCGTCAGGATGTTCGGCGAAGCGTTGCTGTAGCTCGTCGCGGCGAAGGGGATATTCTTGCCGCCCAAGAGGAATTGCACGCCGAGCTGCTTCGCCGCACTGTCACCGATTTCAACGACGATAGCCTCGACCAGCACCTGTTCGCGGCGGCTGTCGAGCTGGCGGATCAGCTCGCCGAGCATGCGCTGCACGTCGCTGTTCGCTGCGACGATGATCGCGTTGGCGCCCTCGTAGCGGGTGACGATCGCGGGGCCGCGCGTCGCGATGCTGCCGCCCGCGCCGCTGACCGACGTCGGCGTCGCTGCGGCGGGCGCGGCACTCGGCGCCGAGGTGCCGCCGCTGGACGACGAGGAGGACGAGGTCGCGGGGGGCAGGCCGGCCTTCTGCGCCGGGTCGCTGCCGCCGCCGACGAGCTGCTGGATCGTCGGCAGCAAGGTCTCGGCATTGGCGTGCTGGAGCCAGTAGACGCGGAGCTCGGTGCCGCCCGCCGCCTTGGCGTCGAGGTCGTTCGCCATCGAAACGAAGCGCGCGACGAGCGCCTGGTCGCCGCGGAGCGCGATCGCATTGCTGCTGTCGATCGGCACGATCGCGACGGGCGACTGCGCCCCCTCGCCCGCCGCCGGGACGAGCGCCTGCAGCGCGGCGGCGATCTCGCGCGCGCCGGCGTTCTTGAGCGTGACGATCTGGCTGGTCGAGGTATCGCGGTCGATGCTGTTTGCGAGCGCGCGGATGCGGCGGATATTGTCGGCGAAGTCGGCGACGACGAGGCTGTTGGCGTTGCGGTTCGCGGTGAGCGAGCCCTGCGGGCTGACCAGCGGGCGCAGCGTTTCGACCGCCGCGACGGCGTCGATGTGGCGGAGGCGGATGATCTCGGTCACGAACTGGTTCTGCGCCGCGCCGCTGCCGCCGATGCGGCCGGGCTGCGCCGCGGCGCCGTCGATCGGCTGGATGCGATAGGCGCCGTTGGGCCCCGGCACTGCGACGAGGCCGTTGGAACGCAGCGTCGCGAGGAAAATCTCGAAATATTCGCTGCGCGACAGCGGCCGGTCGGTGACGACCGACACCTTGCCGTTGACGCGGCCGTCGATGACGAAAGTGCGCCCGGTAATGCGCGCGGCATCCTGGATGAAGGCGCGGATGTCGGCGTCGCGGACGTTCAGCGAATATTGCGCGAGCGCCGGGAGCGGCGCGGCGGAAACCAGCGCGGCGGCAAGCATCAGGGACAGTTTGAGACGCATAGAGCCTTACTTCGACACAAAGATGGCGATCGGGATGACCTGCGCCCCGCGCTCGATTTCGAGCGAGATGCGCGCACCCGGTGCGAACTGGCTGGCGAGCGCCGCGGCGTCGCTCGCCGATCCGATGGGGCGACCGTTGATACCGCGCACGACGTCGCCGGGGCGCAGGCCCGCGGCGCGGAAGGTCGCGCCGTCGCCCTGCGGCTGGACGACCACGCCGGTGACCTTGCCATTCTCGCTGCGCGGCGCGAAGCCGACCCCGGCTTTCAGCGCGGCGGGCGAGAGTTCGCCCGCAACGGCATTGGGATCGGCGGCGGCGGGCGCACCGACCTGCGTCGGGGCGGGCAGCGGGGTGGCGGGCGCCGCGACCGCGGCGTCGCCGCTCTGGTCGAGGAACAGGCTTTCGCGCGCGCCACCACGGTCGAGCAGCACATGGTCGAAGGCGACCCCCACGAGCTTGACCCCCGGCGCGATTTCCTCGCCGACGGCATAGCTGGTCTGGATGCCATCCTCGCCCGCGATGATCGCCGAGCCGCCGCCGGTCGCCTCGTTGATGTTCACGCCGAACAGGGTGAGGCCGAGCGCGGTGACGGTGGCGCTCGCGGGGCCCTGCCCGCCGGTACGGAAAAAGGGATCGAAGCTCGCGAACAGCGCGCGGCGTTCGGCGGGCGAGGCAATCACCGCGGTCTGCGGCTGCCACGCGCCGAGCGGCGACAGCGGGGTGACGAGCGTCCAGACCAGCCGCACCGCCTGTACCGCGAGCAGCAGCGCCAGCAGGCCGATCAGCAGCAGCGGTCCTGTCGCGCGCGGCGAGCGGCTGCGCAGCCGCAACCACGCGGGCAGCGCACGCGGGCCCCGCACGGCCGATCCGGACATCAGCGTCGCCATGAAAAGCCCGTCTTACCCCCGCCTGAAATTGCGTCTCGCGAATCGCCTAGGGGCGATCGGTGACAATCAGCTGACGGGAAGATTACAGTTTTTTGACAGAGGGGCGAGTCCGGCCTGAGGCGGCTCGCCGCACGTAAGCCCCTCCCCTTCAGGGGTGGGGTCGGGGTGGGGCCGTCGGCCTCGCGCAAGGCCTCGGGCCCCTACCCGCTGCGACTAGGCGGCAAGCCGCCAAGTCTCGCTGCCCTCCCCTGAAGGGGAGGGCGTACCACGCCTCAGAACTTCAGCGACGCGCTCAGCGAGAAGGTGCGGCCGAGCTTGTAGCGGTTGAGGAAGATGCGGCTTTCGGCATTTTCCTGCACTTCCTGATATTTGCGCCCCGTCAGGTTGCGCGCCTCGAACTTGAGTTCGATGTCCTTGCCGAAAACGGCAAAACCCTGCCGCGCAACGAAATCGAGCTGGATTCCCGGCTTTTCGCGAATGTCGGGCTGGCCCGACGGACCGCGGCTAGTGACGCGCGGGCTGGCATAGGTCAGCAGCAGCGTCTGTTGCGACAAATTGTCCTGATCCTCGAGCCCGATCTGGACATTGACCAGATGGTCCGACTGCCCCGTGAGCGGCGAGCCGTCGAAGAAGAAGTCGCTCGCGTCGAGTTCGACACCGTTGATCACCGTGGTATCACCATCGCCGACCTTAATTTCCGACTTCGTCCAGGTATAGTTGCCGATCAGCACCAGGCGGCGGCTTTGCCAGAACGCCGATTCGCCCAGTCCGTCGAGCGGGACATATTTCTGCACCTCGACTTCGGCGCCGTAAAGCGTCGCCTCGGGCGCGTTGGCGAAGCTGGTATTGGCGACCGAGTCGGTGCTGATCGAGGTGTACGCCTCGATCGGATTGTCGATCTTCTTGTAGAAGCCCGCAGCGGTGAACCGCTGATCCTTGGCAAAATACCATTCGTAGCGCAGTTCGACATTCATCAGTTCGCTGTCGGTCAGCGACGGGTTGCCGCGGAACTGGCGGTTCGATTCGGGGTCCTGATAGATTTGCGCGATCAGTTCGCGGAACTGCGGGCGCGCAATCGTCTTCGACCCGTTGAGCCGGAGCTGCATGTCGGGTGCGACTTCCCAGGTCAGCGTGACCGCGGGCAGCCAATAGTCGTTGTTGAGGTCGGTCACGGCGATGGCGTTACCGCCCGTGTTGAACAGGTCGATCGGCGAGACCGTCTGCTTTGCATCCTCGTAGCGGACGCCGGCATTGACGTTCACCCCCGACGTCAGTTCGGCCTGCACCTGCGCATAGCCTGCATGGGTCGTGAGATTCGCGTCGAACGCGGCCGTTCCGTCCTGCGCCGAGGTTTCGACAAGCGTGATGTCGTAGAGCTGGATCGACGCATCGGAGAGAAGGAAATCGGGGCGCAATTGCTGCACCGGAATCGGCAGGTTCGCCGCGCGGAACTGGAAGGCGCGGCGCACCGCGACGCGGTGGGTGTCGCTATAGGCATAGCCGACACTGGCGGTAATGCTGGGTGCCAGTTCATAGCTGAGATCGACGCCGCCCGACCACAGATCCTCG
Organism: Sphingopyxis sp. HIX; assembly: GCF_001468285.1. Lineage (GTDB taxonomy): Bacteria > Pseudomonadota > Alphaproteobacteria > Sphingomonadales > Sphingomonadaceae > Sphingopyxis. Next base: position 2,935 of record NZ_LNSB01000048.1, on the reverse strand, counting down.
TTCAGGTCCGAAAAGGCGATCGTCGCGCTGCCGCGGTTGCCGCCGAGGTCGTTGACGAACTTGTCGCCGACCGGATCCTGCGCCAGTGGCAGGTTGGAGCGGATATAGGTGAAGCTGCGCTCATAGGGCGCCTCACGCTGCGAATTGGCATAGCCGCCGCGCAGGTCGAGCTGGAGCTGGTCGAAGTCGAATTCGGCGACCAGCTGGGTGTTGATCAGCTGGCGTTCGTACCAGGCGGTGTCTTGCACCATGGTTTCGCGATCGGGAACATTCTGATCCCTGCCCAGCCCCAGGCGCGCCTGCTTCAGCGTGTCGCGGATATAGAGGCTGGTCCAGCGAAACTTGTGATCACCGAGTTCGAGGCCGAAACCGAGCAGGCCGTTCACGACGATACGATTGTCGGTGATGACGCGTTGGAAATCGGTCTGCGGCGGCCCTTCGAGATCGGGGTCGAGCGAGGTCTGCTGGAGCGTGTCGCGGGTGCGCCACTTGTTGCTGATCCCGGCGGTCGCAATGATGCCGAGTTCGCCGTCGGGCAGCGCGAAATTGAGCCCGCCGGTGACACCGGCAGACCAGTTGACCGGGATATGGTTGTTCTGCTGCAGCAAGGTCGTCGGGGCGTTCGACAGCTCCATCGCCATCGCTTCGAGATTGGTCTGGCTGAAGTCGGCGCCTTCGAGGATGGGCTTGCCGCTGGCGAAGGCCGCGCTGAGCAGCGGCGGGACGTCGCGCGTGCCGTCATCGAAGCCCGTCCAGTCGGTGTCGCTGCCATAATAGGTATAGCCAAGCTCGTTGGTCGTCTCGCTGTCCCAGCCAATGCCGCCCGAGAAGGTCAGGAAGCTTTCGCGCGGAGTCGACTTGGTCGTGAGGTTGATCACGCCGCCGCCGAACTCGCCGGGGAAGTTCACCGAATAGCTTTTCTGAACGAGCGTCGAATCGATGACGTTCGAGGGGAAGATGTCGAGCGGGACGACGCGCTTCAACGGCTCGGGGCTGGGCAGCGGCGAACCGTTGAGCAGCGCCAGCGAATAACGGTCGCCGAGGCCGCGGACATAGACGAAGCCGCCGCCGACGACCGACAGGCCGGTGACGCGCTGCAGCGAGCCCGAGATGTCGCCTTCGCCGGTGCGCGCGATGTCGGCCGACGAGAGCACCGACACCACCTCGGGCGTCGCGCGAACAATGTTCGGAGTATAGCGGCCGGTGACGACGATTTCAGCGTCCGCACCGCCGGGGATCGAGACGTCGGGCTCTTCTTCGGCGGGGACGTCGCCCGGCGCCGCATCGGTCGCGGGCTGTGCGACATCCTCGGTCGGCGGCGTCGACTGGACGCTGTCGCCCGCGGGCCCGGCGTCCTGCGCCAGCGCCGCGGGGGACACCAGAGCCGACGAGATAAGCAGCAGGCTGGCGAAGAGCGGCCGCGTGGTCATGATCAAAAAACCCCTGTTTGCAGATGGGATAGGGGGCGGGGCGCTCCGCCGTCGGTGCGCCCCGCCCCTATATTCGGACGTCGGCGCGTCAGACGGGGATGGCCGTGCAGGCACCGCTCGACGAACCGAAGTTCGCCGTGGCCGAGTTGCAGGTCCAGCCTTGGAAGCGCGTGTCGGCGGCGTCGCGCACCGCGCCGACATAACCCGCGTTCACGAAGAAGGCGTTGATCGGAACGGGGTTGAACGCCGGGCGGGCGGTTTCGGCCGAGCCGTTGATGAACACGCTGGCCAGCGTCGGGACGAAGGTCGAATTGTTGTTCGTACCCGCGTTGAAGATCGCCGCGACCTGGTCGTTGGTGACGCCGCCCGAGCCGGTGAAGGCGCTGGTGCCGCCGCACTGCATGTTGACCGAGTCGAACTTCGGCGGGCCGGCTTCGTCGGGACCCGCGGTCTGCACGGTGGTCGCCGAGTTGATGCGGATGCACGAGATGCCCGGCGCCGCGATCACGCCGTTCATGAAGCGATAGTCGGCGCCGCCGCGGATCAGCACCGTCGCCGCGTTGCTGGCCGCATTGTTGCGGTGGATGAAGGTGAAGTTCGACAACGCGACATTCTGGCGCGGGGTCGTGTCTTCGTTGCCGTTCGAGTCGATCTCGAGCATCGAGTCGCCGACCGCGCCGCCGGCACGCTGCACCGCCAGCAGGAACTGGACGTTGCCCTTATAGCCGACGTCGGTGTCGAGGCCGTCGTCCTCGGCGCCGGTGATCGCCAGGTTGCGCATGTTGACGCGACCGCCGAACACTTCGATGCCGTCGTCCGAGCTGTTATGGACCTGGATATTCTCGATCACCGTGCCCGAACCGGTGCCCGAGGGGGTCAGACCCTGCAGCTCGCTGTTCGGGGTCAGGTTGAAGCCCGAGTAGCGGATCTGGACGAACGACATGCGCCCCGAATTATCGGCGACGAGTTCGCCGCCGTACAAAGCACCCGACGCACCTTCGGTATCGCGTTCGCAGGCGTTGGTCCCCGGCGTCGCGCCCGGCGCAAGGCAGTCGGTGACCGGCGCGCGGCCGAGCAGCACGACGCCGCCCCACAGCTGCGAGATGTCGTCGGTCGCCGAGCCGACGACGTTGCCGCGGCCGGTAAAGACAATCGGCTGCGCCGGGGTGCCGACCGCGTCGATCTTGTTGCCGCGGTTGACGACGAGGAAGGACACGCCAGTCGAACCGAAGATGGTGACACCCGGATCGATCGTCAGCGTGACGTCGGCAGCATCGCCCGCATCTTCGGTCGGCCCCTGATCCGTGCCGACATCGACGCGGCCGGGCAGCGAATAGATCACGCCAGCGACCTTCGGGATCGCGGTGGTGGCGGTGAAGCGCGCGGGGAAGCCGCAGTTGCGCCAGGTGCCCTGCGGGCCGGTGATGGTGCCGAGGTCGGTCAGCGCGGGGCCGGCGATGGTCGGGCAGCTCGCGGCGGGGGTGACGCCGGTCGGGGTCGGCGTG
>NZ_LNSB01000047.1 GCF_001468285.1 Sphingopyxis sp. HIX | reverse complement strand
GACGGATAGAAAGCCTTCCGCGCCAGATGCAGCATCACCGCGCTGTCCTTGCCCACACTGTACAGCATCACCGGCTTCGCCGCGTCCGCCATCACCTCGCGCATGATGTGAATGCTCTCCGCCTCCAGGCGGTCCAGATGCGTCATATCGCTCGTCATGGCCTGCCCATTGCCGCCGCGCAGGGCGTCAGGCAAGCACTATGGGCTTTTCGGCATAATAGTCTGTCTTGTGCATCCCCTTCTGTTTGCGGCACCTTCCTGCTAGTCGCAACCGACAAGAGAATAGAGGAACTTATGCGCGCCACCCCCGATTTCGACTTCGCGCTCGGCGAAAATGCCGAGATGATCCGCGAAACGACCGCCCGCTTCGCCGACGAACAGATCGCGCCGCTCGCCGCGCACGCCGACGCCGAGGACTGGTTCCCGCGCGACGAATTGTGGACGCAGATGGGCGAACTCGGGCTGCACGGCATCACCGTGGAGGAGGAGTTCGGCGGGCTGGGGCTCGGCTACCTCGAGCATGTGATCGCGGTCGAGGAAGTGTCGCGGGCATCCGGAGCGATCGGGCTCAGCTATGGCGCGCATTCGAACCTGTGCGTCAACCAGATCCGCCGCTGGGGCAATGCCGAGCAGAAGGCCAAATATCTCCCCAAGCTGATCAGCGGCGAACATGTCGGCAGCCTCGCGATGTCGGAGGCGGGCGCGGGCAGCGACGTCGTGTCGATGAAGCTGAAGGCCGAGAAGGTCCAGGGCGGCTATGTGCTCAACGGCACGAAATTCTGGATCACCAATGCGACCTGTGCCGATACGCTCGTCGTCTATGCCAAGACGTCGCCCGAAGCCGGGTCGCGCGGCATCACCGCTTTCCTGATCGAAAAGGACATGCCGGGGTTTTCGATCGGGCAGAAGATCGACAAGGTCGGCATGCGCGGCTCGCCGACCGCCGAGCTGGTGTTCGACGATTGCGAAATCCCCGAGGAACAGGTGATGGGTCCCGAAAATGGCGGGGTCGGCGTGCTGATGTCGGGGCTCGACTATGAGCGCGTCGTGCTCGCGGGGCTCCAGCTCGGGATCATGCAGGCGTGCCTCGACACGGTCATTCCCTATGTCCGCGACCGCAAGCAGTTCGGCAAGCCGATCGGCAGCTTCCAGCTGATGCAGGCGAAGGTCGCCGACATGTATGTGATGCTCCAGTCGGCGCGCTCCTATGTCTACAACGTCGCCAAGGCGTGCGACGCGGGGCAGACGACGCGCTTCGACGCTGCGGGCTGCATCCTGCTCGCGAGCGAAAATGCGGTGAAGGTCGCGGGCGAAGCGATCCAGGCGCTGGGCGGTGCGGGCTACACCAAGGACTGGCCGGTCGAGCGCTACTGGCGCGATGCCAAGCTGCTCGATATCGGCGCCGGGACGAACGAGATTCGGCGCATGCTGATCGGCCGCGAACTGATAGGCGCGGGTTAAGGTTTCAATCGAGGGGGGAATATGGGGGCTGAAGGCGCCGGAGCGATCCGGACATGAACTGGCTGTGGCTTGCCGCGGCGGCGATGACGCTGTCCGCCCTCACCCATTCGATTCTCGGCGAGAAACGGCTGATCCAGCCACTGCTGCGCATCAAGCGCGGCATTTTGCTCGCCGACCTGCCGCGCAAGGTGTTCCGCTTCGCCTGGCACGCGATGGCGGTGCTGATGCTGCTGTCGGCGGCGACCGTCGCCTGGCCGGGTACGCCGCGCGGGCTGATCGTCGTGATCGGTGTCGGCTGGGTGGGAACCGGACTGGTCAACGCCGCGTGTACCGGGGGACGGCACATCATCTGGCCCTTCCTCGCCGGGTCGGGGGTGCTGGCCTTGATCGGAGCATGGGTTTGAATGAAGCGATCCTGACCGGACTGCAATATTATGGCGCGGGCGCGGCGACGCTGGCGGCACTGGTGGTGTCGTTGAACCTCGGGCGGCGCTGGACCGGCTGGGCGTTCGTGGTGTTCGTGACGAGCAGCATCGCGTTGATCCTGTGGGGGTTCCTGCAACCCGACAGCGAAGGCATCGGGTGGCAGAATATCGCGCTGCTGATCATCAACGCGATCGGCGTCTATCGCTATCTGATCCTGAAGGAAAAGCCCGCGGCGGAGGACCAGGGCGAGACCTCCTAGGCCGGCGCCCGACCGCAGTCCGCGTCGCTTCCGGCCACGAAAAAGGGCGCCGGTCCTTGCGGACGGCGCCCTTCTCGATAGCGGATCGAACGGATCAGGTCGTCGGCGCCGCCGGGGCCGCCGCTGCGGCCGGAGCAGCAGCCGGCGTGTCGATCTTGACCGTCCAAAGCTGCGCGAGGCGCTTGCGCGGGCCGGTGATCGTCGCGAGGGTCGCCTTCGCGCCCGCGCTATCGCCGGCGAGCGCCTGGGCGACGCCCTTGCGATAGGTCCAGAGTTCCTTGTCGCCGCCCGCCGCGAGCGCGGCGTCGTACAGCTTCACGGCGTCGGCGTAGCGGCCATAGCCGACCATCACGTCGCCGGTCGCACCGGCGCGCTTCGGATCGGACAAGGTCGTGGGCTTGGCGGCATAGGCCGTCAGCGTCGTTTCCTCGTCGCCGATGCGATCGCCCTGCGTCTTGGCGATCTCGTCGAACTTGGCGTCCTTGTCGGGGATGACCTTGGCGGCCTTGCCCACCTTGATCACCGACACGACCTCGCCCGGCAGCGCGGCTTCGGTGGCGAGCGACGCATATTCGAGATATTCGGGGCGCTGGAGCATCGAATTCGTCGCGCGCATCAGGCGCAGCGTGTCGAGCGCGACTTCCTTGTTCTCGCCGGTCTGCTGCAGCAGGATGAACAGGGTCTGGCGCCACACCTGCGGCTGCGGATAGTCGCGCATGCGCAGCGTCATCATGTCGAGCACTTCTTCGTTGCGGTTCGCGGCCTGCAGCGCGCGGATCGGACGCACGTAGAGCTCGTCCGACGGGCGCTGGCCCGCGGCACGGGTCGCCTCGATCGCTTCCTTGGCGAGGGTGATGCCCTTGTCGACCTGGCCGCTGGCGAGATAGCTGTCCATCAGCAGCGTCGGCAGCTGGGCTTCCTTCGCCCCGCCGGCCTTCGCCGCCTCGAGCCGCTCGATCGCCTTGGCATAGTTCTTTTCGTCATAGGCGAAGCTGCCGGTGTAATAATTATAGAGCGCGGCGCTCTCGGGCGGGGTCTTGCCCGACGCGAGCATCGTCTCGAGGCCCTTGCCCTGCGTCGCCTTGTCCTTGTTCAGGATGCCGAGCTGGAGCGTGAAGTGGCCGATCCAATATTTGTCCTCGGGCGTGGTCGCCTGCGGCTCGCCCTCGGCCAGCGCGGCCTGGAGCGCCGCGGCGTCCTTGAGGTTCGCGGCGTCCTGGATCTTCTTCACCACCGGGCCGAAGGCCTTGCTGGGGGTGATCGAAACCCCCTTCGCGGCCTCTTCTTCCTTCTTGCCCTTCTTTTCCTTCTTGGGCTTGTCCTGCGCCGCGGCGGGAACGGCGGCGGTCGCCATCAGCGCGCAGCCGAGCACGGCGGCGAGCGCCGTCGCGGGCATCGAGCGAAAACGGGTCAACATCTGAAATCTCTCCTTCGATTCGGCCCCGCGTTCCGGGCATGCCATGGGAAGCCGCTGTCGGAAAACGCGGCTAAACCTCTAGCGTTGCCAAGGCAAGACGGGGTGTTGAAATTTGCTATGGTGCGAGGCGGCTGAACGGCGATTGAACCGGTGCCGCGGGGTGCCAATCAGGTCACGGTCAGGCGACTTCGTCGATCGCCCGGTTGATGTCGCGCAGCACTGCCGGATCGCCCGGTGCGCCCGCCATCGCCGCTTCGGCGAGCTGGATCAGCGGGATGATGCCGAAGGTCGCGGCGAGGCCCTTCAGGCGAAGCGCCGCGACGTTCCAATTGGCGTCGCAACGCGCGCGGCGCATCAGGTCGGCGAGATCGCGCGCGCTGCCGGTGAAGGCGTTGCGCAGGTCGGCCGCCATCGCCGCGTCGTCGCCGATCGCTGCGGTCAGATACCGGTCGAGGGGGCCACTGTCGAAGGACATTCCACAGCCTTGTCACGCCGTGGTTAAGTTTCCGTTTCGTGGCGGGCATTTGATGCTATGATGGCAGGATGACGGGGGACAAGAAGATCGTCGGTTTGTGGCGGGATTCCGCGGCGAACGGAGACCAGGAAGGCCAATCGGCGGAGCCCGAGGCCGCGAGCGCAGCGCCCATCGAGGCGGCGGCGCCCGACCCCGCGCCCGCGCGCGCCGAACGCGACTGGCTCGACCGGAGCGCGCTCGACGATGCCGACGGCGTCGAGGAAGAGACGGCGAGCCCCTCGACCTTTCGCGACCGTGTCGCCCCTGCCCTGCTCATCCTGCTCGGGATCGGCTGGACCGTTTTTGCGGCGATGGCGGCGACCGAAAATTTCGCCCGCGCGCCGGCGACGGCCGAATGGCCCGGCGTGATCGCGACGATCGCGATGCCGCTGACGCTGCTCACCGTGCTGTGGATGGCGCTGCTGCGCTCGAGCCGGTCCGAGCAGGCGCGGTTCGCGCGCGTTACCGCGGCGCTGCGCGAAGAGAATGCGCAGCTCAACCAGTCGATGCATTCCTTGGGACTGCATATCGCCGATGCGCAGCGCCAGCTCGCCGAGCAGGCGAATATCGTCCAGCAGCTGGGGCTCGACACCGTTGCGCGGTTGACCGAGAGCAGCGACAAGCTCGCCACCAATGCTTCGGTGATCGCCAATGCGCACGACCAGCTTGCGCGCTCGGGCGATGTCGCGATGCAGCGGATGGACGGGCTGCTCGCCGGGCTGCCGCGGATCGACGACGTCGCGCAGCGGCTCGCGGGCAATTTCCGCGAGGCCGGGCTCGTCGCGCACCAGCAGGGCGCGAGCCTGGAAGCCAAGCTTGCGGCGCTCGCCGAGGAAGCGGTGAAGGCGGCCGAGACCGGCGAGACGTCGGCGGCGATGCTCGACGCCGCGATCGGCTCGCTCGAAGCGCGGACGAAGCAGGCCGAGACCGAATTGCTCGCGGCATCGGCGCAGGTGACCGGCGCGCACGAAACGACGCTGGCACAGGTGACGCAGACCGCGGCGGCGCTGCACCACGAACTGACCGCGACGGTCGAGGCGATGAGCGCGCGGCTGGGCGAGACCTGGCAGGCGTTCCGCGACGGCGTGGCGGATTCTGCCGGGCAGCTCGACGACCGGCTGGCGGTCGCGCGCAGCGCGGGCGACGATATCGGCGCGCAGCTTGCCGCGCATGGCGTCGCGAGCGAGGAGCTGGCGACGCGGATTTCGGGGCATGTCGGCGCGATCGAGCAAAGCCTCGCGACGCTCGACGCGACGATCGCGGGACGCGCCGACGTCATCGGGCGCGCGATCAGCGATACCAAGGCGCAGCTCGGCGCCTTTGCCGAGCAGGTGACGAAGGGCAATGCATCGGCGCAGCAGCTGGTCGGGCATGCCGAATCCTTGCTGCTCGCGCTCGACGCGGTGACGCGCGAGATGGACGAGACTCTGCCGCACGCGATCGACCGCATGGCGGCGCATGGCAAGGCGACCAAATCGTCGCTCGCCGACCTCAAACCGCTGCTTGAGGCATCGGAGCTGGTCGCGCAGTCGACGCTGTCGCACGTCAACGCTGTGCAGGCGACGCTCGCATCGAACGAGACGCAGATGTCGGATCATGCCGACAGCCAGCGCGCGCTGGTCGAGCGGATCACCGCCTCGCTCGCCGAGGCCGAGGCATCGCTCGCGAAACTCCGCGACGGCGCCGACCAGTTCGCCGAACAGGGCGGCGCGAAGATGATCGCGACGCTGGGCGAGGTGCGCCAGACCGCCGATTCGGCGGCGAGCCAGGCGCAGGCGACGCTCGAACGGCTCGTCGAAGGCGCGCGCGAGGCGATGCAGTCGACCGCGACCGAGGCGATCGACGCGGCGTTCCGGACCGAGATCATGGCGCAGCTCGACGCGATCGGCGAAGCCTCCGAGCGCGCGGTCGCGGCGGCGAACAACGCCACCGACCGGCTGATGCGCCAGCTGATCACGATCATGGACACCAGCGCGAGCGTCGAGGCGCGCGCCGCCGAGGCCGAAGCGGCGATCGCCGCGTCGGACCGCGATTCGCTGGCGAAGCAGGTCGGGCTGCTTACCGAGTCGCTCAAATCGACCGCGATCGACCTCACCAAGATATTGTCGAGCGAGGTCAGCGACACCGCGTGGGACGCCTATCTCAAGGGCGACCGCGGCGTCTTTGCGCGGCGCGCGGTCAAGCTGGTCGAGAATAGCGAGGCGAAGGAAATCCTGCGCGTCTATCAGAATGACGACGGCTTCCACGCCTCGGTCAACCAGTTCATCCACGATTTCGAGGCGATGCTGCGCCTGCTGATGAACACGCGCGACGGATCGGCGATCAGCGTGACATTGCTGTCGTCGGATATCGGCAAGCTTTATGTGGCGCTGGCGCAGGCGATCGATCGTTTGCGGGGGTAGCCGAGGGTGAGGGCATTTTTGCTGGCGGCAGTTTTTGCTCTGGCTGGCTGCGCTGACGATCGGCCAGATCAGTGGGATGCTTTCATCTATTCCGATGCTGACGATCTATCCAAATTCGAGACTATCGAGGGATTTAAAACGTTCGAGCTGTGCCAGCGCGCCGCAATAGATAGGCTTCGCGCAACGGGTGCCGCTGAACAAGGCGACTATGAGTGCGGACACAAATGTCGATTTGATCCGCAGCTCAAAGTGAATGCCTGCAAGGAAACGCGAAAGTAGCCTACGCCCGCCCGCCGAGCACGTCGGGGTCGGCCCAGCCGTTCACATAGGCGACGTAGTAGATGACGAAAGCGATCGTCGCGACGATCGTCATCTGCAGCAGGATGCGGCCGGGGCGGAAGCGTGCCGGGGCGCCGTGGTCCTGGCCGGCGATCAGCGGCTCATTGTCGTCCTCGACGCGGCGGCCGTGGAAGGGGAGCACGAAGAAGGTGCTGAACGCCCAGAAGAGCAGGTAGATGGCGAGCGCCGAGGTCCATTTCATGGGGCCGCTCCCTACAGGTCGATCAGCATGACGTCGACCACCGGCTTCTTGCCGGTCCAGTCGGTCGCGATGCGGCGGACGCCGAGGCGGATCGCCTCGCGCATCTTCTCGACATCCTTCGAGGGCGCGAGCGCGGCCATTTCGGCGGCTTCGCGCATCTCGTCGACAAAGGCTTCGCGGTCGTCCTCGACGGGCACGCCGCGATAGCTGACCGCGCTTTCGGTGAATTTGCCGGCGGTGAAGATCACCGCGACGGTGATATGGCCGTTGATCGACAGCTTGCGCCGCTCGCCCATCGTCGCGCCGTCCGCCGGGAGGATCACGTCGCCGTCGAGGATCAGGCGGCCCGAGCGGACGCGCTCGACGATCTTCGCGGGACCCGGCGCGAGGCGCACGAGGTCGCCATTTTCCTGGATCAGCGCGTCGGGCACCCCCCGTTCGAGCGCGAAGCGCGCCTGTTCGTGCATATGGCGGATTTCGCCATGCACCGGCACGACGAGCTTCGGCCGCAGCCAGCCGTAGAGCGCGGCGAGTTCGGGCTGGCCGGGGTGGCCGCTGACGTGGATATGCGCCTGCTTTTCGGTCACGGTCAGCACGTCCTTGGCGGCAAGCTGGTTCATGATGCGGCCGATCGCGACCTCGTTGCCCGGGATCTGCTTCGACGAGAAGACGACGGTGTCGCCGGGCTCGAGCTTGATCTGGTGGATGTCGGCGGCCATGCGCGCGAGCGCGGCACGCGGTTCGCCCTGCCCGCCCGTCGCGATCACCATGACCTGGTCGCGCGGCAGCCGCATCGCCTCGTCGAAATCGACCGTGGCGGGGAAATCCTTCAAATAGCCGACCGAGCGCGCGACGCCGAGGATGCGGTCGAGCGAGCGCCCGGCGACGCAGAGGCTGCGCCCCGTCGCCTTCGCGACCTCGCCCAGCGTCTTGAGGCGCGCGGCGTTCGAGGCGAAGGTGGTGACGATCACCCGGCCCTTCGCGGCGCCGACGGCGCTCAGCAGCCCGTCCATCAGCCCGCCCTCGCTGCCCGAGGCCTCGGGGTTGAAGGCGTTGGTCGAATCGCCGACGAGGACGTCGATGCCCTCGTCGCCGAGCGCGGTGAGCGCCGCGGCGGTCGAGGGGGTGCCGAGCACCGGATCGTCGTCGAGCTTCCAGTCGCCGGTGTGGAAGACACGGCCGTAGGGCGTGTCGATCACCGCGGCGCTCATCTCGAGGATCGAGTGCGCGAGCGGCATCAGGCGGATGCCGAAGGGGCCGAGCTGGAATTCGGCGTCGATATCGACGGTCTTGATCGTGACTTCGTTCTGAAGCCCCTCTTCGGCGAGCTTGTGCGCGATGAGGCCCGCGGTGAAGCGGTTGGCGTAGAGCGGCACGCCGAGTTCGGCGGCAAGATAAGGCAAGGCGCCGATATGATCCTCATGCCCGTGGGTCAGGACGATGCCGAGCAGGTCCTTCTTGCGGTCCTCGATGAATTCGAGGTCGGGCATGATGATGTCGATGCCGGGATAGTCGTGCGTGCCGAAGGTCACGCCGAGGTCGAGCATGATCCATTTGCCGTCGCAGCCGTAGAGATTGGCGTTCATGCCGATCTCGCCCGAACCGCCGAGCGCGAGGAAAAGAAGCTCCTTGCCGGGAGTCGTCATGTTGTTGTCCGTTGATTGTAGAGGTGCATCAGGCCGTTGAGGGTCAAATCGGGGTCGATGCGGTCGAAGAGATGGCCCTGCTTGTCGAACAGGGTCGCGAGCCCGCCCGTGGCGATGACGGTGAGCGGCTTGGCGATCTCGGCCTTCATGCGCGCGATGAGGCCTTCGATCATCGCGACATAGCCCCAATAGACGCCGATCAGCATCTGGCTTTCGGTGGTGCGGCCGATGACGCTGGTCGTCGCAGGTGCCTCGATCGCGATGCGCGGCAACTTGGCGGCGGCGGCGACGAGGGCTTCGAGCGACAGGTTGACGCCGGGGGCGATGATGCCGCCGAGATAGGCGCCGTCGGGCCCGATATGGTCGAGCGTCGTCGCGGTGCCGAAGCTGATGACGAGCTTGTCCCTGCCGGGCTCGATCGCCTGCGCCGAGATGGCGTTGACCGCGCGGTCGGCGCCGACCGACTGCGGTTCGTCCACCTTCAAGGCGATGCCCCAGCTGACCGGCGCGCGGCCCGCGACGAGCGCGTCGACGCCGAAATATTTATGCGCGAGCAGCTGGAGATTGTGGAGCGCGCGCGGGACGACGGTCGAGATGATCACCGCGTCGACTGCGCTGCGGTCCTGCTCTTCGATGCGCATCAGCTGGTCGAGCCAGACCATATATTCGTCGGCGGTGCGGCGGTCGTCGGTCGCGATGCGCCAGCGCGCGAGCAAGGCCTGCCCGTCGAACAAAGCGAATTTGGCGTTGGTGTTGCCGACGTCGATCGCGAGCAGCATGGCTACTTCCCCTCACCCACCGGGCGGCGTAGCTCGACGTCCCCGGCATGTACCAACATGGTCTCGCCGCCCTCGCGGCGCAAGCGCAGCGCGCCGTCGGGCGCTAGGCCGTCGAAAAAGCCGTCGACGCCCTGTTCGGACACGCGCAGCGGCGTGCCGACGGGGTGGCCGAGCGGTAACCACGCGCGGACGATGCTGCCCACGCCTTCCTGCCGCCAGATCCACAAGGCGTCCATCATCGCGACGGCCAAGGCGTCCGCGAAGCGGTCGCGGTCGATGGCAACGCCGGCATCGGCAAAGGCAAAGGTCGGGCGATCAGGCAGGTCGGGCGCAGACGCCAGATTGACGCCGATCCCGACGACCACGCAGTCGCCATGGCGTTCGAGCAGGATGCCCGCGCATTTCGCGCCTTCGACGAGCAGGTCGTTGGGCCATTTCAGCTGGAGTGGGACCGAAGGCGCGAAAATCGCCACCACCTTGGCCAGCGCCACCGCAACGACGAGCGCCAAGGTCGCCGGCGACGGATCGCTCGCCGTGAGGCGGACGACGGTCGAGCCCATGAAATTGCCCTGCCCGTCACCCCATGCCCGCCCGAGGCGGCCGCGGCCCGCACTCTGGCGCTCGGCGACGAGCCAATGCCCTTCGCCGACAAACTCGCTGCTGGCCAGCCGCGCCAGCAGGTCGGCGTTGGTCGAACCTGTCTCCGCGATCCGCTCGATCGGCGGGATCAGAAGAGCACCGCCGCGGCGGCCGCCGACGCGGCACCGAGCATGGGAATGAAGAGGTAGCCGACGATCGACAGCCACAAGGCGCTGACGGTCATGATCGTGCCCTCGACGATGTTGCCGCCGCCGCTGATCTCGACCTCCGACTTGTCGTCGAAGTACATCGTCTTGATGATCATGATGTAATAATAAGCGCCGATCACCGAGGCGACGATGCCCGCGACCGCGAGCGGCACGAGGTTGGCGTTCACCGCGGCCTGGAAGGCCAGATATTTCGGCCAGAAGCCGAACAGCGGCGGGATACCCGCGAGGCTGTACATGAACACCGCCATCGCCGCGGCGAGGCCGGGGCGGCGCTCCGACAGGCCGGCGAGCGCGGGGATGCTCTCGATCTGGTTGCCGTCGGCGTCGCGCAGCTGGAGCACGACGAGGAAGGCGCCGAGCGTGGTCACGACATAGACGAGCAGGTAGGTCAGCACCGCCTGCACGCCGAGCTGCGTTCCCGCGGCGAGGCCGATGAGCATGAAGCCGACATTGTTGATCGACGAATAGGCGAGCAGGCGCTTGATGTTCTTCTGCCCGATCGCGCCGACCGCGCCGAGGATGATCGAGGCGAGCGCGAGGAAGATCACGATCTGCTGCCAGGCGCCGACGGCAGGGCCCATCGCGTCGACGACGACGCGCGTCATCAGCGCCATCGCCGCGACCTTGGGGGCGCTGGCGAAGAAGGCGGTGACCGGGGTCGGCGCGCCTTCATAGACGTCGGGGGTCCACATGTGGAAGGGCACCGCGCTGACCTTGAAGCCGAGGCCCGCGAGCACGAAGACAATGCCGAAGATCAGCCCGATGTTGAGCTCGCCGCCCACGCGCGTGGCGATGGTCGCGAAATCGGTGCTGCCGGCAAAGCCGTAGAGCAAGGAGATGCCGTAGAGCAGCATGCCCGAGGCGAGCGCGCCGAGGACGAAATATTTGAGCCCCGCCTCGCTCGACCGTTCGTCGGTGCGCATGAAGCTGGCCAGAACATAGGCGGCCAGGCTGTTGAGCTCGAGCCCGACATAGAGCGTCATCAAGTCGCGCGCCGAGGCCATGATCCCCATGCCGAGCGCGGCGAAGAGGATCAGTACCGGATATTCGGCGCGCATGCCGGTCGTGAAGAAGCGCGGCGCGACGAGGATCGACACGGCGCTGGCGCCGTAGATGATCAGCTTGGCGAAGCCGCCGAAGGCATCGACCGACAGCGTGTTCGAGAAGACCGTGGCGTGGGTGCCGAACAGCGCGACCACGGCGACCGCCGCGGCGCCTAGCGTCAGCAGCGCGGCGAGCTGGTAGAGTCCGACCTGGCGATCGCCGAGGAAGGTGCCGAGCATCAGCGTGACCAGCCCGCCGATCGTCAGGATCAGTTCGGGCCAGATGAGGGCGAGATCGGCGGTCATTGGCTGCCTCCCGCATGATGCGCTTCGCCGGCGGGCACCTCATGGCCTTCGCCATGCTTTTCGGCCGCCTTGGGCTTGCCCGCGCTGACATGCGCGTCGCCCGCGGGCTTGGCCGGGGCGAGGCGCGCGACCACGGTGGTCACGTCGCCGCGCATCGGCGCGAGGAAGCTTTCGGGATAGACGCCCATCCACAGGGCCACGGCGGCCAGCGGCGCCATGATCGCCCATTCGCGGGGGTTGAGATCGGGCATCGCCTTCACATCGTCCTTGGTCAGTTCGCCGAACACGATCCGGCGGTAGAGATAGAGCATGTACGCGGCGCCGAGGATGATGCCGGTGGTGCACACGAAGGCGACCCAACTGGAGGCTTCATAGATACCCGCGATGCTCAGGAATTCGCCGACAAAGCCGCTGGTACCCGGCAGGCCGATCGACGCCATGGTGAACAGCATGAAGAACAAAGCATAGGCCGGCATGTTCACCGCGAGCCCGCCGTAACGGTCGATCTCGCGCGTGTGCAGCCGGTCGTAGATCACGCCGACGCAGAAGAAGAGCGCGGCCGAGACGACGCCGTGGCTGAGCATGACGATCATCGCGCCCTCGATGCCCTGCTGGTTGAAGGCGAACAGGCCCGCGGTGACGATCGCCATGTGCGCGACCGACGAATAGGCGATCAGCTTCTTCATGTCGCTCTGCACCAGCGCGACGAGGCTGGTGTAGACCACCGCGACCATCGACAGCGCAAAGACGATCCACATCAGCTGCGCCGACGCCTCGGGGAACATCGGCATCATGAAGCGCACGAAGCCATAGCCGCCCATCTTCAGGAGCACGCCCGCCAGGATCATCGAGCCCGCCGTCGGCGCCTGGACGTGCGCGTCGGGCAGCCAGGTGTGCACCGGCCACATCGGCATCTTGACCGCGAGGCTGGCGAAGAAGGCGAGCCACAGCCAGGTCTGCATGTCGACCGGGAAGTTGTAGCTCATCAGCGTCGGGATGTCGGTCGTGCCGGCCTCCGCGATCATCGCGATCATCGCGATGAGCATCAGCACCGAGCCGAGCAGCGTGTAGAGGAAGAATTTGAACGCCGCATATTTGCGGTTCGCGCCGCCCCAGATGCCGATGATGAAATACATCGGGATCAGGCCGGCCTCGAAGAAGATGTAGAAAAGCAGCAGGTCCTGCGCCGCGAAGACGCCGATCATCACCACTTCCATCGCGAGGAACATCGCCATGTAGAGCCCGACGCGCTTGGTGATCGCCTCCCAGCTCGCGAGGATGCAGAGCGGCATCAGGAAGGTGCTGAGCACGATCAGCAGCAGCGCGAGGCCGTCGATGCCGAGCGCCCAGTCGAACGGGCCGAACAGGCCTTCGCTGCGTTCCTGGAACTGCCATTGCGCGCCGCCGATATCGAACTGCGACCACATGACGAGGCTGAGCGCGAAATTGACGAGCGTGGCGCCGAGCGCGACGAACTTCGCGTTGCGGTCGCCGACGAACAGGCAGGCGACGGCCGCGATCGCGGGGATCGCCAGCAGCAGCGAGAGGAAAGGAAACCCGCTCACAGGAAATTCACCATGGCCCAGCTGGCGAGGCCGACAAGCCCGAGCAGCATCACGAACGCATATCCATAAACATAACCCGATTGCAGCCGCACCGCGAGCCGCGTTCCCCCTGCGACGAGCGTCGCCGCGCCATCGGGACCGAAGCGGTCGATGGTCTGCTCATCGCCGCGCTTCCAGAAGAAGCGGCCGATCGCGAAGGCCGGCTTGACGAAGAGAACGTTGTACAGCTCGTCGAAATACCATTTGTTGTAGAGGAACTGGTGGAGCAGCTTGAACTGCGCCACGAAGCGCCCCGGCAGCGTGGTGTTGCGGATATAGCTGTTCCACGCGAGGAACAGCCCGATCGCCATCACCGTGAACGGCGTCCATTTGACCCAGGTCGGCACCTCGTGCGCGGCGTGCATCAGATGTTCGTCGAACGCGAGCATGCTGCCGGCCCAGAATTTGGCGCCTTCCTCGGCATAGATGAACGGATGCGCGAAGACGAAACCCGCAGCGACCGCGCCGATCGAAAGGACGATCAGCGGGATCAGCATCGTGACCGGGCTTTCGTGCGGGTGATAGCCCGCGGTGCCGTCGCCGTGCGCGTCGTGGTGGTGATGCGCATGCTCGTCGGCGGCATGTTCGTCGGCCGGATGATCGTCGTGGTGATGATCGTGGACGGCGTGCTGGATATGCTCGCTCTGCTCCCAGCGCGGCTTGCCGTAGAAGGTCAGGAAGACCAGGCGCCACGAATAGAAGCTCGTCAGCAGCGCGGCGAAGATACCGACCCAGAAGGCGATCGTGCCGCCGCCGCCGGCAGCGAAGGCCGCTTCGAGGATGCCGTCCTTCGAGTGGAAACCCGCGAAACCCGCGACGCCCGCGATACCGACGCCGGTGATCGCCAGCGTGCCCAGCGTCATCGCCCAGAAGGTGATCGGGATATGCTTACGCAGGCCGCCATAATAGCGCATGTCCTGTTCGTGGTGCATCGAGTGGATGACCGAACCCGCGCCAAGGAACAGCAAGGCCTTGAAGAAGGCGTGGGTGAACAGGTGGAACATCGCAGCGCCATAAGCGCCGACGCCCGCAGCGAAGAACATGTAGCCGAGCTGCGAGCAGGTCGAATAGGCGATGACGCGCTTGATGTCCCACTGCGTCGTGCCGACCGTCGCGGCGAAGAAGCAGGTCGCGGCGCCGACGAAGGTAACGACGCCGAGCGCGATCGGCGCGGTTTCGAACATCGGCGACAGGCGGCAGACCATGAAGACGCCCGCGGTGACCATCGTCGCGGCGTGAATCAGCGCCGACACCGGGGTCGGACCCTCCATCGCGTCGGGAAGCCAGGTGTGCAGCCCGAGCTGCGCCGACTTGCCCATCGCGCCGATGAACAGCAGCAGGCAGAGGATCGTCATCGTGTCGAGGCGCATGCCGAGGAAGGTGATCGACGAACCCGCCATGCCCGGCGCGGCGTCGAGGATCGCGGGGATCGAGACGGTGCCGAAGACGAGGAAGGTGCCGAAGATGCCGAGCATGAAACCCAAGTCACCCACGCGGTTGACGACGAACGCCTTGATCGCGGCGGCATTGGCGCTCGGCTTCTTGTACCAGAAACCGATGAGCAGGTACGACGCGAGACCGACGCCTTCCCAGCCGAAGAACATCTGGACGAGGTTGTTCGCGGTCACGAGCATCAGCATCGCGAAGGTGAAGAGCGAGAGATAGGCGAAGAAGCGCGGCTGGTCCGGATCCTCCTCCATATAGCCCCAGCTATAGAGGTGGACGAGCGCCGACACCGTGGTGATGACGACGAGCATCACCGCGGTCAGCGTGTCGACGCGCAACTCCCAGTTGAACTCGAGCGCGCCCGAGCTGACCCAGTGGAGCACGGTCACGACCTCGGCCTGCCCCGTGCCGAACACGAAGGACAGGAAGATCGGCCAGCTCAGGGCGCAGCTGGTGAACAGCGCGCCGGTGGTGACCAGCTTCGACGCGAAGGGCCCGATGGCCCGCTGGCCGAGCCCTGCGACAAGTGCCGCGAGCAGCGGCAGGAAAACGATCGCCTGAATCACCGGCTCACCCCTTCATCCGGTTGGCGTCATCGACCGCAATGGTGCCGCGGCCGCGGAAATAGATCACGAGAATGGCAAGGCCGATCGCCGCTTCGCCCGCGGCGACGGTCAGCACGAACATCGAGAACACCTGGCCCACGAGGTCGCCCAGCGCCGCGCTGAACGCGACGAGATTGATGTTCACCGCGAGCAGGATGAGCTCGATCGCCATCAGGATGACGATGATATTCTTGCGGTTGATGAAGATGCCGAGCACGCCGAGCGTGAACAGCACCGCCGAAACGGCGAGATAATGGCCGACCGAAATCACAGCTGGACCCCCTGCCCGACGCCCGGATCGACGAGGCGCGTCGCATCCTCGGGCCGGCGCTGGTTCTGCGCCGAGATATTCTGGGTGCGCACGCCGCCGCGGCTGCGGTGGGTCAGCACGATCGCGCCGATCATCGCGACGAGCAGGACGATGCCTGCCGCCTCGAACAGGAAGATATATTTCGTGTAGAGCAGTTCGCCGATCTGCTGGATATTGCTCTTGTCGGTCACCGCGGGCGCGGCGCGCGCGGCGAGGTCGATGCCCCCCGCGCTCCACGCGCCGACCGCGAAGACCAGCTCGGCCGCAAGGATGATCGCGACGAGCGCACCCAAGGGCAGGTAGCGCACGAAACCCGCGCGCAGCTCGGCGAAATCGATGTCGAGCATCATCACGACGAAGAGGAACAGCACCGCGACCGCACCGACATAGACGATGACGAGCAGCATCGCGATGAACTCGGCCCCCGCGAGCAGCATCAGCCCCGCCGCGTTGAAGAAGGCGAGGATCAGCCACATCACGCTGTGGACCGGGTTGCGGGCAAAGATCACCATCGCCGCCGAAGCGATCACGAGGGTGGCGAAGAGCCAGAAAGCAGCGACCTGAATCATGTGCGCGCGCCCTTATCGATAGGGCGCGTCGACGGCAAGATTCGCCGCGATCGCGCGTTCCCATTTGTCGCCATTGGCGAGCAATTTGGCCTTGTCATAGAGCAGTTCCTCGCGCGTTTCGGTCGCGAATTCGAAGTTCGGCCCCTCGACGATCGCATCGACCGGGCACGCTTCCTGGCAGAAGCCGCAATAGATGCACTTGGTCATGTCGATGTCGTAGCGCGTCGTGCGCCGCGACCCGTCGTCGCGCGGCTCTGCCTCGATCGTGATTGCCTGCGCCGGGCACACCGCTTCGCAGAGCTTACACGCGATGCAACGTTCCTCGCCGTTGGGATAACGGCGCAGCGCATGCTCGCCGCGGAAACGCGGCGACAGCGGGTTCTTCTCGAACGGATAGTTGATCGTCGCCTTGGGCTTGAAGAAATATTTGAGCGTGAGGGCGTGCGCCTTCACGAACTCCCACAAGGTGAAGCTTTTGACGAGATGGGCGATGCTACTCATTGCGCGCTCACTTGATTGTCCGACTTGCAGGTCGCCTTACCTTCGATTTGAAGTGTGCCGCGACCATCCTTGGATGTGATTTCAACGACCTGCCAGACGAACGGGCTCTCTTCGTAAAGGCTACCGAGGCGCCCCGAGAAGGTTGCTCCGGGAGAATCCGGCAGCCTGGCGGTGAGCGTGCGACTGCCGTCCGCGGCTCCCGACACCTTGCGATCGTCGAAGGCGTTCTCGAACGGGCCTTTGACGCCAAAGAAGTCGCCGGGCTCCACGATCAACTGGAACTCGCTCGCCGACTCCGACCACAGCGGCGCCGACGATACGGTCCCTGTGCAATTCAGCACGACGGCAAGGAAAGAGGCAGCCGCGATGCTCACGCCGCATACCTCGTCAGCATCAGCCAGCCCGAGATCAGGAAGATCCAGATCAGCGAGATCGGCAGGAAGACCTTCCAGCCCAGCCGCATCAGCTGGTCGTAGCGGTATCGCGGCACGGTCGCCTTCACCCAGCTGAACACGAAGAAGAAGAAGAGGATCTTCGCGAACAGCCAGATCACGCCCGGGACGTCGAACCAGGGGATCAGGTCGATGTTGAGCGGCGGCAGCCAGCCGCCCCAGAAGAGCACCGCGTTGAGCGTGCACATCAGCAGGACGTTGGCATATTCGCCGAGCCAGAAGAGCGCGAAGCTCATCGACGAATATTCGGTCTGGTAACCCGCGACGAGCTCGCTCTCGGCCTCGGTCAGGTCGAACGGCGCGCGCGCGGTTTCGGCGAGCGCCGAGATCAGGAACATCACCGCGAGCGGGAAGAGCAAAAGGTTGAAGCCGAAGGCGTTGACGATGCCGAAGCCGTGACCTTCCTGCGCTTTCACGATCGCGTTCATGTTGAAGCTGTCGGCATAGAGCACGACGCCGATCAGGATGAACCCGATCGACACTTCATAGCTGATCATCTGCGCCGAGGCGCGGAGCGCGGAAAAGAAGGGATATTTCGAGTTCGACGCCCAGCCCGACAGGATGACGCCATAGACGCCGAGCGACGAGATCGCGAGGATGTAGAGCAGCCCGACGTTGATGTCGGCGAGCACCGCGCCCGAATTGAACGGGATCACCGCCCACGCCATCAGCGCGACGGTGAAGGTGATGATCGGCGCGATCAGGAACAGACCGCGGTTGGCCGACGTCGGGATGATCGTTTCCTGCAGGAACACCTTCAGGCCGTCAGCGAACGACTGGAGCAGGCCGAAGGGGCCGACGACGTTCGGGCCGCGGCGCAGCGCGATCGCCGCCCAGATCTTGCGGTCGGCATAGATGATCATCGCGACCGCGAGCATCAGCGGCAGCGCGATGAGCAGGATGCCCGCGATCGTCGCGACGCCCCACGCCCAGGTCGGGTCCATGCCCCAGGAGATGAAGGCCTCGGTCATTTCTTCGTGCCGTCCTGGTTGCGCCAGCCGTTATGCGGGCCGGGCTTGTCCGACTTGCCCTTGGGGTTGAAACCCCGCCAGACCGAATAGCCCATCCCGACGAACAGGATGGACGCAATCGCATGTACCGGGGTCATTCCGCGGCCTCCGCAAAATCCACGCCATGGATCAGCTCTTCCGAGCAGCGCTGCATCGTCGGCGACGCGCGGCAGATGGCGTTGGTGAGGTAGAAATCCTTGATCGGCGACGGGATCGTCCGCGCCTCGGGCTTGGTCGGCAGCTTGGGTACCGTCCAGCCGTAATCGGCGAGACCTTCAATACCCAGCGCAGGCACCGCGGCGATCATCGCGGCGCGGCATTCGGCAAAGCTGTCGAAGCCGAGACTGACGCCGAGCGCGTCGGCCAAAGCCCTGAAAATGCTCCAGTCCTCGCGCGCGTCGCCCGGGGCGAACACCGCCTTGTCGCTGCGCTGGACGCGGCCCTCGGTGTTGACCGTGGTGAAGTCCTTTTCGGTCCACGCCGCCGCCGGCAGGATGGCGTCGGCCGCGTGCGCACCTTTATCGCCATGGTGGCCGACATAGACTTTGAAGGTCCCGGGCAGCGCCGCGAAATCGACCTCGTCGGCGCCAAGGAAGAAGGCGAGCTTCGGCTTGGCCGCGATGACGTCCTTGATCCCGCCGGGCAGGCCGTAGCCGAGCATCAGCGAACCCATGCGCGCGGCCGAGAAATGCACGACATTATAGCCGTTCCAGCCGTCCTTGACGGCATCGACGGCCTTGGCGAGCGCAAGGCCCGCGCCGTGGACGCCGGGCACCGACAGCGCGCCGCCGCCGAAGACCAGCATCGGCCGCTCCGCGCCCTTCAGCGCGTCGGTGACATGCGCCGGCAGCTTCGCGACGAGCGACGCGTCGTCGCCGAGCCATTCGGTCTTGTAGGTGAGGTCGGTTTCGGGGCCGATGGCGAAGACCTTGGCGCCCTTCTTCCACACCGCCTTGCGGACGCGCGTGTTGATCAGCGGCGCTTCCCAGCGCAGATTCGTGCCGACGAGCAGGATCACGTCGGCATTTTCGGCCTCGGCGATCGTCGTGTTGAAATTGACCGCCGACAGGCTGGTGACGTCGTAATCGAGCCCGGTCTGGCGCCCTTCGAGCAAGCTGCCGCCGAGCGCGGTCACCAGCGCCTTGGCCGCGAACATCGTCTCGCAATCGGCGAGGTCGCCGGCGATGGCGGCGATCGACGAACCCGCGTTCACCGCCTTGATCGCGGCAAAGGCCTCGGCCCAGCTTGCTTCGACGAGCGCCCCGTCCTTGCGCACATAAGGGCGATCGAGGCGGCGGCGGACCAGGCCGTCGACGTGGTGGCGCGTCTTGTCGCTCGCCCATTCCTCGTTCACATCGTCGTTCACACGCGGCAGCACGCGCAGCACCTGGCGCCCGCGCGCGTCGATGCGGACGTTGGTGCCGACCGCATCCATCATGTCGATGCCGAGCGTCTTGGTGAGTTCCCACGGCCGCGCCTCGAACGCGTAGGGCTTGCTGGTCAGCGCGCCGACCGGGCAGAGGTCGACGACATTGCCCGACAGTTCGCTCTGCACGGCGTTTTCGAGATAGCTCGTGATCTGCATATTCTCGCCGCGATAGATCGCGCCGATATCCTCGACGCCCGCGACTTCCTCCGCGAAGCGGACGCAGCGCGTGCACTGGATGCAGCGGGTCATCACCGTCTTGACGATGGGGCCCATATATTTCTCGGTCACCGCGCGCTTGTTCTCGTCATAGCGCGTCGCGCCGCGGCCATAGGCGACCGACTGGTCCTGCAGGTCGCACTCGCCGCCCTGGTCGCAGATCGGGCAGTCGAGCGGGTGGTTGATGAGCAGGAACTCCATCACCCCTTCGCGCGCCTTCTTCACCATCGGGCTGTCGGTCTTGATGATCTGGCCCTCGGCGGCGGGCAGCGCGCAGCTCGCCTGCGGCTTCGGCGGGCCCGGAGCGACCTCGACCAGGCACATGCGGCAATTGCCCGCGATCGACAGACGTTCGTGATAGCAGAAGCGCGGGATTTCCTTCCCCGCCAGCTCGCACGCCTGCAGGACGGTCGCGCCCTGCGGGACGTCGAGTTCTACGCCATCAACGGTAACTTTAGGCACCCGGCACCTCACTCATTCGATACAATGCGTCGGCGATGTGATTGCGCACGTCGCGCACGTCGACGCCATATTTCGCGCCCTCGGGCATGCAGTCCGACAAGGCGGTGCCCATCGCCCGAATGGCGGCAACCTCTTCGGGCGAGCCGAGCGCCGTGCCGAGCAGCGCGAGCGACCCGGCGGGGTCGGCCGAAGCGATGCAGCTCGAAAAGCTGGCGACGAAGCTGCGGCCCTTTGCGATGGGCACGCGGGTCGCGGCAACGGGAGCCAGTGCACCGAGCCGCGCCCGGCGGCCCTGGTCGGCGTGGATTGCGCTCTCGGCCAGGGCGCCGCGGAACTCGCCGCTATGACCGCTGATATACGGTGCATCGCTGCAGGAATCGAACGCGGCGACCGAAACGAGCGCGGCGCGCTCCGCCGGAGTGTCGATCGCGGTGCCGAGCGCGGCGCGCGCACGATCGGGCGACTGACGCCAGATGCAGGCGGCGAAATCGTTCATGACCTGCTGCTTGGGCACCAGCCGCTGCGCCGAAGCCGCGCGCGTCTCGTCCTGCCGGTCCATCTTTTCGCGAAGTTTGCGGTGTTCGTCCCAGCGACCCATGCTCGACGGCGGGGTCACCGACGGGTTGCTGTTCTGCGGCGCCTGCGCTGCAGCAAGAAGGGCAAATGCAAGCGTGATCATTGCGTAGCTCCCACTTCGACAACCGGCTGAAAACGATGGACGATCGGCTCGGCCACGGCGAAGCGCAGCACCTCCGGCGTGATTTCGATCTCCTGACCCGCCACCACGCAGTGCGACAGGTGCGGAATCAGCTTGCGCATCGCCGGCCCCTGCCCGCCCTTGCCGGGTTCGGACACGACCAGTTCGATCGCGCCCGCGCTTTCGCGGCTGACGAGGCAGTCTCCCATTTCGAACAGCGCGAGCAGCGGGGCATCGAGCGTTTCGTCATCGGGCAGCGCGTCGAGCGCTTCGGCGAACCAGGGCTTCTCGCTCGCCCGAACCGACGCCTTGCCGCCCGTGCCGGCAATCAGCCCGCGCGCGACCGCGACTCCGAGCGACGGCCGCAGCGCCCGTCCGGTGAATTCGAGCTTCTTGCCGTCGAGCACGAAACGCTCGTCGTCCATGCAGATGCCGAGCGGCCCCTCGCTGCGCAGCATCACGCGATATTCGGCGTCGGTGCCGGGCAAGGTCGAGAGAATCTCGCGCGAGATCGCGTTGCGCCGCTCCGCCATGCACGCCGTGACCAGCGCCATGGTCTCGTTCGTATCATATTTGGTCGCGGTCTTGCCGATACGCGTGCCGGTGCGCTGCGCCGACGCATCGGTCGGCACGGTCGCTGCGGCGATGACCGCAAAGGCAAGGAACGGCGCGGCGAATTTCATTCCGCCGCCTCCAGCGCGCCATTGTCGCGGATACGACGTTCGAGTTCGGGGCGGAAATGCTTGATCAGGCCCTGGATCGGCCAGGCCGCGGCGTCGCCGAGCGCGCAGATGGTGTGGCCCTCGACCTGCTTGGTCACGTCGTAGAGCGTATCGATCTCGCTGATGTCGGCGTCGCCGGTGCGCAGGCGCTCCATCACGCGCCACATCCAGCCGGTGCCCTCGCGGCACGGCGTGCACTGGCCGCAGCTCTCGTGCTTGTAGAAATAGCTGATGCGGCTGATCGCCTGGACGACGTCGGTCGACTTGTCCATCACGATGGCAGCAGCGGTGCCGAGGCCCGATCCGACGGCTTTCAATCCGTCGAAATCCATCGGGCAGTCCATGATCTCGGCCGCCGGAACCAGCGGGACCGACGAACCGCCGGGGATCACCGCGAGCAGATTGTCCCAGCCGCCGCGGATGCCGCCGCAATGCCTGTCGATCAGTTCGCGGAAGGTTATGCTCATCTCTTCCTCGACGACGCAGGGCTTGTTCACATGGCCGCTGATCTGGAAGAGCTTGGTGCCCTTGTTGTTCTCGCGCCCGAAGCTGGAGAACCAGCCGGCGCCGCGGCGCAGGATCGTCGGGACAACCGCGATCGACTCCACGTTGTTCACGGTGGTCGGGCAGCCATAGAGGCCCGCACCCGCCGGGAACGGCGGTTTCAGGCGCGGCTGGCCCTTCTTGCCCTCGAGGCTTTCGATCATCGCGGTTTCTTCGCCGCAGATGTACGCGCCGGCGCCGCGGTGGACGAAGACGTCGAAATCATAGCCCGACTTGGCGGCATTCTTGCCGAGCAGGCCGGCGTCATAGGCCTCCTGCACCGCTGCGAAGAGCGTCTCGGCCTCGCGGATGAACTCGCCGCGGATGTAGATATAGGCCGCACGCGCGCGCATCGCGTAACCCGCGATCAGCGCGCCTTCGATCAGCTTGTGCGGATCGTGGCGGATGATCTCGCGGTCCTTGCACGAGCCCGGTTCGGATTCGTCGGCGTTGATGACGAGGAAGCTCGGGCGGTCGGCGCGCGGCTCCTTCGGCATGAACGACCATTTGAGCCCCGTTGGGAAGCCCGCACCGCCGCGGCCGCGCAGACCCGACGCCTTGATCTCCTCGATGATCGCGTCCTGGCCGCGCTTCATCAGGTCCTTGGTCTTGTCCCAGTCGCCGCGCATCTGCGCCGACTTCAGGTTCCACGGCTGGAAGCCGTAGATATTGGTGAAAATGCGATCCTTGTCGGCGAGCATCTAGCGGCTCCCACTATTTTTCTGGAGCACCAGATAGATAATCACGCCGAGCCCGATGAGGAGCAGCGGAAAGAGCAAGGCGAAAGCCAGCCGCAGCACGAAACCGAGCACCGCGAAGGCGCCGATCACCGCGAGGATGAGGATGATGTCCTTCTGGGTCATCTCACCATTCCTTCCGGTAGTCGTGGTTCGCCGACACCATTTCGACGAGCGTCGTCGGGCCGCCCTCGGGCTCGCTGGTGTGACGCCCGGGGATCTGCGTTCCCGCCTTCGGCGTCTCGCCCGCGGCGAGCGCGTCGAGGATTGCGGCCATGCGATCGAAATCGAGGTCTTCGTAATTATCGTCGTTGATCTGGACCATCGGCGCGTTGGTGCAGGTCCCCATGCACTCGACCTCGGTCAGCGTGAACAGCCCGTCGGGGGTGGTCTTGCCCTTGGCCATGCCGCGGTTCTTGCACGCCGCCATCACATCGTCCGAGCCGCGCAGCAGGCACGGCGTCGTGCCGCAGACCTGCACATGATAGCGGCCCACCGGCGCCATATTGTACATGGTATAGAAGGTCGCGACCTCATAGGCGCGGATGAAGGGCATATCGAGCTGCGCCGCGACATATTCGATCACCGGCACGGGCAGCCAGCCCTGGGTGTTCGTCTCGGCGCCGACCTGGCGCTGCGCGAGGTCGAGCAAAGGCATCACCGCCGAACGCTGGCGCCCCGCGGGGTAGCGCGCGATGACGGTCTTTGCCTGCTCGGCATTTTCGGCGGTCCAGGCGAACGCGCCCCAGCGCGCGCGGACTTCGGCCTCGTCGGGGATTTGGGGTGCGTCAGCCATGAGACGCTTCTTTCCTTCTGCGGACCGATATCCAGTCGAGCAGGATAACGGCGATGATAGCCACCCAGAGAGTGTCGCGATACGCATCCAATCCGGCGGCGTCGAAGGCATATTTGGCAATCAAATATGCAGCCAATCCTATTGCGACGATGATTCTCGCGACGTTCAGCATCCTCACCGGTCGCACTCCCCGAACACGACGTCGATCGCGCCGATGATCGCGGTGGTGTCGGCGAGCATATGGCCCTTGCACATGAAATCCATCGCCTGGAGATGGCTGAACGCGGTCGGGCGGATCTTGCAGCGGTACGGCTTGTTGGTGCCGTCGCTGACCAGATAGACGCCGAATTCGCCCTTGGGGCTTTCGGTCGCGACATAGACCTCGCCCGCGGGGACGTGGAAGCCCTCGGTGTAGAGCTTGAAGTGATGGATCAGCGATTCCATCGACTGCTTCATCTCGCCGCGCTTGGGCGGGACGACCTTGCGGTCGAGGCTGGCGATCGGGCCGGTGGGCATGTCGCGCAGGCACTGCTTGATGATCTTCGCCGACTGATAGACTTCCTCGACGCGCACCATAAAGCGGTCGTAGCAGTCGCCGCGGGTGCCGACGGGCACGTCGAAGTCCATCTTGGCATAGGCGTCATAGGGCTGCGACTTGCGCAGGTCCCACGCGATGCCGCTGCCGCGGATCATCGGGCCCGAGAAGCCCCAGGCGAGCGCGTCTTCCTTGCTCACCGTCGCGATATCGACGTTGCGCTGCTTGAAGATGCGGTTGTCGATGACGAGGCTCATCGCGTCGCCGAAGAGTTCGGGCAGGCGCTTGTCGCACCATTCGCCGATGTCGACGAGCAGCTTCTCCGGCACGTCCTGATGAACGCCGCCGGGGCGGAAGTACGCGCTGTGCATGCGCGCACCCGAGGCGCGTTCGAAGAAGTTGAGGCAATCCTCGCGCAGCTCGAAAATCCACAGGTTCGGCGTCATCGCGCCGACGTCCATGACGTGCGACCCGATGTTGAGCATGTGATTGCAGATGCGCGTCAGCTCGGCGAACAGGGTGCGGAGATATTGCGCACGCGCCGGCACCTCGAGATCGAGCAATTTCTCGATCGCGAGCACGTACGAGTGCTCCATGCCGAGCGGCGAGCAATAGTCGAGCCGGTCGAAATAGGGCAAAGCCTGCAGATAGGTCTTATACTCGATCAGCTTTTCGGTGCCGCGGTGGAGCAGGCCGACGTGCGGGTCGACGCGCTCGATGATCTCGCCGTCGAGCTCCATCACCATGCGCAACACGCCGTGCGCCGCGGGGTGCTGCGGGCCGAAGTTGATCGTGTAGTTGGTGACGGTCTGGTCGCCCGCGGTATCGGCGGTATCGACCGGATAGCCCTCGAACATATCGCTGCCGTGGTGCTTGACCTGAGGAGAGTCGGTCATGCGTCGCCTCCTTTAGGCTTGCGCGGGGCGCGGGGTTTGGCGGGCGCCTTTTCGGTCGCCGGGGTCTTGGCGGGCTTGGTCGCCGGCTTGGCCTTCGCACCGTCGCGGCTGGTCTTGGCTGCCTTGATGTTCGCCTTGGCCCCTGCCCCGGTCTGCTCGGGTTTTTCCGTGGTCTTGGGAGTCGGCGGCGGCGGGGCCTTCGCCTTGTCGTCGGCGGCCTTGACCTCTTTCGCGGTCAGCGGCGTCGGCGCGCCCTTGCCCGGCGCTTCGCCGGTGCCGCCGGCCTTTTCGTCGCCGGGCAGCACATAATCGGCGCCTTCCCAGGGCGAGAGGAAGTCGAAGTTGCGGAAATCCTGCGCCAGCTTCACCGGCTCATAGACCACGCGCTTGTCCTCTTCGCTGTAGCGCAGCTCGGTATAGCCGGTCAGCGGGAAGTCCTTGCGCTGCGGATGCCCCTGGAAACCATAGTCGGTCAGGATGCGGCGGAGGTCGGGGTTGCCCGCGAAGAGCACGCCATACATGTCGAACACTTCGCGCTCGAGCCAGCCGGCATTCGGCCACACGGGCACGATCGTCGGGACCGGGGTCGCCTCGTCGGTGGTGACGCGGACGCGCAGGCGGTGGTTCCTGGTGACGCTCAAGAGGTGATAGACGACCTCGAAACGCTCGGCGCGCTCGGGATAGTCGACCCCGGCGATCTCCATCATCTGCTGATATTCGAGATTGTCGCGCAGCGCGATCATCACCGCCGCTATCGCGTCGCGATCGACCGTGATGCTGTCCTCGTCGGCGGCGAAATCGTGCGCCAGCAGGTCCTTGCCGAGCAGCTTGTTGAGCGCGGCGGCGAGGCCCGACTGCGGGGCGACCAGAGGTGCAGGATGGCCCATCAGCGTTCGATCGTCCCGGTGCGGCGGATCTTCCGCTGCAATTGCATCACGCCATAGAGCAGGGCCTCGGCGGTCGGCGGGCAGCCGGGGACATAGATATCCACAGGCACGATGCGGTCGCAGCCGCGCACGACACTGTAGCTATAATGATAATAGCCGCCGCCATTGGCGCAGCTGCCCATCGAGATGACATATTTCGGGTTCGACATCTGGTCGTAGACCCGGCGCAGCGCAGGCGCCATCTTGTTGCAGAGCGTGCCCGCGACGATCATCACGTCCGACTGGCGCGGCGAGGCGCGCGGCGCGACCCCGAAGCGCTCCATGTCGTAGCGCGGCATGTTGACGTGGATCATCTCGACCGCGCAGCAGGCGAGCCCGAAGGTCATCCACCAGAGCGAGCCGGTGCGCGCCCAGTTGAACAGGTCCTCGGTCGAGGTGACCAGAAAGCCCTTGTCGCCGACCTCGCTGTTGAGGTCGTCGAAAAAGCCCTGGTCGGGGTTGGTCCCCGCGGGCACCGGCATCTGGCCGGGCATCAGGATGCTCGAATTGCTCATTCCCAATCCAGCGCCCCTTTCTTCCATGCATAAACAAGGCCGAGCGCGAGTTCGGCGAGGAAAATCATCATCGTGGCCCAGCCTGCCCAGCCGATTTCCTCGAGGCTGACCGCCCAGGGAAAGAGGAAGGCCGCTTCGAGGTCGAAGATGATGAAGAGGATGGCGACGAGATAGAAGCGCACGTCGAACTGGCTGCGCGCATCCTCGAAGGCGGGGAAGCCGCATTCATATTCGGTCAGCTTCGCCGGATCGGGCCGGTGCGCGCCGGTCAGGCGCGAGACGCCCATCGGCAGGAACACGAACGCCGCCGAAAGCCCGACGGCGACGAACAGAAAGATCAGGATCGGCAGATATTGCGTCAGATCGACCATGGGAGCTCGCAGTCTTTTTGGGGCGCTTGGGCGCCCTTTGGTTGCGGGCGCTTTAGGCCAGCCGGGCGCGCCTCGCAAGCGCCGCGGGCAGGAAAAATGGTCTCTTTTGTGACCAAAGCCACAGCCCGCGCTGGCGGCATCGGCGATGGGCGTGATAGACCGCCGAAGGGGTCGGGAAAGCGCCGCACTGCGCGGTGTGCGAAACGGGGGCGAATATGCGGAAAATGGCTGGATATTGCGCCGCGGGGCTCGCGCTGGCGCTGGCATCGCCGGCGAGCGCCGAGCTGATCGACGCCAGGTCGCCCAAGACGATCGCCGCGCTCATCGAGTCGCAGGGCTGGCAGGCCGAGATCGACACCCCCGCGGGCGAGCCGCCCTTCATCAAGGCGCGGCGTAACGGCGAGCTGTTCGTCGCGGCGTTCATGAACTGCACCGACGGCAAGAATTGCAAGACGCTGCAATTCTTCTTCGGCTTCACCGACGCCAAGCAGGTCCCGCTCGAAAAGATCAACGAGTGGAACCGCGACAAGAGATTCGCGCGCGCCTATCGCGACGAGGAGGGCGATCCGGTGCTGGCGATGGACGTCGACCTCGATTTCCGAGGGCTGCCGCGCGAGAATGTCGGCGAATTGCTCAACACCTGGACCGGGCTGATGGACAGCTATCGCGTCTTCGTGCGCGGCGAATGAAATGCCGCGGGGACCGCTAGCCAAGGACTGAACGCTGCCATATGATCCGGAGCGATCGGGTCGCACCATCTGGGGGGAATTTCATGTTGCCGATCAAAAGCCTGTCCGCGCTCGCCTTCACCGCCGCGCTCTTCGCCGCGGCGCCCGCCGCCGCGCAGACCATGTCCGCCGACCCGGCGGCGATCACCGCCGCGCTCAAGAGCCGCGGCATGCCGGTGACGCAGGAAACCGACGAAGACAAGAATCCGGTACTGCAGACGCAGTTCGGCGACGGCGCCAAATTCACCATCTATTTCTACGGCTGCACCGACGGCGTGAAATGCAGCTCGCTGCAGCTCCACACGCTCTATAGCGGCAGCAGCGCGACGATCGAAAAGATGAACCAGTTCAACCTCGACCGCCGCTACGGGCGCGGGGTGATGGAGACCAACGGCGACGCCGGGCTGCGCATGGACTTCAACATGGCTGCGGGCGGCATGCCGCGCGCGCTGTTCCTCGACAATATCGAGCTGTGGGACGAGCTGATGTCGGTCTTTTCGGACTTCATTTACGAATAAGCCGGGCGCAGCTGGCCCGCAAACAGGGTTCTTGCACAAGCCTCTCTGTATTACTACACTGATACAGTGGCAGATATGCAGGGGCAGACATGGTTCGCGCGATTTTGACATTCATGATGCTGGCGCTGACTGCGCCGGTCACCGCGGCGGCCGAGACGCCCACGCCGGCGAAGCAGGATGCGATCGAAGAGGCGCCGATCGCGGGCTTTCCGCGCGCGCGCCTCTATCGCCTGGCCGGCGCCGAGCGACGCCCGGTGGTCGTGATCCTGCCGGGGGCCGAGGGCGGCGACGGCGCGGGCAAGCGCTTCGGGCCGATCCTCGCCGAGCTCGGCTATGCCGCGGTCAGCCTGCCCTATTATTCGCCGAACTGGGGCAATTATGGCCCGCCGCCGGAGTTCCCCGACCTGCCCGGCAGCTTCGTCGACATCCGGATCGACCAGCTTGCCGAGCTCCGCGCTGCGGTCGCGGCGATGCCCGGCGTCGATGCCGAACGCTTCGGGCTGTTTGCCGGATCGAAGGGGTCCGAATTCGCGCTCATCGCCGCGAGCCGCCATGCGTGGATCGACGCAGTGGTCGCCTATGCGCCGTCGGACCTGGTGTGGGAGGGCTGGGGCCTCGAAACCGTCGAGGCCGAGGGGACGCGCTCGTCCTTTGCCGCCGACGGCAAGCCTCTCCCCTTCATGCCCTATCGCGGCTTCGTCGAAGGGCTGCTCGCGGGTCCGGGCAAGGCCGACCTGCTGGCGATCCATGAAAATGGCCGCGCCGACCATCCCGATCTCGAAGCCGCGGCGCGCATCCCGGTCGAGCATTACAAGGGCGCGCTGATGCTCGTCGCGGGCGACCGGGACAAGCTCTGGAATTCGGGGCGGATGGCGCGCAATATCGTCGCGTCGCGCGAAGCGGCGGGGCTGACGACGCGGGCCTTGCTCTATCCCGAGGCCGGGCACGATCTCGCGGGCGGATCGGCCGAACCGCGCGAGGATGCGCGCGGCGGCGGCGATCCCGCGGCCAATGCAAAAGCGCGCGCCGACGCCTGGCCGCAGGTGGTGGCGTTCCTGAAGGACAGCCTCGGCGGCTGAGGATCAGGCGTTGCGGAGCGCGCCCGCAACGAGTTTCTGCAGCTTCGAATGCACCGCGGCGCTGCCCGCGATAAATTCGCTGCGCTCGATCGCGCGGTCGCCGCCGCGGAAATCGCTGACGAAGCCGCCGGCCTCGCGCACGAGCAGGATGCCCGCGGCGACGTCCCAGATATTGAGGTCGCTTTCCCAGAAACCGTCATAGCGGCCCGCGGCGACCCAGGCGAGGTCGAGGCTGGCGGCGCCGAAGCGGCGGATGCCGGCGACTTCGGGGGCGACCGCGCCGAACACGCGGCTCCACTGCGCCATATTGCCATGGCCCATGAAGGGGATACCGGTGGCGATCAGGCATTCGTTGAGGTGGCGGCGCGACGAGACGCGCAGGCGGCGATCGTGCAACCAGGCGCCGCGGCCGCGCTCGGCCCAATAGCTTTCGTCGGTCACCGGGTGATAGATGAGCGCCGAGGTGACGTCGCCCCAACCGCCGCCGAGCTTGGGTTCCTGCACCGCGATCGAGATCGCGAAATGCGGAATCGCGTGGAGGAAGTTCGAGGTGCCGTCGAGCGGGTCGATGATGAAGCGCGGCTTGCCGGGCTCACCTTCGATTTCGCCGGCTTCCTCCATCAGGAAGCCCCAGCCCGGACGGTCGCGGGTCAGCTCGTCATAGAGGGTGCGCTCGGCGGCCTGGTCGGCCTTCGAGACGAAATCCGCGGGGCCCTTTTGCGAGACCTGCAGATGCTCGACCTCGCCGAAGTCGCGGCGCAGCTTGGCGCCCGCCTTGCGCGCGGCGCGTTCCATGACGGTGATGATGCCCGATACGGCCATTGTCTTTACTCCCCCCTCCCGCTTGCGGGAGGGGTCGGGGGAGGGAATGTTTCATACCAGGAGCGGCCCGTCCCTCGACAAGCCCTCCCCTAACCCCTCCCGCAAGCGGGAGGGGAATCTAGTTAGTCCGCGCGGCGGACATATTCGCGGTCGTAGACGTGCACGACGATGCGGGTGCCGCTGGTGATGTGCGGGGGCACCATCACGCGCACGCCATTGTCGAGGATCGCGGGCTTGTACGACGACGACGCCGTCTGGCCCTTCACCACGGCATCGGCTTCGACGATCGTCGCTTCGATCGTTTCGGGGAGTTCGACCGAGATCGGGCGCTCTTCCCAAAGCTCCAGCACGACGTCCATGCCGTCCTGCAGGAATTCATGCGCTTCGCCGACGACATCCTTGCCGATGTTGATCTGTTCGAAGCTGTCCTTGTCCATGAACACCAGATCGTCGCCCTCGGCGTAGAGGAACTGGAAATCCTTGGTGTCGAGGCGGACCTTTTCGACCGTGTCGGCGCTGCGGAAGCGGTTGTTGAGCTTGCGGCCGTCGATCAGATTCTTGGCTTCGACCTGCATATAGGCGCCGCCCTTGCCCGGCTGGGTGTGCTGGATCTTGGTGACCTTCCAGATGCCACCTTCATATTCGATAATATTGCCGGGACGGATTTCAACGCCGGTGATTTTCATCGCGCACACTCGCTAGTTCAAGGATGGAAAGAGCCGCCGGCGCGCATCGGCACGCCGGTCACAGGAGCGCGCCTTTAGCCGCGGGTGCGACAAAGGGCAAGTCAGGGCGTCGCGGTCACCATGTCGCGCGTGCGCTTGTAGCTGTGCCACGCGAGCACGGCGAACAGGATCAGCCCGACCCACGGTGCATAGGGCGCATAGCCGTCGCCGACGACCGCAAGCGGCGCGTCATTGTCGGTTGCATAGACCGCGCCGGCGTAGAAGACCCCGAACAGGCTCTCGCCGACGATCATCCCTGTCGCCGTCAGCACGCCCATGCGGTGCGCGAAGCTGGCGTTCGGGCGCCGCGACGCCCAGCGGTCGTAGAACCAGCCGCCGACCGCGCCGATCACCACGGGCAGGATCACCGCCATCGGCAGGTAGATGCCGATGCCGATCGCGAGCGGAGGAAGCCGCAGCTTGCCCGCGCGGCCGAGCAGTTCGTCGACGAGGATGAAGCCGATGCCGGCGAGCGCGCCGTAACCGAGCATCGTCCAGTTGAGGTCGCCGCCGAGCACGCCCTGCGCGAGCGACGAGATCAGCCCCGCCTGCGGCGCCGCGAGCGCGTTGGGTCCGGCACCGGGCGCGCCGACGAAGCCGACGGTCTCGTTGAGCACATTGAGCACCGGCGGCACGACGATCGAGCCGAAGATCACGCCGATGATCAGCGCGACCTGCTGCTTCCACGGCGTCGCGCCGACGAGCTGGCCGGTCTTGAGATCCTGGAGATTGTCGTTCGAGATCGTCGCGATGCCGAAGACGAGTCCGGTGACGATCAGCGCATAGGCCACCATCGCGCTGACCTCGGCCTCGCCGCCGCCGCGACCGAGCAGGCCGAGGAGGAGCAAGGACGATGCGATGATCGCGAGGATGCCGATGCCCGACACCGGCGAATTCGACGCGCCGATGAGGCCCGCCATATAACCGGTGACCGAGGCGATCATCAGCCCGACGATGATGATGAACAGGATCGCGCCCGCGATCAGCGGGATCGAAGCCGCGGCGAGCGGACCGCCCGCGAGCTCGGACCAGAGCAGTACGCCGATCGGCAGCATCAGGAACAGCGACCCGCCGAACACCCAGGCGATCGACATATCCTGTTCCTCGATCGCCAGCGCCTGCCCGCCCTGCCGCGCGCGGCTGGCCGCCATCGCCGAGCGGATGCCGCCGAGCACCGGGCCGGCGATCTTGACGAGCGTCCAGATCGCCGCGACCGCGATCACCCCGGCGCCGAAGAAGCGGACGTCGGCACGGAAGACGGTGTTGGCGAGCGTCTCGGCATCGCCGGGACCGCCCTGGGTCAGGATCGGGAGCAGCACCCACCAGCCGGTGACCAGCCCGACGAGCTGCGCCATGCCGACCGACAGGCCGACGAGGTGGCCGACACCGAACAAGGCGAAGGCGAGCCCGCCCGCGATGCCGGTCGCGCCGCTGCCGACCGCGAACCAGCGCGCGACCTCGGCGCCCGCGAGCTTCATCTGGGTGAGCAGGGTGAAACCCGCGGCGACGATCGAATTCCACAGCAGGGCGGATAAACCGGCCTTATTCTCGGCCGCGCCCTCGGCGCTGGCGGCGCCGACCTGCAGCACTTCGGCAGCGGCTCGGCCTTCGGGATAGGGCAGGTCCGAGTCGACGACGAGCGCGCGGCGCAGCGGGACCGAAAAGAGGACCCCGAGGATGCCGCCGAGCATCGTGATCGCGGTGGTCTCGAGCAGCGGGAAACCCTGCCAGTAACCGACCATCACGAGGCCGGGGAGCACGAAGATGATCGCCGCGAGCGTGCCCGCGGCGCTGGCGATCGTCTGGACGATATTATTCTCGAGTATCGTCGAGCCCGCCATATAGCGCAGCAGCGCCATCGAGATCACCGCCGCGGGGATCGAGGTCGCGAAGGTCAGCCCGACCTTGAGCCCGAGATAGACGTTCGCCGCGGTGAACATCAAGGTGAGCAGGCCGCCGAGCAGGATCGCGCGCAGCGTCAGTTCGCGCCCGCGGGTGGTCGGCGTGGTGGTATCGGTCATCAACAATCTCCCCGGTCGCTGTGTTGCGGGGCGGCGGCCCAAGCGCAAGCGAAAAGCCACGAAGCGATCGGTGTTGGACCGAAACGCCAAAAGCGACGGGCTGCGCGCCTTTTGACGCAACGATCCAATAAGGCGCCGCGCGGCGATGGCAGAGGAGCGGCCATGATGACGTGGAAACTTTCAGACGAGCTGCGCCCCTCCCGGCGCCAACGCAAACCCCTCCCCCGCCGCGCGGCGCCCTGTGCCGGGCTCTTCGGTTGGCGGAGCGAGGGCGATCCGCCGTGCGCCATGCGCGAGCACCCCGCGACGAAATCCGGCCTCGATCCGCTCGACCACCCGCCCGGCTGAGGACTGAAACTTCGTCGCTCCCGCGAAGGCGGGGGCCGCCGGCGGCCTTACGCGACGACTATAGCGGCCCCCGCCTTCGCGGGGGCGACGTATTTCTTGAACTTAAGGCGCTCGTCTCTTCCCCGCGAGCAACGGATAGGGATTGATCGGCTCGCCGGCGTTCCAAGCGCTGCCCGGCGTCGTTTCCAGCATCTGGAAATGCAGGTGCGGGAAAGCGGGGTCGGCGTTGCCGCTGGCGCCCACCGTCGCGATCACCTGTCCGCGCGTCACCACCTGCCCTTCGGTAAGGCCGCGGCGATAGGCCTGCAGATGGGCATAATAGAGCATCAGGCGGCCATCGTCGGCGCGCTGGTAGATCGTCAGCCCGCCGCGATCCGAATTGAACAGCTTCTCGATCCGGCCATCCATCGCCGCGAGTACCGGGGTGCCGACGGGCGCGGGAATATCGATCGCGCGGTGCAGGCGGCCCTCGGCGCGGCTCTGGTCCCAGCTGTTGATCAGTTCGGACGGCTTGATGCCCTGCACCGGAATGGCGATGGCAAGACCGGTGCGCCGGTCGGCCGCTTCTTCGGGACGCCACTCCGAGCCGCTGGTCGACGCGGTCGCTGGCCTATCGAGCAGGTCATAGGCCGTGATCCAGTAGAGCGAAGTCAGGATCGCGCTGACCAGCGCCGTCCACAGCATCAGCTTGATGGCGGCCTGCCAGCGCATCAGGCGACGAAGTCCACCTTCGTGCCCGGCGCGACCATCTGCGCGAGCCGCGCCGCATCCCAATTGGTCAGCCTTACGCAGCCATTGCTCTCGCTGCGCCCGATATTCTGCGGCTCGGGGGTGCCGTGCAGGCCATAATGTTCCTTGTCGAGGTCGATCCACACGACGCCCACCGGGCTGTTGGGTCCCGGCGGCAGGCGATGCTTGCCTTCGCTCGCGGGCACACCGCGGAGCAGCGCGGGGTCGAAGGCATAATCGGGATTGCGCCCGACGCCGCGCACCTTCCAGCTGCCGATCGGCAGCGGGTCGTGAGCCGAACCGGTGGTCACGGTGAACATCGCGATCAATTTGCCGCCGGCGTCGAAGACCTTCATCGTGCCGGCCTTCTTCGACACCTCGAGCCTGCCCGCCTTGGGCTGGGTCGTCCCGACGCCGAGCGAGGCGAGCGTTTCGAGCCAGGCCTTGTTGTCGATATCGGCCGCGACGACCGCGTCGGCGCCGACATTGGGCACGCGGAGCGTGGCGCCCGCCTTGATCGTCGGCGTCGGGGCGATCGTGCCCGCGGCCGGGTCGGCGGCAGCATCGAGTTCGGGGTTGAGCGCCTTCAGCACCTCGGGCGTGGTGTGGAAACGCTCGGCGAGTTTTTCGAGCAGGCTCGCATAGCCCATCGCCGCCAACTTCGCCTGCTCGGCGGGCTTTTCGGGGAGCGGCGCATAGCTGCCCGCGGCGTAGCTTTCGGGAACGGTCACCATGCGCGTCGCGGGGATCGCATTCCACTCGGCCAGCGCGGCCTTGGTCGCCTCGTCCCAGTCGCCGGTGACGGTAATCCCCTTCGCTTCTTGAAAGCCCTTCAGCGCATTGGTCGTCGACGGCCCCAGCTTGCCGTCGATGACGCCGGGCGAGAAGCCGAGGCGGTCGAGCACGACCTGCAGCTGCATTTCGGGGCGCGGCACATCGTCCTTCGCCGCCTCGCCGTCGCGTGACGTCATGCCGTCGCCGGCCCATTCGGGCCGCTTCGGCGTGGTTTCGGCGGACTTTTCGGCGTCGCCCGAGCCGATGCCGTCGCCGCAGGCGGCGAGCGGCAGCAAGGCGGCGGCGCAGAGCAGGGTCGAAAATTTCATCGGCAATTCCTGTAGTTGGATTTGGTCACCCAACGCCCGGAACGCGATGCGGTTCACCCCGCGAGCAGCTTTTCGAACCGCTTGATCGCGGCGGCGGGCCCTTCGGGATAGGCCCAGACTCCGCCCGACACCGCGAGGAAGTCGGCGCCGGCTTCGACAAGCTCGGCCGCATTGTCGACGGTGATGCCGCCGATCGCCACGCAGGGCAGCTCGAACATGCTCTGCCACCAGCGCAGGATTTCGGGGTCGGCGTGGTGCTCGACGGTCTTGGTAGTCGTCGGAAAGAAGGCGCCGAAGGCGACATAGTCGGCCCCCGCCTCGCCCGCTTCCATCGCAAGGTGGCGGCTGGCGTGACAGGTCACGCCGATCTGGGCATCGGCACCGAGGATGCGGCGCGCTTCCTTGGGGTCGCCGTCGCCCTGCCCGAGATGCACGCCGTCGGCGCCGAGGCGCTTGGCGAGCGCGACATCGTCGTTGACGATGAAGGCGGTGTCGTGCGCGGCGCAGATTGCCTGCAGAGGCTCGGCGAGCCGCGCGGCATCATGCTGGTCGAGCTCCTTGACGCGGAACTGGAACGCCGCGACCGGCGCGGCGCTCAACGCTTCTTCCAGCCGGGCGGGAAAATCGCCGCCCACGTCGAGCGGCGAAATGAGATAGAGCTGGCACGGGACGCTTGTGTCTTGGGTCATGGCGGGTTCATAGCGACGCGGCTAGCTGCCCGCAAATGCAGAACTCGACATCGCTCGCCGCCCTTTCGCTGGGTTTCGCCCTCGCCCTTTCCGCCTGCGCCGCCACTGGTGCTTCGACGCCCTTGCAGGACGGCCGCGACGTCGGCCTCGGCCAGCGCGCGATGGTGGACGGCCCGATCGTCCAGCCGGTCGAGGTGCTGGAAGACAGCCGCTGCCCGATGAACGCGCGCTGCATCTGGGCGGGACGCGTGCGCGTGAAGATGATCTGGTGGCGCGGCAATGGCGAGAAACAGCCGTTCGAGGTGACGCTGGGCGAATCGACGCCGCTGGCGGACGGCACGATCCGGCTGGAGTCGGTACGGCCGGAGAAGATGACCGACGTGACGCTGAAGCCGTCCGACTATCGGTTCAGCTTCCGGTTCGACGGGGGACTGTAACAAGCTGCTTGCGTTTGGCTGGAATAGTCGGACATTCAGCCGATGAAACCGATCGGACTGGCGCTCGGCGCTCTCGCCATCTTTTGCGCCCAACCGGCCTTCGCGGCGGAAAAGGCCATGGATGCAGCATTGGCGAGACTGAACCAATCGGTTCAGCTCGGCCCGATCAAGGTGACGCCGCTCGCCGTCCTGAAGGACGAGCGGTGCGTCGAAGATCCGATATCTGGTTGTCCGATCGTGCCCGATGCAATCGTGCGGCTATTGGTCGAGCGGGACGGAGAGGTTGCTTGGCTCGATGTCCGCCCGGGCGGAATGAAGCGGTGGGGCGACGATGCCATTGCCGTGGCCGCCATCAAGCCCAAACGGCAAAATGGCGCCGATATCCCGACTGCGGCATATCAAATTTCGCTTCGCCGTATTCCTGCGGATGTTCACATATTCGAATAGGCTTTTGAGGCTTCTTCAGCGCACCCATGCCAGCACAAAGCCGTCCCAGCCCTTGGCTCCCACGGTCTGCACCGCCGTTGCGTCGAGCCGCGGGTCGGTGCTCAGCATCTCGAACAGCGCGCGGGTGCCGACGATGCGTTCGTCGGCGCTGTTCGAGTCGAGCACTCCGCCCTCGCGCACCACATTGTCGACGATGATCGTCGTGCCGGAGCGTCCGAGGCGGATCGCTTCAGCAACGTAAAGCGCGTTGCTCTGCTTGTCGGCGTCGATGAAAACGAAGTCGAACGGCTCGCCCGCCGCCATCGCGGCAAGGCTGTCGGCTGCCGGGCCGGTAAGGATGTCGACCTTGTCCGACACCCCAGCCCGCTCCAGATTTTCGCGCGCGACCGCGGCGTGATGCGGCTCCAGTTCGAGCGTGACCAGCCGGCCATCTGCAGGAAGCGCACGCGCCAGCCAGATCGTCGAATAACCGCCGAGCGTGCCGACTTCGAGGATGCGCCGCGCGCCCGCCATCTGCGCGAGCAGGAAGAGCATCTTGCCCTGCGCCGGCGACACGTCGATCGGCGGCAGGCCTTGGGCTTCGTTATTCGCGAGAGCGGCGGCAAGCGCGTCGTCGGCGCCGAGCAAGTGGCCGGCGATATAATCGTCGACGGCTTGCCACCTCTCTCCCATCACGTCAGGCCACGGAGGCCGCATGAATTTCGTCGATCGCGCCGCCCAGCGAGGCGTTGAACTCATCGTCGC
The DNA here is from genome assembly GCF_001468285.1 of Sphingopyxis sp. HIX. Taxonomy (GTDB): domain Bacteria; phylum Pseudomonadota; class Alphaproteobacteria; order Sphingomonadales; family Sphingomonadaceae; genus Sphingopyxis. Next base: position 6,020 of record NZ_LNSB01000047.1, on the reverse strand, counting down.
TCATCTGGTGGCGCAAATCCTCGAGCAAAGCGCGGCTGAAGCTCGCGATGATGCCGGGGTTCTTGGCGAGTTCGACGCAGGCCTCGGGGCGCGCGAAGCCGCCCGACAACGCGACGACGCGCAGCACCTTGGGATGGTCGACGAGCGGCTGGAACAGGCCCGCCTCGGTCGGCAGCGACAGCTTGAGCATCACCGGCGCGCCGGTCCAGGCGTCGAGCGCGGCAAGGGTTTCCTTGAGGAGCAGGCGGTCGGCGGCGTCGCGCTCGGCGCTCTTGATGTTCACTTCGGGTTCGATGATCGGCACGAGGCCGTGCGCAGCGATGCGCGCGGCTTCGGCGAACTGCTGTGCGACGATCGCCTTCACGCCGGCTTCGTTGGCGAGGTTGATCACGCTGCGCATCTTGGTGCCGAACACGCCCTTGGCGACCGCGCGCGCGCAGAGGTCGTCGATACCCGGGTTGGCCTTCATCAGCTGGACGCCGTCGGCTTCGTCCTCGAGCCCCTTGTCGACCTTGAGGAAGGGTACCACGCCGCGCTCCCAGAGCAAGGCCGGCACCGGCTTGCCGCCGGCGTCGCCGTCCATCGTCCGCTCGAACAGGATCGCGCCGATGACCTTCTGCCCGTTGAAGCAGGGCGACGTAATGATCCGCGAGCGCATGTCGTGGATCAGCCCGAACATTTCCTCGTCGTTGGAAAAGGCGTCGCCCTCGATGCCATAACCCTTCAGCGCCTTGGGCGTCGAGCCGCCGCTCTGGTCGAGCGCGGCGATGAAACCCTGCCCCGATTTGATCTGGTCGAGCATGGCGGCGTTGGCGGTCATAACATCTCCGTGGCTTTGCATACGTATGTGGCGGCGCGCATAGCGGCCCGGCGTGCCGGATGCAATCCGCTCGCGCCGCGTCCGCTCAGGCGGGGTTGCGCGGCACCGCGGCGAGGTTGACCGCGATCGAAATCCGGTCGCCAACCCCTTGATGCGGAACGACGCCGTGGCTGAGCCACGACGGGAACATGATGATTCGCCCGCTGCGTACCTTCATCTTGAGCTGGGGTTCGTGCACCGACCCGTTCGCGCTGCGCAGCCGCAGATTCGGCATGGTCATCAGCACCGTCGGCATGCGCGGATCCTCGATCACCAGTTCGCCGCCGATCGCGCCGTCGCCCTTTTCGGACCCGTCGTCGACATAATAGACCGCCGACCAATAGGCCCCCGGATGGGTGTGCATCTGGTTCGACGCCTGCGGCGGCGAAACATTGACCCAGATGTCGGTGGCCCAGCGATGCCGCGGCGCGCCGGGCGAGGCGATATCGACGCAATGCGCGTCGGCGAGCGCGAAGATATGGCGCAGCAGATGCTGCACCGGCTCGCCGCCCCAGTCGGCGACGTCATGCTCGGACTGCCAGCCGCCGATGTTCGAGATCGTCACCCCGGGGCGTTCGGCGCGCCGCGCGAGAATCAGGGGTTTGAGCGCGGCATTGACCGCGGCCGCGTCCGGCAGGTCGTCGACGACGATCGGGGTATCGAAGAGGCCGACGAGCTGCGCGCTCATCGGCGGAGCGCGTCCACGCCGGGGAGCGGCTTGCCTTCCATCCATTCGAGGAAGGCGCCGCCCGCGGTCGAGACGAAGGTGAAGTCGGCGGCCGCGCCCGCGTGATTGAGCGCCGCGACGGTGTCGCCGCCGCCCGCGACCGAGGTCAAGGTGCCGCTGCGGGTCAGCGCCGCGGCGGTCTTCGCGAGCGCGACGGTCGCGGTGTCGAACGGCGGAGTCTCGAACGCACCGAGCGGGCCGTTCCACACGAGCGTGCGGCAGTTCTTGAGCACGTCGGCGAGCGCTTCGGTCGCGGCGGGGCCGATGTCGAGGATCATCTCGTCGGCGGCGACTTCGTGGACGTTGACCGTGCGCGTCGGCGGATTGGCGGCGAACTGCTTTGCCACCACGACGTCATAGGGCAGATGGATGGTGCAACCCGCCGTGTCGGCGGCGTCGAAGATCGCGTTGGCGGTCTCGACCAGGTCATGCTCGCACAAGGACTTGCCGACATCGACCCCGCGCGCGGCGAGGAAGGTGTTCGCCATACCGCCGCCGATGATCAGATGATCGACCTGGCCGACGAGATTGCGGAGTACGTCGATCTTCGACGAAACCTTGGCGCCGCCGACCACCGCGGCGACCGGATGCACCGGATTGCCGAGCGCGGCGTCGAGCGCCTTGAGTTCGGCCTCCATCGCGCGGCCGGCATAGGCGGGCAGGCGGTGCGCGATGCCCTCGGTCGAGCCATGCGCGCGGTGCGCGGCCGAAAAGGCGTCGTTGACATAGAGGTCGCCGACTTCGGCGAGCGCGTCGGCAAAGGCCGGGTCGTTCTTTTCCTCGCCGGGGTAGAAGCGGGTGTTTTCGAGCACCGCGACGTCGCCCGCAGCAAGCACCGCGACGCCCGCCTTGGCGCCCTCGCCGATCGCTTCGGGGATGAACATCACCGAATGGCCCAGCACATCCTCGACCCCGCCCATGACGAGGCTGAGCGATTGCGTCGGGTTCTTCGCGCCCCTCGGTCGGCCGAAATGCGCGAGCAGCAGGACGATCGCGCCCTTGTCGGACAATTCGCGGATCGTCGGCATCGCCGCCTCGATCCGCGTCTTGTCGCCGACCGCGCCGTCGATCATCGGGACATTGAGGTCGACGCGCACCAGCACCTTCTTGCCGGTGACGTCGCCGATGTCGTCGAGGGTCTTGAACGCGGTCATCGCTGCTTTCCTTTGGTTCAGAGGAACTTGGCGATCACGCCCGCGGTGTCGATCATGCGGTTCGAGAAGCCCCATTCATTGTCGTACCAGCTGAGCACGCGCACCAGCTTGCCGTCGATGACGGCGGTTTCGAGGCTGTCGATCGTCGAGCTGTGCGCGTCGTGGTTGAAATCGATCGAGACCAGCGGCTCGTCGGTGAAGCCGAGCACGCCCTTGAGCTCGCCCTCTGCGGCTTCCTTCAGCAGCTTGTTGACTTCTTCCGCGGTCGTGTCGCGGCTGGGCGTGAAGGTCAGGTCGACGACCGAGACGTTCGGGGTCGGGACGCGGATCGACGAACCGTCCAGCTTGCCCTTGAGTTCGGGCAGGACGAGGCCGACGGCAACCGCCGCACCGGTGCTGGTCGGGATCATCGACATCGCGGCTGCGCGGGCACGGCGCGGATCCGAGTGGATCTGGTCGAGGATCTTCTGGTCGTTGGTGTAGGCGTGGATCGTGGTCATCAGGCCCCGCTCGATGCCGATCTTTTCGTGCAGCACCTTCGCCATCGGCGCGAGGCAGTTGGTGGTGCACGACGCGTTCGAGACGATCACATGCTCGGCGCCGATCTTGTCGTGGTTCACGCCATAGACGACGGTCAGGTCGACTTCCTTGGCCGGGGCCGAGATCAGGACGCGCTTGGCGCCGGCGTCGAGATGCGCCTGGCCGCCCTTGCGATCGGTGAAAAAGCCCGTGCATTCGAGCGCGATGTCGATGCCGTTGACGGCATGCGGCAGCTTGGCGGGGTCGCGCTCGGCGGTCACCTGGATGCGCTTGCCGTTGACGATCAGGTCGTTGCCGTCGACTTCGACACTGCCGTTGAACGGGCCATGGACCGAATCGCGCTGGAACAGGCGGGCGTTCGCCTTGGCGTCGGCGAGATCGTTGATCGACACCAGTTCGAGGTCGTGGTCGGTCCGTTCGAGGATGGCGCGGGCCACATTGCGGCCGATGCGCCCGAAACCGTTGATTGCAACCTTCACTGCCATGTCGAAAAGTCCTTTCTGCGTGGGGTAAGCCGGTCCTTAATTGCCGAGCTTTGCCAGGATCTGGGGGGTGATAGCATCGGCGGTAAGGCCGAAATGCTTGAATAGGTCTTCAATCGGGGCCGAGGCGCCGAAGCTGTCGATGCCGAAGCGCAGGCCGTCGCGGCCGGTATAGCGTTCCCAGCCGAAGGTCGTTCCCGCCTCGATCGAGACGATCAGCGCATCGCGCGGCAGGATCGCGTCCTGATAGGCGCCATCCTGTTCGTCGAACAGCTCGGTCGAGACCATCGAGACGACGTCTGCGCCATGGCCGGCGGCCTCGAGCTTGTCGGCGATCTCGACCGCGAGCGACACTTCGGAGCCCGTCGCGACGAGCACGACCTTGCGCGCGGCCGAAGCCTCGCGAAGACGATAACCGCCTTTGGCACAAAGATTTTCCGTGACGTCATGACGCAGCGGCGGCAGGTTCTGGCGGGTCAGCGCGAGCAGCGACGGGCGATCCGTCTGCGCCAGCGCCAGCGCCCAGCATTCGGCGGTCTCGACCGCGTCGGCGGGGCGCATGACAAGCAGGTTGGGCATCGCGCGCAGCGACTGGAGATGCTCGATCGGCTGGTGCGTCGGGCCGTCCTCGCCGAGCCCGATGCTGTCGTGCGTCATCACATAGACGACGCGCTGCTGCTGCAGCGCCGACAGGCGGATCGCGGCGCGGCAATAGTCGGCGAAGACCAGGAAGGTGCCGCCATAGGGGATCACCCCGCCGTGCAGCGCCATGCCGTTCATCGCCGCCGCCATGCCGAACTCGCGGATGCCGTAATAGATATAGCGGCCGGAATAATCGTTCTTGGTCAGCGGCTTGGTCGACGATGTTTTGGTGTTATTCGAACCGGTCAGGTCGGCGCTGCCGCCCAACATCGCGGCGATATCGGCGGTGAGCGCAGTGAGCGTGTTCTCCGACGCCTTGCGCGTCGCGACCTTCGGCGGCTCGGCAACGAGGCCCTTGAGGTAAGCATCGAACGCCGCGCCCGGGGTCACATCGCCCGCGACGCGCGCCGCAAATTCATCTTTCTTTTCGTCATTTGCAAGGCGAAGCTTCCACAGATTGTGACACTTCTTGCCCTCCTCGCCGAACGCCGCCCATGCAGCAGCGATGTCAGCGGGAATGTCGAAGGGTTCGTAGGTCCAGCCCAGATTTTCGCGCGCCGCCGCAACTTCGTCGGCGCCGAGCGGTGAGCCGTGGGTGGCCGAGGTCCCCTGCTTGTTCGGCGCGCCGAAGCCGATCAGCGTGCGGCACGCGATCAGCGACGGGCGGTCGTCGGCAAGCGCGGCGTCGATCGCGCGACGGATGTCGGCGGGGTCATGCCCGTCGCAGCTTTCGACGTGCCAACCGGTCGCCTCGTAGCGCGCCTTGACGTCCTCGCTGGTCGAGAGGTCGGTCGAGCCGTCGATGGTGATCTTGTTGTCATCCCACAGCACGATCATGCGGCCGAGGCCGAGGTGGCCCGCAAGCCCGATGGCCTCATGATTGATGCCCTCCATCAGGCAGCCGTCGCCCGCGATCACCCAGGTGCGGTGATTGACCAGATCGTCGCCATAGAGCGAATTGAGGTGGCGCTCGGCGATCGCCATGCCGACCGCGGTCGCGAGCCCCTGTCCCAGCGGGCCGGTCGTCGTCTCGACGCCTTCGAGCTCGAAATTCTCGGGGTGGCCGGCGCACGGGCTGGTGAGCTGGCGGAAATTGCGGATGTCGTCGATCGTCGGGCGCGCATAGCCCGCGAGGTGCAGCGTCGCATAAGCGAGCATCGAACCATGGCCCGCCGACAGGACGAATCGGTCGCGATCGGGCCAGTGCGGGTCGGTCGGGTCGAAGCGCAGATAGTCCGAATAGAGGACCGTCGCGACGTCGGCCATGCCCATCGGCATCCCCGGATGGCCGCTGTTCGCGGCTTGTACGGCGTCCATCGCAAGCGCGCGGATCGCGTTGGCGAGCTGACGTTCGGGCAATGTCATAAGTCCCCCGGAAAAACATGGGTGGGTGGCCGGATTCGGTGGGGACAGCCCTTTGCGGGGGGATGCCGCAGAGTCAACCGGAGTCAAACCTTTGGGGGCAAGAAATGCGCGCTTGAGGGCGCAATATTGCGCTGCTACGCCTTGCTTCATGGAACTCGACGAAGCCAGCCTCGCCATCGGCCGCATCGAGCGGGCGCTCAGCCGGATGGAAAAGGCGCTCACCGACCGCGCCGGGCGTCCCGCCCCCGCTC
>NZ_LNSB01000046.1 GCF_001468285.1 Sphingopyxis sp. HIX | reverse complement strand
CCCCTCCACCACCCTGCGGCCTCGCGGGAAGCAACGCGCCCCGCGCGTTCCTTCTTTCCGCTCGCTCCCCCTCCCCACGGCTTCGCCGCAGGGAGGATTAATATGTCCGCTCCCCACCCCAAAGCAGGCCCCGCGCCGGGGCGACGATTCTCGCCTCAGTAGGTAAACTGCACGCGTGCCCCCACGACGTCGACGCCATAATCCCGGTCGCCCGCCACCGCGATCGCGGCGTTGCGGTAGTTCAGCCGCGCATATTGGGCCATCAGCCGCATCCAGCTGGTCGGCGACCAGATGATCGACGCCATATAGCCTTTCTGCGTGCCGCCCGTGATCCCCGCGTCGTTGAGGTCGAGATAGTCGTAGCGCGCGTTGATCTGCACCGCGCCGATGCCGCCGTCGCCCAGTGGCTTCTTCGGCTTGATCGCGCCGAACTGCCCGCCCTTCAGCGGCCGGCTGTCGCCCTTGGTCAGGAACACTCCGACCTCTGCATAGGCGCCGAAGAAGGTCGGATCGCTGGCGCCGTCGCGGCTGGCATGCTGCCAATAGGCTTCGCTGGCGAAGTGGAACGGGCCGTTTACCGCCGCGGCCTCGACCCCATAGGTCTGTTCGCGCTCGGCGAGCAGGCCGGGCGTCGCGACATAGCGCGTCTCGGTCGAATGGACGAGCGGACGCTGGCGATAACGGACCGGGACGAGCTCCGAATCCTTGCGATGCCGCCAGTGATAGGCGGCGCCCAGATGCACGCTGGTCTTGCCGAACTTGGGCATCCATACCGCGCGGACATGCGCCGCCCGGCTGTTGTCGTCGACGTCGTCGAGCTGGATCAGCGGGTCGGTGCTGACCCCGCCATTGATCATGAAATCGCCCTTGGCATAGCCCGCCGACAGCCCTGTTCGCCGCGTGAAGTTGAACGCGGTGACCAGCGCCGCGCGTTCGGTGAAGCTGGTGTTGAGATCGCTCGTCATGTCGTCGAGCGGCGAGAAGAATTTCTGCTGCCCCGCGGTCACGTTGATGCCGTCGCCGTTCCACGCGACATAGGCGTCGACGAACTCGATCGGGTCCGCGGTGAACTCGCCCTCGACGCGCGCCGAAAAGCCACCGGGCATCTTGATGTCGACGCCCAGCTGGGCGCGGCGGATTTCCTCGCTGTTGCCGGTGCCGGCGAGCCCCGCGGGGCCGCTGACATTGGCGAAATCATATTGCAGGCGCCAGCGCGGCTTGAATTCCCACTCGGACTTCTTCTCCGCCGCCTTTTCAGGCTTCGCCTCGGCCGCCGCGGGCGCCTTGTCCGCGGGTCCCTGCGCCGCGTCGGCGGCGAATGCAGGCGTTGCCACCGGGATCAGGACAGCGGCGGTGGCAAGCATCATGTGGCGCATCGGGAATTGCTCCATTGCGTAAGGGTGACAATCTCGCGGCGCTGTTATGACGGCTATGTGACAGTTGCACGTAATTTAGATGACATTTTCGTTGCACCGGTCGCTTTTCCGATGACCCCTTGCCTGCGTGCGGCGAGCGGCTAAGGACAGGCCAGTTTTTTCGGGCAACCTTTCGGGGAATCGCCCCTTCCGGGAGACCATCATGACGATCAAATTTGACGGACGCGTTGCCATCGTTACTGGCGCCGGCGGCGGGCTCGGCCGCGCCTATGCGCTCGAACTCGCGCGCCGCGGCGCGAAGGTCGTGGTCAACGACCTCGGCGGCGCGCGCGACGGCACCGGCCATTCGGACTCGGCGCTGCAGGTGGTCGAGGAAATCAAGGCCTTCGGCGGCAGTGCGATGTCGAACGGCGGCAGCGTCACCGAATATGAGCAGATGGTCGAGATGGTAGCCAAGGCCAAGGAAGAATGGGGCGGTGTCCATATCGTCATCAACAACGCCGGCATCCTGCGCGACAAGAGCTTCGCCAAGATGGAGCCCGCCGATTTCGACCTGGTGCTGAAGGTGCATGTCAGCGGCAGCGCCAATGTCACCAAGGCGGTGTGGGACACGATGCGCGAGCAGGCCTATGGCCGCCTGCTGATGACCGCCTCGTCGACCGGCCTCTACGGCAATTTCGGCCAGGCCAATTATGGCGCCGCGAAGCTGGGCCTCGCGGGGCTGACCAAGACGCTCCACCTCGAGGGCGCGAAATACAATATCCGCTGCAACACGATCGCGCCGGTCGCGGGCACGCGGATGACCGAGGACATCTTCCCCGCCGAACTGTTCGAGAAGTTCACCCCCGAGAATGTCGTCCCCGCCGCGCTCTACCTCGTCAGCGAGGATGCGCCGACCAACATGATCGTCGGTGCGGGCGCGGGCGCGTTCCACGCCGCCTATGTCACCATGACCCCCGGCGTCGCGCTGCCCGAGGACGAGCGCACGCCGGAAGGCGTCGCCGCGGCGTGGGAGAAGATCATCGACCGCAATGGCGAGACCGTGCCGCAGTCGGGTAGCGAACAGTCGATGGCGGTGATGCGCGCCTTGCAGGCGCTGGGCTGAGGCTGGTAGACGCGTCGCGATCCGTGGCCGCCCGAAGCGGCGCGCGCGGATCGCGGGGGCGCTTATGACCGACATGACCCTGGGCGAAGGCATCGCCCTCCTCCAGCGGCGCGGCCGGCTCGTGAAGGGCCTGCTCGTCGTGGGGTTCGTTGCAATCCTGCTGGTCCTGATCGGCCAGGCCGCCGAGCTGTACGGCTATGTATCGCTAGCCGAAGACGCCGTGGTCGAGGGCCTCAACGCGCTCTACTTCGGCGTGGCCACCGCCGACCTGTTGCTCGAACTGACGACCAGCGTGATCTTCTGCATGTGGACCTATCGCGCCGCCGCGAACATCAAGGCCGCGGGCGTCCTCGGCCTCACCTTCACGCCGGCATGGGCGGTCGGGTGGCATTTCGTCCCGTTCGCCAATTTCTTTCGCCCCTATCAGGCGATGCGCCAGATATGGAATAGCAGCCACGGCAGCAGCGACGAAAGCTCATCCGGCGGCAACGGCCTGCTGATCGGCTGGTGGGGTCTCTGGTCCTTCTCGGTCGCGGTCAGCATCGTGGCGTCCATGGCGTCGTTCGACGCCGTCTCCCCGGACGAGGAGCGCGAGGTGCTGATCCTCTCGATGCTCTATTCGGTCACCAACCTGCTCCTCTACCCGCTGGCCATTCGCCTCGTCGATCGCGTCACGCGTGCCCAGCGCGATCGCCTGACCGCCGCCGCGACCTTCGCCTGATTTATCGTATTGCATCACTAATACAGTTGTGCCATAAGTCTCGCGGGGCAAGGGGATCGGACAGAAGGACGACCCCAAATGTATAGCGAAAGCGACCTGCAAGCCGCGGTCGACGCAAAGGTCATGACGCCGGAGGCGGTAGCCGCCTTCCGCGCGCATATCGCGTCGGTGCGCGCCGCCCCCGGGGCGGACGAGGAATCATTCCGCCTCATCACCGGTTTCAACGACATCTTCGTCAGCATCGCCGCGGTGATCCTGCTCGTCGCGGTCGCGTGGATCGGCCAGTCGATCCACACCGCGCTCGCGGGCGTCTTCGTCGCCGGCTCGGCCTGGTTCCTCGCCGAATATTTCACCCGCAAACGCCGTATGGCGCTGCCCAGCATCGTGCTCGTCCTCGCCTTCGCGGGCGGCGTCTTTGCCTCGATGGTCGGCTTCCTGGTCGAACATGGCGAGGCGATCTTCGGCAACCGTCCCGACGAGACCGTCGGCGCGATCGTCGTCGGCGCGATCGCGCTGATCACCGCGGGCGCGACCTGGTTCCACTGGCGCCGCTTCATGGTGCCGATCACCGTCGCCGCCGGCACCGCCGCGCTCGCCGCGACCGCGATCGCGCTGGTGCTGTCGATCACCGGGGTGCCGGAGCATAGCGAGACGCTGGTGATGTCGCTGGTGCTGGTCGCCGGGCTCGGCGTTTTCGTGCTCGCGATGTGGTGGGACCGCAGCGACCGCGTGCGCCAGACGCGCCGCAGCGACGTCGCCTTCTGGCTCCACCTGCTCGCCGCGCCGATGATCGCGCATCCGATCTTCCACCTGCTCGGCGTGACCGACGGCGGCAATATCGGCAGCGGCGCCGCGGTGCTGGTGGTCGGCGTCTATATCCTCTTCGGGATCATCGCGCTGGCGATCGACCGCCGTGCGCTGCTCGTCTCGGCGCTCGCCTATGTGCTGTTCGCGCTCACCGAGCTGTTCCGCACCTTCGGCGCGGTCGAGCTCAACGTCGCGCTGACCGCCTTCGTGATCGGCTCGGCGCTGCTGCTGCTCTCGGCCTTCTGGCAGAATGCGCGCAGCGTGGTGGTGGGTTTCCTGCCCGCGAACCTCGCGAACCAGCTGCCGGCGACGATCGCGCCTAGTCCGATACCAGCTTCATAAGCTTGCGTTCGACGGGGGCGAGTATGTTCGCGAGCTCGTCCCCGCGTTTCAGGACCGCCCCGGCTTCGGAGACAAGGGCCCACATGCCCTGCCGGCTCCTGAGTGCGGGGCGTTTCTCTATGCGATATTCGGGGCGCTCGGCGGCGCGGCGGAAGGCCGAGAAGATCGCCGCATCGCGATGGAAATCCATCGCATAGTCGCGCCAATGCCCCGCCGCGACCATCCGGCCGTAGAGATCGAGGATGCGCATGAGTTCGGGGCGCTCGAAACCGGTCTGCTGCGGCGCCGTGCGACCGGCGAGCGGCAGGGGCGTCACCGTTCCCATCAGGCGCGGCTACGCCCCTTGCGCGGTGCGGGTTCGCTGACGACGACGGCGGCTTCGCGCTCGGCGGCCAGCGCCGCGAGCTGCTTCTGGAGCTGCTCGAGCTGGCACTGGAGCAGCTCGACCTTCTGCGTCGCGGGGTCGAACGTCTCGTTGCACGTGCCGTAAGGGATGAACTCGCGCGCATATTCGCTGGCGTCGACCAGCGTCGAGCGCGCCGGGATGCCGACCATCACCGCACCCTCGGGCACATCCTTGGTCACCACCGCATTGGCGCCGATGCGCGCGCGCGGGCTGACCGTGACCGGGCCCAGGATCTGCGCACCCGATCCGACGATCACGTCGTTCGCCAGGGTCGGGTGGCGCTTGCCGCCGATGCCGTTGGCGGGGTCGGTGCCGCCCAATGTCACGCCCTGATAGATTGAGACATTGTCGCCGATCTCGGCGGTCTCGCCGATCACCACGCCGAAACCATGGTCGATGAACAGGTGCCGCCCGATCTTCGCACCCGGGTGGATGTCGATCGCGGTCAGGAAACGCGCGAAATGATTGACGAAGCGCGCGAGGAAAAACAGGTCGGCCTCGAACAGCCAGTGCGCGACGCGGTGCATGCCGACCGCGAGCAGGCCCGGATAGAGCAGGATTTCCCAGCGCGAGCGCGGCGCGGGGTCGCGCGCCTTGATCGAATCGAGATAGGCGACCAGCCCGTTGAACATCAAACGTCCCCTGCGACCCTATTCTATACCGCAACAGATAGATGTTCGGCGGCGCCATTTCCAGCCCCGGCGTCGTTTATTCGTCAGCGCCCCATCAGCCCGACGCGAAAGAGCAACGCTCCCTCGCTTCGCCAGCGCCTCTCGCCGCCGCGTTTGGCGATCGCCGCGGCCCAGCGGTCGAGCATCAGCAGGGCGCGATCGCCGGCGAACGCCCCGCGCGGCGCGAGCGTCGCGCCGGCCGCCGCGAACAGCGCGCGCGCCGCCGCGGCCTCCTCCTGCTGCACCGCTCCCCAGAGCAGCCCCCAGCGCCGCCCGCGCGGATCGTCGCCGCCCTGCGCCGACGACAAGGCGAACAGCCGCGCGCCGAAGCTTTCGGCCGCCTCGCGCCGTGCGTCGTCGTCCTCGGCGAGCAGCATCGCCTCGGCGGCGTCGACCAGCGCGTCGAGCCCCGCCTGCCCGCCCCAGGTCGCGGCGAGCTCGGCGAGCAGCGGCTCGCCCTTGGGCAGCGCGTCGGGGTCGTTCGCCAGCGTCGCCATCATGTCGCGCCACCAGGCGAGCTTGATCTGCCCGATCAGCGGCTCGCGCGCTTCGGCGAGCAGACGCGTCAGCCGCGCCGCGAGCGCCCACAGGCTCGCCGCGGCGGGGCGCCACGGACGCGCCACCGCGACCATCACGCGCGGGTCGCGCAGGTCGGGATAAAGCACGGCGTCTGCAGCGTCGGAGGCTTCGGTCGTCATCGCGCGCACCGCTACCACCCCGCGCGCGGCGACCCAAGCGCTTCCTCGCCCGCTTCGGACCGTCCCGCCGCGGGACAGGCGAAAGCGAAGAATCCCGGCTTCGCGCGCGATTCGGACCCAAGTTAACCATCTGCCTTAGCCCCGCTCTTACGACGCCTGCCCTAGTCCGGCGCTGGTTGGAAAGCGGCAGGGGTGCCGCGCGACAGGGGGACACAGGGACCGTCATGGCGTCATGGCCTGACTTTTGGCGCGGCCTCGCGCGCGACCGGCGCGGCAACACGCTGATGCTCGTCGCGGGCATGATGCTGCCGCTGGTCGCCTTCGTCGGGTCGGGGATCGACGTCAGCCGCGCCTATATGGCCAAGACGCGGCTGCAGGCCGCGTGCGACGCCGGCGTGCTCGCGGCGCGCAAGGTGTCGGGCACGGGCCTGACCGACGACGGCCGCAAGGTCGGCGACGAATATTTCAACGCCAATTTCGGCCAGAGCAGCTTCGGCAGCCGCGATGTCGACTTCCAACTGTCGCAGAACGGCTCCGAAATCATCGGTGCCGCATCGGCCAAGCTCGACACCGCGGTGATGCGCGTCTTCGGCCAGCACGTCATGGCGCTGGGCGCCAATTGCCGCGCGATGCAGGAAATCACCAACACCGACGTGATGTTCGTGCTCGACACGACGGGGTCGATGAAGGACGTCAACCCGGGCGACAGCGTCTCGCGCTTCGACGCGATGAAGGAGGCGGTGACCCGGTTCCATGGCGAGCTCGAGGCGGTGAAGCCCAGCGGCGCGACGATCCGCTACGGCTTCATGCCCTATACGTCGACGGTCAATGTCGGCTATTCGCTCGACCGCGACTGGATGGTCGACAAGGCGACCTATCAGTCGCGGCGGATCGAATCGAACAACAGCAAGGACGGACTGACGCAATATGCGCGCAACGACGTCAGGAACGGCGGCAGCAGAAGTGAACGGCTCGAATCGACCTATCCCGCGGTTTATAACGACGGCGGTGAGAGCGGCCTTTCTTATTACAGTTGCCCGACCAAGCCGGCGGGCAATGCGACCGTCAAAAAAACGCTGATATCGACCCGCACCGAGCCGGTCATGAATCCGCGACCGGGAACCCGGACGATCGAGACCTTCAACGAGGTGATCAACGGGACCACCTATCGCGCCGTCCTCAACGGAACGACCTGCGAGGTGCGAGCGAGCGACAACGAGAATTACGATCACACTTTCGAATGGGTAACCGAGCCCGTCGGGTTGACCGAGATCACCTGGGAATATGCCCCGATCACCTATGATGTGTCGAAACTGCGCGGGCTGACCGAGGGCGGTTCGGTCAAGGCAAAGATCAACAACGACGGCAGCAACCGTGAAATCCCCTGGTATGGCTGCATCGAGGAGCGGCAGACCGTCGCCGCCGACAGCTACGACCCGCTCCCCGCCGAGGCGCTCGACCTGCAGATCGACCTGGTGCCCAGCCCCGGCGACCCCGCGACGCAGTGGAAACCCTCGCTCCCCGGGCTCGTCTTCATGCGCCCCAATGTCGATCCGGTCACCACGGCCGCCAAATATGCCAATCTGGTCGACCATTGGTCGGGCCAGCGCTTCTGCCCTGCCCCCGCGCAAAAGCTGAAGCCGATGGACGGGGTGCAGCTCGAGGATTATCTCGACACGCTGGTCGCGACGGGCGCGACGCACCACGACATCGGGCTCTTGTGGGGCGCGCGTTTCCTGTCGCCGACCGGCCTTTTCCGCGCCGAGAACCGCGGCGACCAGGTCCGCCACCTGATCTTCATGACCGACGGCTATATCTCGGTCGGGGTCAAGGAATATGACGCCTATGGCCACCCCTTCCTCGACCGGCGGCGGCAGACGAACGCCGCGGCGACGCCGACGTCGGCGATGCTCAATCAGGAGGTCGAGAACCGTTTTCTCGCGCTGTGCAAGGCGACGCGCGCGCGTGGCATGACGATCTGGATCGTCGCCTTCGGCACCGAACTGACCCCGGCGCTCGCGCAATGTTCGGGCGGCGACAAGGCGTTTCAGGCGGCGAACTCGGTCGAGCTGCAGGCGGCGTTCCGCAAGATCGCGGGCAAGATATCGAAGCTGCGGCTGACCAAATGACGCGCCGCGTCCCCCTCCCCGCGCTGCGGCGCTTCCTGCGCGACCGGCGCGGCGTCGCGGCGGTCGAATTCGCCTTCATGGCGCCGCTCTTCCTGCTCGCGACGATGGGCATCTTCGACCTCGCCTGGCAATATTATATGAAGGCATCGCTGTCGGGGATCGTCGAGGAGGCCGGCCGCTCGGCAACGCTCCAGGCCTATGCCGGCAACCAGGATGCGCTCGACGAAGCGGTGCGCGCGCAGGTCCGCAACGTCCATGGCGGCGCGGTCGTCCGCATCGAGCGCCGCGCCTATGCCGGCTATGCCGACGTGCGCACGCCCGAGCGCTTCACCGACGCCGACGGCAACGGCCGCTTCGACGAGGGCGAATGCTTCTACGACAGTAACGGCAACGGCCGCTGGGACGCCGACCCGTCGGCCGCGGGCAACGGCCGCGCGAACCAGGTCGTCGAATTCACCGCCAGCGTCGACTTCGTCCGCATCTTCCCGCTGTGGCGCATGCTCGGGCAGCCGCAGGTGACCGAAATCTCGGCCAGCACGCTGCTGCGCAACCAGCCGTACAGCGACGGCGAAAGCGGCGCGGAATCGATATGCTGACCCGGCTCAAGGCGTTCCTGCGCGACACGCGCGCCGGCGCGGTAATCGAGACCGCGATCCTGCTGCCGACGGTGCTGTTCCTCGGCCTCGGCGGGATCGAGCTCACCAACCTCGCGCTCGCGCATATGCGCGTCAGCCAGGCCGCCTCGACGCTCGCCGACGCCGCGTCGCGCGTCAGCATCGACACCGGCGCCGCGATGCCGCAGATGCGCGAGGCCGACGTCAACGAACTGCTGCACTCGCTGCTCGACCGCCATGCGGGGCTGGGGCTCGAAAAGGACGGGCGCGTGATCCTGTCGAGCCTCGAGCAAAATGCCGAGGGCGGGCAGTGGATCCACTGGCAGCGCTGCGCCGGGCACAAGGATTTCCCGTCGAGTTACGGCATCGAAGGCACCGGCAAGACGGGCACGCATTTCACCGGCATGGGCGACGACGGCCAGCGCGTGAAGGCGCCGCGCGGGACCGCTGTGATGTTCGTCGAGATCGCCTACGACTATCAGCCGCTCGCCTATGGCAGTTGGATGGGGCCGCAGGAGATCCGCTACACCTCGTCCTTCCTCGTCCGCGACGAGCGCGATCTGGGGCAGATCTACAATCCGTCGCCCGAGGCGGATGTGGCGGTGTGTTGAACCGATAGCCGTCGCCCCCGCCTTCGCGGGGGCGACGCTATGGATTACCGGTTACAAACCGCCTTCACCGCCGCGATCACGCGCGGGGTGTCGACCAGCGCGGCCTTTTCCAGATTGGCGGCATAGGGCAGCGGCACGTCCTCGTTGCACACGCGCATGACGGGCGCGTCGAGGTCGTCGAAGCCATGCTCCATCGCGACCATCGCGAGTTCGCTGGCGATCGAGCACACCGGCCAGCCTTCCTCGACCACGACGAGGCGGTTGGTCTTCTTGAGGCTCGCAAGCACGGTCACGGTATCGAGCGGGCGCAGCGTGCGGAGGTCGATCACCTCAGCGTCGATGCCCTCGGCCGCCAGCGCATCGGCGGCTTCGAGCGCGAGCCCGACGCCGATCGAATAGCTGACGATGGTGACATCGCCGCCCTGCCGCATGATCCGCGCCTTGCCGATCGGCAGGACGAAATCCTCGACGTCGGGAACCTCGAAGCTGCGGCCGTAGAGCAGTTCGTTCTCGAGGAAGACCACCGGATCCTCGCTGCGGATCGCGGCCTTCATCAGCCCCTTGGCGTCGGCCGAGTCATAGGGCGAGATCACGATCAGCCCGGGGACGCTGGCGTACCAGGGCGCGTAATTCTGGCTGTGCTGCGCGGCGACGCGGCTCGCCGCGCCATTGGGGCCGCGGAAGACGATCGGACAGCGCATCTGGCCGCCCGACATATAGTTGGTCTTCGCCGCCGAGTTGATGATGTGGTCGATCGCCTGCATCGCGAAGTTGAAGGTCATGAACTCGATGACCGGCTTGAGCCCGCCCATCGCCGCGCCCGAGCCGAGGCCGGCGAAACCATATTCGGTGATCGGCGTGTCGACCACGCGCTGCGGGCCGAATTCCTGGAGCAGCCCCTGCGTGACCTTGTACGCGCCCTGATATTCGGCGACTTCCTCGCCCATCACGAAGACGCGGTCGTCCTTGCGCATTTCCTCGGCCATCGCGTCGCGCAAGGCTTCGCGGACGGTGAGCTTGACCATCGCGGTTCCCTCGGGGATCGCGGGGTCGGAGGCGCGCTCGGCCGCTGCGGGCTTCTCCGCAACGGGAGCTGGAGCCGGCGCAGGTTCCGCCGCCTTGGGTTCCTCGGCCGGAGCGGGCGCCGGCGCGGCAGCAGGCGCAGGCGCCGCTTCTTCGCCCTCGCCGGTGATCGTCGCGATCACGGTGCCGACCTTCACATTGTCGGTGCCCTCGGCGACCAGGATCTGGCTGATCGTGCCTTCGTCGATGGCTTCGAATTCCATCGTCGCCTTGTCGGTCTCGATCTCGGCTAGGATGTCGCCCGACTTCACCGTGTCGCCTTCCTTGACGAGCCACTTGGCGAGCGTGCCCTCTTCCATCGTCGGCGACAGCGCCGGCATCTTCAATTCGATGGCCATCTCAATATTGCTCCACCAGCACGTCGGTATAAAGTTCATGCAGCTCGGGTTCGGGCGCGCTTTCGGCGAAGTCCGCGCTCTCGGCGACGATCTGGCGGATCTCCTTGTCGATCTCCTTGAACTTCTCCTCGGTGACGCCCGCATCGGTCATCAGCTTCTTGAGATGTTCGATCGCATCCGACTTGTCGCGCACCGCCTGCACTTCCTCGCGGCTGCGATATTTGGCGGGGTCGGACATCGAGTGGCCGCGGTAGCGATAGGTCTTGAGCTCCATCAGCACCGGCCCCTTGCCCGCGCGCACCCATTCGAGCGCCGCCTCGGCCGCGCCGCGCACCGCGAGCACGTCCATGCCGTCGACCTGCATGCCGGGGATGCGGAAGCTCTCGCCGCGGCGATAGAGCTGGTCCTCGGCCGACGAGCGGTTGACCGAGGTGCCCATGGCGTACTGGTTGTTCTCGATCACGAAGATGATCGGCAGCTTCCACAGCTCGGCCATGTTGAAGCTCTCGTAGACCTGGCCCTGGTTCGCGGCGCCGTCGCCGAAATAGGCCATCGCCACGCCGCCGTCGCCGCGGTACTTGTGCGCGAAGGCGAGGCCGGTGCCGAGCGACACCTGCGCGCCGACGATGCCGTGGCCGCCGTAGAATTTATGCTCGACGCTGAACATGTGCATCGAGCCGCCCTTGCCGCGCGAAATGCCCGCGGCACGCCCGGTCAGCTCGGCCATGATGACCTTGGGGTCGATGCCGTAAGCGAGCATGTGACCATGGTCGCGGTAGCCGGTGATGACGCTGTCCTTGTCGCCGTCGAGCGCCGACTGCAGCCCGACCGCGACGGCCTCCTGGCCGATATAGAGGTGGCAGAAACCGCCGATCAGCCCGAGGCCATAGAGCTGCCCCGCCTTCTCCTCGAAGCGGCGGATGAGCAGCATCTCGCGATAGAATTTCTCGAGCTCCTCCGGCGTCGCGTCATAGGGCGCGGGGTCGCGCGGCTTTTCGCGGTTGGCGGTGGGCGCTGGGGTGGAAGCGACTTTTTTCGGCGCGGCAGTCTTACGCGCGGGTGCTTTGGCCAAGGCGGGTTCCTTTTGGGTTAGCCGTTACGGCAGCGCCCCCTATAGGACCGGCCAGCCATGCTTGGCAACGCCCGCTTGGACCGCGCACGGGTCCAACTTACGTATGCAGCAAAGTCGCGAAGAAAGGCGTCAGCGCGCGGGCGCGTCGCCCTCGGGCGGCATCGGGATCGCGACCTCGTCGGGGTGCATCACGCCCAGCTTCTCGCGCACATATTCGTCGGCGAGGTCGGGATCGACGCGGCGGCGGTCGAGCAAATTGACGCGGTTCTTGAGCTCGTCCTGCTTCTTGGTCAGCGCCGCGAGCACGACGCGCTGCTTCTCGACCGACTGGCTGTAATCGCCCCAGGCATAGAGGCCGGTCGGGCCGAAGATCGCGTAACCGATCATCGCCAGCACCGCGAGGACGGCGACGGTGGGACCGATGGCCCGGTTCACCGATTTCCGTACTTTGTGGCGCTGCGTCATCACATCGCTTGAATCACAAGTGATTCGCCGGGTCAAGCGCCTATACTTTGCTTTTCCACACGATAGTCTGTGCATCGGACCTAACAGGGGAATTCACCGATGCGCCCGATTCTCACCGCCCTTCTGCTCGCCTCCGCCGCACCCGTCTTCGCGCAAGTCGCGACCCCCGAGCGGCCGATCACCGATCCGAAGACGATCACCTCCCCCGCCAACCCCGCGGCGCGGCCGGTGCCGCTGGACGACATCGGCGTCACGCGTTCGCTCTACGACGCGGTGTGGAGCGCCGACGGCAAATCGATGTTCATCGCCACCGACCTCACCGGCCGCGTCAACATCTGGCGCATGGACGCGGGCGGCAGCTGGCCGGTGCAGCTCACCCAGTCGGACGAGGCGCAGGCGGGGCTCGCGACGTCGCGCAATGGCCAGTGGCTCTATTTCACGCAGGATGCCGGCGGGAACGAATATTATGACGTCTACCGCGTGCCCACCGCGGGCGGCTCGCCCGAGAACCTCACCAACACCCCCGAACGCAGCGAAACCAGCCTGCTCGTCGGCCCCGCGGGCGGCCTCGTCGCGCTGTCGACCAAGCTCAAGAGCGAGGGCCAGAGCAATCTCGCGGTGATGGACGCCAGCGGCAAGGTCCGCAATCTCACCGCCGAGAAGGACCCGGCGTACAGCTGGGCGCCCGCGGCGTGGGTCGACGGCGGCAAGGCGATTATCGCCAACCGCAGCCTCGTCGACAGCTCGGTCAGCGAAGTGTGGAAGGTCGACGCCCAGAGCGGCGCCGCGACGCTGCTGCTCGGCAAGGCGAAGACCATCTATGCCGCGAGCGGCGCCACCCCCGACGGCAGCGTCCTCGCGGTGACCACCGACGACGGCACCGGCCAGCCGCACGCCGGCGCCTATAGCGTCGCGACGAAGACATGGGCGTGGCTGCCGAAAACGCCGTGGGAGGAGACGAGCGACATCGTCACCCCCGACGGCAAGGCGATGTTCGTGCGCACCAACAACGACGGCCGCTCGACGCTGGCGCGCGTCGACCTTAAGACCATGGCCAAGACCGACCTCGCGCTCGATCCCGGCCGCGCGTCGATCCCCGGCCTCGCCGCCATCTCGCCCGACGGGACGCGGATGTTCGTGACGCGCAGCGGCGCGGACTCGCCGACGATGCTCTATGCCTATGACTTGGCGGGCAACAAGGCGGTGCCCATCGTGCCGCTCGCGATGGCCAGCCTGACCCCCGCGCTGCTCCCCAAGTCGCAGATCGTGACCTACAAGAGCTTCGACGGCACCCCGATCAGCGCGGTCGTCACCATGCCCTTCAACCTGAAGCGCGACGGCGGCAACCCCGCGATCGTCATCCCGCACGGCGGCCCGACCGGCCAGGCGCAGGACGGCTTCTCGCGCTATGCGACGGCCTTTGCGACGCGCGGCTATGTCGTGATCCAGCCCAACTTCCGCGGCTCGACCGGCTATGGCAAGGCGTTCCAGGAGGCGAATTTCAAGGATCTCGGCGGCGGCGACCTCAAGGACACCGTCGCGGCCAAGACCTTCCTCGTCCAGTCGGGCTATGTCGATGCGAAGAAGGTCGGCATCTTCGGCGGCTCTTATGGTGGCTTCATGTCGCTGATGGCGATCGGCCGCACCCCCGACGAATTCGCCGCGGCGGTGCAATGGTTCGGCATCATCAACTGGCGCACCATGTACCGCGACCAGGACGAACTCCTGAAAGCCTATCAGCGCACCCTGCTCGGCACGCCCGAGGCCGACGGCGCGGTCTACGACGCCTCCTCGCCGCTCACTTACATCAAGGCCGCCAAGGCGCCTTTGCTCACCATCCAGGGCGAAAACGACATCCGCGTCCCCCGCGGCCAGGCGCAGGAGGTGCACGATATCCTCAAGGCCAAGGGCAATGTCGTCGAGACGATCTACTACCCCGGCGAAGGCCATGGCTTCCAGAAGCGCGAAAACCAGCTGGACTCGCTGCGCCGGACGATCGGGTGGTTCGATAAATATCTGAAGGGGGAGTGAGCTTTCGCTCGACCTCCGGCCCCATTATCCCTTTTTGTTGGTTTTTTGTCCAAAAAGGGATAAATTCCTTCGATGAGAGAGTTGGACGGTAATCAACGACGCGAGCTGATCGATTGTGAACAGCGCTTCCTCTTGTGGAGGGAGGTCGCTCGCACGAATGTTGCACGCTTCGCCGGCTCGATGTCTTGGAAAACCGTCTCGGGCAGGCGCTATCTCTATCGCAAGACCGACGGCGTATGGCGCAGCCTCGGTCCCGCCAGCGCCGAAACCGAACATATCTACGATCGTTTTCATGAGGGGCGGCAGAGCGGGAAGGACCGGCTTGCCGCGCTCGATCAGGCGATCAGGAAACAGGCGCCGATCCTCCGCGCGATGGAATTGGGCCGCGTCCCGGAATTGACCGCACGCATCCTTCGCCATCTCGATAAACTGGGCGTACTCGGCAAAGGGATGAGCGTCGTAGGTACCAACGCGCTCTATGCCTATGAACGGATGGCTGGCATACATTTCGGTCGCGATCTGGCCGCGACGCAGGACATCGACCTGCTCTACGATGCGCGCGGCAGCCTCAACCTCGTCTCATCGGGGTTGGCCGAAACAGGCTTGGTCGGCTCGCTCCATCGCGTCGATACCTCGTTCGAGCCGACGGCCCCGAACAGCTTCCGCGCTGCGAACCGCGACGGCTTCATGGTGGATCTTATCACACCCTCGACGCGGACACCGGCCACACGAAAGTTTCGCCAGCGCCTTGGCAACGATAGCGACGACCTCATGGCGGCCGAGGTCGACGGCCTGACCTGGCTGGAAAGCTGTCCACGCGTCGAGACGATGGCTATCGATGAGCGCGGTTTCCCGCTCATGCTCGTCGCGCCCGATCCGCGCGCCTTTGTCTGCCACAAACTGTGGGTTGCCGCACGCGACGACCGAGACCCCGTCAAGCGGACGCGCGATCGCGCGCAGGCCGACGCCGTTTGCCTGATGCTGTTGAAATATCGACCCGATATGCGGTTCGACGATCCTTCCTTACACGCCTTGCCGAACGACGTCAGGGCGGCAGGCGCGCGCCGGGCAGAAACAATCGGCCGAAATCTTGCAGCATCAAAAGACGCGGAAGATTGGCCTTAGAATCAGCATCTGCGCGCGGGTCCGAGACCTCACCCGAAAATCGACGCCCCCGGATAGCGCGCCATGTCGCCCAGTTCTTCCTCGATGCGGATCAGCTGGTTGTATTTCGCGAGCCGGTCCGAGCGCGCGAGGCTGCCGGTCTTGATCTGGCCGCAGTTGGTCGCCACCGCGAGGTCGGCGATCGTCGAATCCTCGGTCTCGCCCGAGCGGTGCGACATCACCGCGGTGTAGCGCGCGCGGTGCGCCATATCGACCGCGTCGAGCGTTTCGGACAGCGTGCCGATCTGGTTGACCTTGACGAGCAGCGAGTTGGCGAGGCCGGTCTTGATGCCTTCCTCCAAACGCACGGGGTTGGTGACGAACAGATCGTCGCCGACGAGTTGGCACTTGTCGCCGACCAGGTCGGTCAGCGCCTTCCAGCCGGTGAAGTCGTCTTCGCTCATGCCGTCCTCGATCGACTTGATCGGATAGTCGGCGACCAGCGCGGCGAGATAGTCGGCCATCTGCTCGGGGCTGAGCGATAGGCCTTCACCGCTGATCTCATATTTGCCGTTCTTGAAGAACTCGGTCGCGGCGCAGTCGAGCGCGAGCACGACGTCGGTGCCGAGCTTGAAGCCCGCCTGGTCGATCGACGCCGCGATGAAATCGAGCGCGTCGCGCGTCGAGGCGAGGTTCGGAGCGAAGCCGCCCTCGTCGCCGACCGCGGTCGCGAGGCCCTTCGCCGACAGGCCCTTCTTCAGCGTATGGAAAATCTCGCTGCCCCAGCGCACCGCTTCGGCGATGCTGCCGGCGCCGACGGGCATGATCATGAATTCCTGCACGTCGATCGGGTTGTCGGCATGCTCGCCGCCGTTGATGATGTTCATCATCGGCACCGGCAGCGTGCGCGCCGAGACGCCGCCGACATAGCGATAGAGCGGCAGGCCGCGCGCATCGGCGGCGGCCTTGGCGGCGGCGAGGCTGACGCCGAGGATGGCGTTGGCGCCGAGGCGGCCCTTGTTGGGTGTGCCGTCGAGGTCGATCATCGCCATGTCGATCTCGCGCTGGTCCTCGGCATCGAGGCCGATCAGCGCGTCGGCTATCTCGCCGTTCACCGCGGCGACTGCCTTGGTCACGCCCTTGCCGAGGTAGCGGCTCTTGTCGCCGTCGCGCAGCTCGACCGCCTCGTGCGCGCCGGTCGACGCGCCCGAGGGCACCGCGGCGCGGCCGAAGCTGCCATCCTCCAGCAGCACATCGACTTCGACCGTGGGATTGCCGCGGCTGTCGAGGATTTCGCGGCCGTGGATGTCGATGATGGCGGTCATGGATGTCGTCCTGCTGAAGCCCCGGACGGAGCAGGTGAAGAAAGCGCCCGCCTGTTATCGGCGACCTGCCGCTAGTGCAACCGCTCGCATTGCTATTTATGGGTGAATTTTGCGGGCCTATGGAACCATTCACGCCCTGTTGCTATATTATCGCAGAGACAGGGACAGGCGCGGCCCGCAAGGACGCGTCCGGATAAGAGAAGAGGACGAACCATGGCCAAAGCCGCTACTCCCGCCGCCAAGAAGCCGACGCCCAAGGCACCCGCCAAGCCCGCCGCGACCAAGGCCGCGCCCGCGCGCAAGCCCGTCGCTGCCAAGGCCGCCAAGGAAACCCCGATCCGCGACCAGTTCGCCGCCACCGGCGCGACGATCAAGGCCGAAGCCTCGAAGAAGGCCGCCTCGCTGAAGGCCGACGCCAGCAACCTCGCCGGCGAAGCCAAGGTCAAGGCGCGCGCCGCCGCGACCAAGGGCAAGGACAAGGCGGCCGAAGCCGTCGGCAGCCTCGCCAAGATGCTCGAGGACAGCGCGGGCACCGTCGACAGCAAATTCGGCAAGCAATATGGCGACTATGCCCGCTCGGCCGCCTCGACCGTCGCGGGGCTCGCCTCGTCGCTCGACAAGAAGGATCTCGACGAACTCGCCGCGGCGACCAAGGATCTGGTCAAGAAGAACCCGGCGGTGTCGGTCGGCGCGGCCGCGGTGATCGGCTTCGTGCTCGCCCGGATGCTCAAGGGTTCGAGCAGCGACTGATCCCGACCCAGCGAGATGCCGCCCGTACAGCCTGAACCCCCTGCCCCCGCCGACGCCTCGCCGATTGGGGGCCCGCTCGACCGCGTGAGCCACGGCTATGCGCCGGACGGGCGGCCCGTGACGCCGCCGCCGGTGCCGCTCGAAAAGATCGTCGGCGACGTCGTAGATAATCTGCAGGCGACCGCGGAGGCGGAGATCGCGTTGCTGAAAGCACGCGGTGCGCTCGCCTATCACGGCGTCGGCTGGACCTCGGCCTGGGGTTTCGTCGCAGGCAGCGCGCTCGTCGTCGCGATGCTCGCGCTCGCCTTCGGGGCGATCCTCGTGCTCGCGCAATATGTCGGGCCGCTGCTGGCGACGCTGATCGTCGTCGCGGTGCTGCTGCTCGTCGCCGCCTTCGCCGGGTGGCGCGCGCAGCTCCATTATGCCGACGTCAAGGCCGCGTTCCGCGACAATTTCCTGCCCGGAGAGGACGACTGATGCGCCCGTCGCGCGCCCGCCTCGCCAATGCCGCGCGCCGCGCGATGATCCAGCGCGCCGAACTCGGGCGCAAGCTCGGCGTCGCGGGCGAGGCCTTCAAGCCCAAATCGCTCTACAAGCGCGGCAAATATCGCGCCGGCGTCGCGGTCGACGATGCCGCGCATGCGGTACAAAAACAGTTCAAGGACAACCGCTTGCCGATCGCGCTCGCCGCGGCGGCGGGCCTCGCCTGGCTCTTCCGCGAGCCGATCAAGGAACATGCCCCGCGCCTCGGCCGCAAGCTGCGCGACCTCGCCGAAGCGGGGCTCGAGAAAATCCGTCCGGACCACGCCGATGGGAACGACGATAGTGACATTACGGAGGACCATGATGAAGCCGCTCAGTGAAACCGCCCGCGAAACCACCGCGAAAGTGAGTGAAGTTGCCCAGAAAACCGCCGAAAATGCCAAGCAGACCGCCGAGGCGGCCAAGGCGCGCATCCAGGACGGTTACGGCCGCGCGCGCGCCGCGACGAGCGAGCTCGCCGCCAAGGGTGCCGAGCAGGCCGCGGTCGCGCGCGACGCCGCCGGCGAAGCGCTCGCCAAGGGCAAGGAACAGGCGAAGCGCGCCAATTCGAAGCTCAAGGACGTCGCCGAAAAGCAGCCGATCGCGCTCGTCGCGGGCGCCGCGGCGATCGGCGCCCTGCTCGGTGCGCTGCTGCCCAAGGGCGGCGGCAGCAAGGGCGACGACGGCGAGGCGTGAGCCGCGGCCTTGCCCGAACGGCGCGGCGCTGATAGGGGGCGCGGCTTCTCCCCCTCGCTGCTAGGAAAGCCATCATGAGCAAATTGCACCTGGTGTTCGGCGGCCGCGTCAGCGACCCGCAGGGCCTCGACTTCGTCGACCTCCATGACCTCGACGTCGTCGGCCTCTATCCCGATTACAAGAGCGCCGAAAAAGCATGGCGCAGCGCCGCGCAGCGCACCGTCGACGACGCCGAAATGAAATATGTCGTGGTGCATCTGCACAAGCTGCTGCAGCCCGACGCGGAATAGTCGCCGACAGGCGAATAGCCGCGTCGCCCCCGCGAAGGCGGGGGCCGCTAGGGGCCTTATCCGGCGTCGTTGGGTAAACCGATAGCGGCCCCCGCCTTCGCGGGGGCGACGGCCAGTTACCGGAAATTGTCGGCGTAGGCCTGGATCTTGAGCTTGCGCTCGGGGGTCGCGATCACTTCGGCGTCGATGCCGTTGCGCTCCGCATAGGCGACCGCCTCTTCCTGCGTCGCAAAGCCCAGCCGCAGCTGGCGCTGCGTGTCGCCGCTGCCGGCCCAGCCCATCAGCGGGTCGGCCTTGCGCGCCTCGGCCGGCGCGAATTCGAGCATCCAGCGCTGCGTCCCCGCACGCCCCGACTGCATCGCGTTCTTGGGCTTCTGGAAAATGCGGGCCTTCATATTCTCGTCCTCGGATGGAGCCTTTGCCGCGCCTTAGCGCGTCGGTGCGCCGACGAAAAGGGTGATCGTCACGCGCCGTCGCGCCGCGCCTGCGCCGCCTTAGTCAGCAGGGTCGGCCGCGCGGTCGCCGGGTCATCGGGCCAGCTATGCTTGGGATAGCGGCCGCGCATCTCGCGCGCCACCTCGTGCCAGCTGCCGCTCCAGAAGCTCGCGATGTCGCGCGTCGTCTGGATCGGGCGGTGCGCGGGCGAGGTCAGCGCGAGCACCAGCGGCACCGGCGGCTCGCCGACGGTCGGGTGGCGCGCCAGTCCGAACATCTCCTGCACGCGCACCGAAACCTGCGGCCCGCCGTCGGCGCCATAGTCGATCCTGTGATGGCTGCCCGCGGGCGTCGCATAATCGTCGGGCGCACGCTTTTCGAGCAATTGCCGCGCCGGCCAGTCGAGCAGCCCCATCAGCGCGTCGGTGAGCCGCCGGTCGCCGATGTCGCGCAGCCCCCGGCATCCGGGCAGCAGCGGCGCGAGCCAGAAGTCGAGGCCGTCCGCGAGCGCCGCGGTCGACAGCGCGTCGATGCCCGCGAAGGAGGCGCGCAGCCGCAGCGCCTGCGCGGCCGGTCCCCAGCCGATCAGCCCGAGCCCCTTGTCGCGCACCGCCGCGAGGCGCAGCGCCGCATCGTCTTCGGCGCTTTCCTCGCGCCCCGCCTTGCCGCTGGTCAGCGCGATCGCGCCCAAGCGGCGTTCGCGGCGGTGATCGACGCGGTCGTTCGCCGCGTCGTAAATGCTGCCCGAATGCGCGACGATGCGGTCGGCGAAGATCGCTTCCACCTCGACCTGCGCGATCGGCGCGGCGGCGAGGATGCGGACGCCCGCGGCATGGCCCTGCGCATCGGCGATGGCGAGCCATTCATGGCCTGCGAGCGGATCGAGCGGGTCGAGCTTGTAGGCGCGGCCGCCGACGCTGAGATATTCGCCGCGCTGCCCGGCGCGTTGGCGTGCGACGCGATCGGGCCAGGCGGTCGCGATCCAGCCGCCGACCGAGCGCGAGGTCAAGGGCGCGCCGTCGCCGACGCGCTTCTCCGCCAGCGAAGCGAGCCGCCGCGCGAGCCGCCACGCGCCCTCGGCGCGGTCGTTCCGCGAGCCTTTCCAGCGCTGGAGCCGCGCCTCGACATCGACCCCGCGCCCGCCGAGCCCCGGCTCGGTGAGCAGCACCGCGAGCCGCGCGGCGAGCTCGGCCTCGCCCGCCGCCGCGGCATCGAGGATCATATGCGCGAGCGGGACCGGTAGCGGGATCGCCGCGAGCGCATGGCCGTGGGGGGTGATCCGCCCATCGGCCGCGAGCGCGCCGATCGCCTGCAGCCTTGTCTTCGCCTCGCTGATCGCGGCGGGCGACGGCGGATCGAGCCAGCCCAGCTGGCGCGGATCGACGATGCCCCAGCTCGCGCAGTCGAGCACGACGGGCATCAAGTCGTTCTCGTGGATTTCGGGCGGGTCGAAGGGCGGCATGCCCGCGGTCGCCGCGGCTTCCCACAGGCGGTAGGCGATCCCCGGCCCCTGCCGCGCCGCACGCCCCGCGCGCTGCGTTGCCGAGGCCTGGCTGGCGCGTTCGGTGACGAGCCGTGCAATGCCCGCCGCCTTGTCGAAGCGCGGGCGGCGCGACAGGCCGGCGTCGATGACGATGCGCACCCCCTCGATGGTCAGGCTGGTTTCGGCGATGCTCGTCGCGAGGATCAGCTTGCGCTGGCCGCCGGGGTCGCGGACGAGCGCCGCGCGCTGCAGCGCCGGATCAATCTGGCCGTGCAGCCGGTGGACGACGAGCGGCAGCCGCGCTTCCTCGACCGCGGTCGCCGCGCGTTCGATATCGCCCGCGCCGGGCAGGAAGGTCAGGATATCGCCCCCACCCTCATCGGCCGGCTCGTCGGTCAGCGCCTGCCGCACCGCCGCGAGCACGGCGATCTCGAGCCGGTCCTCGGCGCGGCGGCCGATATGGCGCAGCTCGAGCGGCCAGCTCTTGCCCTCGCTCTTCACCACCGGTGCATTGCCGAGCAGCGCCCCGAAACGCGCGCCATCGAGCGTCGCCGACATGGCGACGAGGCGGAGGTCGTCGCGCAGCCCCTGTTGCGCGTCGATCGCCAGCGCGAGCGCGAAGTCGCCGTCGAGGCTGCGTTCGTGCACTTCGTCGAACAGCACCGCGGTGACCCCCGACAATTCGGGATCGTCGAGGATGCGGTTGCGGAAGAGCCCCGGCGTCATGACCAGCAGCCGCGTATCCTTCGACTGCTTGCTGTCGAGCCGCGTGGCATAGCCGACCAAATCGCCGACCTTCGTCCCCGTTTCCTCGGCGATGCGTTCGGCGGCGGCGCGCGCGGCGAGGCGGCGGGGCGAGAGCAGCCACACCGCGCCCTTGCACCAGGGCTGCTTCAGGATTTCGGGAGCGACGCGCGTCGTCTTGCCGGCGCCCGGCGGCGCGACGACGACGACATTGGGTTTCAGCGTCAGCGCCGCCATGATATCGGGCAGCACCGCGTCGATCGGCAGGGGGAGGCTCATGTCCTTGTCGACGGATTGCCGAGTTCGAAATTAAGCCGGTGGGCCTCGGCGGCGAGCCGTTCGACGGTCGCGGGATCGACGGCGGTGCCCTCGGTCATCACCAGATTGCCGAGTTCATATTTGCCGCTCGCCTTGATCCGCGGTTCGATGTCGCGCAGCCTTTTGCCGCGCCAGAAGCCGAGCAGCACGCGATGCTCCTCGGCGCGGATCAATATGCACGGGCCGTTCGCCATGAAGACGAGGTTGGTCCATTTGATCGTCTCGTCGAAAGACGCGGCGCGCATCACTGCGGCGCGAAGCATGATGCAGCGCTCGCGCTGCCATCCCGAAAGCGCCTCGATATAGGCATCGGGATCTGCCGCCGCCGGGCCCATCATCGACATTGCTTCAGGCCCCCCTTGCTTCTTCTTTGTGCCTTTGCGCCTTTGCGTGAAACCAGAAAAATCTCACGCAAAGGCGCAAAGGCACAAAGAAGGGAAATGGAATTCCGAAATATCAATAAGCACGCGCGACCGCGAAGGCGACGGCTTCGGTCAGCGCCGCCTTGGCCTGGCTGGCGCGGAAGCCGCCGATCGCGTCGACCGCGCGCTGGCCGTAATGGCGCGCCCTCGCCAGCGTGTCGGCGATCGTGTCGTGCTTGTGGAGCAGCGAGGTCGCATAGGCGAGATCCTCGTCCGAGCTGCGGTGGCCGACGATCGCCTGTTTCCAGAATTCGCGCTCCTCGGCGCTGCCGCGGGCGTAGGCGAGGATCACGGGCAGCGTGACCTTGCCGTCGCGGAAGTCGTCGCCGACGCCCTTGCCCATCGTCTCGGCGTCGGAGACATAGTCGATCGCATCGTCGACGAGCTGGAAGGCGACGCCGAGGTTGCGGCCATAGCTGTCGAGCGCCGCCTCGGTCGAATCGTCGCGCTCGGCGACGACCGCGGCGATCTTGCACGCGGCGGCGAAAAGCTCGGCGGTCTTGGCGTTGATGATCGCGAGATACTGGTCCTCGCTGGTCTCGATGCGGCGCTGCGCCGAGAGCTGGTTGACCTCGCCCTCGGCGATCACCGCCGAGGCGCGGCTCAGGATCTTGAGCACCTTGAGCGAGCCATCCTCGACCATCACCTCGAACGCGCGGCTGAACAGGAAGTCGCCGACCAGCACCGACGCGCTATTGCCCCAGATGATGTTGGCGGTCTTGCGGCCGCGGCGGAGGTCGGAGCCGTCGACGACGTCGTCGTGGAGCAGCGTCGCGGTGTGGATGAATTCGACCGCGGCGGCGAGCTTGCAGTGGCGGCGGCCCGGATAGTCGAGCAGCTTGCCGCAGGCGAGCGTCAGCATCGGGCGCATGCGCTTGCCGCCGCCGGCGATCAGGTGGCCCGCGAGCTCGGGAATCAGCGGCACTTCGGACTGCATGCGGTCGAGGATGACCGCATTGACCTCGTTCATGTCGGCGGCGACGAGCGCCATCATCGGGTCGAGCGAAGGCGGCTTGTCGCCGTGGAGGCGGTGGATTTCGGCACTCATGACAGGTGCCGCATTGGCCGGAGGGCCATCATTTTGCAACGACTTTCGGCTTGCTTTGAACGCCTCCGCAGTGCCAAGCGTGCCGGGCATAAGAGGAGCCGCATATGGACGACCAGCTGAGCCGTTACCGCCAGAGCATCGACAATATCGACGCGGCGCTCGTCTATATGCTCGCCGAACGGTTCAAGGTGACCAAGGCGGTCGGCGAACTCAAGGCGCGCGAGGGCCTGCCTCCCGCCGATCCGGGGCGCGAGGAGCGCCAGATCGGGCGGCTGCGCGAACTGGCGCGCGACGCCGACCTCGACCCCGATTTCACCGAGAAATTCCTGCGCTTCATCATCGAGGAAGTGATCCGCCACCACCAGAAGGCGAAGCGGGAGCAGGACGCATGACGCACCCGATCTTCGCGAAGTGGCCGGCGCAGCATTCCGACCGGCTCCAGCTCTTCTCGGCGCCGACGCCGAACGGGGTGAAGGTCGGGATCATGCTCGAGGAAAGCGGCCTGCCCTATGAGCCGCACCGCATCGACATCATGGCGAACGAGAGCCACGATCCGGCGTTCCTCGCGCTCAATCCCAATGGCAAGATTCCCGCGATCTACGATCCGAACGGGCCGGGCGGCAAGCCGCTGGCGCTGTTCGAATCGGGCGCGATCCTGATCTATCTCGCCGACAAGAGCGGCCAATTCCTCTCGGCCGATCCCGCGACGCGCTACGAGACGATCCAGTGGCTGATGTGGCAGATGGGCGGCGCGGGGCCGATGTTCGGCCAGCTCGGCTTCTTCCACAAATTCGCGGGGCGCGAGTATGAGGACAAGCGCCCGCGCGACCGCTACGCAGCGGAATCGGCGCGGCTGCTCGGGGTGCTGAACGACCGGCTGGCGGCGCGCGAGTGGATCATCGACGAAGGCTACAGCATCGCCGACATTTCGCTGCTCGGCTGGGTGCGCAACCTGATCGGTTTCTACGATGCCGCCGAGATCGTCGGGTTCGAGCGGTTCGGGCATGTGCAGCGCTGGCTCGATGCGGGGCTGGCGCGGCCGGGGGTGCAGCGTGGGTTGGTGGTGACGGCGACCTGAGGCCGGTATCGGGCGGGAGCGGTCATCTTAATCCTCCCTGTCGCGAAGCGATGGGGAGGGGGACCGCCGCGAAGCGGTGGTGGAGGGGCCGATGCCATAAACGTCGGTTCGAGGCCGCCGCCCCTCCACCATGCTTCGCATGGTCCCCCTCCCCACGGCTACGCCGCAGGGAGGATTAGGAACGTCCGCTCCCCACCCCAATACCGTCACTCGCCGACTAGCGGTTGCCTCCCGTCGCGCACCGCGCCAAGGTCGCGCTCCCCCGAACCCCCAAGGATAGTCCATGCTTCGCCTGCTTGCCGCGCCTGTGCTGCTGATCGCCGTTCCCGCCGCCGCGCAGGATGTCGCCGACCCGCCCGCAGGGTCGCTGTCGGTGTCGGGCGGGGTCGATCTGGTGTCCGATTACCGCTTTCGCGGGATTTCTCGGTCGGAGGGCGATGTCGCGGTGCAGCCGACGGTCATGGTCAGCCACGACAGCGGCTTCTATCTCGGCGCATGGGGATCGAATGTCGACGGCGGGCCGGCCTATGGCGACGTCGAGGCGCAGCTTTATGGCGGATACGAGAGCGAGATCGCGTCGGGGACGCGGCTCGACCTGGGGCTCACCTATTATTGGTACCCGGACGGCGACAAGGCGTTCGGGCCGAGCGACCATGGCGAGGCGGCGGCACGATTGTCGTACATGCTGGGGCCGGTCGAGGCGACGGGGACACTCGCCTATGCCTGGGACCAGGCGGCGCTGGGGTCGGACGACAGCCTGTACCTCGGGCTCGGCCTGTCGTCGGGGATTCCGAACACGCCGGTCACGCTGACCGCGGGCGTGGGCTATAGCGACGGCGCACTCGCGCCGGGCGATGGCGACTATCTCGACTGGTCGCTCGGCGCGCGCGCGACCTTCGACCGCTTCACGCTGGGGCTGAAATATGTCGATACCGACATTCGCAAGACGGGGGTGAAGGCGGTCGACCGGCTGTACGACCCGACATTGGTCGCATCGGTCGGCTTCGCCTTCTGATCGCGCAATATTGTTTCAGATGAAACCGGCCCGACGCAAGGTAATTGTGGTATAATTGTCACAGTGCCCATTTTTTGGGCAGGCGGGACGATATTTTCTGTTGTGCGTCGCAGCAACTTCGCCAAAAGGGAGCCTCGCATGAGAGGACTGGCCCGAAACAGAGGCCGGCCATCACGCAGCAGGCAGGGACGATCCATTTTCCTTTCTAGGGGATCAGTCCATGAAGAAACTCTCCCGCGCGTGCCTCGGCATGCTCCTCGCCGCCGTCGCGATTCCGTCCACCGCGCATGCCGAGGAAGAAGAAGACACCGACGGCATCACCATCACCGGCGGTGCGACCGTCGTCAGCGACTATCGTTTCCGCGGCTTCAGCCAGTCGAACGAAGAAGCCGCGATCCAGGGCACCTTCACCATCGCGCACGACAGCGGCTTCTACCTCGGCACCTGGGGGTCGAGCATCGGCTTCAACAACGGCACCGAGATCGACGTCTATGGCGGCTTCGCCAAGGAAATCGCGCCCGGCCTGACCGGCGACATCGGCGCGACCGTCTATCTCTATCCCGGCGTCAACAACACGACCGTGGTCGAGCCCTATGTCGCGCTGACCGGCACGATCGGCCCGGCGTCGGTCAAGGGCGGCCTCGCCTGGGCGCCGGGCGGCCAGGATTCGCTCGGCGATGCCAGCGCCATCTATGCCTATACCGACGTCGGCGTCGCGATCCCGGACACCCCGATCAAGCTCAAGGGCCACCTCGGCTATGCCAAGAGCGACAGCTTCCTCGGCGGGCTCGACGGCGAAGTCTTCGACTATTCGGTCGGGGTCGATTTCACGTGGAAGGTGCTGACCTTCGGCATTTCCTACGTCAACACCGACGCGCCCAAGACGCTCGGCTACAAGGAAGCCGTGGGGGCCGACGGTGCTGTTCTCTTCTCGCTCGGCGCCGCTTTCTGACGCCGGGCCCGGAGGCGGCCTCTGGGGGGAGGCCGCCTCCCTTGCTTGCACTCTCGATCGGAAGGGGCTGGCGTCTGCCGGCCCTTTTTCTTTTGGCTGGTTTCGGGCGATTGCGGACATCTTAATCCTCCCTGCGGCGAAGCCGTGGGGAGGGGGACCACCCGCAGGGTGGTGGAGGGGTGCGGGAGGTCATACGCCGAGTTCGGCTGCACGCACCCCTCCACCATGCTTCGCATGGTCCCCCTCCCCATCGCTTCGCGACAGGGAGGATTAAGTACGTCCGCTCTCCACCCCCAAGCTGCCGCCGCGCCTAGCGCTTCTTCGCCGCCAGCGCATCGCGCGCGCCGCGTAGGCCGAGGAACTGTTCCGCCAGCATCCAGTCCTGGCGGGCGAGCTTGGGGTCCGAGAGGCTGATCGCCTTCGCCTGGTCGAGCAGCCCGGCCGCCTTGGTCGCGGCCTCGCCGGTCAGCAGCGGGTAGGATTTGCCCAGCGCATAGACTTCCCAGCCCAGCGGCACGTGGCGGTAGGTGTCGACGTAGGTGTCGCCGCCGGCGCGGATGACGTTGACGTCGTTCGAGATATTCTGGTCGACGGGCGAGAGCTTGTCGATGCCCGCGACATAGGTTTCGGCGATTTCCTTCGCCTCGGCCGGGCCGACCTCTGGCAGGAGCGCGAGCGTCGCCATCGCCGAGACCGAGGGGGCTTCGGTGCGCAGGCTGTTGTCGGGATAGTCGGCCCAATTGACCCCGGGCTTGGGGCGGCGCTTCTTGAGCCATTCGACCGCGCGGGCGCGCGCGGCCTTGGCGCGCGCCTGCAAGGCCGGGTCGGCCTTGAGCGCTGGGTCGATGTCGCGCAGCGCGATGACCGCGAGTGCGGTGATGTAAGTGGCGGCATTGTCGGGGCGGTCGGCGGCGTCCATCGTGCTCGACCACCAGCCCTCGCGGTTCTGTGCGGCGAGCAGCGCGTCGACGACGGGCGCGGGCGGCGCGCGGTCCATCACGCCGTAGGCGGTGAGGGTCCAGGTCGAGACGATGGTGAAGGGCGCGCCCTCGACGATGACGCAGTGGCAGGGGCCGCCGAGGAATTTGGTCACCGCCGCCTCGAAGCGCGCGAGTTCCTCGACGCTGGGCGATTTTTCGACCGCAATGAGCTGCGCGAGCGCCCAGAACACCTTGCCGTTGGTGGTCGTCTCGACGTCGTTGAGAGCGCTGACGAGCGCATTGGCCATCACGGGTTCGGTGGCCTTGACCGTCTTGTCGAAGCTCGCGGCGGTGGCCGCCTGGTCGAAGGAACTGCCGCTGCCCGCGAAATACCAGCCGCCCCCGCCGACCGCGGCGATGGCGAGCGTCGCGGCGGCGCCGAGCGCGAGCGGGGAGAAGCGGCGCTTCTTCGGGCCCGCGGGGCGGATGTCGTCGGCGGTGGGGGCGGCGGTCGTCTTCTTGAGCCGGCGGTCGATCGCGACGAGTACGCGCTGCCAGGCGGGGTGCGCTTCGCTGCCGTCGAAGCCCGACATGTCGAGGACGTTGACGTTGTAGAATTCGGCGGGAAGCGCCTCGGGATCCATTTTTTCGAGCGCGATCGCGACGAGCGAGCCGCGGTCGAGCCCGATGCGGCTTTCGATGCGCACCCAGCGGCGCTGGATCGCGGCGGGGGTCCAGCAGCCGAGGACGACCTTGGCGCCCTTGACCGCGCGGTCGATGACGTCGGGGAATTCGGCGCCGGCGTCGATGCCCTCGGCGTCGAAGAAGACATGGTGGCCGCGCGCGAGGAGCAGGTCGCGCAGCTTCATCGCCTGGTCGGCGTCGACCCGGCTGTAGCTGATAAAAATGTCGTAGGGACGCATCGCCGACGCGTCCGCCCCCTCTGCAGTCATGGCCGTCGCAACCTTCTGTCCCTTTGTGTCGCGATCCTGCGCCAGCGATAGCAGCCCCGCGGCGCATCGCAAGCCGCTTGACGACATCGACGAACCGTTTATTTCTGTCGATGAGTTGAGCGAAAGGAATTCCCCCATGCCGTCGCCGTCTTCCCCTGCATCCCCCACCGTGCCGCCCGTTCCGCCCTCGCCGTGGGGCGAGGCCGAGAAGCGCGAGCGCAGCCCCGGGATGAAGCTCGTCATTGCGGTGCTGATCGCGGTCGCGCTGATGGTGCCGTTGCTGATGGTCTATGGGCTGCTGTGGGATCGCCAGCAGCAGGCCGAGACCGCGCAGCAGTCGATCGGGCAGGGCTGGGGCGGGCAGCAGACGATCGCCGGGCCGGTGATCGTGATCCCGTACCGCGCGACCGAAGAGCAGACGGTGACCGAGAATGGCCGCGACGTGACGCGGACGGTCGAGACGATCCGCAGCCTGTACCTCTCGCCCGAGGCGAACAAGGCCGACGTCGTGATCAAGCCCGAGAAGCGCAAGAAGGCGATTTACGAGACCGTCGTCTATGAAAGCCAGATCGCGGGGAGCGCGAATTTCGTGCTGCCCGCCGATATCGCGCGCTACGGCGTCGCGCGCGAGGCGCTGTTGCTCGACCGCGCCGAGGTGCGGCTGGGGGTCAGCGACGCGCGTGGGCTGGTCGACGGCAACAGCCTGGCGGTGAACGGCGTCGCGGTGCCGCTGAAGCCGGGCAAGGGGCTGCTCTCGACGAATAATTCGGGGGCCTTCGCCTTCGTCGACTGGACCGGCGGCGCGCCGATGAAGGTCGATTACCGGATCGGGGTGCGCGGGCTGGGCGATTTCCGGCTGGTTCCGCGCGGGGTCGATACGCGCTGGACGGTGAAGTCGAGCTGGCCGAACCCCAGCTTCGGCGGCGATTTCCTGCCGGTGAAGCGCGTGATCGGCGGCGACGGCTTCAGCGCGAGCTATGCGATCTCGAACCTGGCGCTGGGGCAGGCGCAACTGCTGACGGGCGACCTCGCGGCGCCGCAGGTGCGCTATGGCGGCGGGCGCGAGGAATATGCGGACGCGATCGTGACCGAAGCGGTCGTGGCCACCGCCGATGGCGGGGCGAGCGAGGTGTCGGGCGGCACCGCGAAAGCGATCGCGATCAGCCTGATCGAGCCCGTCGACCTCTACAGCCAGGTCGACCGCAGCATCAAATATGGCTTCCTGTTCATCGGCTTCACCTTCGTCGCCTTCCTGATGTTCGACGTGATCGGCGGGGCGCGCGTCGCGGCGGCCGAATATCTGCTGACCGGGGTGGCGCTGGTGCTGTTCTTCGTGCTGCTGCTGGCGTTCGCCGAGGTGATCGGCTTCACGCCGGCCTATCTGCTCGCGTCGGCAGGGATCATCGGACTTTTGACCTTCTACAGCGCGGCGGTGCTCAAGAGCTGGAAGCGCGCGCGTTTCCTGGCGGCGATGCTCGTCGGGCTCTATGCGCTGCTGTACGTGCTGCTGAACCTCGAGGCCTATTCGCTGCTGATCGGGTCGGTGCTGATGTTCTTCGCGCTGGCGGGCGTGATGTACATGACGCGGAATATCGATTGGGGCGGGGTCGGGAAGAAGAGCGAGGTGGCGGGGTGAGTAATCCTCCCTGCCGCGTAGCGGGTGGGGAGGGGGACCGCCGCGACGGTGCCCTTGCTCGCGAAGCTGAAGCGCGGTTCGATCGCGAGATTTTCGTCGAGGATATGCGCGGCGACGCGCTTGCCGACCGCGGGGCCGTTCTTGAAGCCGTGGCCCGATCCGCCGCCGACGAGCCAGACGTGCGGCTGGCCGGGGAAGCGGTCGATCAGATAGTCGCCGTTCGAGCTGTTCTCATATTGGCAGACGCGCCCGCCGATCAGCGGCGCGGTCGCGAGGCCAGGGAAGCGGCGGGCGACATAGGCGCGCGCTTCGGCGATGCCCGCGGGGCTGAGCGCGCGATCCTGCGTGTCGGGGTCGACCACCGGGCCATGCACGTCGATCGCGATCTTGAACCCCGCACCCTCGAGGTCGGGGATGCCATAGACGATGCGGCCGTTGTTGAAATCGGCCCAGACCGGGAGGTTCGGCGGCGCGAAGCGCGTATCGCCCTGCGCCGCGCCGAAATGATAGACCTCCTGCCGCGTCGCGACGATCTTGTTCATCAATTGCTGCGGGAAGAGTTCGGCGAGCCAGGGCCCGCAGCAATAGACGAGATGGTCCGCCGTGCCGCCATCGGGGAGCGTGTGGCGCTGGATCTTCTTCGACAGCAAAGGCGCGGGCATGACCACGGGCTCGACCTTGATCTGCGCGTCGGCGATCACCTCCTGCACGCCGCGGCTCGCGATCAGCGCGCCGGTCTCGGTCTCGAGGATGCCGGTCTCGCCCTGGTAGAACTGGATCTGGCGGTACTTGTTCTGGAGCCAGCTCACGTCGCCATGTTCGTGGCCGACGCGGTTCGCCTGGAGCCAGGCGAGCGACTGCTGGGTATAGGTATCGCCCGATGGTGCGAACCAGAGGACGCCGGTGTTGTGGAAGATCGGGGCGCTGGCGGTGTCGGAGAGGGTTTTCCAGAGCCCGAGCGATTCGCGCGCCATCTCCGAATAGATGGTGTCGGCGCCATAGCCCATGCGGATGACGCGGCTCTCGCCGCCCGAGGAGGAGCGGACATGGCCGGCGCCATAGGCGTCGAAGAGGCGCACCGACTTGCCGGCGCGGAGCAGGTGCCAGGCGGTCCAGGCGCCGAAGACGCCGGCGCCGATCACCGCGACGTCGACATGCTGGACGGTGGGCTTGGCGCCCTTGCGCTTCTTCGATTTGCGCTCCTTGCGTTCGGCCGCCGCGGCGGCTGTGGCGACGGGGAGCGCAGCGAGGCCGGCGAGGAGCGTGCGGCGGGGGGTCATGTCGTCGGCCCTCCCGTCGTCCATGCGATCAGCGCGCGGCCGCTGCCGCCGAGCGCGGCGAGGTTGGCGGCGTCGTTCAGGAGCCAGCATTCGCCCGGCTGCCAGGGCTGCCCGTCGATCCGGCCGCTGCCTTCAACCGGGATGAACCAGACGGGGCCGTGGGCGCCGAGATCGGGGAGCGCGGCGAAGTCGTCGCACTGTGCGTCGATCAGCGCGAATTTGGGGCCGCCCACGAGGCGGTCGATGCCGACCGCGACCGGCGTGCGCAGATTGGCGGTGAGATAGGGGCCCGCCTCGGCGCAGGCCATGGCTTCGTCCAAATGGAGCTCGCGCGGGCGGCCGTAATCGTAGAGGCGGTAGGTGATGTCGGCATATTGCTGCACCTCGATCAGCGACAGGCCGCCGCCGATCGCGTGGATCGTGCCGGGCGTGACGTGGAAATGATCGCCGGGGGCGACGGGTTTCCAGTCGATGATATCCTCGATGCTGCCGTCGAGCGCGGCCGCGCGGAGCTGCTCGGGCGATACCCGCTGTTCGAGGCCGAGGCCGATCACCGCGGCGTCGGCGGCGTCGAGGACGAGCCAGGCCTCCTCCTTGCCCTGCCGCGCGCCGATCGCATGGGCTTGCGCGTCGTCGGGGTGGACTTGCACCGACAGCGCTTCGGAGGTGAAGAGATATTTGACGAGCAGCGCGGGCTCCGGCGAGCCCGCGGGAAGCTCGAACCAGATCTCGCCGATCCTTTCGCCGCCCGCGTCAAAGAGCGGCCCGATGTCGTCGCGGCCCCAGGGCTTGGCGACGCGGCGCGGGATCAGGCGGGTGGCGCTCACCGGGTCAGCCGCCCTTCTTGTAATAGCGATAGCCGCCGATCCAGGTTTCGAGCGGCACCATGCGGCGGATCTCGTCGGGCCCTGCGAGCATCGGGTCGCTCTCGACGATCAGGAAGTCGGCGCGCATGCCGGGCATCAGCGTGCCGATGCGGTCCTCGGCGAAACCGGCGAAGGCGGCGGTGCGCGTGAAGCCGTCGAGCGCGGTCTCGCGGTTCACCGCTTCCTCGGGGCGCCAGCCGCCGAAGGGCTGGCCCGCGGCGTCGGTGCGCGAGATGGCGGCGGCGATCCCGGCGAAGGGGTTGGCGCTCTCGACCGGGACGTCGGAGCCGAAGGCGAGGCGCGCGCCCGCGGCCGAGAGGCTGCGCCAGGCATAAGCGCCCTTCAGCCGCTCGGCGCCGAGGCGCGCTTCGGCCATCAGCCGGTCCGACGGCTGGTGGATCGGCTGCATCGAGGCGATGACCTTGTTCTGCCCGAAGCGCGGGATGTCGGCGGGGTCGATGACCTGTGCATGTTCGATGCGCCAGCGGCGCTCGCCAGGGAGATCGCGGCCGAGGTCCTCGATCGCCGACAGCGCCTCGGCATTGGCGGCGTCGCCGATCGCGTGGATTGCGACCTGGAACTTGTCCATCGAGGCGCGGACCATCTTGTTGCGGAGCTGCGCGGGGGTGAGGAGGGGGAGGCCCTTCTGGCCGGGCGCGTCGGCGTAGGGCGCCTTGAGCCAGGCGCCGCGCGAGCCCAGGGCGCCGTCGAGATAGAGCTTCACCCCGACCATGCGGAGGCGGTCGTCGTAGAGCCAGGGGGTCGGCTCGCCGCCCGCGATCAGCGCCATATTGTCGATGTCGCCGCCGTAGCTGATGATCCGCACCGCGAGCTGTTTCTTGTCGCCGGCGCGGCGATAGGCCTGCCACTCCTCGATCGTCGTGCCCATGTCGGCGATCGTCGTGATGCCCTGTGCGAGCAATTTCTGCTGCGCCAGATAGAGCGCGCGATCGACGTCGCGCGCGAGCGGCTTCGGCTTGGCCTTGTCGACGAGGCTCATCGCGGCGTCGACGAAGACACCGCTCGGCTTGCCGCCCGCCATTTCGATACGGCCGCCTTCGGGCGACTTGCTGGCCGCGGTGACTTTGGCCGCAGTCATCGCCGCCGTGTTGGCCCAGCCGGCGTGGCCGTCGACGCGTTCGAGCCACACCGCGCGGTCGGGAACCACGGCGTCGAGGTCGGCGGCGGTCGGGAAACGGCCGAGGCCCCATTTTTCCTGGTTCCAGCCGCGCCCGATGATCCACGCCATTTCGGGATTTTCGGCGGCATATTTGCGGATCGCAGCCTGCGCCTCCTCGAGCGAATTGGTGTCGCTGAGATCGAGCAGCATCAGCGAGAAGCCGAGCCCCATGACATGGCCGTGCGCATCGATGAGGCCGGGGATGAGGGTGCGGCCCTTGCCGTCTTCCTTGAAGTCGGGGCGTTCGGGGCGCTTGTCCTTGCGGTCGAGCAATTGCTTGACCTTGCCGTCGCTGCCGATGAGGAGGCCGGTGAAGCGGACGAGCTTGCCGTCGGCATCGAGCGTGATGCCGTTGACATTGTCGACGAGCGTGTCGGCGTGCGCGGGGGCGGCGATGGCGAGCGCGGCGATGGCTAACAGCCCCCTCCCGTAAACGGGAGGGGCAGCGAGACTTGCGAGCTTGCTCGCTAGTCGCAGCGGGGTGGGCAGCATGGCGCGGGCGGCGGATGCCCACCCCGCTGCAACTAGGCCCGGCTGCGCCGGACCAAGTTTCGCTGCCCCTCCCGATTTCGGGAGGGGATGGGTTTTGCGCGCGCTCACTTCGGCAGCCTCGTCACGAGCGAGCTGGTGTCGCGGCGGCCGTTGCCGAGTTTCTGCACGTCGGCATAATATTGGTCGACCATGGCCGCCAATGGCAGCGTCGCGCCGTTGACGCGCGCTTCGTCGATCGCGAGGCCGAGGTCCTTGCGCATCCAGTCGACCGCGAAGCCGAAGTCGAATTCGTCCTTCGCCATCGTGCCCCAGCGGTTGAGCATCTGCCAGCTTGCCGCGGCGCCGCCCGAGACGGCTTCGAACACCTTGTCGGTGTCGAGTTTCGACGCCTGGGCGAAGCGCAGCGCTTCGGAGAGGCCCTGGAGCACGCCGGCGATCGCGATCTGGTTGACCATCTTGGTCGTCTGCCCCGCGCCGGGGCCGCCGATATGGACCATGCGCGCGGCATAGGCCTGCATGATCGGCGCGGCCGCCTCGAACGCCGCCTTGCGCCCGCCGCACATGATCGAGAGCGTGCCGTTCTGTGCGCCGGCCTCGCCGCCCGAGACGGGGGCGTCGACGACGAGCAGCCCGGGCTCCTCGGCCTCGACCGACAGCTGGCGTGCGATGCGCGCGGAGACGGTGGTGTGGTCGATGAACAAGGCGCCGCGCTTCATCGCGCGAAAGGCGCCGTCGCGGCCGAGCGTGACCTGCGCGAGGTCGTCGTCGTTGCCGACGCAGGTGATCACGACATCGGCGCCGTCGGCGGCCTCGGCGGGGGTCGCGACCGCGCGCCCGCCGTGTTGGCCGACCCAGGTGTCGGACTTGGCGCGGGTGCGGTTGTAGACGGTGAGGTCGTGCCCTGCCTTGGCGAGATGGCCGGCCATCGGTCCGCCCATGACGCCGATGCCGAGGAAGCTGATGCGCAATTTCTGTTCGCTCATATCGGGTCCATAGCATTGTTTGCTTCATGCGCCAGATGGGCTAGGGCGCCGAACATCATGACCGATCAACTCATCCTGACCCCCGCCGCCGAGCTTCCGGCGATCACATTGGACGATGTGCGCGCGGCGGCGGGGCGAATTGAGGGCGCGGTCGTGCGGACGCCGACGCTGCATTCGCAGACGCTGTCGGAGCTGGTCGGTGCCGAGGTGTGGCTGAAGTTCGAGAACCTCCAGTTCACCGCGGCCTACAAGGAGCGCGGGGCGCTCAACGCGCTGCTGCTGCTCGACGACGAGGCGAAGGCGCGCGGCGCCATCGCGGCGTCGGCGGGCAATCATGCGCAGGGGCTGGCCTATCATGGCAAGCGCCTCGGCGTGCCCGTCACCATCGTGATGCCGAGCACGACGCCGCAGGTGAAGGTGTCGCAGACGGCGAGCCACGGCGCGACGATCGTGCTGCACGGCGAGACCTTCGACGATGCCTATGCGCATGCGCGCGTGCTGGAAGTCGAGCGCTCCCTGACCTTCGTCCATCCCTTCGACCATCCGCACGTCGCGGCGGGGCAGGGGACGGTGGCGCTCGAGATGCTCGAGGACGTGCCCGAGCTCGATACGCTGATCGTGCCGATCGGCGGCGGCGGGCTGCTCGCGGGCATGGGCACCGCGGCGCGCGGGATCAAGAACGACATGCGCCTCGTGGGCGTGCAGGCCGAGCTTTATCCGTCGATGTACGCCGAACTCAACGGCGTCGACATGGCGTGCGAGGGCGACACGCTGGCCGAGGGCATCGCGGTGAAGGAGCCGGGGTCTTACACCCGCAAGCTCGTCGCCGAGCTCAACGACGATATCGTGCTGGTCGCCGAGCGGCACCTTGAGCGCGCGGTGAGCCTGCTGCTGCAGATCGAGAAGACCGTGGTCGAGGGCGCGGGCGCCGCGGGGCTCGCGGCGATGCTCGCGCATCCCGAGGAGTTCAAGGGGCGTAAGGTCGGC
This sequence comes from Sphingopyxis sp. HIX, assembly GCF_001468285.1. Taxonomy (GTDB): domain Bacteria; phylum Pseudomonadota; class Alphaproteobacteria; order Sphingomonadales; family Sphingomonadaceae; genus Sphingopyxis. The sequence goes on along the minus strand of NZ_LNSB01000046.1, from coordinate 8,517 downwards.
CTGGTGCTGACCGGCGGCAATATCGACACGCGGCTGCTGGCGAATGTGCTGCTGCGCGACCTCGCGCGCTCGGGCCGCATCGCGCGGCTGCGCATACGGCTGCAGGACCGGCCGGGCGCCTTGTTCAAGGTGATGAAGCTGTTCGACGAGAAGCAGGTCAACATCATCGAAATCTATCACCAGCGGATCTTCACGACCTTGCCGGCGAAGGGGCTGATCACCGACATCGAGTGCGAGGCGCGCGACCGCGAGCATCTCGACAGCCTCGTCGCGGCGCTGCGCGAGGCGGGGTATATGGTGACCACCGTCGAGCTGGCCTGATTTTTCCCCTCCCGCAAGCGGGAGGGGCGGCGAGGCTTGGCAGCTTGCTGCCTAGCCGCAGCGGGGTGGGCCAGCCACGCCGCGATTCTGCCCACCCCGTTGCGACTAGCGAACAAGTTCGCAAGTCTCACTGCCCCTCCCGCTTGCGGGAGGGGATTGCTATGGTGCCGCGATGAAAGAATTCACCCTTCAACTGACCGCCACCCCCGAGAGCATCGACGAACTCGGCCATGTCAACAATGCGGTGTGGGTGCAGTGGATCCAGCAGGTCGCGACGGGGCATTGGGACGCCGCGGCGCCGCAGGCGCATAAGGATGCGTATGTCTGGGTCGTGGTGCGGCACGAGATCGATTATCTGCGCGCGCTCGGTCCCGGCGAGACGGTGACCGCGCGGACGTGGGTCGCCGACAAGCCGCAGGGCGCGAAGTTCGACCGGTTCATGGAATTCACCGGCGCCGACGGGCGCGTGCATGTGCGGGCGCGGACGGTGTGGGCGCTGCTCGACAAGGCGAGCGGGCGGCCGCTGCGCGTGACGGCCGAGGTGGTGGCGCCGTTTGCGGGTCCGGCGTGACGGGCGGCTGGCGCGCGATGCGCGCGGACGACCTGCTCGCGGTCGTCGCGATTGCCGATGCGGTGCATGGCGAGTTTACCGAGCCGCGCGCGGTCTATGCCGAGCGGCTGGCGCTCTATCCCGAGGGTTGCCGGGTGTTCGAGGTCGATGGCGCAGTGGTTGGTCTGCTGGTGACGCATCCTTGGCATGATGGGCCGGTGCCGAAGATCGGGGCGCTGCTGGGCGCGCTGCCGGAGGCGGCCAACATCTATTATTTCCATGACATCGCTTTGCTGCCGGCCGCTCGCGGGACCGGAGCCGGGGCTGCCGCGACGGCTTTCGTGCTGGCGCAGGCGAGGGCGGCGGGGTACCGCGAGGTCCGGCTGGTCGCGGTGAACGGGGCCGACAGCTATTGGGCGGCGCAGGGGTTCGACTATGCCGCGCCGGGGAGCGAGGGGCCTTATGGGGCGGGCTCGTTTCTGATGCGGCGCGCGGTATGAGCCTGGTCATCCGGCCGGCGGCGGCGGGCGATCGCGCCGCGATCTGGGCGATCATCGGGCCGGTGATCGGTGCGGGCGAGACCTATACGCTCGATCGCGGCATGGGCGAGGATGCGGCGCTGGCTTACTGGTTCGGGGCGGACAAGGCGGTGTTCGTCGCCGAGGAGGACGGGGTCGTCCTCGGCACCTATTATCTGCGCGCCAATCAGGCGGGCGGCGGGGCGCATGTCGCGAACTGCGGCTATATGACCGGCGCCGCGGCGACGGGGCGCGGGGTGGCGCGGGCGATGGCGCTGCACAGTTTCGACGCGGCGAAGGCGCGCGGTTTTCGCGCGATGCAGTTCAACTTCGTGGTGGCGAGCAACGACCGCGCGGTGCGGCTGTGGCAGTCGCTGGAGTTCGCGGTCGTCGCGCGGTTGCCGGATGCGTTCGAGCATCCGGCGCTCGGCTTCGTCGATGCGCTGGTGATGTTCCGGGCGCTGTAGCCCGGCGCGTCAGAAGCCGAAGTCGGCGCCCGTCAGCGTGCCGAGGTCGATGTTCTGCAGCACGAGGAAGCGGCCGGTGCTATATTCGATCACCGTGTCCGCACCCTGCTGGGATATGTGCGACTGGAGCGATGCATAGTTCGCATATCCGCCGATCTGGACCTTGTCGATACCGCGCTCGAAATCGAGGATATGGTCGATATTCGCGCCATAGCTGTTGACGATGAAGCGGTCGGCCCCGGCGCCGCCGACCATGATGTCGTTGCCGTCCATGCCGTCGATGATGTCGTTGCCCGCGCCGCCGACGATGACGTCGTTGCCGCCATAGCCGTAGAGCGTGTCGTTGCCGTCCTCGCCATAGATGCCGTTGGCGGCGTTGTTGCCGTGGATCTGGTCGTTGCCGCGGCCGCCGAGGAGCGCGACGCCGATGCTGTGGTCGTTGTTCCAGCGCGCGTCGATCAGATTGTCGAGCTCGTTGCCGACGCCGAAGGTCGTCTTGCCTTCGACGTAGAGATTTTCGGTGTTGGCGTAGAGATAATAGCCGGCCCCGTTGATGTTGGCGTAGACCGAATCGGTGCCGCCGTTCGCGGCCTCGAAGGTCAGGTCGTCGGGGGTGTCGACGAAATAGCGGTCGTCGCCGGCGCCACCGTCCATCAGGTCGTAGTCGCCCTTGCCGCTCTGTCCGACGAGCGTGTCGTTGCCCGCGCCGCCGACGAGGATGTCGGTCGCGAAGTCGTTGCCGTCGATCAGCGTGTCGTCGCCGTCCTCGCCGTAGAGCGCATCGGCGCCATCGCCGCCCGACAATATGTCATTGCCGATGCCGCCCGCGATATAGTCGATCCCCGCACCGCCATTGAGGCTGTCGTTGCCGCTCTCGCCGAAGATGGTGTCGTTGCCGCCCTCGCCCAGAATATTGTCGTCGCCGCCGCCGCCGAGCAGCAGCTCGTTGCCCGCGCCCGCCCAGATATAATTGTTCAGCGCGTTGCCGACGATGAAGGTGACGCCCGCCTGTCCGGCCTGGACCCAGATGTCCTCGACATAGGCGTGCGCGTACCAGCCGCCGCCGTTGATGCGGACCAGCGCCAGATCGTGGCCCTCGCCGGCATTTTCGAAGACGATGTCGCCGGGGTCGTCGATGCCATAGGTGTCGTCGCCGGTCCCGCCGTAAAGCGCGTCGGCCGAGGAAGGGTCGGTGGCATAATAGGAGAGGTCGAGCCGGTCGTTGCCCGTGCCGCCGACGAGCACGTCGATGCCGAGCCCGCCGCTGATCAGGTCGTCGCCGGCCTCGCCGAAGACGATGTCGTTGCCGCGTCCGGTGATCACCGAGTCGTTGCCCGCGCCCGCGAGCACGGTCAAATTGCCCGTCGGGCTGATCACCCCGCCGATCTCGCCTTCGGTCTGGATGCCGTTGTCGAGGTCGTTGCCGACGATCGTCGCCGAAATGCGCACCCCGTCGACGAGGCGCGTGCCGAGCACGCCGTCGAGCTGTTCGACGTTGGGCGGCATATAGAAGATGGTGCCGCTGCCCGGGGTGTCGCGATACATCAGGATGATGCGGTCGGTGCCTTCGCCGGGGTTTTCGAAGATCCGGTTCTGGTCGGAAAAGCGGACGTAATAGATGTCGTCGCCGGTGCCGCCGTACATATGGGTGGTGCGCGCGCCGGTGCCGCCGGTCGGGCCCGTCGTCTCGGCGATCAGTATGTCGTTGCCGGCGCCGCCGTAGAGATAGTTCACATAGCGCCCGTCGGCAGGCAGGCCGACGCTGGCGAAATCATAATCGGCGGGCAGTTCGAGGCTGCCCTCGAGATAATCGTTGCCGTCGCCGCCGTAGAGGATGTCGTTACCGAGCTCGGCGAACAGCCGGTCGTTGCCGCCCTCGCCGTAGAGGGTGTCGTCGCCTAGGCCGCCGTAGACATCGTCGTTGCCGTCGCCGGCGCGGACGATGTCCTTGCCGGGGCCGGTCGCGATTTCCTCGTCCTCGACCGAGCCGGTGATGGTGTCCGGCCCGTCGGTGCCGAGAATCTGTTTTTTCGATAGGATCACGACAAGGCCCCCGCTGGTTTTCGTGCCCCGAGGCTAGGTGCGGGTCTAAACCCCAGCAATCCCAATGTTTTTTAGGGGATGGCGGCGACGCGTTCGCGGAGCGGGCGCGCGTCGAGCGCCTTCAGCGTCTTCAGCAGGACGGCGTGGGTATCGCCGGTCTCTTCGAAGAGCCGTTCGTACACGGCGGAGATCCCCGCGGTATAGGTGTCGAGCAGCGCCATCTGCGCGGCGCCTTCGTCGGTCAGGCGGAACAGCTTGCGGCGCGCGTCGACGGGGTCGGCGTGCTGGGTGATGAGCCCGAGGCGGAGCAGCGCGGGGCATTTCTGGACGACGAGCTGGTGCGACTGGCCGAGCGTGCGCGCGAGTTCGGCGGCCGAGGCCTCGCCCGCGTGGCGCAGCGCGGTGAGCAGCGAGCAGGAGCGGACCGGGATGACGATGCCCGCATCGGCGAACAGGTCGCGCGTCTGCTCCTCGATGCGCGTGCTCAGCGCCTCGGCGAGGCGGCCGAGGAAGGAGATGTCGTCGAGGTCAGGGGAGGCGGGCATAGTCGATCGTCGTTCCGTCGCGGTTGATACGGGTGAGGCCGACGATCTTGCCGCCTTTGCGGACGATGCGGAAGCGGAAGTCGCGCACGCCTTCGATGGCGAACAGGTCGCCGCCGAGCGGTTCGAGCGCCAGGCGGAGGCGCTCGCGCCAGGTGTAGAGCAATTTGCCCTGCGCGAGATCGATGCGGCGGCCTTCGTAGCGGCCGGCGATGGCCTCGAGCGCGGCGGGGGTAAGCGCGGCGCGCGGCGCGAGCGTCGGGGCGAACCAGTCGGCGTCGGCCTGCTTCGCGGGGTCGGCTTGGGCGAGGTCGGCGAGCGCGAGGCGGTGCGCGGTCGCGAGCGCGTCGGCCGAGGGAACGAGATGGTCGGGGGTCACGCCCTGCCCTTCGAAATCGCCGCGGTCGACGGGGTCGCGGATCTGGCCGATCGGGACCTGGAGGAAGAAGTCGGTGCCGACGGGCTTGCGGTCGACCGGATGTGCGCCGCCCGCGGTGCGTTCGCCGACCAAGGTCGCGCGGCCGAGCTTCTTGAGCGTGTAGGCGAACCATTCGGCGGCGGAGAAGCTGGTCGAGCCGGTGAGGACATAGACGGGCTTGCCGGTCAGGCGTTTCGCGGGGAGCGCGGGGAGGACCCATTGGCCGCGTTCGACGCGGCGGCCGTCGAGGGTGTAGTCGTAGTCGAACAGCTCCTGGTCCCTGTCGCCGGGGAAGAGCTGGCTCGCGAGAAGCTGCGCCATTTCGAGGTGCCCGCCATTGTTGTAGCGCAGGTCGTAGATCACGGCGTCGCCATTCTCGATAAAGCGCATCGCGGCGGCGGCCGCGTCGTAGCCGAACTCGGGGTTGGCGAAATAGGCGAGGTCGACATAGGCGATATGGCCGTCGAGGTAGCGCAGCCCCGCGAAGCCGAAATTGCTGCGCGCCTCGCCCTGCCGTTCCTGCTCGCGCAGCGCGGCGGCGCGGGCGGGATCCTGTTTTGCGGCATAGTCCGCGACCCATTCGGGATCGACGCCGACCGAAAAATGCAGATCGTTGCTCGCGGCGATGAGGTCGTCGGTGAGCTCGCGCGCGAGGGTGGGGCGGTCGGGCGCCGCGTCATAATCGCCGGCGTCGAGGTGGCCGCGCAGCGTCGCGGCGATGGTCTTCGCCTTGTCGGGAAAGACATAGTTCGCCTCGAGCGCCTGGCCGAGCCGTTCGACGACGGCGCGCTTGTCGGCGGGGGTGAGCGGGGTCTCGCTCGCGGCGGCGGGGGATGCCAGCCAGGCGAGAGCGGTGGTGAGCAGGAGGGGCCAACGCGTCATGGGGAGAGCTCCGAATCGATCTATACAATATATTGCGCAATATATTGTATATCAGCGCGAGGCAAGCGCGCGGAACGATCTTCATCGCGGGCGGGTTGTCGAGGGGCGGCAGGCGGGGCGCGAGACGAGGAGCGAAACGCATGGAAACGCAATTGCTGCACCGCGGCAGGCTGATCGACCATATCCAGCTGGTGGTCGCCGACCTGAAGGCGAGCCGCACCTTTTACGAGGCGATCTTCGACGTGCTGAAGATGCCGATCGGCGGTGAGGCCGAGGATTATTTCTGGGTCGACGAGCTGTTCGTGTCGTCGAAGGACAGCCAGGCCGCGACGGGCGAGCTGACCGGGCGGCACCATCTGGCGTTTCAGGCGGCCGACCGCGCGATGGTCGACGCCTTTCACAAGGCGGGGCTCGCCGCGGGCGGCACCGACCATGGCGCGCCGGGCGAGCGGCCCTATCATCCCGGCTATTATGCCGCCTTCCTGCTCGACCCCGACGGCAATAATATCGAGGCGGTCTATCACGGCGCGCACGAGCGGAGCGCGCCGTCGGTCGAGATCAGATTTTAGGCCGCGGCGCCTAGAGCGTGATCATCTTTGAGTGACAAAGCCCTTGCTCCCGCGAAGGCGGGAACCCATCTCCTGCCGCTGCCAGATGGAGCCGGTCGGAGATGGGTCCCCGCCTTCGCGGGGACGCAGCTGCACTTCAAAAGTCGATCGCGTTTCAATCGGCGGCGGGGCGTGTCCAGCCTTTCCGGTATTTTTCGAACCAGGCGAGGATCGCCGAAGCCTTGGCCGCCGATTGCGACGGGCGCGCGGCGATGCCGCCGTGGCTGGCGCCGGGGACCTTGATCAGCGCGGTCGGCACGCCGCGCAGGCGCAGCGCGGTATAATATTGCTCGGACTCGCTGACCGGGGTGCGGTAGTCTTCGGCGCCGACGATCACCATCGTCGGGGTCTCGACATTGCCTACGAGCGACAGCGGCGAGCGCGCCCAGAAGAGCTCGGGTTTCTCCCACGGCATCGCGCCGAGCCAGTAGCGGCCGAAGAAGGCGGGGCCGTCGGCGGTGAGCGCCTGCGTCGTCCAGTTGATCACCGGTTTCTGGGTGACGGCGGCCTTGAAGCGATTGGTCTTGCCGACGATCCAGCTGGTGAGCACGCCGCCGCCCGAGCCGCCGGTGACGAAGAGCGCGTCGGGATCGGCGATGCCGAGCGCGATGGCGCGGTCGACGATGGAGATCAGGTCGAAATAATCGTTGCCCGGATAGGCCTTGTCGATCTCGTTCGCGAAGCCGGCGCCATAGCTGGTCGAGCCGCGCGGGTTGGGCGAGAGCACGGCATAGCCCGCGGCGGCGTAGAGCTGGTTGTCGGTCGAGAAATGCGGGCCGTAGGCCGCGAAGGGCCCGCCGTGGATTTCGAGGATCAGCGGCACCTTGGTGCCCTCGACATAGCCGGGGGGCAGGGTCAGCCAGCCCTCGATCTCCTTGCCGTCGTGGCTGGAGCCGACGCTGATCTTGCGGACCTCGCCGAAGGATTTCACGTCGCGCAGGCTGCGGTTGAGGTCGGTGAGCATGCGCGTCTTGCCGCCGCTCATGAGCTGGACCTCGGCGGGGCGGGTGGCACTGCCGCCGGTGAAGGCGACCGCGCCGGCGTTGGAGACGCTGAAGCTGCCGCCGGTATAGGGCCGGTCGAGCCCGCCGCCCGACAGGCCCGTCGCGACGGTGCGGATCGCGCCGTCGAGGCCGATACGCGCGACTTTGGTTTCGCCATGGTCGTCATATTGCGCGTAGAGCGCCTTGCCGCCCTCGGCCCAGAGGATCGCGTCGATGCCATAGTCCCAATTGGTTGTCAGGCTGCGCTTGCCCGAACCATCGGGGTTCATCACGTAGAGCTGGCTGTTCTCATAGGCCCGGAGAGTGTCGTCGAAGCCGAGCCAGGCGATGGTGCGGCCGTCGGGCGAGACGAGCGGGTTCGCGTCGGGGCCGTTGCGGTCGGTGAGCTGGCGCACGCCGCCGCTGGCGACGTCGAGCGCGTAGAGCTCGCCCTCGACGGGGTCATTCTCCCAGTCGGGCTTGCGGTTGGCGCCGAAATAGAGCGTGCGGCCGTCGCGCGACCAGCTGAGCGGTCCGCCGTCGTGATAGGGGCCGAAGGTCAGCTGGCGCGGCGACCCGCCGGTCGCGGGGACGACGAAGATCTTCTCGAAGCCCGGCTCGATCGTGCCTTCGCCGTCGCTGCGCCAGGCGAGGAGGTCGTGGACCTCGAGCGGTTCGGCCCATTTGGCGCCCTCGGGCTTGTTTGCCGGTGCCTTGCCGAATTTGGGGCCGTCGTCCTTGACGAGCATGGTGTAGGCGATCGACCGGCCGTCGGGCGACCAGGCGAGGCTCGACGGGCTGGTCGGCAGGCCGGTGAGCCGCACCGCCTCGCCCCCCGCGAGCCAATGCACCCAGAGCTGCGCGCTGCCGCCCTCGGTCGAGGCGAAGGCGAGGCGCTTGCCGTCGGGCGACCAGCGCGGCGAAAAGGCGCCGCCGCTGCGGCCCGCGAGCGGGGTTTCTTCGCCGGTCGCGGTGTCGATCAGCCAGATCGAGCTCAGCGCGCGATCGCTCATGATGTCGTTCGACCGGCGGACATAGGCGATGTGGCGGCCGTCGGGGCTGATCTGCGGGTCGGCGGCGATCGACAGGTCGAAGAGGTCGGCGCCGGTGAAGCGCCGCTCGGGCGCGGTGCGCGCGCTGCCGACCGCCGAGGCCGAGGTCGGCGCGGCGGGGGTTGTGGAGGCT
>NZ_LNSB01000045.1 GCF_001468285.1 Sphingopyxis sp. HIX | reverse complement strand
GCAGGGGCGGACGCTCTTCTCCCCTCCCGCTTGCGGGAGGGGTCGGGGGTGGGCAACGACGTTGCCATGGCCCACCCCGCTGCGACTAACGAGCAAGCTCGTAAGTCTCGCTGCCCCTCCCGCAGGCGGGAGGGGAGGGGCTCACGCGTCCGCTGTCTAAAGCCCGCCTTCCCCATCGGCGTGCAGGCTCATCAGCGAATCCATCAGCCCGTCGTCGGCGCTCGAACACACCCCCAGCACCAGCGCCTCGTCGCAGCCTTCGGCGACGACATAGGCGTGGCCCATCGACGAATCGAGGTAGATGCCCTGGCCGACCTCGAGGATGATCGGATCGTAAAATTCGGTGTGCACCGCCATCCGCCCTTCGAGGACGTAGATGAACTCCTCGCCATGATGGTGGACGAGCTCGCCGAATTCGGTCGCGCTGTGCGCGCGGATGCGCGTCAGGATCGGGATCATGCGCTTCTGGCGCAGGTCGGTGCAGAGATAGTGATAGTCGTAATTGTCGGTGGTCACGCGCACCGCATTGTCGAGCGTGCCGACGCTGCGTCGCCCGGTCACGCGCGGCGAGGCCTCCTCCGATTCCTCGGCGAACAGGTCGGACATGCGCATGTTCAGCCGCTGGCTGAGCTGCTGGAGCTTGTCGTAGCTCAAGGTCAGCCGGTCGTGCTCGACCTTCGACAGCGTCGACACGGGGATGCCCGACTTCGCGCTCATCTCCTTGAGCGTCCAGCGATTCCGCGACCTTATCCCGCGCATCACCTCGCCGAGCGTCGGCGGTTTGCTGCGGCTTGCCATCAAAGTCGCCATAAGCCGTTTGACAATTTTCTAATCAGGATCATTATGTCCCTATTGGGCTAACAGATGTCAGCCCTTGGTAAGGGGTCGCGCTGCTCGCTGCAAGGGCCAGTGAGGGCGCCGCAAAAAGGGAGGTGGCGATGCGTTTCGTTCGCAAGCTGATGATCGGACTGGCGGCGCTCGCCGCGGTCCCGCTGATGGCGCAGGGGCCGGTCCCCGCGCCGCCCGCCAAAAAGGCCGAGGCGCCCGCGCTGCCCGCGGTCAAGGCGCCCGCCGCGCCGGTCGCGCTCGACCGCGCCGATCTCGAGGCGTGGCTCGACGGTTATCTCCCCTATGCGCTCGAACGCGGGCGCATTCCGGGCGCGGTCGTCGTCGTCGTCAAGGACGGCCAGGTCGTGCTGGAGAAGGGCTACGGCTATTCGGACGTCGCGAAACGCGCGCCGGTGCTGCCCGAATCGACGCTCTTCCGCCCCGGCTCGGTGTCGAAGCTCGTCACCTGGACCGCGGTGATGCAACAGGTCGAACGCGGCAAGATCGATCTCGACAAGGACGTCAACGCCTATCTCGATTTCAAGATTCCCGCCTTTGAGGGCAAGCCGATCACGATGCGCAACATCATGACGCACACCGCGGGGTTCGAGGAATCCGTGCGCCACCTGATCAGCAGCGATCCCAAGGCGGTGATGACGCTGAAGAAACAGATGCCGCTGGCGCTGCCCGAACGCGTCTTTGCGCCGGGCACGACCCCTGCTTACTCGAACTACGCCACCGCGCTCGCGGGCTATATCGTCGAGCGGGTGAGCGGCGAGGATTTCGACTCCTATGTCGAAAATCACGTCTTCAAGCCGCTCGGCATGACGCACGCGACCTTCCGCCAGCCGCTGCCGAAGGCGCTCGAAGCGCATATGTCGAAGGGCTATCCCGACATCACCGGGAAGGCGCAGCCCTTCGAAATGGTGATCCCCGCGCCCGCGGGCAGCCTGTCGGCGTCGGGCGCCGACATGGCCAAGTTCATGATCGCGCACTTGAGCGACGGCGCCGGGCTGATGAAGCCCGAAACCGCGAAGATGATGCACGATTACAAGGCGCCGGGCGTCGGCCCGCTCAACAGCATGGCGCTCGGTTTCTACGAACAATGGGTCAACGGCCACCGCGCGATCGCGCATGGCGGCGACACCGTCTGGTTCCATTCCTATCTGTGGCTCTTCCCCGACAGCGACATCGGCCTCTATATCTCGATGAACGCCCCGGGGCAGGCGGGCGACGCGGGCGCGGTGCGCAGCGCGCTGTTCCACAAATTCGCCGACCGCTATCTGCCCGGCACCGAAAAGCCCGGCACCGTCGATGCCAAGACCGCCAAGGCGCACGCGCAGATGATGGTCGGCCATTATGTCAGCAGCCGCGGCAGCTTCACCAATTTTCTGAGCGTGCTTGGCCTGCTCGGCCAGGCGCAGATCGGGGTGACCGAGGACGGCAAGCTCAGCTTCCCCGCGCTCGACGGGCTCGGTGCCGGCGCGCGCGACTGGGTCGAGGTCGAACCCTTCGTGTGGCGCGACACCGGCACCGGCGAGCGGCTCGCCGCCGAGGTCAAGGACGGCCGCGTCGTCCGCATGAGCGTCGACGCGGGCTCGCCCTTCATGGTGTTCGAACCCGCCCCCGCGGCGACCAACAGCGCCTGGCTCAGCCCCGCGATGCTCTTCGCGCTGGCGATGGTCCTACTCGCGGCGCTCGCCTGGCCGGTGCGCGCGCTGGTGCGCCGCAGTTATAAAGCGGAATTCGCGCTGACCGGACCGTCGCTCCGCGCCTACCGCCTGTCGCGCGTCTTCGCCTGGCTGGTGATCGCGGCGCTGGTCGGCTGGGGTGCGCTGATCGCGGCCTTCTCGGCCGATATCGGCAGCATCGGGGGGCCGCTCGACTGGCTCATCCACCTGCTGCGCATCCTGACCCCGCTCGCGAGCTTCGGCCTGTTGGCGACCGCGGGCTGGCACCTGGTGCGCACGGTCAAGGACAAGCGCGCCTGGACGATGAAGCTCGGTGCGGTGCTGCTCGTGCTCGCCGCGCTGGTGCTCGTCTGGGTGACGCTGGTCTTCCACCTCTACGGCTTCGACATGGTGTATTGATGGCGACCATGGACCGGCAGAAACTGGCGCTCGACCTTCGGGTCGAGCGCTTTCCCTACCACCAGCCCTTCCGCATCTCGGGGCATGTCTTCACCGAGACGGCCTTGCTCGTCGCCGAGTTGTCCGACGGCACGCACAGCGGGCGCGGCGAGGGGGCGGGGGTCTATTATCTCGGCGACGATATCGACCATATGCTTAGCCAGGCGACCGTCGTGCGTCCGGCGATCGAGGCGGGCGCGACGCGCGCCGAGCTGCAGCACCTGCTGCCCCCCGGCGGCGCGCGCAACGCGATCGACTGCGCCTATTGGGAGCTCGAAGCGAAGCAGGCGGGGCGGCCCGTGTGGGAACTCGCCGGGTTGGCGGCGCCCAAGGCCCTGCGCTCGACCCTGACGCTCGGCGCCGACGCGCCGGGCAGGATGGCGCGCGCGGCGCTCACCATCGACCCGGAGGCGCCGGTGAAGGTCAAGCTCACCGGCGATTTGGGCGACGACATCGCGCGCGTCGAGGCGATCCGCGCGGCGCGGCCCGAAGCGTGGATCGGGGTCGATGCCAACCAGGGCTATGACGCCGCCACCTTGCGCAAACTGCTCCCGATACTCACCGCGAACGGCGTGGCGCAACTCGAACAGCCGCTGAAGCGCGGGCGCGAGGCCGATCTCGACGGCCTCAAGCGTCCGCTCCCGTTCGTTGCCGACGAAAGCGCGGTGACGCTTGCCGACACCGCCTCGCTGATCGGCCGCTTCGACGTGGTGAACATCAAGCTCGATAAATGCGGCGGGCTGACCGAGGGGCTGGCGATCGCGCGGCAGGCGAAGAAGCTGGGGCTCGACGTGATGGTCGGCAATATGATGGGCACCAGCCTGTCGATGGCGCCCTCCTATCTGGTCGGCCAGCTCTGCGACATCGTCGACCTCGACGGTCCAACCTTCCTCGCGCGCGACCGCGCGCCGGGGGTCGAATATCGCGGGGGGATGATCCGTTGTCCGGAAGAAATCTGGGGTGGGTAGGCTCCCATCCCTCGTCCCCCCGGACCTGATCCGGGGTCCCGCTTTTCGATGTGGCTGAGCGGGACCCCGGGGTCGAGCCCGGAGTGACGAAAAAGTCGACAACATGTCCTATTTGGGTTGACAATTTTCTGATTAGGACAATAGTCTCAAATTTGTAAAACATACTCGTGGAGGGTGGAATGAGTCGGTCATTCCCGCTGACGCGCCGCGCGCTTGTCGCCGGTGTGGTGGGGAGCGCCGTGTCGGCGCCGATGATCAATCGCGGGGCGTTCGCTTTCGCCGCCGCCCCCGCGCGCAGCTATTCGCGCCGCGCGGTCGATCTCGTCGCGTCGTCGCTGGTCATCGACATGCTCGCGCCGCTCAAGATCACGCTGTCGCCCGACTATGTGACGCGCCGCCTGACCGACGCCGAGGCGGCGGAGTTTCGCGCCAGCGGCATCACGGGCTTCCACAATGCCTTCGGCCTCGGCGGCCCCGATGCCCGCGCGCAAGCGCTCGAATATCTCGCGGCGTGGCAGCATTTTGCGGGGCATAATGCGCATGTCTTTTCGCTCGTCGGCGACGTCGCCGACCTCGACCGCGCCAAGTCCGAGAAAAAATGCGCGGTGATCATGGGCATCCAGAATGCCGAGCATTTCGAGAAGGTCGAGGATGTCGCGACCTTTCGCCGCCTCGGCCTCCGCTGCGCGCAGCTCACCTACAACAGCCAGAATATGATCGGGTCGGGCAGCACCGAGCGCGTCGACGGCGGGGTCAGCGACTATGGCGCCGCGATCATCGCCGAGATGGAGAAGCAGAAGATGCTGATCGACGTCTCGCACTGCGGCGACCGCACGACGCTCGACGCGATCGAACTGGCGAAAGGCCCGATCGCGATCACCCACAGCAACGCGCGTGCGCTGGTCGACCATGTGCGCGTCAAGACCGACGAAGCGATCAAGGCGCTCGCGGCGAAGGGCGGGGTGATGGGCATCACCGGGGTGCGCATGTTCGTGCGCGCCAGCGACCCGACCAACGTCGGGCATATGGCCGACCATATCGACCATGTCGCGAAACTGACGGGAATCGAGCATGTCGGCATCGGCTCCGACGCCGACCTCCACGGCTACGACGACATGGAGCCGTCCGAATATGCCGCGCTCAAGGGCAGCTACAAGGCGAGCTACGGCTTTCGCGACAAGATCGACATCGACGGTTTCGACCATCCCTTGAAGGTCTTCGACCTGACCGAGGAACTCATTCGCCGGGGTTATTCCAACAACAACATCACGGCCGTGCTCGGGGGCAATTTCCGCCGCCTGCTTGGTCAAGTCTGGGGGTAAGACGATGAAAAAGACTGTTTTGATTGCCGCAAGCCTGACCGCGCTGATGGCTGCCATGCCCGCGCAGGCGCAGGACGCCGCCGCGGGCGAAACCGACGGAGAGATCGTCGTCACTGCGCAGAAGCGCGTCCAGAATGTCCAGGACGTGCCGATCTCGATCGCGGTGGTCAGCGGCGAGGCGCTGCAGGAACAGGGCTCCGCCTCGCTCGTCGACTATGCGGGCTATGTTCCCGGCATGAACGTCAGCAACGGCGGCACGCCCGGCCAGACCACAATCACGCTGCGCGGCGTCGCGCCTTTGAACGCGGCGCAGACCGTCGGCATCTATCTCGACGACGCGCCGGTGGGGTCGAGCGCGCTCTACAATCGCGCCGGCTCCTTCACCATCGACCTGATGCCGTACGACCTCGAGCGCATCGAGGTGCTCAAGGGGCCGCAGGGCACGCTCTACGGCGCAAGCTCGATCGGCGGACTCGTCAAATATGTCACCGTCCAGCCCGACACGACGCAGTTCAAGGTCCGCGCCGGCGTCGAGGGTTTCACGATCAAGGATGCCGGCGGGCTCGGCTGGGGCGGGCAGGTGTTCGTCAACGCGCCGATCGCCACCGACACGCTCGCGGTGTCGGGCAGCTTCGCGTGGCGCAAGACGCCCGGCTGGGTCGACAGCGTCAACAACGCCGGGCTCAAGGACCAGAACGACTATGAACAGCGCGGCGGCCGCCTAGCCCTGCTGTGGCAGCCGACCCCCGAACTCAGCGTCAAGCTGGCGGGCATCTGGCAATCGCTCGATTCGGACGGCAATGGTCTTTATGCGGCCGATCTGACCGGCCAGCGGCTCGGCAACGGCCACTCATTCAACAATTATGTCCCCGAATCCTATGACATCGACCTCGACTATTATTCGGCAACGCTCGACTATGATTTCGGCGCGGCGACGCTGACCTCGGCGACGACCTACAGCAAGACGCAGAGCCGGCAGGTGCAGGATGCGAGCTATGCGTTCGGCGTGCTCTTCCCGCTGCTCACCGGCGGCGCGATCGCACCCGGCATCACGCCCTTCTACCTCGACCTCGGGCTCGAGAAATGGACACAGGAGCTTCGCCTCGCGTCGCCGAGCGGCGGGACCTTCGAGTGGATGGTCGGCGGATTCTTCACCGACGAAACCACCAGCAATTCGCAGTTGGTGCGTTCGTTCGACATGGCGGGCAACCCGATCGCGCCGCTCGATCCGCTCGCGATCGTCGGCCTGCCGGCGACCTACAAGGAATATGCGGTCTTCGGCAACGCCACCCTCAAGCTCAGCGAACGGTTCGAGGTCACCGGCGGGCTGCGCTGGGCGCGCAACGAGCAGACCTTCACCCAGATCAGCTCGGGCGCGATCGTGCCGACCGCGAACGACCCCGGCACGTCGGAGGAAAGCGTCTGGACCTTCTCGGTCAGCCCGCAGTTCCACATCAACGAGGATGCGATGCTCTATGCGCGCGTCGCGACGGGCTATCGCCCCGGCGGTCCGAACGTCATCGTCCCCAATGTCCCGCCCAGCGTCGATGCCGACCGCATGACCAATTACGAGGTCGGGCTGAAGGCCGATTTCGCCGATCGCATGGTGACCGTCGACGCCGCCTTTTTCTGGATGGACTGGACCGACATCCAGGTCACCCGCGCCTTCGGCGGCGTGTCGGGCGGCGCCAACGGCGGCAAGGCGACGAGCAAGGGCTTCGAGGGCAGCATCGCGCTGCGCCCCGCGCCCGGCCTGACGATCAGCGCGACGGGCAGCTACACCGACGCGACCTTGAGCGAGGATGTGCCCGAGATCAGCGGCGTCGATGGCGACCGCCTGCCCGCGGTGCCCAAGTTCAGCGGTGCGCTGCGCGCCGATTACGAGTTCGAGCTCGGTGGCAGCACCAAGGGCAGCTTCGGCGCGGGCATACGCCACGCGAGCAACCGCCTGTCGCTGGTCGAGAGCGATCCGCTGGTGGCGGTGGCCAAGCCCTACACCTCGGTCGACCTCAACGCGTCGGTGACCTTCAACGACCATTGGACGGCGCGCGCCTATGTGCGTAACCTGCTCGACAACAAGGGGGAGATGGCGCGGTCGACCTTCGCCAATGGCCTGAACCAGCCCAGCTTCCTCGGCATTTCGCCGCTACAGCCGCGGACGATCGGCGTCGCGCTCGACATGTCCTTCTGACGCGACGGGAGAGACCAAGATGAACGCGCCCACCGGACGCTTGTCCGAACGATTGACGCTGCCGCAGCCCTATCTGCTGTTCCTCGGCGACACCACCGAAGCAAGCTTCGCGAAGACCGCCTTCGGGCTCGCGGACTGGGCGGCGGACCGCTGCGTCGGGGAGTTTTCCGCCGCGGGCTGCACCGTCACCACCGGCCTGCCGCGGCTCGATCCCGCGGCGGCCAAGGCGGCAGGCGCGCGCTCGCTGGTGATCGGCGTCGCCAACCAGGGCGGCGTCATCGGCGATACCTGGGTCGCGATCCTGATCGAGGCGATGGAGGCGGGGCTCGACGTCGTTGCCGGGCTGCACACGCGGCTAACCAGCGTCCCCGCGCTGGTCGAGGCGGCGCGGCGCACCGGCCAGCGACTGATCGACGTGCGCACCCCGCCCGCCGACATCCCGATCGGCACCGGGATCAAGCGCACGGGCAAGCGCCTGCTGACCGTCGGCACCGACTGCGCGCTCGGCAAGAAATATACCGCGCTCGCGCTGCACCGCGCCTTTGTCGAAAGGGGCTTCGACGCCGACTTCCGCGCCACCGGCCAGACCGGGATCATGATCGCGGGCGGCGGCATCCCGATGGATGCGGTGGTCTCGGACTTCGAGGCCGGCGCGGCCGAAATCCTGAGCCCCGATGCGCCCGCCGATCATTGGGACCTGATCGAGGGGCAGGGGTCGATCTTCAACCCCGCCTATGCCGCGGTGTCGCTGGGCCTGCTCCACGGCAGCCAGCCCGACGTCTTCGTCGTCTGCCACGATCCGTCGCGCAAGGTGATCCTCGGCATGGAAAGCTTCGCGCTGCCGAGCGTCGAGGAGGTCATCGACCTCACGATCCGCCTCGGCAGCCGCACCAACCCCGCGATCCGCTGCGGCGGGGTCAGCCTCAACACCTCGAGCCTCGGCGCGGGCGAGGCCGAGGCGCTGCTGGGCGCCGAAAGCCGGCGGCTCGGGCTGCCGGTCGCCGACCCGATCCGCGGCGGCGCGGCCTTTGCGGCGCTCGTGGACAGCTGCCTCGCATGATCGGTGCCGAACCAGCCGGAGGGTCGAGCTGGTTCCAGCGCTTCCTGCTCCCCGGCTTCGCGCTCAAGGCGGTGATCATCGGCGGCGGCTATGCCACCGGCCGCGAGCTCGCCGAATATTTCGTGCCCGCGGGGCCGTGGGGCGGGCTTGCCGCGATGCTGCTCGCGACCTTCGTCTGGAGCGTGGTCGCGGCGTTGACCTTCGCGCTCGCGCGCAAGATGAGCGCCTATGACTATCGTGCCTTTTTCGAAGGCCTTCTGGGCCCAGGCTGGATCGCCTTCGAAATCGCCTATCTGATCTTCGTCATCCTGATCCTCGCGGTGTTCGGCGCCGCGGCGGGGGCGATCGGCGCCGCGACCTTTGGTTGGCCCGAATGGCTGGGCTCGCTGCTGCTCGGCGTGGCGATCGTCGCGGTGACGGCGTGGGGCACCGGCGTCGTCGAGCAGATGTTCAAATATGTCTCGATCCTGCTCTACACCGTCTACGCCCTCTTCCTGATCATCGCGCTCGCCAGCTTCGGCGACCTGATCGGTCAGGGTTTCGCGACCGCGCCGCCGCCGTCGGGCGACTGGATGTCGGGCGGGCTGACCTATGCGAGTTACAATATCGTCGGCGCGGTGGTGATCCTGCCGGTGCTGCGCCATTTGACCAGCCAGCGCGACGCGGTGCTTGCGGGGATCATCGCGGGGCCGCTGTCGATGCTGCCCGCGATCCTCTTTTTCGTCGCGATGATGGCGTTCTACCCCGCGATCGGCGCCGAGACGCTGCCGTCCGATTTCCTGCTGCGGCAGATGACGGTGCCGGGTTTCCATGTCCTGTTCCAGGTGATGATCTTCGCCGCCTTGCTCGAAAGCGGCGCGGGGGCGGTGCATGCGATCAACGAGCGCATCTCGGGCGCGATCGAGAGCCGCGGCCGCGCGCCGCTCACCACCGGCGCGCGCGCGGCGATCGGCGCGGTGATCCTCGCGGGCTGCATCTTCGTTGCGGGGCGCATCGGGCTCGTCGACCTGATCGCGAGCGGCTATCGCTTCCTCGCCTGGTTGTTCCTCGGGGTGTTCGTCGCGCCCTTGCTCACCATCGGTGTCTGGCGCCTGCTGCGTCCCGCCCCCATTGCCCCCATGGAGACCGTGTCATGAAACACGTCCGCATCATTGCCCTGTCGCTGCTCGCGACCACCGCCGTCCCGGCGTGGGCCGAACCGCCCAAGGATTTCGGGACCGAGGTCGAGGCGCTGCGCAAGGAGATCGGCGCGACCGGGGTGTCGATCGCGATCGTCGAGGACGGCAAGACCACGATGTCGCGCGGCTGGGGCGAGCGGAAGCTCGGCGAGCGCGCGCTGGTCGACAAGGAGACCATCTTCCAGACCGGCTCGACCGGCAAGGCGATGACCGCCGCGGCGCTCGCGATCCTCGTCGACGAGGGCAAGATCGGCTGGGACGACCCCGTCATCGAGCATATGCCCTGGTTCCGCATGTACGACGCCTGGGTCACGCGCGAGATCACGATCCGCGATTTGCTCGTCCACCGCAGCGGACTGGGGCTGGGGCAGGGCGACCTGATGTTCGTCCCGCGCACGCACCTCACCCGAAAACAGACCGTCGAACGCGTTGCCCATCTCAAGCCCAAGACCAGTTTCCGCTCGGCCTATGCCTATGACAATATCCTCTACGCCGTCGCCGGCCAGCTGATCGAGGAGGTTACGGGTCAGACCTGGGAAGTATTCATCCGCGAAAAGCTGCTGCGCCCCGGCGGCATGAAGAACGCGACCAGCGACAGCGAGGACCGCTTCCGCATCGCCAACCGCTCATGGCCGCACGCGCGGCTGAACGGACCGCTGCGCGGGCTCGGCGACCAGCAGGCGCTGAACGAGCGCGACGAACTGGGCCGCAACGGCGCGCCCGCGGGCGGGCTTGCGCTCAGCGCCGACGACATGGCGGCATGGCTCAAGATCCAGCTCGCGCACGGCGCACTGCCGAACGGGAAAAAGCTATTCAGCGAAGCGCAGGCGGCCGAGATGTGGAAGCCGGTGACCCCGATGCCGATCACCCAGTTGCCCGAGCAGCTGAAAGCCGCGCAGCCGATGCAGCAGGCCTATGCGCTCGGCTGGCAGGTGCAGGATTATCGCGGCCACCGCATCATCTCGCACGGCGGCGGCGTGTTCGGCTCGATCACCCGCGTCGTGATGATTCCCGACAGACAAGTCGGCTTCGCGATCATGATGAACAATGAAGAGAGCGGCATGCTGCTCGGGCTCACCTATCGGCTGCTCGACCATTATCTGGACCAGCCCGACATCGGCTGGACGACGAAATGGCAGGATTGGTACAAGGAGCGGCTTGCCGGCGGCGTCGAATATCTGAAGCAGGCGCAGGCCTCGCCCGCGAAGGTCGGCCCGTCGCTCGACCCCGCGCGCTATGCCGGGCGCTACCGCGATCCCTGGTATGGGGACATCGTCGTCGCGAACACGGCGCAGGGGCTGACGATCGACTTCACCTCGACCCCGCGCATGGTCGGGCGGCTCAAGCATTGGCAGTATGACAGCTTCGTCACCGAATATGACGACCCCGCGATCGAACCCGCCTATGTGACCTTCGCGCTCGATGCCGACGGCAAGGTGACGGGCGTGACGATGAAGGCGGTGAGCAAGATCGCCGACTTCAGCTGGGACTATCACGACCTCGACCTGAAGCCGGTGGAGGAGAAGAAGTGAAACAGCTCGCGATCCTGCTCGCCACCGCCTCGCTCGCCGCCTGCACCGCCGCGAAGGAGGACGGCGCCGCGCCTAACGATGACCGGCCGCTGCACAGCCGTTTCCTGACGCTCGACACCCACCTCGACACCTCGCTCCATTTCGAGCGCGCGGGGTGGAGCTTCGCCGATCCGCACACGCTGGAGGGCGACATCGTCCAGGTCGATATCCCGCGGATGAAGGCGGGTGCGCTCGATGGCGGTTTCTTCGTCATCTACACCGAACAGGGGCCGCTGACGCCGCAGGGCTATGCCGACGCGCTCGCCTTCGCGCGCGGTCGGTCGGACCTGATCGATGCGACGATCCGGAAGCATGGCGACCTCATCGGCCCCGCGCTGACCGCCGCCGACGCGCGCACGCTCGACAAGGCGGGCAAGCTGATCGCGTACAAGTCGATCGAGAACAGCTATCCCTTGGGCGACGATGTCGCGCTGCTCGCCGAATTCTACAAGAAGGGCGTCCGCATGGCGGGCCCGGTGCATTCGAAGACCAACCAGTTCGCCGACAGCGCGACCGGCGAGGCGAAGTGGAAGGGGCTGAGCCCGCTCGGCAAGCAGTGGGTGGCGGAGATGAACCGGCTGGGCATGGTGATCGACGCGAGCCATGCCTCGGACGCCACCTTCGACCAGCTGCTCGCATTGTCGAAATATCCGATCATCCTCTCGCACTCGAGCCTGCGCTCGGCGAACGACCACCCGCGCAACCTCGACGAGGGGCGGCTGAAGGCGCTCGCGGCGAAGGGCGGCGCGATGTGCATCTCGACGATCTTTATGTCGGAGATGAACATGACCCCCGCGCGCGGCGCGCTGTTCGGCCAATATGAGCGGATCGGCAAATTGTCGCCGCAAGAGCAGGCCGAGCTCAACCGCCAATGGCGCGAGCTCGACAAGCGCGAGCCTTTGTGGGCCGCCGATTTCGAGGCCTATATGAAGATGGTGCTGCGCGCGATCGAGGTCGGCGGGGTCGACCATATCTGCTTCGGCGCCGATTGGGACGGCGGCGGCGGGCTGCCCGGGATCGAGGATATTTCGGCGCTGCCCAAGGTCACCGAGCGGCTGAAGGCCGCGGGTTATTCGGACGCCGACCTCGAAAAGATGTGGAGCGGCAATGTGCTGCGCGTGCTGGCGGCGCAGGGCGGCAAATGATCCGTTCGGCCCTGCTGGCGCTCGCGCTGCTCGCCCCGGCGGCGTCGCCGGCGCAGGAGGCGCCGCGCGCCGACCATCATATGCATATCCAGAGTCGGCTGATCACCGATCAGCTGCGCGCGATGCAGGCTGCGGACCCCGCCATATTCGACGGCATCTCCGTCGACCTGTTCACCGAGCGGAGCGGCGCGGATGCGGTGCGCGAGCTCGACCGCGCGGGCATCGACAAGGGGGTGCTGCTGTCGGTCGGCTATATGTTCGGCTTCTCCGCGGTGCCGATGGAGCCCGCGGTCCGGGCCGAGCGGATGCGCGCCGAGAACCGCTACAATGTCGACGCCGCGCTGGCGTCGAAGGGGCGGCTCGTGGCCTTCGTCGGGATCAATCCTTTCGCCCCCAACGCGTTGGGCGAGCTCGATTATTGGGCGAACCAGCCTGGGGCATCGGGCATCAAGCTGCACCTCGGCAACAGCGGCTTCGACACCGCGAACGCCGAACAGGTCGATACGCTCGGCCGCTTCTTCGCCGCGGCGCGCAAGGCGCGCCTGCCGCTGGTCGTCCATCTGCGCGGCGCGGCGCCGTTCAGCGGGGCGAGCGTCAACATCTTCATCGACAAAATCCTGGCGCAGGCGGGCGACCTGCCGGTGCAGATCGCGCACGGCGGCGGCTATGCCGGGATCGACCAGCCGACGCTCGAAGCGCTCGACGCCTATGGCGCGGCGATCGCGCGCGGGGCGCCGGGCACCGCCAATCTGGTGCTCGATATTTCGGCGGTGATGCAGTTCGATCCGGCAAAACTGCCCGATGCGAAGACGTCGACCGAGACGCGCAGTTACGAGGAGATGCGCGGGCTCTATGTGGCGGGGATGCGGCGCATCGGGCTCGATCGTTTCGTGCTGGCGAGCGACTGGCCCGCGCTCGCGCCCGTGGCCGAATATTTTGCGCGCGAGCGCGAAATGCTGCCCGTGACCGACGCCGAATGGAAGCAGCTGTGCGGCAATCTGGCCCCCTATCTACGTCCCGGATGGCAACAGCCCTAGGGTCAGGACCTTGGGTGCCTCGGCCACGTCGACGAGATGGACGGATCGGGTCGCTATATGATGGACGATAGCCAGGAGCATCCGGCCGGATTCGGGTGTCGCAAAGCGGGCCGGATGCGCATAACAGGCCCGACATGACCGCCGCCGTCGATCCCTTTTTCGCGATCTCGATCAGCCGCCTCGCGCACCAGATGAAGGCGGCGGGCGAGCCCGTGATCCATATGGAGTTCGGCCAGCCCTCGACCGGCGCCCCCGCCGCCGCGGTGGCGCGCGCGCAACAGGTGCTGGCCGAGGACGGCATGGGCTATTGGGAAAGCCCGGCGCTCAAGCAGCGGATCGCACGCTACTATCAGGAGATGCATGGCGTCGCGGTCGATGCCGAGCAGGTGATCCTGACCTGCGGCGCCTCGCCAGCCTTCGTGCTCGCGCTGACCTGCGCCTTCGCGCCCGGCGCGCGCGTCGCCCTCGCGCGGCCGGGCTATGTCGCCTATCGCAATACGCTCAAGGCGCTGCACATGGTGCCCGTCGAGATCGGCTGCGGCGAGGCCGAGCGCTTCCAGCTGACCGCCGCCGCGGTCGAGGCGCTCGACCCCGCGCCCGAGGGGCTGATCGTCGCCAGCCCCGCCAACCCGACCGGCACGGTGATCGAGGCGGCCGAAATGGCCGCGATCGCCGCGGTCTGCCGGCGGCGGAACATCCGCATCGTCTCCGACGAAATCTATCACGGCCTCTCCTATGTCGGGCCGGTGCCGTCGATGCTGCAGGAGTCGCCCGACGCCTTCGTCGTCAACAGCTTCTCCAAATATTACAGCATGGCGGGCTGGCGGCTCGGGTGGCTGGTGGTGCCGCCCGACCAGATCGACGCGGCGCGCGCGCGGATGGGCAATCTGTTCCTGACCCCGCCCAGCCTTGCCCAGCATGCCGGGCTCGTCGCCTTCGACGAACGCGAAGAGTTGGAGGGGCATCTCGCGACCTACAAGCGCAACCGCACCCTGCTCCTCGACCGGCTGCCCGCGATGGGCCTGCGCCGTATCGCACCGCCCGACGGCGCCTTCTATATCTATGCCGACATCGGGCACCTGACCGACGACAGCATCGCCTTCTGCCGGCAATTGCTGGTCGATACCGCGGTCGCGACCGCGCCGGGTGTGGACTTCGACCCCGTCGACGGATCGCGCTTCATGCGGCTGAGCTTTGCGGTCTCGAGCGAAGAGATCGAGGAGGCGTGCGGCCGCATGGCACCCTGGTTCGCGAATTACGCGCAGCGGCCCTAGCGGCATCGCCTCCCCAAGAATTTCTATTCGGCCCCGGCCCCGCCGCCGCTTGCCTCGCTTTCCCGCGCGTGCAAGGGAAGCCCTCGCATAAACCTATGCGGGAGAGATTTGGCGATGCACTTCGACGTGGTGATCGTGGGGGCGGGGCATGGCGGCGCGCAGGTCGCGGTAGCGCTGCGCACGCAGAAGTTCGAAGGCAGCATCGCGATCGTCGGCGACGAACCCGAACTCCCTTATGAACGCCCGCCCTTGTCGAAGGAATATTTCGCGGGCGAGAAGGAATTCGAACGCATCCAGATCCGCCCAGCCAAATATTGGGACGAGCGCGAGGTCACGATGCTGCTGAACACGCGCGTCGTCGCGGTCGATCCCGCGGCGCGCAGCGTCACGACCGAGGGCGGCGAGACGATCGGCTATGGCAAGCTCGTCTGGGCCACCGGCGGGGCCCCGCGCATGCTGCCGATCCCCGGCGGCGACCTCCCCGGCGTACAGGGCGTGCGCACCCGCGCCGATGCCGATGCGATGAAGGCGGCGTCGGAGACCGCGGGGCAGATCGTCGTGATCGGCGGCGGCTATATCGGGCTCGAGGCCGCGGCGGTGCTGCGCAAGGCGGGCAAGCCCGTGGTGCTCTTGGAAGCGCTCGACCGCGTGCTCGCGCGCGTCGCGGGCGAGGATCTGTCGCGCTTCTACGAGAAGGAACATCGCGACCATGGCGTCGATCTGCGGCTCGGCGTCCAGGTCGTCGCGATAGAGGGCGAGGATCGCGCTACCGGCGTCCGCCTCGGCACCGGCGAGGTCATTCCCGCCGATCTCGTCATCGTCGGCATCGGTATCGTGCCCGCGGTCCAGCCGCTGATCGCGGCGGGGGCGCATGGCGGCAATGGGGTGCTCGTCGACCATCATTGCAAGACCAGTCTCGCCGACATCTACGCGATCGGCGACTGCGCCGCGCACGAGAACGATTTTGCCGAAGGCGCGGTCATCCGGCTGGAATCGGTGCAGAATGCCAACGACCAGGCCAATGTCGTCGCCAAGGGCATCTGCGGCGACGAAGCGCGCTATCACGCCATCCCCTGGTTCTGGTCAAACCAATATGATCTGAAGCTCCAGACCGCGGGACTGTCGACCGGCCACGACGCGACGGTGCTCCGCGGCGACCCCGCGACGCGCAGCTTCTCGATCGTCTATCTGAAGGGCGGCAAGGTCATCGCGCTCGACTGCGTCAACGCCACCAAGGACTATGTCCAGGGCCGGATGCTCGTCACCGCGGGTCTCGTCGCGACGGCGGAACAACTCGCCGATGTCGAGACGCCGCTGAAGAGCCTGCTGCCGGCCTGATCAACCCGGCGGCGGCGCGGCGGACGGTTCGTCGCCCAGCGTGCGTTTCAGCGTTGCCTTGATATTGCGCAGCAGGCGCCGCAGCGCGATGATCACGATCACCGCCGCGACCAGCATCAGGACCGCGATGACGATCGCGACCGGCGGATAGGCGATCGCGAGCGCGATCAGCCCGCCCGTCGCGACATCTTCGCCGGTCGATACCACGACGTTGCTGAAGGGCTCGGGGCTGGCATTGACCACCGCACGCGTCGTCGCCTTGGCGCCATGGCTGACCAGCGCGCCGCCGCCGCCGAGCAGGAAGGCGACCACCTGCCACGCCGGGTCCGAACTATCGACCAGCGCGAGCGCGAGCAGCGCGCCGCCCAGCGGGCGGATCACCGTATGGACGGCGTCCCACGCCGAATCGACCCACGCGATCTTGTCGGCCAGGAATTCGGCGAGCGTGCCGACCCCCGCGACTCCCAGCACCCAGGGGTTCGCCAATATCTGCAGCGCCTGCAGATGCTCGGGCAGCGGCAGCCAGCCGAAATGCATCGCGATCCCGGTGGCGAGGATGGTGAGGTAGAGCCGCCAGCCCGCGAGCAGGCTCAGGCTGCCCGCGACGCCCAATATCTCGACGATGCCCATCGACCCGCTCCCACCGCCATCCTGCGATTGCCATCTTGCACCCGGCTCGCTGCGTCGGCAATGCCGGATGACAGACAGAGAAGAGAGGATGATCGCCGATGGCCACGAGCGATACGGAAAAACTGCCCGACGGCGCGATCCCCGCCGCCACCCTCGTCATCATGCGCCCGTCCGAGAGCGGCGGTCCCGACGAGATATTGATGGTCAAGCGCGCGGCGAACATGGCCTTCGCGGCGGGCGCGATGGTCTTTCCGGGCGGGCGGATCGATCCCGACGACTATCTGGTCGCGCACCGCCACGGCTATGCCGAGATGGACCCCGACGGCGCGGCGCGCGTCGCGGCGCTGCGCGAAACGCTCGAGGAAACCGGGCTCGCGGTCGGCTGGCCGACGCTGGGCGAGGCGGAGGTTCCGGCGGTGCGCCAGGCCTTGCTCTCCGAACGGCTGCTGTCCGAAATCCTGACCGAGCGCGGCGACCGGCTCGAGCTTAACGCGTTGATTCCTTTTGCGCGCTGGTGTCCCAATTTCAAGGAAGCGCGCACCTTCGACACGCGCTTCTTCGCGGTCGAGGCGCCCGAGCACGGACACGAACTGACCATCGAGGAGGCCGAGCACAGCCACATCTTCTGGGCCAGCGCCCGCGCCACGCTGGCGATGGCCGACCGCGGCGAGGTGTCGATCATCTTCCCGACGCGCCGCAATCTCGAAAAGCTGGCGCAGGCCGATGATTTCGCCGCATTTTCGGCACATGCCGACGCCCATCCGGTCGAACTGGTGACGCCGTGGATCGAAGAGCGCGGCGGGGAGTCACATCTCTGCATCCCCGGGCACCTCGGCTATCCCGTGACGAGCGAGCCTTTCGAGCGCGTGCGCCGCGGCTGAACGAGGGCTCGCGGAGGAACTTTCCCGAGATTTAGCAGAATCATAAGAAATGGTGCAGTACGGCAAAACGCCTTGCAATATCTGGCAGCGCTGCCTAGAAGGGCGAGGCAGAAGCGGTTTGGGGGTGATTCCCCGGAGCGATTCGAGAAGATCAAAATTCCAGTGGATGGAGAAAAAGATGAACCTGCTCAAGAAAGCTGCGATCTCCCTCGCCGCGACTTCGATGCTTGCGGCTCCGGTTGCTGCTTCGGCTGCACCCGCCATGTCGGCGGTGTCGTTCGACGACGTGAACGCCGTTTCGGCCGTTGAAGGCCAGAGCGAGCTCGAAGGCAGCACCAGCTGGATCATCGCGCTTCTGGCGCTGATCGCCATCATCGGTGGCATCGTGATCGCCGCGGGCAACAACAGCGACGATCCGACCAGCCCGTAAGCTGGCGCGTCCACGCACGAGTTTCAAAAGGCTCCGAGCTAAGGCTCGGGGCCTTTTGCACGTCTGGCTGGTGGGCGGCGCGTTGGGCGCTGGGTGGCCGGTATCGGGCGTCGGCTGCCGTTCTATCATCGTCACGCCGCGTTTGACCCGGGGTGACGG
This sequence comes from Sphingopyxis sp. HIX, assembly GCF_001468285.1. Taxonomy (GTDB): domain Bacteria; phylum Pseudomonadota; class Alphaproteobacteria; order Sphingomonadales; family Sphingomonadaceae; genus Sphingopyxis. The sequence goes on along the minus strand of NZ_LNSB01000045.1, from coordinate 26,719 downwards.
TCGTTCGAATAGATATAGCTTGTGATCCCCGGCGACAGCCGGGGCCCAGATGGGGCTAGCGCGGCCTTTTCCTCATAGGCCCCGGCTTTCGCCGGGAATCCCATAACAGCAGCCACACGGCCCCAAAGCGCCCTTCATCGCCGCTCAGGGCGTGATCCCGAAACCCGAATATTCGGCGTCGATGCGGCCCTGCTGCAGCCGCGCGAGCGCGAGGTCGGCCTGGCCGCCGGCGCGGTCGTCGCCGCGCAGCTTGACGATGCCGCGCATATAGAGCGAACCCGGCATGTTCGGGCTGATCTTGAGCGCGGCGTCGAGGTCGGCGCGCGCCTCCTCCATCCGGCCCAGGCGGAAGAAGACCATCGCGCGGCTGTCGAGCACCGCCGCGGGATCGTCGGTGAGCTCGATCGCGCGGGTGCAGTCCTTGAGCGCCGATTCGAGCTCGAACGAGCGTGTGCCCTTGAGCCAGCAGAGACCATTGAGCAGACCGGGGTCGCCCGGCCGCTCGGCGAGCGCCTCGGCGAGCAGCGCGGCGCCCTCTTCGGCGCGTCCCGCCTTGCCGAGCGTCTCGGCCTTGAGCGCGACCCAGCCGCGCTTGTCCTTCGCCGCGGCGATCTGTTCGTCGTTGAGCGCGAGCGAATCGTCATACTGCTTGAGCTCGGCGAGCAGGCGGATCTTGTAGTCGAGCGCACTTTCCGAGCCCGGATCGAGCGCCAGCACCTCGTCGGTGTCGGCGAGGGCCGCCTTGAATTCGCCGGTGTCGAAATAGAGGTCGGCGCGGCGCAGATAGGTCGCGGCGTCGGCCTCGCGCTTCAGCGCTTCGCCGAGGTCGGCGATCGCGGCCTTGGGTTCGAAGATGCCGCTGTGGAAGGCGGCGCGGTTGAGATAGCCGTTCGCTGCCTCGGGGTCGTCGTCGATCGCCTTTTGATAGGCCGCGAGCAGCGGGCCGAGGCGCTTCGCCTTCTTGGCTTCGGCGATCTCCTCGGTGCGCGAAGGAAAGCCCGCGGGGGCGCGCAGGCGGAATTCGCGCTGCTTGGCGGCGGCGGTCGCCGCGCGCGCGGCGGGCAGCTGGTCGACCGCGACCTCGCGCCCGGTGGTCCAGATCGTCTCGCGCTGTTCGAGGCTGTTGCCGGCGAGCTTCGCCTCGCGCTGCATGCCGATGCCCGCGATCATCAGGTCGGCGGCGGTGTCGCCCTCCATCGCGAAACCCTCGGCGCGCGGCAGCTTGAGGCTGATTTCGCGCACGATCAGGCCGGGCTGGCCGCCCGCGACGGGGATGGTGCGCCAAGCGGCGCGGCTGCGGTCGGCGCTGACCTCGAAATCGCCGACCAGCCCGTCGAGTTTGACATAAGGACGCTGCTCGTCGCGGACCCACGGCAGATTGCCGACGCCCGCCGCACGGATCGTCGCGGTGCCCGCGGCCTCGTCGATCTCGATCGAGCGCGTGTGGATCTGGCCGTTGTTGACGAAGTCGCCGAGCGCGCCCTGCGCGAGGTTGCGCAATTGTTCGGGGGTCGCCTGCGCCGCCATGCCCGTCATGCGCGTCGCAAGCTCGCCGCGCATCGTGAAGCGCATGTCGAAAAGCGGCGGGAAGGCGGTGCCCGCCGACTGGTCATAGGCGATGCTGACGGTCATGTCGGGCCGCGCCGGGCGCCGCACCGGCAATGCCGCGAGGTCATGGCCGGCCGTCGTCAGCGGCAGCGCATGGCGGAAGGGCGGGACGTCGGCGAGGTCCTCGACATGCGTGCCCGCGGTGGTGCCGTCGAGCCAATAGTCGGTGCCGTCGATCGCCGCCTGGACGATGACATGGTCGAAGGCGCCGAGCGTGGGTAGCCGGTCGGGCAGCGCATCGCCGAGCGTCGAATGGACGAGCGTCGGCTGTGCCGCGATGCCGAGCCGATCGAGGACCGCGAGCAGCAGCAGGGTCTTCGCCTTGCAGTCGCCATAGCGCAGCGTCCAGGTCTCCTCGGGCTGCTGCGGGACATAGTTGCCGTTGGCTAGGCCGTTGTAGAGATAGCGGATCTCGTTCTGGACAAAGGCCAGCGCGGCGGCGGCGCGCGCCTTGGGATCCTTGGCCGAGGCGGCGATCTTGTCGATCGCGGCGGCGAGCGTGCCGCCCTCCTTGACCGTGCCCGCCGTTGCATAGAGCGGCGCGACGGTGCGTGACAGGTCGGTCCAGCTGGCGAAGGTCGAAAATTCGAGCCCGGGCGGGCGGCGATAGCGCAGCGGCGCATCCTGCGGCATCTCGTCCTGCTTGATCACCGGCTGGGCCTGGGTGAGGACGTGGTAGGCGCCCCCCTCGTTTACGACGTCGGCCTCGACCGGCGCGATGCCCTTGCCGAAGGCCTTCCACTTCACCGGCAGCGCCTTGGGCCAGAGCACGCGGAGCGAGCCCTGCGCCATCGCCGCGGGTTTCGCCTGGACGTCGGCAAAGGCCTCGCCATTGCCCGCGAGCACGTCGCTGCGTTCGACGACGGTCACCGAGAAGCGCACCGTGTCGCCGACGCGCAGGTCCTCGATCGCCGCGGTCGCGGTGAGCAGTCCGTCGATCATCTTCTGCTCGAACGCGGTTTCGCGGCGGAGCACGGTGAGCTTCAGCCCCTGCGCGAGCAGGTCGATGGTGGCGCCGCCGCGGACGATCTCCAGCTTGTGGACGATCAGGTCGTCGCGGTCGGGCTGCCACACGAATTGCAGGTCGTCCCAGTTGCGCAGCGCGTCGGCCGTGGCGATACGAAAGGCGTGGTCGGTGAAGGTCGAGCGTTTGTCGGCCTCGATCAATATCTGTTCGTCGCTGAGCAGCCAGGGTGTCGCGGCGTCGCCCGCGGGCAGCGGCCCGGCGTGCGGCACGACCCACGCCGCGGGCGCGCCATAGGCCGGCGTGTCGGCGGCAAAGGCGGGCGCGCTGAGCGCGAGGGCCGAGGCGGCCAGAAAAACGGCAAGCTGACGCACGAAATGAAACTCCCCCTGATCGCCCTCATCTAGCTTGGATCATGTGCGTTACCAATGTCTTTGCAGCGCACTCATGGAAAAAGAATGGCAAGCGGCCGACTGTTCGGGGCGCCTCGAGGTCACGAACTTCCCCGGTGCTGCACGACTATTCCGTTACCTTTGTGCCCTTGGCGGGGACCTGCTGTTCGCGCATCGCGGCGCGGACGAGGCTCATGGTCCGGGTGCAGCGGACGGCGACCGCGCCGCCGCGAGGCTACGGACGGTGGTGACGGGTGCCGGGCGGGAGGCGACGCCGGTGTAACCCACCTTCGTCACCGCGGGCTTGACCCGGGGCCTGCCTTTTCTTTGATCCGACGTCGAAAGAAGGAAGGCGGGTCCCGGGTCAAGCCCGGGATGACGACTTAATAAGCGGCAGTTCCCCACCCCAAAGCCGACGTCGCCTTCAAATAAGGCTTTCCTACATTATCCGGCTGTGCCAGCCTTCATCCGTTGGGTGAGCGCGGCCGCTGCCGGCTGGCCGATGCGATCACGGCGCGAGGTCCAAATCGGCGCGTGCAGGGCTGAACTTTCCTGAACTTTGGAAGGTCACGCCGCCTTCGAACGCCAGCGCGGCTCGCCATCCCGAAGCCGGCGCAACGCTCGCCCGGTACCGCCGTACAGCTAGAGGTCGACCCCGCGATTCGCGCGCGACCGCGCCAGCGGGATCGCCTGTCGTGCCCGCTCCGTCGCGGCGGGGTCGACCGGCGCCACGACCAGCGCAAAATCCTCGCCCGGCACCCCTTGCGCCTCGCCCAGCACCTCGCCCCACGGCCCGACCGCCAGGCTATGCCCATAGGTCGACCGCCCGTCGGCATGCACCCCCGCCTGCGCCGCGGCGAGCACATGACAGCCGGTCTCGATCGCCCGCGCGCGCATCAGGACGTGCCAATGCGCCTCGCCCGTCGAAACGGTGAAGGCCGCGGGGATCGCGAGCAGTTCCGCGCCGCGCTGGGTCAGCGCGCGATAGAGTTCGGGGAAGCGCAAATCGTAACAGATGCTGAGCCCCAGCCGTCCCACCGGCGTGTCGACCACGGCCGGCGCCTCGCCGCCCGCATAGCTCGACGATTCGCTCCAATTCTCGCCCGACGGCAGCGACACGTCGAACATGTGGATCTTGTCGTAGCGCGCGACGACCGACCCGTCGGCGGCGACCACATGGCTGCGGTTGACCCGGCGGCTGCCGTCGTCGGACAGGAAGGGCGCCGATCCGGTGTGGATCCAGAGGCCATGGCGCCGCGCCATCGCGCCATAGGTCGCGATCCAGGCGCTATCCTCCTCGCGCGCGATGTGGACCGCCGACCGCGCGCGGTCGGCGGTCCACATCGCGCGCGAGGAGGATAGCGCCTGGATCGCGACCTATGGCGCGATGGCGCGGCGCCATGGCCTCTGGATCCACACCGGATCGGCGCCCTTCCTGTCCGACGACGGCAGCCGCCGGGTCAACCGCAGCCATGTGGTCGCCGCCGACGGGTCGGTCGTCGCGCGCTACGACAAGATCCACATGTTCGACGTGTCGCTGCCGTCGGGCGAGAATTGGAGCGAATCGTCGAGCTATGCGGGCGGCGAGGCGCCGGCCGTGGTCGACACGCCGGTGGGACGGCTGGGGCTCAGCATCTGTTACGATTTGCGCTTCCCCGAACTCTATCGCGCGCTGACCCAGCGCGGCGCGGAACTGCTCGCGATCCCCGCGGCCTTCACCGTTTCGACGGGCGAGGCGCATTGGCACGTCCTGATGCGCGCGCGGGCGATCGAGACCGGCTGTCATGTGCTCGCCGCGGCGCAGGCGGGGGTGCATGCCGACGGGCGGTCGACCTATGGGCATAGCCTGGCGGTCGGGCCGTGGGGCGAGGTGCTGGGCGAGGCGCAAGGGGTGCCGGGCGAGGATTTTGCGCTGGTCGTGGCGCCGGTCGACCCCGCCGCGACGGAGCGGGCACGACAGGCGATCCCGCTGGCGCGGTCGCGCGCGAATCGCGGGGTCGACCTCTAGCTGTACGGCGGTACCGGGCGAGCGTTGCGCCGGCTTCGGGATGGCGAGCCGCGCTGGCGTTCGAAGGCGGCGTGACCTTCCAAAGTTCAGGAAAGTTCAGCCCTGCACGCGCCGATTTGGACCTCGCGCCGTGATCGCATCGGCCAGCCGGCAGCGGCCGCGCTCACCCAACGGATGAAGGCTGGCACAGCCGGATAATGTAGGAAAGCCTTATTTGAAGGCGACGTCGGCTTTGGGGTGGGGAACTGCCGCTTATTAAGTCGTCATCCCGGGCTTGACCCGGGACCCGCCTTCCTTCTTTCGACGTCGGATCAAAGAAAAGGCAGGCCCCGGGTCAAGCCCGCGGTGACGAAGGTGGGTTACACCGGCGTCGCCTCCCGCCCGGCACCCGTCACCACCGTCCGTAGCCTCGCGGCGGCGCGGTCGCCGTCCGCTGCACCCGGACCATGAGCCTCGTCCGCGCCGCGATGCGCGAACAGCAGGTCCCCGCCAAGGGCACAAAGGTAACGGAATAGTCGTGCAGCACCGGGGAAGTTCGTGACCTCGAGGCGCCCCGAACAGTCGGCCGCTTGCCATTCTTTTTCCATGAGTGCGCTGCAAAGACATTGGTAACGCACATGATCCAAGCTAGATGAGGGCGATCAGGGGGAGTTTCATTTCGTGCGTCAGCTTGCCGTTTTTCTGGCCGCCTCGGCCCTCGCGCTCAGCGCGCCCGCCTTTGCCGCCGACACGCCGGCCTATGGCGCGCCCGCGGCGTGGGTCGTGCCGCACGCCGGGCCGCTGCCCGCGGGCGACGCCGCGACACCCTGGCTGCTCAGCGACGAACAGATATTGATCGAGGCCGACAAACGCTCGACCTTCACCGACCACGCCTTTCGTATCGCCACGGCCGACGCGCTGCGCAACTGGGACGACCTGCAATTCGTGTGGCAGCCCGACCGCGACGACCTGATCGTCCACAAGCTGGAGATCGTCCGCGGCGGCGCCACCATCGACCTGCTCGCGCAGGGGCTGAAGCTCACCGTGCTCCGCCGCGAAACCGCGTTCGAGCAGAAGATGATCGACGGACTGCTCACCGCGACCGCGGCGATCGAGGACCTGCGCGTCGGCGACACGGTGCGCTTCTCGGTGACCGTCGTCGAACGCAGCGACGTGCTCGCGGGCAATGGCGAGGCCTTTGCCGACGTCCAGGCGAAACCCGCGGCGATGGCGCAGGGCTCGCTCCGCGTGCTCTGGCCCAAGGCGCTGCCGGTGAAGTGGAAGGCCTTCGGCAAGGGCATCGCGCCGGTCGAGGCCGACGTCGTAAACGAGGGGGGCGCCTACCACGTCCTCACCCAGGCCCAGCCGGTGATCAAGCAGGACGAGATGCCGCAGGATGCGCCGCTGCGCTATCGCCGCCCGCCCGGGCTCGAATTTTCGACCTTCGCCAGCTGGACCGACCTGTCACGCACCGTCGCGCCGCTCTATGCAACGGCGGGCACGGTCAAGGAGGGCGGCACGCTCGCCGCCGCGATCGACAAGATCGCCGCCTCGGCCAAGGATCCCAAGGCGCGCGCCGCCGCCGCGCTGGCCTTTGTCCAGAACGAGATCCGCTATCTCTACAACGGCCTAGCCAACGGCAACTATGTCCCGCAGCAGCCCGAGGAGACCTGGACGCTGCGCTATGGCGACTGCAAGGCGAAGACCCTGCTGCTGCTCGCGGTCCTCGATCGGCTCGGCATCGCGGCACAGCCGACGCTCGTCCATTCGACGCTCGGCGATGCGCTGCCCGACCGGCTACCCACGCTCGGCGCCTTCGACCATGTCATCGTCCAGGCGGCGATCGACGGCACCGACTATTGGCTCGACGGCACCACCGCGGGCACGCATGTCGAGGACCTCGCCGACGTCCCGCCCTTCCGCCATGCGCTGCCGCTGACGACGGCCGGCCATGACCTCGCGGCATTGCCGGTGCGGCGCCCGGCGCGGCCCGACATGACCGTCAGCATCGCCTATGACCAGTCGGCGGGCACCGCCTTCCCGCCGCTTTTCGACATGCGCTTCACGATGCGCGGCGAGCTTGCGACGCGCATGACGGGCATGGCGGCGCAGGCGACCCCCGAACAATTGCGCAACCTCGCGCAGGGCGCGCTCGGCGACTTCGTCAACAACGGCCAGATCCACACGCGCTCGATCGAGATCGACGAGGCCGCGGGCACCGCGACGATCCGTGCGGCGGGCGTCGGCAATCTGCCGTGGGTCCGCGACGAGCAGCGTCCTTATGTCAAACTCGACGGGCTGGTCGGCGATTTCGAGGTCAGCGCCGACCGCAGCCGCGCCGCTTGGCGCACCATCCCCGTCGCGGGCGGCCAGCCCGGCCTGATCGTGCGCGAAATCAGCCTCAAGCTGCCGCGCGCCGAGGGTTTCGCGATGGAGGGCGACACCGCCGCCGACCTGATGATCGCGGGCATCGGCATGCAGCGCGAGGCGAAGCTCGCCGGCAACAGCCTCGAACAGCGCGAGACGATCTGGACCACCGGGCGCGAGGTCGCGGTCGACCAGCTGCCCGCCGCGCGCGCGGCGACCGCCGCCGCCAAGCAGCGCGAATTCCGCCTGCGCGCCCCCGCGGGCTTTCCTTCGCGCACCGAGGAGATCGCCGAAGCCAAGAAGGCGAAGCGCCTCGGCCCGCTGCTCGCGGCCTATCAAAAGGCGATCGACGACGACCCCGAGGCAGCGAACGGCTATCTCAACCGCGCCGCCTTCCACAGCGGCATCTTCGAACCCAAGGCCGCGATCGCCGACCTCGGCGAAGCGCTGAAGCGCGAGGCCGACGCCGCGACCTATCTGCGCCGCGCCGACCTCTATTTCGACACCGGCGAATTCAAGGCGGCCCTCGCCGACACCGACGAGGTGCTGGCGCTCGATCCGGGCTCGGAAAGTGCGCTCGACTACAAGATCCGCCTGCTCGCCGAGCTCAAGCAGTATGACGATTCGCTCGCGCTCAACGACGAACAGATCGCCGCGGCGAAGGACAAGCGCGGCTGGGTCGCGCTCAAGGCCGAGACGCTCGGCAAGGCGGGACGCGCCGAAGAGGGCGCCGCGCTGCTCGCCGAGGCGCTCGCCGAGCGGCCGGGCGACCCCGGTCTGCTCAATGGTCTCTGCTGGCTCAAGGGCACACGCTCGTTCGAGCTCGAATCGGCGCTCAAGGACTGCACCCGCGCGATCGAGCTCACCGACGATCCCGCGGCGGTGCTCGACAGCCGCGCGATGGTCTTCTTCCGCCTGGGCCGGATGGAGGAGGCGCGCGCCGACCTCGACGCCGCGCTCAAGATCAGCCCGAACATGCCGGGTTCGCTCTATATGCGCGGCATCGTCAAGCTGCGCGGCGACGACCGCGCCGGCGGCCAGGCCGACCTCGCGCTCGCGCGGCTGCAGCAGGGCCGCATCGACGCCGAATATTCGGGTTTCGGGATCACGCCCTGAGCGGCGATGAAGGGCGCTTTGGGGCCGTGTGGCTGCTGTTATGGGATTCCCGGCGAAAGCCGGGGCCTATGAGGAAAAGGCCGCGCTAGCCCCATCTGGGCCCCGGCTGTCGCCGGGGATCACAAGCTATATCTATTCGAACGACCGTCACCCCGGGTCAAACGCGGCGTGACGATGATAGAACGGCAGCCGACGCCCGATACCGGCCACCCAGCGCCCAACGCGCCGCCCACCAGCCAGACGTGCAAAAGGCCCCGAGCCTTAGCTCGGAGCCTTTTGAAACTCGTGCGTGGACGCGCCAGCTTACGGGCTGGTCGGATCGTCGCTGTTGTTGCCCGCGGCGATCACGATGCCACCGATGATGGCGATCAGCGCCAGAAGCGCGATGATCCAGCTGGTGCTGCCTTCGAGCTCGCTCTGGCCTTCAACGGCCGAAACGGCGTTCACGTCGTCGAACGACACCGCCGACATGGCGGGTGCAGCCGAAGCAGCAACCGGAGCCGCAAGCATCGAAGTCGCGGCGAGGGAGATCGCAGCTTTCTTGAGCAGGTTCATCTTTTTCTCCATCCACTGGAATTTTGATCTTCTCGAATCGCTCCGGGGAATCACCCCCAAACCGCTTCTGCCTCGCCCTTCTAGGCAGCGCTGCCAGATATTGCAAGGCGTTTTGCCGTACTGCACCATTTCTTATGATTCTGCTAAATCTCGGGAAAGTTCCTCCGCGAGCCCTCGTTCAGCCGCGGCGCACGCGCTCGAAAGGCTCGCTCGTCACGGGATAGCCGAGGTGCCCGGGGATGCAGAGATGTGACTCCCCGCCGCGCTCTTCGATCCACGGCGTCACCAGTTCGACCGGATGGGCGTCGGCATGTGCCGAAAATGCGGCGAAATCATCGGCCTGCGCCAGCTTTTCGAGATTGCGGCGCGTCGGGAAGATGATCGACACCTCGCCGCGGTCGGCCATCGCCAGCGTGGCGCGGGCGCTGGCCCAGAAGATGTGGCTGTGCTCGGCCTCCTCGATGGTCAGTTCGTGTCCGTGCTCGGGCGCCTCGACCGCGAAGAAGCGCGTGTCGAAGGTGCGCGCTTCCTTGAAATTGGGACACCAGCGCGCAAAAGGAATCAACGCGTTAAGCTCGAGCCGGTCGCCGCGCTCGGTCAGGATTTCGGACAGCAGCCGTTCGGAGAGCAAGGCCTGGCGCACCGCCGGAACCTCCGCCTCGCCCAGCGTCGGCCAGCCGACCGCGAGCCCGGTTTCCTCGAGCGTTTCGCGCAGCGCCGCGACGCGCGCCGCGCCGTCGGGGTCCATCTCGGCATAGCCGTGGCGGTGCGCGACCAGATAGTCGTCGGGATCGATCCGCCCGCCCGGAAAGACCATCGCGCCCGCCGCGAAGGCCATGTTCGCCGCGCGCTTGACCATCAATATCTCGTCGGGACCGCCGCTCTCGGACGGGCGCATGATGACGAGGGTGGCGGCGGGGATCGCGCCGTCGGGCAGTTTTTCCGTATCGCTCGTGGCCATCGGCGATCATCCTCTCTTCTCTGTCTGTCATCCGGCATTGCCGACGCAGCGAGCCGGGTGCAAGATGGCAATCGCAGGATGGCGGTGGGAGCGGGTCGATGGGCATCGTCGAGATATTGGGCGTCGCGGGCAGCCTGAGCCTGCTCGCGGGCTGGCGGCTCTACCTCACCATCCTCGCCACCGGGATCGCGATGCATTTCGGCTGGCTGCCGCTGCCCGAGCATCTGCAGGCGCTGCAGATATTGGCGAACCCCTGGGTGCTGGGAGTCGCGGGGGTCGGCACGCTCGCCGAATTCCTGGCCGACAAGATCGCGTGGGTCGATTCGGCGTGGGACGCCGTCCATACGGTGATCCGCCCGCTGGGCGGCGCGCTGCTCGCGCTCGCGCTGGTCGATAGTTCGGACCCGGCGTGGCAGGTGGTCGCCTTCCTGCTCGGCGGCGGCGGCGCGCTGGTCAGCCATGGCGCCAAGGCGACGACGCGTGCGGTGGTCAATGCCAGCCCCGAGCCCTTCAGCAACGTCGTGGTATCGACCGGCGAAGATGTCGCGACGGGCGGGCTGATCGCGCTCGCGATCGCCTATCCGCCGGTCGCGATCGTCATCGCGGTCCTGATGCTGGTCGCGGCGGTGATCGTGATCATCGCGCTGCGGCGCCTGCTGCGCAATATCAAGGCAACGCTGAAACGCACGCTGGGCGACGAACCGTCCGCCGCGCCGCCGCCGGGTTGATCAGGCCGGCAGCAGGCTCTTCAGCGGCGTCTCGACATCGGCGAGTTGTTCCGCCGTCGCGACGAGACCCGCGGTGACGAGCATCCGGCCCTGGACATAGTCCTTGGTGGCGTTGACGCAGTCGAGCGCGATGACCTTGCCGCCCTTCAGATAGACGATCGAGAAGCTGCGCGTCGCGGGGTCGCCGCGGAGCACCGTCGCGTCGTGGCCGGTCGACAGTCCCGCGGTCTGGAGCTTCAGATCATATTGGTTTGACCAGAACCAGGGGATGGCGTGATAGCGCGCTTCGTCGCCGCAGATGCCCTTGGCGACGACATTGGCCTGGTCGTTGGCATTCTGCACCGATTCCAGCCGGATGACCGCGCCTTCGGCAAAATCGTTCTCGTGCGCGGCGCAGTCGCCGATCGCGTAGATGTCGGCGAGACTGGTCTTGCAATGATGGTCGACGAGCACCCCATTGCCGCCATGCGCCCCCGCCGCGATCAGCGGCTGGACCGCGGGCACGATACCGATGCCGACGATGACGAGATCGGCGGGAATGACCTCGCCGGTGCCGAGGCGGACGCCGGTAGCGCGATCCTCGCCCTCTATCGCGACGACCTGGACGCCGAGCCGCAGATCGACGCCATGGTCGCGATGTTCCTTCTCGTAGAAGCGCGACAGATCCTCGCCCGCGACGCGCGCGAGCACGCGGTCGAGCGCTTCCAAGAGCACCACGGGCTTGCCCGCCTTGCGCAGCACCGCCGCGGCCTCGAGCCCGATATAGCCGCCGCCGATCACGACGATCTGCCCCGCGGTCTCCGACGCCGCCTTCATCGCATCGGCATCGGCGCGGGTGCGCACGCCCTGTACGCCGGGGAGGTCGCCGCCGGGGATCGGCAGCATGCGCGGGGCCCCGCCGGTGGCCCAGACGAGCTTGCCATAGCCGATCGTCTCGCCGCCCTCGGTCGTGACGCTGCGCGCCGCGGGATCGACCGCGACGACGCGCGTGTTCAGCAGCATCGTGACCTCGCGCTCGTCCCAATATTTGGCTGGGCGGATCTGGATGCGTTCGAATTCCTTCTCGCCCGCGAAATATTCCTTCGACAAGGGCGGGCGTTCATAAGGGAGTTCGGGTTCGTCGCCGACGATCGCGATGCTGCCTTCGAACTTCTGCGTGCGCAGCGCTACCGCGACCTGCGCGCCGCCATGCCCCGCCCCCACGATCACCACGTCGAAGTGCATCGCCAAATCTCTCCCGCATAGGTTTATGCGAGGGCTTCCCTTGCACGCGCGGGAAAGCGAGGCAAGCGGCGGCGGGGCCGGGGCCGAATAGAAATTCTTGGGGAGGCGATGCCGCTAGGGCCGCTGCGCGTAATTCGCGAACCAGGGTGCCATGCGGCCGCACGCCTCCTCGATCTCTTCGCTCGAGACCGCAAAGCTCAGCCGCATGAAGCGCGATCCGTCGACGGGGTCGAAGTCCACACCCGGCGCGGTCGCGACCGCGGTATCGACCAGCAATTGCCGGCAGAAGGCGATGCTGTCGTCGGTCAGGTGCCCGATGTCGGCATAGATATAGAAGGCGCCGTCGGGCGGTGCGATACGGCGCAGGCCCATCGCGGGCAGCCGGTCGAGGAGCAGGGTGCGGTTGCGCTTGTAGGTCGCGAGATGCCCCTCCAACTCTTCGCGTTCGTCGAAGGCGACGAGCCCGGCATGCTGGGCAAGGCTGGGCGGGGTCAGGAACAGATTGCCCATCCGCGCGCGCGCCGCGTCGATCTGGTCGGGCGGCACCACCAGCCACCCGAGCCGCCAGCCCGCCATGCTGTAATATTTGGAGAAGCTGTTGACGACGAAGGCGTCGGGCGACTCCTGCAGCATCGACGGCACCGGCCCGACATAGGAGAGGCCGTGATAGATTTCGTCGGAGACGATGCGGATGTTCCGCCGCCGGCAGACCGCGGCGATCGCGGCCATTTCGGCCGCCTCGATCACCGTGCCGGTCGGGTTGGCGGGGCTGGCGACGATCAGCCCCTCGGGCGCGGGGTCGAGCGCCTCGACCGCGGCGGCGGTCAGCTGGAAGCGCTCGGCCTCGCCGCAGCCGATCTCGACGGGCACCATGTGCAGCGCCTTGAGCGTATTGCGATAGGCGACATAGCCCGGCCGCGCGAGGGCGACGCGCGCGCCGGGCGCGAAGGCGCAGGTCAGCGCGAGCACGAAGGCTGGCGAGGCGCCGCAGGTCAGGATCACCTGCTCGGCATCGACCGCGACGCCATGCATCTCCTGATAGTAGCGTGCGATCCGCTGCTTGAGCGCCGGGCTTTCCCAATAGCCCATGCCGTCCTCGGCCAGCACCTGTTGCGCGCGCGCCACCGCGGCGGCGGGGGCGCCGGTCGAGGGCTGGCCGAACTCCATATGGATCACGGGCTCGCCCGCCGCCTTCATCTGGTGCGCGAGGCGGCTGATCGAGATCGCGAAAAAGGGATCGACGGCGGCGGTCATGTCGGGCCTGTTATGCGCATCCGGCCCGCTTTGCGACACCCGAATCCGGCCGGATGCTCCTGGCTATCGTCCATCATATAGCGACCCGATCCGTCCATCTCGTCGACGTGGCCGAGGCACCCAAGGTCCTGACCCTAGGGCTGTTGCCATCCGGGACGTAGATAGGGGGCCAGATTGCCGCACAGCTGCTTCCATTCGGCGTCGGTCACGGGCAGCATTTCGCGCTCGCGCGCAAAATATTCGGCCACGGGCGCGAGCGCGGGCCAGTCGCTCGCCAGCACGAAACGATCGAGCCCGATGCGCCGCATCCCCGCCACATAGAGCCCGCGCATCTCCTCGTAACTGCGCGTCTCGGTCGACGTCTTCGCATCGGGCAGTTTTGCCGGATCGAACTGCATCACCGCCGAAATATCGAGCACCAGATTGGCGGTGCCCGGCGCCCCGCGCGCGATCGCCGCGCCATAGGCGTCGAGCGCTTCGAGCGTCGGCTGGTCGATCCCGGCATAGCCGCCGCCGTGCGCGATCTGCACCGGCAGGTCGCCCGCCTGCGCCAGGATTTTGTCGATGAAGATGTTGACGCTCGCCCCGCTGAACGGCGCCGCGCCGCGCAGATGGACGACCAGCGGCAGGCGCGCCTTGCGCGCCGCGGCGAAGAAGCGGCCGAGCGTATCGACCTGTTCGGCGTTCGCGGTGTCGAAGCCGCTGTTGCCGAGGTGCAGCTTGATGCCCGATGCCCCAGGCTGGTTCGCCCAATAATCGAGCTCGCCCAACGCGTTGGGGGCGAAAGGATTGATCCCGACGAAGGCCACGAGCCGCCCCTTCGACGCCAGCGCGGCGTCGACATTGTAGCGGTTCTCGGCGCGCATCCGCTCGGCCCGGACCGCGGGCTCCATCGGCACCGCGGAGAAGCCGAACATATAGCCGACCGACAGCAGCACCCCCTTGTCGATGCCCGCGCGGTCGAGCTCGCGCACCGCATCCGCGCCGCTCCGCTCGGTGAACAGGTCGACGGAGATGCCGTCGAATATGGCGGGGTCCGCAGCCTGCATCGCGCGCAGCTGATCGGTGATCAGCCGACTCTGGATATGCATATGATGGTCGGCGCGCGGCGCCTCCTGCGCCGGCGACGCCGCCGGGGCGAGCAGCGCGAGCGCCAGCAGGGCCGAACGGATCATTTGCCGCCCTGCGCCGCCAGCACGCGCAGCACATTGCCGCTCCACATCTTTTCGAGGTCGGCGTCCGAATAACCCGCGGCCTTCAGCCGCTCGGTGACCTTGGGCAGCGCCGAAATATCCTCGATCCCGGGCAGCCCGCCGCCGCCGTCCCAATCGGCGCCGAAGCAGATATGGTCGACCCCGCCGACCTCGATCGCGCGCAGCACCATCTTCATATAGGCCTCGAAATCGGCGGCCCACAAAGGCTCGCGCTTGTCGAGCTCGCGCCATTGGCGGTTGAGCTCGGCCTGCTCTTGCGGCGACAATTTGCCGATCCGCTCATATTGGCCGAACAGCGCGCCGCGCGCGGGGGTCATGTTCATCTCCGACATAAAGATCGTCGAGATGCACATCGCGCCGCCCTTCGCCGCGAGCGCCTTCAGCCGCCCCTCGTCGAGGTTGCGCGGGTGGTCGTTCGCCGAGCGCAGGCTCGAGTGCGAGAGGATGATCGGATATTTCGACAATGCGAGCAGCTGGTCGAAGGTGGCGTCCGAGGCATGGCTCGCGTCGATCACCATGCCCAGCCGGTTCATCTCCGCCACCCACTGCTTGCCGAGCGGGCTCAGCCCCTTCCACTTCGCCTCGCCGGTCGCGCTGTCGGCGAACTGGTTGGTCTTCGAATGCACCGGGCCCGCCATGCGGACGCCCTTCTTGTAGAATTCGGCGAGCAGCGCGACATCGTCGCCCAAGGGATAGCTGTTCTCGATCGACTTGTACGCGATCAGCTTGCCCGCCTTGTCGAGCGTGCGCGCGTCGGCGGCGGTCAGCGCGGGGCCGATGAGGTCGCCATGCTTCCGGATCGTCGCATCGATCAGGTCCGACCGACCGCGCGCGAAGGCGAGCGCGTCGGCATAGCCCTGCGGCGTCAGCGGCCCCTGTTCGGTGTAGATGACGAAGAAACCGCCATCGAGCGCACCCGCCTTCATCCGCGGGATATCGACCTGGACGATGTCGCCCTCCAGCGTGTGCGGATCGGCGAAGCTCCACCCCGCGCGCTCGAAATGGAGCGAGGTGTCGAGGTGGGTGTCGAGCGTCAGGAAACGGCTGTGCAGCGGCCGGTCATCGTTAGGCGCGGCGCCGTCCTCCTTCGCGGCGGTGCAGGCGGCGAGCGAGGCGGTGGCGAGCAGGATCGCGAGCTGTTTCACTTCTTCTCCTCCACCGGCTTCAGGTCGAGGTCGTGATAGTCCCAGCTGAAGTCGGCGATCTTGCTCACCGCCTTCATCGTCACGCCCGTCACCTTGCCGTCGGCATCGAGCGCGAAGGTCACATAGGCGGGTTCGATCGCGGGGTCGTCATATTCGGTGACGAAGCTGTCATACTGCCAATGCTTGAGCCGCCCGACCATGCGCGGGGTCGAGGTGAAGTCGATCGTCAGCCCCTGCGCCGTGTTCGCGACGACGATGTCCCCATACCAGGGATCGCGGTAGCGCCCGGCATAGCGCGCGGGGTCGAGCGACGGGCCGACCTTCGCGGGCGAGGCCTGCGCCTGCTTCAGATATTCGACGCCGCCGGCAAGCCGCTCCTTGTACCAATCCTGCCATTTCGTCGTCCAGCCGATGTCGGGCTGGTCCAGATAATGGTCGAGCAGCCGATAGGTGAGCCCGAGCAGCATGCCGCTCTCTTCATTGTTCATCATGATCGCGAAGCCGACTTGTCTGTCGGGAATCATCACGACGCGGGTGATCGAGCCGAACACGCCGCCGCCGTGCGAGATGATGCGGTGGCCGCGATAATCCTGCACCTGCCAGCCGAGCGCATAGGCCTGCTGCATCGGCTGCGCGGCTTTCAGCTGCTCGGGCAACTGGGTGATCGGCATCGGGGTCACCGGCTTCCACATCTCGGCCGCCTGCGCTTCGCTGAATAGCTTTTTCCCGTTCGGCAGTGCGCCGTGCGCGAGCTGGATCTTGAGCCATGCCGCCATGTCGTCGGCGCTGAGCGCAAGCCCGCCCGCGGGCGCGCCGTTGCGGCCCAGTTCGTCGCGCTCGTTCAGCGCCTGCTGGTCGCCGAGCCCGCGCAGCGGTCCGTTCAGCCGCGCGTGCGGCCATGAGCGGTTGGCGATGCGGAAGCGGTCCTCGCTGTCGCTGGTCGCGTTCTTCATGCCGCCGGGGCGCAGCAGCTTTTCGCGGATGAATACTTCCCAGGTCTGACCCGTAACCTCCTCGATCAGCTGGCCGGCGACGGCGTAGAGGATATTGTCATAGGCATAGGCCGAGCGGAAACTGGTCTTGGGCTTGAGATGGGCAACGCGTTCGACGGTCTGTTTTCGGGTGAGGTGCGTGCGCGGGACGAACATCAGGTCGCCCTGCCCCAGCCCCAGTCCGCTGCGGTGGACGAGCAAATCGCGGATCGTGATCTCGCGCGTGACCCAGGCGTCGTACATGCGGAACCAGGGCATATGCTCGATGACGGGGTCGTCCCAGCCGATCTTGCCCTCGTCGACGAGGATCGCGAGCGCCGCGGCGGTCATCGCCTTGCCGGTCGAGCCGGTCTGGAAGATGGTCTCCTTGTCGACCAGCGCGCGCTCGCCGAGCTTCCGCTCGCCCCAGCCGCGCGACATCGTGGTCTTGCCGTCCTCGACGATCGCGATCGACACCCCGGTCGCGCCGATCTCCTTGCGCAGCGCCTCGACCTCGGTCCCGAAATCCTTGGGCGGTTCGGCCCACGCCGGGACGGCGGTGGTCGCGAGCAGCGACAGGGCAATGATGCGGACGTGTTTCATGACACGGTCTCCATGGGGGCAATGGGGGCGGGACGCAGCAGGCGCCAGACACCGATGGTGAGCAAGGGCGCGACGAACACCCCGAGGAACAACCAGGCGAGGAAGCGATAGCCGCTCGCGATCAGGTCGACGAGCCCGATGCGCCCCGCAACGAAGATGCAGCCCGCGAGGATCACCGCGCCGATCGCCGCGCGCGCGCCGGTGGTGAGCGGCGCGCGGCCGCGGCTCTCGATCGCGCCCGAGATGCGCTCGTTGATCGCATGCACCGCCCCCGCGCCGCTTTCGAGCAAGGCGGCGAAGATCATCACCTGGAACAGGACATGGAAACCCGGCACCGTCATCTGCCGCAGCAGGAAATCGGACGGCAGCGTCTCGGCGCCGATCGCGGGGTAGAACGCCATCATCGCGACGAAAAAGAGGATCGCGGGCAGCATCGACAGCGGCCCCGCGATGATCCCCGCAAGCACCGCGTCGCGCTGGCTGGTCAAATGGCGCAGCACCGGCAGGATCACCACCGCGCCGACGATATTGTAACTCGCATAGGTCAGCCCGCCCGACATCCAGTCGCCCGACGGCGGCGGCGCGGTCGCGAAACCCTGACCGATCAGGTCGCCGAAGCTGGCGAGCGCGATGATCAGGAAGAGGGCGTAGACGGTGTAGAGCAGGATCGAGACATATTTGAACATCTGCTCGACGACGCCGGTGCCCCACGCCGTCACCGCGACGATCGCCACGCCGAGCAGCAGCGAGCCCAGCCATTCGGGCCAACCAAAGGTCGCGGCGCCGATCGCCCCCGCCGCGGCGCCGAACACCGCGAGGATCAGGATGACGAAGATCAGATAGGCGATTTCGAAGGCGATCCAGCCTGGGCCCAGAAGGCCTTCGAAAAAGGCACGATAGTCATAGGCGCTCATCTTGCGCGCGAGCGCGAAGGTCAACGCCGCGACCACGCTCCAGACGAAGGTCGCGAGCAGCATCGCGGCAAGCCCGCCCCACGGCCCCGCGGGCACGAAATATTCGGCGAGCTCGCGGCCGGTGGCATAGCCGCCGCCGATGATCACCGCCTTGAGCGCGAAGCCGGGGAGCAGGAAGCGCTGGAACCAGCTCGACCCTCCGGCTGGTTCGGCACCGATCATGCGAGGCAGCTGTCCACGAGCGCCGCAAAGGCCGCGCCGCCGCGGATCGGGTCGGCGACCGGCAGCCCGAGCCGCCGGCTTTCGGCGCCCAGCAGCGCCTCGGCCTCGCCCGCGCCGAGGCTCGAGGTGTTGAGGCTGACCCCGCCGCAGCGGATCGCGGGGTTGGTGCGGCTGCCGAGGCGGATCGTGAGGTCGATGACCTCCTCGACGCTCGGCAGCGCGAAGCTTTCCATGCCGAGGATCACCTTGCGCGACGGATCGTGGCAGACGACGAAGACGTCGGGCTGGCTGCCGTGGAGCAGGCCCAGCGACACCGCGGCATAGGCGGGGTTGAAGATCGACCCCTGCCCCTCGATCAGGTCCCAATGATCGGCGGGCGCATCGGGGCTCAGGATTTCGGCCGCGCCGGCCTCGAAGTCCGAGACCACCGCATCCATCGGGATGCCGCCGCCCGCGATCATGATCCCGGTCTGGCCGGTGGCGCGGAAGTCGGCGTCGAAGCCCCTTTCGACAAAGGCGCGGTGCAGCGCGAGCGCGGTATATTTCTTGCCGAGCGCGCAGTCGGTGCCGACGGTCAGCAGGCGCTTGCCCGTGCGCTTGATCCCGGTGCCGATCGGGATGTCGGCGGGCGGGGTGCGCACGTCGATCAGTCGCTGGCCGGTGCGCCGCGCCGCCTCGACCAGCGCGGGGACGCTGGTTAGCCGCGTGTGCAGCCCGGCAACGACGTCGAGCCCCGCCTCCATCGCCTCGATCAGGATCGCGACCCAGGTATCGCCGATGACGCCGCCCTGGTTGGCGACGCCGATCACCAGCGAGCGCGCGCCTGCCGCCTTGGCCGCCGCGGGATCGAGCCGCGGCAGGCCGGTGGTGACGGTGCAGCCCGCGGCGGAAAACTCCCCGACGCAGCGGTCCGCCGCCCAGTCCGCGAGCCCGAAGGCGGTCTTCGCGAAGCTTGCTTCGGTGGTGTCGCCGAGGAACAGCAGATAGGGCTGCGGCAGCGTCAATCGTTCGGACAAGCGTCCGGTGGGCGCGTTCATCTTGGTCTCTCCCGTCGCGTCAGAAGGACATGTCGAGCGCGACGCCGATCGTCCGCGGCTGTAGCGGCGAAATGCCGAGGAAGCTGGGCTGGTTCAGGCCATTGGCGAAGGTCGACCGCGCCATCTCCCCCTTGTTGTCGAGCAGGTTACGCACATAGGCGCGCGCCGTCCAATGGTCGTTGAAGGTCACCGACGCGTTGAGGTCGACCGAGGTGTAGGGCTTGGCCACCGCCACCAGCGGATCGCTCTCGACCAGCGACAGGCGGTTGCTCGCGTGGCGTATGCCCGCGCCGAAGCTGCCCTTGGTGCTGCCACCGAGCTCGAACTCGTAATCGGCGCGCAGCGCACCGCTGAACTTGGGCACCGCGGGCAGGCGGTCGCCATCGACGCCGCTGATCTCGGGCACATCCTCGCTCAAGGTCGCGTCGGTGTAGCTGCCCGTCGCGCTGATCGTCAGGCCGGGCGCGGGGCGCAGCGCGATGCTGCCCTCGAAGCCCTTGCTCGTCGCCTTGCCGCCGTTGGCGCCGCCCGACACGCCGCCGAAGGCGCGGGTGACCTGGATGTCGGTCCAGTCCATCCAGAAAAAGGCGGCGTCGACGGTCACCATGCGATCGGCGAAATCGGCCTTCAGCCCGACCTCGTAATTGGTCATGCGGTCGGCATCGACGCTGGGCGGGACATTGGGGACGATGACGTTCGGACCGCCGGGGCGATAGCCCGTCGCGACGCGCGCATAGAGCATCGCATCCTCGTTGATGTGGAACTGCGGGCTGACCGAGAAGGTCCAGACGCTTTCCTCCGACGTGCCGGGGTCGTTCGCGGTCGGCACGATCGCGCCCGAGCTGATCTGGGTGAAGGTCTGCTCGTTGCGCGCCCAGCGCAGCCCGCCGGTGACCTCGAACCGTTCGCTGAGCTTGAGGGTGGCGTTGCCGAAGACCGCATATTCCTTGTAGGTCGCCGGCAGGCCGACGATCGCGAGCGGATCGAGCGGCGCGATCGGGTTGCCCGCCA
The DNA here is from genome assembly GCF_001468285.1 of Sphingopyxis sp. HIX. Classification (GTDB taxonomy): domain Bacteria; phylum Pseudomonadota; class Alphaproteobacteria; order Sphingomonadales; family Sphingomonadaceae; genus Sphingopyxis. Next base: position 6,446 of record NZ_LNSB01000045.1, on the reverse strand, counting down.
TGTCGAACGAACGCACCAACTGCGAATTGCTGGTGGTTTCGTCGGTGAAGAATCCGCCGACCATCCACTCGAAGGTCCCGCCGCTCGGCGACGCGAGGCGAAGCTCCTGTGTCCATTTCTCGAGCCCGAGGTCGAGGTAGAAGGGCGTGATGCCGGGTGCGATCGCGCCGCCGGTGAGCAGCGGGAAGAGCACGCCGAACGCATAGCTCGCATCCTGCACCTGCCGGCTCTGCGTCTTGCTGTAGGTCGTCGCCGAGGTCAGCGTCGCCGCGCCGAAATCATAGTCGAGCGTTGCCGAATAATAGTCGAGGTCGATGTCATAGGATTCGGGGACATAATTGTTGAATGAGTGGCCGTTGCCGAGCCGCTGGCCGGTCAGATCGGCCGCATAAAGACCATTGCCGTCCGAATCGAGCGATTGCCAGATGCCCGCCAGCTTGACGCTGAGTTCGGGGGTCGGCTGCCACAGCAGGGCTAGGCGGCCGCCGCGCTGTTCATAGTCGTTCTGGTCCTTGAGCCCGGCGTTGTTGACGCTGTCGACCCAGCCGGGCGTCTTGCGCCACGCGAAGCTGCCCGACACCGCGAGCGTGTCGGTGGCGATCGGCGCGTTGACGAACACCTGCCCGCCCCAGCCGAGCCCGCCGGCATCCTTGATCGTGAAACCCTCGACGCCGGCGCGGACCTTGAACTGCGTCGTGTCGGGCTGGACGGTGACATATTTGACGAGTCCGCCGATCGAGCTTGCGCCGTAGAGCGTGCCCTGCGGCCCCTTGAGCACCTCGATGCGCTCGAGGTCGTACGGCATCAGGTCGATGGTGAAGGAGCCGGCGCGATTGTAGAGCGCGCTCGACCCCACCGGCGCGTCGTCGAGATAGATGCCGACGGTCTGCGCCGCGTTCAAAGGCGCGACGCCGCGCAGCGTGATTGTGGTCTGGCCGGGCGTGCCGCCGTTGCTGACGTTCATGCCGGGAACATAGCCCGCATAGTCGACGAGCGAGGCGGAGCCCTGTTCCTGCAGCGCCTCGCCGCTGACCACCGCGATCGAGATCGGCACGTCCTGGACATTCTGGACGCGCTTCTGCGCAGTGACGACGATCTCTCCGTCGGTTTCGCCCGCGGCGGCGTCCTGCGCCTGCGCGGGCATGGCAGCCATCAGCGCGGTCAGGCTTGCGGCAATCAAAACAGTCTTTTTCATCGTCTTACCCCCAGACTTGACCAAGCAGGCGGCGGAAATTGCCCCCGAGCACGGCCGTGATGTTGTTGTTGGAATAACCCCGGCGAATGAGTTCCTCGGTCAGGTCGAAGACCTTCAAGGGATGGTCGAAACCGTCGATGTCGATCTTGTCGCGAAAGCCGTAGCTCGCCTTGTAGCTGCCCTTGAGCGCGGCATATTCGGACGGCTCCATGTCGTCGTAGCCGTGGAGGTCGGCGTCGGAGCCGATGCCGACATGCTCGATTCCCGTCAGTTTCGCGACATGGTCGATATGGTCGGCCATATGCCCGACGTTGGTCGGGTCGCTGGCGCGCACGAACATGCGCACCCCGGTGATGCCCATCACCCCGCCCTTCGCCGCGAGCGCCTTGATCGCTTCGTCGGTCTTGACGCGCACATGGTCGACCAGCGCACGCGCGTTGCTGTGGGTGATCGCGATCGGGCCTTTCGCCAGTTCGATCGCGTCGAGCGTCGTGCGGTCGCCGCAGTGCGAGACGTCGATCAGCATCTTCTGCTTCTCCATCTCGGCGATGATCGCGGCGCCATAGTCGCTGACCCCGCCGTCGACGCGCTCGGTGCTGCCCGACCCGATCATATTCTGGCTGTTGTAGGTGAGCTGCGCGCAGCGGAGGCCGAGGCGGCGAAAGGTCGCGACATCCTCGACCTTCTCGAAATGCTCGGCATTCTGGATGCCCATGATCACCGCGCATTTTTTCTCGGACTTGGCGCGGTCGAGGTCGGCGACGTCGCCGACGAGCGAAAAGACATGCGCATTATGCCCCGCAAAATGCTGCCACGCCGCGAGATATTCGAGCGCTTGCGCGCGGGCATCGGGGCCGCCGAGGCCGAAGGCATTGTGGAAGCCCGTGATGCCGCTGGCGCGAAACTCCGCCGCCTCGGCGTCGGTCAGGCGGCGCGTCACATAGTCGGGCGACAGCGTGATCTTGAGCGGCGCGAGCATGTCGATGACCAGCGACGACGCGACGAGATCGACCGCGCGGCGCGAATAGCTGCGCGCGGGGGCGGCGGCGAAAGCGAACGCCCCGCGATTGATCATCGGCGCCGACACGGCGCTCCCCACCACACCGGCGACAAGCGCGCGGCGCGTCAGCGGGAATGACCGACTCATTCCACCCTCCACGAGTATGTTTTACAAATTTGAGACTATTGTCCTAATCAGAAAATTGTCAACCCAAATAGGACATGTTGTCGACTTTTTCGTCACTCCGGGCTCGACCCCGGGGTCCCGCTCAGCCACATCGAAAAGCGGGACCCCGGATCAGGTCCGGGGGGACGAGGGATGGGAGCCTACCCACCCCAGATTTCTTCCGGACAACGGATCATCCCCCCGCGATATTCGACCCCCGGCGCGCGGTCGCGCGCGAGGAAGGTTGGACCGTCGAGGTCGACGATGTCGCAGAGCTGGCCGACCAGATAGGAGGGCGCCATCGACAGGCTGGTGCCCATCATATTGCCGACCATCACGTCGAGCCCCAGCTTCTTCGCCTGCCGCGCGATCGCCAGCCCCTCGGTCAGCCCGCCGCATTTATCGAGCTTGATGTTCACCACGTCGAAGCGGCCGATCAGCGAGGCGGTGTCGGCAAGCGTCACCGCGCTTTCGTCGGCAACGAACGGGAGCGGACGCTTGAGGCCGTCGAGATCGGCCTCGCGCCCGCGCTTCAGCGGCTGTTCGAGTTGCGCCACGCCGTTCGCGGTGAGTATCGGGAGCAGTTTGCGCAAGGTGGCGGCGTCATAGCCCTGGTTGGCATCGACCCCGATCCACGCTTCGGGCCGCGCCGCGCGGATCGCCTCGACGCGCGCGATGTCGTCGCCCAAATCGCCGGTGAGCTTGACCTTCACCGGCGCCTCCGGGTCGATGGTGAGCGCCGCGCGCGCCATCCTGCCCGGCGCGTCGGCGCCGAGCGTCAGGGTCGAGCGCAGGGCCTTGGGCGCCGCCAACCCGGCGAGTTCCCACACGGGCCGCCCCGCCTGCTTCGCTTCGAGCTCCCAATAGGCGCAGTCGATCGCGTTGCGCGCGCCGCCGGGGGGCAGCAGGTGCTGCAGCTCGGCGCGCGTCGCGCCCGCCTCGATCGCCGGACGCACGACGGTCGCCTGGCTAAGCATATGGTCGATATCGTCGCCGAGATAATAGACCCCCGCCCCCTCGCCGCGCCCGCTGTGCGTGCCGTCGGACAACTCGGCGACGAGCAAGGCCGTCTCGGTGAAGACATGCCCCGAGATGCGGAAGGGCTGGTGGTAGGGAAAGCGCTCGACCCGAAGGTCGAGCGCCAGTTTCTGCCGGTCCATGGTCGCCATCAATACACCATGTCGAAGCCGTAGAGGTGGAAGACCAGCGTCACCCAGACGAGCACCAGCGCGGCGAGCACGAGCAGCACCGCACCGAGCTTCATCGTCCAGGCGCGCTTGTCCTTGACCGTGCGCACCAGGTGCCAGCCCGCGGTCGCCAACAGGCCGAAGCTCGCGAGCGGGGTCAGGATGCGCAGCAGGTGGATGAGCCAGTCGAGCGGCCCCCCGATGCTGCCGATATCGGCCGAGAAGGCCGCGATCAGCGCACCCCAGCCGACCAGCGCCGCGATCACCAGCCAGGCGAAGACGCGCGACAGGCGGTAGGCGCGGAGCGACGGTCCGGTCAGCGCGAATTCCGCTTTATAACTGCGGCGCACCAGCGCGCGCACCGGCCAGGCGAGCGCCGCGAGTAGGACCATCGCCAGCGCGAAGAGCATCGCGGGGCTGAGCCAGGCGCTGTTGGTCGCCGCGGGGGCGGGTTCGAACACCATGAAGGGCGAGCCCGCGTCGACGCTCATGCGGACGACGCGGCCGTCCTTGACCTCGGCGGCGAGCCGCTCGCCGGTGCCGGTGTCGCGCCACACGAAGGGTTCGACCTCGACCCAGTCGCGCGCGCCGGCACCGAGCCCGTCGAGCGCGGGGAAGCTGAGCTTGCCGTCCTCGGTCACCCCGATCTGCGCCTGGCCGAGCAGGCCAAGCACGCTCAGAAAATTGGTGAAGCTGCCGCGGCTGCTGACATAATGGCCGACCATCATCTGCGCGTGCGCCTTGGCGGTCTTGGCATCGACGGTGCCGGGCTTTTCGGTGCCGGGCAGATAGCGGTCGGCGAATTTGTGGAACAGCGCGCTGCGCACCGCGCCCGCGTCGCCCGCCTGCCCCGGGGCGTTCATCGAGATATAGAGGCCGATGTCGCTGTCGGGGAAGAGCCACAGATAGGAATGGAACCAGACGGTGTCGCCGCCATGCGCGATCGCGCGGTGGCCGTTGACCCATTGTTCGTAGAAACCGAGCGCCATGCTGTTGAGCGGGCCGACGCCCGGCGCCTTGTAATCGTGCATCATCTTCGCGGTTTCGGGCTTCATCAGCCCGGCGCCGTCGCTCAAGTGCGCGATCATGAACTTGGCCATGTCGGCGCCCGACGCCGACAGGCTGCCCGCGGGCGCGGGGATCACCATTTCGAAGGGCTGCGCCTTCCCGGTGATGTCGGGATAGCCCTTCGACATATGCGCTTCGAGCGCCTTCGGCAGCGGCTGGCGGAAGGTCGCGTGCGTCATGCCGAGCGGCTTGAAGACGTGATTTTCGACATAGGAGTCGAAATCCTCGCCGCTCACCCGCTCGACGATATAGCCCGCGAGCGCGGTGGCGTAGTTCGAGTAAGCAGGGGTCGTGCCCGGCGCAAAGACGCGTTCGGGCAGCGCCAGCGGCATCTGTTTCTTCAGCGTCATCACCGCCTTGGGATCGCTGCTGATCAGGTGGCGCACGGATTCCTCGAACCCCGCGGTGTGCGTCATGATGTTGCGCATCGTGATCGGCTTGCCCTCAAAGGCGGGAATCTTGAAATCGAGATAGGCGTTGACGTCCTTGTCGAGATCGATCTTGCCGCGTTCGACCTGTTGCATCACCGCGGTCCAGGTGACGAGCTTCGACACCGAGCCGGGGCGGAAGAGCGTCGATTCGGGCAGCACCGGCGCGCGTTTCGCGACGTCCGAATAGCCGTAGCCCTTCTCCAGCACGACCTGGCCGTCCTTGACGACGACGACGACCGCGCCCGGAATGCGCCCGCGTTCGAGCGCATAGGGGAGATAACCGTCGAGCCACGCCTCGAGATCGGCGCGGTCGAGCGCGACCGGCGCGGCGGGCGCCTTGACCGCGGGCAGCGCGGGCGCCTCGGCCTTTTTGGCGGGCGGCGCGGGGACCGGCCCCTGCGCCATCAGCGGGACCGCGGCGAGCGCCGCCAGTCCGATCATCAGCTTGCGAACGAAACGCATCGCCACCTCCCTTTTTGCGGCGCCCTCACTGGCCCTTGCAGCGAGCAGCGCGACCCCTTACCAAGGGCTGACATCTGTTAGCCCAATAGGGACATAATGATCCTGATTAGAAAATTGTCAAACGGCTTATGGCGACTTTGATGGCAAGCCGCAGCAAACCGCCGACGCTCGGCGAGGTGATGCGCGGGATAAGGTCGCGGAATCGCTGGACGCTCAAGGAGATGAGCGCGAAGTCGGGCATCCCCGTGTCGACGCTGTCGAAGGTCGAGCACGACCGGCTGACCTTGAGCTACGACAAGCTCCAGCAGCTCAGCCAGCGGCTGAACATGCGCATGTCCGACCTGTTCGCCGAGGAATCGGAGGAGGCCTCGCCGCGCGTGACCGGGCGACGCAGCGTCGGCACGCTCGACAATGCGGTGCGCGTGACCACCGACAATTACGACTATCACTATCTCTGCACCGACCTGCGCCAGAAGCGCATGATCCCGATCCTGACGCGCATCCGCGCGCACAGCGCGACCGAATTCGGCGAGCTCGTCCACCATCATGGCGAGGAGTTCATCTACGTCCTCGAAGGGCGGATGGCGGTGCACACCGAATTTTACGATCCGATCATCCTCGAGGTCGGCCAGGGCATCTACCTCGATTCGTCGATGGGCCACGCCTATGTCGTCGCCGAAGGCTGCGACGAGGCGCTGGTGCTGGGGGTGTGTTCGAGCGCCGACGACGGGCTGATGGATTCGCTGATGAGCCTGCACGCCGATGGGGAAGGCGGGCTTTAGACAGCGGACGCGTGAGCCCCTCCCCTCCCGCCTGCGGGAGGGGCAGCGAGACTTACGAGCTTGCTCGTTAGTCGCAGCGGGGTGGGCCATGGCAACGTCGTTGCCCACCCCCGACCCCTCCCGCAAGCGGGAGGGGAGAAGAGCGTCCGCCCCTGC
>NZ_LNSB01000044.1 GCF_001468285.1 Sphingopyxis sp. HIX | reverse complement strand
CCTCCACCATGCTTCGCATGGTCCCCCTCCCCATCGCTGCGCGACAGGGAGGATTAAGATGGCCGCTAACGCCCCAAACCCGCCAAAGGGCTGTAGCGCGTCGAAACCTGTTGTTCAGGCTCTTGGGGCAGAAGCGTCGACGATTGGCGCGGTCGGGAGGGTTTATGCGGGTGTTTCGGATCGGGGTTTCGGTGGCGGCTGCGATCGGCCTGTCCGGCGCCATCCACGCCGGAACCCGTATCGTTCCCATTCATCCCGAGCGCGCGGACATGCCGGAAACGCAGCGACGCGACCTGGTTCTGGGCGATCTGGATGCGATCCTCACCGGACCAACTTCGCCGACCACGATCGCCACCGCACCCTATGCTTCGTGGATGGAGGGGCTTTGCCGGCGCGACGTGCTCCAGCTGAAATATTCCCGGGAAAGGGCTAGTCCGGTCAGGCCCGTCGGCATACAGGCCGTCAGGGTGCAATATCATTTCCTGGGCCGGGAAGAGGGGCAAAGCCCCGAGCGCCGACAGAAGGAATGCGAAAAGCTGGCAGGCAAGAAGCTGAGCTGGGCGTTCGGCGACGACGACAATTTCGCCGTCGGCGCGCTGACGACGATCAAGACCGCCGAAGCCGATGTGCGCGCGAAGCGGCGGTCCACGATCGATTGCGACGCGCTGACCGACCAGGCGATCGAGGCCGCCTGCGCGGATGCCTTCCTGTCCGCCGCTTCGAAGATTTCGGAAATTTGGCGATGCCCCGATCAGCGCGACGGTTGTTACGGATTCACCGCCTTCCCCTATCGCTTCACGATATTCATAAGCTTTTCCTATGGCGTCGATGGCGGATATACGACGGCGATCGAGATGCAAGATCACGAGATCGTGGTGACCTAGCCCGCGACCGTTGCGCGCCATTTGACTTCCCTACCCCCGCCCGCCATCCTTGTACCCATGCAGATTCGACGCGGCCTTCTCCGCTTCCGGTTTCACGGGGGACAGCTTCTCGCGGGCAACTAGCCCCGGGTTCAGGCGCGCTTTGCCCCGGACCCGGGGCCAGCTTTCGATAATTCGAGCCGTGCGCGGGAGGACCGCGTGCGCGCGCCTCATTTTCCGGAAAGTCCGTACCATGACCAAGACCCAAGCCCGGGCCGCGCGCCCGGCGATCCGCATGATCGACAGCGAAGCCGACCGGCTGACCGAACTCGCGCTGCTCCAGCAGCACGAACTCAACCGCATCTATGAAATGCTGCTGGGCGAGATCGACCGGGCGAAGATCGTCAGCGCCGCGGCGATGCCCGGCGATGTCGTGACGATGGGGTCCGAGGTGACCTTTCGCGACGAGAAGACGGGGACCGAGCGCACCGTCGAGCTGGTCTATCCCGGCGAGGCCGACATCGATGCGGGACGGGTGTCGATCCTGACCCCGGTGGGCGCGGGGCTGATCGGGCTGAGCGCGGGGCAATCGATTTCGTGGCCGGATCGGGGCGGGATGGAGCATCGGTTGACGATCGTCGCGGTGAAGCGGCCGGTGGGGTGATGGGGTTGGGGGTGCGAACTGCCGTCGATCTCCCCTCCCGCTTGCGGGAGGGGTCGGGGGTGGGCAAGCACCGTTGCAGGTGCCCACCCCGCTGCGACTAACGAGCAAGCTCGTAAGTCTCGCTGCCCCTCCCGCAGGCGGGAGGGGAAATCAGTGCAATCATCGAATGCTCGCCCTCCCCCAGACGCGATGAAGCCGCCGGATCGCTCCGACGGCTTCACCACCCAGTCAGGGGCGCTTACGCGCCTTTCGACAGGAAAGCGGTCAGCTCTTCCTTGCTGACGGTGCCGTTCTTGTCGGCATCGGCAGCGCCATAGGCCTGGCCAATCCACGTCTTCACCTCGGCCGATTCGACGTCGACCGTCGGTTCGCTCGCGGCGCGCAGCTTCTTCATCCAGATGCCGAATTCGACTTCGCTGAGTTCGGCGCTCGAGTCGGCGTCGTAGGTCGGGAACTCGCTGTTCACGATCTGCGCGACCTGCGTCGGGGTGGCGGCGGTGCCGCTGGGCGCCGACTGCGCGGTCGTGGTCGCTTCGCCAGCCGGGGGAGCGGGCTCGGCGGCGGCCGGCGGCGTCGTCGCAGCGTCGGGCGCGGGGGCCGGGGTCGGCTGCGCCGCGTCGGGCGCCGGAGCCGGCTGCGCGGCTTCGGGGGTCGGGGTCGGCTGGGTGTTCTCGGCCGCCGGTTCCGCAGGCTGGCTGGCCGGCGGGGTGGTGGTGTCGGCGGGCTGGTTCTGCGCCAGCGCCGGGAAACTCACGGCAGCAGCGCCGATCAAAAGCATGGTTTTCAACATGGTAGTTCTCCTGTTAAGCGACGCTTCGCCTTGCGCGCCGCTGTGTCCTGAAGGGGCATGGGATCAACCGTGGCCGAAATGTGAAAGTTGCATATCGGTGACGATTGGCGGCGCGGCTCGTCCCTGCTAGGGCGCGCCCCATCGCGATTCCGCCGAGAATCCGCGATTAGTTGATGCTAAAGGAAGGAAAAACCATGGTTCCGCGTTACGCCCGGCCCGAGATGACCGCGATCTGGGCGGCCGAGAACCGCTTCCGCATCTGGTTCGAGATCGAAGCCCACGCGACCGACGCGCTCGCCGAGCTGGGCGTGGTGCCCAAGGATGCGGCGAAGGCGCTGTGGGACTGGTGGGCGACGGAGCCCGTCATCGACGTCGCGGCGATCGACGCGATCGAGGCGGTGACCAAGCATGACGTCATCGCCTTCCTGACCTGGGTCGCCGAGAATGTCGGCGAGCAGGCGCGCTTCATGCACCAGGGCATGACGTCGAGCGACGTGCTCGACACCTGCCTGGCGGTGCAGCTGACGCAGGCGGCGGATATCTTGCTCGCCGATCTCGATGCCTTGCTCGCGGCGATCAAGAAGCGCGCCTATGAGCATAAGCTGACCCCGACGATCGGGCGCAGCCATGGGATTCATGCAGAGCCGGTGACTTTCGGGCTCAAGATGGCCGAAGCTTACGCCGAATTCGACCGCTGCAAGGCGCGGCTGGTCGCCGCGCGCGCCGACATCGCGACCTGCGCGATTTCGGGCGCGGTCGGGACCTTCGCCAATATCGACCCGCGCGTCGAGGCGCATGTCGCGGCGAAGCTGGGGCTGGCGGTCGAGCCGGTGTCGACGCAGGTGATCCCGCGCGACCGGCATGCGATGTTCTTTGCGACGCTGGGCGTGATCGCGAGTTCGATCGAGCGGCTGGCCGTGGAAGTGCGGCACCTGCAGCGCACCGAGGTGCTGGAGGCCGAGGAATATTTCTCGCCCGGGCAGAAGGGCTCGTCGGCGATGCCGCACAAGCGCAACCCGGTGCTGACCGAGAATCTCACCGGGCTCGCGCGCATGGTGCGCAGCGCCGCGATCCCCGCGATGGAGAATGTCGCGCTGTGGCACGAGCGCGACATCAGCCACTCGTCGGTCGAGCGCTTCATCGGGCCCGACGCGACGATCACGCTCGACTTCGCGCTCGCGCGGCTGACCGGGGTGGTCGACAAATTGCTCGTCTATCCCGCGCGGATGCAGAAGAATCTCGACCGCATGGGCGGGCTGGTCCACTCGCAACGCGTGCTGCTGGCGCTGACGCAGGCGGGCGCGAGCCGCGAGGAAAGCTATGTGCTGGTCCAGCGCAACGCGATGAAGGTGTGGGAGAGCGACGGGACCTTGTCGCTGCTCGAGCTGCTGAAGGGCGATGCCGAGGTGACGGCGCGGCTGTCGGCCGAGGAGCTGACCGCGCTGTTCGACCTCGACTATCATCTGAAGCATGTCGACACGATTTTTGCACGGGTGTTCGGCTGACGGCCCGGGGGTGGAAACCCGCGGCGAACTCGCCTAGGCTTCCTGCAAGTCGCCAATCAGCACAGGAGCACGCCGCGTGGGAATTTTTCGGACGGTCATCTGGGTGCTGCTCACCGCGGTGCTGGTCATCTTTGCGATGGCGAACTGGATCCCGATCACCGTCACCATCTGGCCGGGGTCGGTGCTCGACACCAAGCTGCCCGTGCTGATCCTCGCCGCCTTCCTGATCGGCAGCGTGCCCTTGTGGATCGCGCTGCGCGCCGCGCGCTGGTCGCTGAAGCGCCGGCTCGACCATAGCGAACGCCAGCTCGCCGACCTGCGCGCGATGGCGAACCGGTCGGCCGAGACGCCCGCGGTCGCGGCGCCCGAGCCTGCGCCGGTCAACGACGTGCCCCCCGCCCCGACCGATCTCTTCAAGACGGAAAAGCCATGACCTCGCCGCTCTATCTCGCCATCGACACCACGCATCTGGATGCCGCGCTGACGCTGGTCCAGAAGGTGCGCCGCCATGTCGGCGGGCTGAAGCTGGGGCTCGAATTCTTCTGCGCCAACGGGCACCACGGGGTGCATGAGATGGCGAAGTTCGGGCTGCCGATCTTCCTCGACCTGAAGCTGCACGACATTCCGAACACCGTGGCGAAGGCGATCCAGGCGCTGCGCCCGCTCGAGCCCGCGATCCTGACGGTGCACGCCGCGGGCGGCCGCGCGATGCTCGAGGAAGCGAAAGCGGCGGCGGGCACGCACACGAAGGTGATCGCGGTGACGGTGCTGACCAGCCTCGATTCGCCCGACCTCGAGGATATCGGCGTCGGCGGCAGCCCGCACGACCAAGTCGTGCGCCTCGCCGCGCTGGCGCGCGAATCGGGCTGCGACGGGATCGTCTGTTCGGGGCAGGAAGTGAAGGCGGCGCGCAAGGCCTGGCCGGGCGGCTTCTTCGTCGTCCCCGGGGTGCGCCCCGCGAACGGCAAGGTCGGCGACCAGAAGCGCGTCGTCACCCCGGCGCAGGCGATGAGCGATGGCGCGTCGATCCTGGTGGTCGGGCGGCCGATCAGCCAGTCGGCGGATCCCGATCTTGCGGCGCGCGAGATCGAGGCGACGCTTTAGGTTCTAGACCCCCGCCCGCTTCCCGTTCGTGTCGAGCGCAGTCGAGACACGCGAAGCCAGGCGCTCCCCGAGCGTGTCTCGACTTCGCTCGACACGAACGGATGTTGGATCGTTGAATATGCCCCCTCTCGTCAAAATCTGCGGCCTGAAGACCAGGGCCGAAATCGACGCCGCGATCGCGCATGGCGCGACGCATATCGGGCTCAACCACTATGAGCCGAGCCCGCGCTATGTCGACCTGAACACCGCGGCGGAGCTGAGGAAATATGCCAGCGACCGGGTCAAGGTCGCGCTGCTGCTGGTCAATGCGGGGCCGCAGGTGACGGGTGCGGCGTGGGGGACGGTGCGCCCCGACATCATCCAGTTCCACGGCAGCGAGACGCCGGAGTGGATCAACGCGGTCAAGACCAACACCAAGACCGAGGCGTGGAAGGCGGTGGGGCTGAAGGACGCGGGCACGCTGACGCGCTCGCTGCAATATGAGGGGGTGGTCGACCGGCTGCTCTACGACGCGCCGGCGCAGGCGATGCCGGGGGGCACCGGGACGCGCTTCGACTGGTCGCTGCTGGTCGGGCACCGGCACCGCATCGACTGGGGCATCGCGGGCGGGCTGACCCCCGCCAATGTGTGCGACGCGCTGAGCGCGACCGGTGCGCCGCTGGTCGATGTGTCGTCGGGGGTCGAAAGCGCGCCGGGCGTCAAGGATGTGGACAAGATCGCCGCTTTCCTTAAAGCGGTCGCGACATGCTGACGCCGTCCCCATCCGTCGTGCGCATCGGGAAACGATGGCGCTGATCGCCTGAGACCCGTCTCTTCGCGAGCGCCCTATCCCTTTGCCGATGGAAACGACCGTGACTGCTTCCCAGACCCTGCCCAACAGCCTGCGCACCGGCCCCGACGATCGGGGTCACTTCGGCCAGTTCGGCGGCCGCTATGTCGCCGAGACGCTGATGCCGCTGATCCTCGACCTCGAGCGCGAGTATCGCGCGGCTAGGCACGACAATGAATTCCGCGCCGAATTCGACCGGCTGCTGAAGCATTATGTCGGACGGCCGAGCCCGCTGTGGCTGGCCGAGCGGCTGACCGAGCATCTGCGCGCGAGCGCCAGCGAAGGCTTCGGGGCGAAGATCTACCTCAAGCGCGAGGACCTCAACCACACCGGCGCACACAAGATCAACAATTGCATCGGCCAGATCCTGCTCGCGAAACGGATGGGCAAGAGCAAGATCATCGCCGAGACCGGCGCGGGGCAGCACGGCGTCGCGACCGCGACCGTCGCGGCGCTGTTCGGCCTGCCCTGCACGATCTTCATGGGCGCGGTCGACGTCGCGCGGCAGCAGCCCAATGTGTTCCGCATGAAATTGCTGGGCGCCGAGGTGGTCGCGGTCGAGAGCGGCGCGAAGACGCTGAAGGATGCGATGAACGAGGCGCTGCGCCATTGGGTCGCGAACGTCCACGACACTTTCTACATCATCGGCACCGTCGCGGGGCCGCACCCCTATCCCGAGCTGGTGCGCGATTTCCAGTCGGTGATCGGCGACGAGGCGAAGGCGCAGATATTGGAGGCCGAGGGCCGCCTGCCCGACATGCTGATCGCGCCGGTCGGCGGCGGGTCGAACGCGATCGGGCTGTTCCATCCGTTCCTCGACGATGAAAGCGTCGAGATCGTGGGCGTGGAAGCCGCGGGCGAAGGGCTGGACGGCAAGCACGCCGCGAGCCTCGCGGGCGGACGCCCGGGCATCTTGCACGGCAACAAGACCTACCTGTTGCAGGACGACGACGGGCAGATCACCGAAGCGCACAGCATCTCGGCGGGGCTCGACTATCCGGGGATCGGGCCCGAGCATAGCTGGCTGCACGATATCGGCCGCGTGCGCTACGAGCCGGTGACCGATGCCGAGGCGCTGGCGAGTTTCCAGACGCTGACGAAGCTGGAGGGGATCATCCCGGCGCTGGAATCGGCGCATGCGATCGCGGCGGCGGAGCGGATCGCGCCGACGCTGGGCAAGGACAAGATCATCATCGTCAATTGCTCGGGCCGCGGAGACAAGGATATCTTCACCGTGGCCGATGCATTGGGGGTGAAGCTTTGAGACGCGCCGGTTTTGCCGTGATCTATCTGGCGCTCGGCCTCGCGGTCGTGGAGTTGATCCTCCGTTCCCTGAACATCGCTGCGCCGGCGGACATCGTCGTCATAGCGTTTCTCTTCGCGATGCTGTTGGGTGCTATTTTGCTGGTCACCTCATCCGTCCGACGCATCGCCGGGGGCGAGGTAAAGCTTCGGCCCCAGCTGGCTCTAAGGTCGGCTCCGCTGATCTTTCTGATCATCCTCGCGCTGCGATTTCTTTTGGAAGCGATTTTCGGCGACCCCTATGACAATTGGCTCAAAATTCTCATGGTTTCGGTGCTGCTGACCATTTTGTTCAGCCTTTCCTGGACCGCCTACCGGAGGGCCGCATGACCCGTTTCGCCGCCACCTTCGCCAAGCCGCAGACCGCGCTCGTCGCTTTCATCACTGCGGGCGACGGCGACACCGCCGCGAACCTCGACGCGCTCGTTGCCGGGGGCGCCGATGTGATCGAGCTGGGCATGCCCTTCACCGATCCGATGGCCGACGGCCCTGCGATCCAGGCGGCGAACCTGCGCAGCCTCGCCAAGGGGACGACCACCGCCGATATCTTTGCGATGGCGGCGGCGTTTCGGGCGCGGCATGCCGGGGTGCCGCTGGTGCTGATGGGCTATGCCAATCCGATGACGGTGCGCGGGGCCGACTGGTTCGCGGGCGAATGCGCGAAGGCGGGGGTCGATGGGATCATCTGCGTCGATATTCCGTCGGAAGAAGATGCCGAACTGGGGCCGAGCCTGCGCGCGGCGGGGGTCGAGCTGATCCGGCTGGCGACGCCGACGACCGATCCGGCGCGGCTGCCCGCGGTGCTCAGCGGCGCGGGCGGGTTTCTCTATTATGTCAGCGTCGCGGGGATCACCGGGCTGCAGCAGGCGGCGCAGGCGAGCATCGAGGAGGCCGTGGCGCGGCTGAAGGGTGCGACCGCCCTGCCCGTCGCGGTGGGTTTCGGCGTTCGGACGCCGGAGCAGGCCGCCGCGATCGCCAAGGTCGCCGACGGCGTGGTCGTCGGATCGGCCTTTATCGACATCATCGCCGAGCATGGCGACGCTGCGGCGCCGCACGTCGAGGCCTTCACCCGCTCACTCGCCGATGCTATCCATGGCGCAAAGGAGATCGCCGCATGAGCTGGCTCGAACGCGTCCGCAACGCCCTGCCCTTCGCGGCGAAGCGCGACACCGCCGACAACCTCTGGCACAAGTGCCGCGAATGCCAGCAGATGGTGTTCGTCAAGGAATGGCAGGACAATCTGAACGTCTGCCCGCGCTGCGACCATCATGATCGCATCGGCGCGAGCGAGCGCTTCCTGCAATTGTTCGACGGCGGGCTGCACGAGATACTGGCGTCGCCCGCGGCGCCCGAGGACCCGCTGAAGTTCAAGGACACCAAGAAGTACACCGACCGCATCAAGGCCGCGCGCGCGCAGACCGGCGACCGCGACGCCTATCAGAACGCCTTCGGGCGGATCGGCGGGCATCCGGCGGTGATCGGGGTGCAGGATTTCGCCTTCATGGGCGGCTCGATGGGGGTCGCGGTGGGCGAAGCCTTCGTTGCGGGGGTCGAGGAAGCGATCAAGCGCGGTTGTCCTTATATCGCGATCACCGCGGCGGGCGGTGCGCGGATGCAGGAAGGCACGCTGTCGCTGATGCAGATGCCGCGCGCGACGGTGGCGCTGGCGCGCCTGCGCCGCGCCGGACTGCCCTATATCGTGCTGCTCACCGACCCGACGACGGGCGGGGTCACCGCGAGCTATGCGATGCTCGGCGATATCCAGATCAGCGAGCCCAAGGCGCTGATCGGTTTCGCGGGGCAGCGCGTGATCGAGAATACGATCCGCGAAAAACTGCCCGAGGGCTTCCAGCGCGCCGAATATCTGCTCGATCACGGGATGATCGACATGGTGGTGCACCGCAAGGACCTGCCCGCGACGCTGGGGCGGTTGATCGGCTATCTGGCGCCCGAGAAGGCGGCTTAAAAACCTCCACAAACCGTCATTGCGAGCGAAGCGAAGCAATCCAGAGTGGTGTACGCGTCCCTGGATTGCTTCGCTTCGCTTGCAATGACGAAGTAATTTAAGGCACCGAAGATGCCCGACCACGCTTTCAGCTCCGATCCCGCCGTACAGGCGCAACTCGACCGGCTCGCGGCGCTGTCGCCGGGGCGCGACGTGCTGGGGCTCGAGCGGATCGCCGAATTATGCGCGCGGCTGGGCAATCCGCAGGAGCGGCTGCCGCGGACCTTCCATGTCGCGGGGACCAACGGCAAGGGGTCGACCTGTGCCTATCTGCGCGCGATTTTGGAGGCGCAGGGGCGGCGGGTGCATTGCTATACGAGCCCGCATCTGGTGCGCTTCAACGAAAGGATCCGGATCGCGGGGGCGCTGATCGACGACGGCCATCTGGCCGCGTTGCTCGAAGAGGTACTCGACGTCGCGCAGGATCTGCAGGCAAGCTTTTTTGAGATCACCACCGCGACGGCCTTCCTCGCCTTCGCGCGTACCCCGGCAGACGATTGCATCATCGAGGTCGGACTCGGCGGGCGGCTCGATGCGACCAACGTCATTCCGGCGCCCGCGGTGTGCGGGATCGCGTCGCTGGGGATCGACCATGAGGCGTTCCTGCTCGCGCCCGAGGCGGGGACCCCGGACGATCCCGCCGTGCGCATCGCGTGGGAGAAAGCGGGGATCTTCAAGCCCGGGGCGGCGCTGGCGACGCTCGATTACCCCGCGCCGCTGATGGATATCATCGGCGAACGCGCCGAGGCGGTCGGCGGCATGCTGTTTTCCGAAGGCGACGTCTGGGCGGTGGCGCCCGAAGGCGACGGCTTTCGCTGGACCTCGAAGTTCGGCTCGATCGGCGCGGTGCTGCACACGCGGATGCCGGGGGCGCACCAGCAGCGCAATGCCGGGCTGGCGATCGCGATGCTGCGCGTCGCGCCCGAACCGCGGCCGAGCGAGGCCGAGGTTGCGGCGGGGGTGGCGACGGCCTTCTGGCCGGGGCGGATGCAGCGGCTGGGCGACGGGCCGCTGACGCGGCTGCTGCCCGACGGTGCAGCGGTGTGGCTCGACGGCGGGCATAATCCGGACGCGGGGGCGGCATTGGCGCGGGCACTCGAGGACGTGCAGGAAAATGGGGCGCCGCTGCACATCGTCTGCGGCCTGCTCCGCAACAAAGATGCGATGGGGTTCCTGCGGCCTTTCGCCGACCGGATCGCGTCGTTCCAGGCGGTACCGATCCCGGGGCACGAGCATCATGACCCCAAGGATCTGTGCCACTGGGTGCAGGAGGGGATGGGCATCGTCGACGCGCAGCCGTGCGACGATGTCGCGGCGGCGCTGCGCCATATCGCCGCGCATCGCCCGCCGGGCGCGGTGCTGATCTGCGGGTCGCTGTATCTGGCGGGGGCGGTGCTCGGCGCGAATGGCGAAGTGCCGGTTTAGGGCTGCTTTTTTGGGGGGAGCCGACTTTCCTTGGCCGTCGCCCGAAACCGGCCACCCGCCTAAACCCGCCCCGCCCAATCAAGGCTCTCCGGATAGAAGCGCTCCAAGACCTCCCGGCACGCGCCGACGACATAGTCGATGACTTCGCGCGGCAGTTCGGTCTTCCATGCCTCGGCGTCGCCTGCGCGATAGTGCGCGGCGTCGTCGGTTTCGCCCGCGCGGCGCCCCGCGAGCCTTTCGAAGGCGAAGTCGGCCTGGTCGGGCCAGACCAGCGCGTCGCCCGCGGGGCCCAGCGCGGCGCGGAGGAAGTCGGTCAGCCGGTCGAGCCCGTCTTCGATCCGGAGGGTGCGGATCGCGGGGTCGTCGTAGTTCCAGTGGCGCATGGCATGGAGCGGACCGGGGGTGTCGGGATAGAATTCCTCGGAATTGCAGAATTGCGCGGTCAGCAGCATGCCGGTCGTGCGGTCGGCCGCCAGCAGCCGCGCGCGCTGCGCGGCGAGCAGCGGCCAGCCGTCGACGCTGTGGCTGGTCCGGTGCGAATGATAGGCCGACAGGACCACGCTCAGCGGATTGCGGATCAGGTGCAGCGCCGGGCCGCTCCCCTGCCCCCGCACCGCAGCATATTGCGCGTTGGTCAGGCAGCAGAGGTCGTAGCCCGCCGCAGTCGGCCGCGCCGAGCCGAGGTGCGAGGTGAAGAAGCCGAGCGCGCTCCGCTCGCTGAGGTCGGCGAGGTAGGCGACGAGCGCGCTCGATGCGCATTTATGGTGGGTGAAGAAGGCGATCATCGCCGCCTTCTTTCCAGATTTTGCCGGGCAAGCCTAGCGGGGCGTCGCCCGCCCCGCGCGACCCTAGTCCCCCCTCACCGCCGCGCGGTTGGCGTCGCCGAACATGTTCGACCATTCCTTGTCGTCCAGCTGCTGGTAGCGGCCGATATATTTGGCGGGCGGCTTCAGATCGTCGCGCGCCATCGCGCGGGCGACCGCCGGACGTTCGCGGATGCGTTCGAACCAGCCGTGCATCGCGGGCCAGTCGTCGAGGCCCATGCCCATGACGAAGGCCGAGGCGCGGCCGGGCCAGATCGCCATGTCGGCGATGCTATACTCGTCCCCCGCGACATAGGGCGCTTTCTCGAGCCGTTTTTCGAGGACGGCGAGCAGGCGATTCAGTTCGTTGGTGTAGCGCTGGGTCGCATAATCCTGTCCCGCGGGGGCGTAGCGGAGGAAATGGCTCGCCTGCCCGCCCATCGGGCCGAGGCCCGCGACCTGCCAGGCGAGCCACGACAGCGCCGATGCGCGCGCCGCGCCGGCGGGTGCAAGAAAGCGACCGCTCTTCTCGGCGAGATATTGCAGGATCGCGCCCGATTCGAAGACGGCCACCGCATCGCCGCCCCAGGCCGGCGCATGATCGACGATCGCGGGCAGCTTGTGGTTGGGATTGATGCGGCCGAATTCGGGGGTGAGCTGGTCGCCCTCGAAAATGTCATAGGGAATGACGCGGTAATCGGCGCCGACCTCCTCGAGCATGATCGCGATCTTCTGGCCGTTCGGCGTCGCCGAATAATGGAGGTCGATCATCAGAGGATCTCGTGGATCTGGTGGCGGACGCCGAAATCGGTGCGCTCGCCGACCCCGACCGCGAGCAGGCCGTTCAGCCAGCCATATTTTTCGCTCGCGGTTTCGAACACCGGGGCGATTCGCAGATAGTAGAGCGCGGGGTCGACCGGCGGCGCGGCGGGATCGGCGAAGGATGCGCGCACCGCGTCGGACACGACGCTGCGGCCGTTGTAGCTGAGGTAGACGAGCGCGCCGTCGTCGGTCTGCCACACCGCGCGCGCATCGAAGGTGCCGACCGCCGCGCCCGAGGCGAGCCGCCCGGCCCGCGACCAATTGCCGCCGCCGGGCAGGACGATGCCATTGATTCGCGGGCCGAAAAAGCGGCCGCCGGTCACATAGCCGACACGCTGGTCGCCGAAGGGCGAGACGCCGATTCCGAAGATGCCGCCCCCGACCTCGAACTCCACCGTGCACAGATGGCGGCTCGCCAATGGCGCCGCGGCGCCCGATGTATTTTCCTGTCCCACTCTTTCGACTCCTGCTTGCGAGGCTCTGGACAAGCATAAAACAATTAGTATACTAAGGGTCAATCAGATTGACGGACCGGAAGACATCTCCGGCACCGTCGGCAACATACCAATGGGAGGGTCATGATGAATATTCGCAACCGGATTCTGCTGTCGGGCGCCGCGTCGGTCGCCATGCTGGGGCTCGCCGCGCCGGCGATGGCGCAGGACAGCGCCGCGCCCGCCGATACCGGCGAAACCGCCGACGATGCGGGCACCGACGAGATCATCGTCACCGCGCGCTTCCGCAACGAAACGTTGCAGGACGTGCCGCAGGCGATCTCGGCCTTCGGCGAGGAGCAGCTGACCAATATCGCGGCGCGCGACATCACCGACCTCGCCCCCTCGACCCCGAACATCAGCATCCAGCCGGTCGCGACCTTCTCGAACTCGGCGGCGATCTTCATCCGCGGGCTCGGCGCGCAGGGCATCGAGTCGACCGAGGAAAGCCCGGTCGGCGTGTCGATCGACGGCGTCTATGTGACGCGCCCGGTCGCGACGATGCTCGACACCTTCGACCTCGACCGCATCGAGGTGCTGCGCGGCCCGCAGGGCACCTCGTTCGGCAAGAACTCGCTGGCGGGCGGTATCGCCGCCTATACCAAGAACCCGGGCCGCGACTGGGGCGTGCAGGCCGAGGTCACCGTCGGCAATTTCGGGCGCATGGACGCGCGGGCCGCGGTCGACATGCCGCTGATCCAGGATACGCTGGCGGTGCGGCTGGTGCTCAACAAGGAAACCTATGACGGCTATTTCACCAACCGCGCGAACGGCAAGAAGATCGGCGGGCAGGACCGGCTGACCTTGCGCGGCACGGTGGTGTTCACCCCGACCGACAATCTGGACATCAACCTGAAGGCCTTCCTCGTCCGCGACCGGTCGAGCGCGCCGGGCGGCGATGCCGCGCCGAACCGCAACCAGCTCTTGTGGCAGGTCTTCCGCTTCGAGGAGCCGAACGACGGCGCCTATACGATCGGCCGCGACTTCCCCGCCGACCACGACACCGACCAGCTGGGGCTGATCAGCAACATCGGGCTCGACATGGGGTCGTGGGAGGCGAAGTCGATCACCGGCTATATCGAGACCGACGATTTCAACGACAGCGATTTCGACCAGTCGGAGATCTTCTTCTTCCCGACCTTCCGCCTGCAGTCGCACCGCCAGTTCAGCCAGGAGCTGCGGCTGCAGTCCGATTTCTCGGACCGCACCGACGCGCTGTCGCGGCTGAACCTGGTGTTCGGCGGCTATTTCCTGAAGCAGAGCTTCGAGCTGGCGCAGGCTTTCCCGACGCTGCCCGTGCTGCTGGCGCCCGCGCTCAATTTCGGCAGCGAGGACTTCGTCACGCAGGACAA
The DNA here is from genome assembly GCF_001468285.1 of Sphingopyxis sp. HIX. Taxonomy (GTDB): domain Bacteria; phylum Pseudomonadota; class Alphaproteobacteria; order Sphingomonadales; family Sphingomonadaceae; genus Sphingopyxis. The sequence goes on along the minus strand of NZ_LNSB01000044.1, from coordinate 31,940 downwards.
TACCGCGAAGGCGCTCTTCGCGCAGGCGATCTATGGCATCACCGATCGGCTCAACATCACGCTGGGGGTTCGACAGAGCTGGGAGTCGAAGGATTATTTCCGCGATCCGACCGGCGTGCTGATCAGCCCGTCGCGCTTCTCGTCGCGTTCGGCGGTGCGTTCGCTCGCCGAGATGGAGGCGATCGCCAACGCCAACCTCGCCGCGGGCAAGGCGTTCAAACTGGGCTACGACCGCGATCGCACCACCTTCAAGGCCGGGATCGACTATCGCCTGACCGACGAGCTGATGGTCTACGCCGGGTTCAGCCAAGGCTATAAGGGCGGCGGCTTCGGCGCGCGCTCGGCGACGACGACGACCGCGGGACCGACCGAGGACAATACCGCCGACCTGTTCGAGGCGGGGTTCAAGGGCGACTTCTTCGACAATCTGTTGCGGCTCAACGTCACGGGCTTCGTGACCAAGTTCAAGCAGCTCGAATTCGGCGTCTTCTTCCCCAATCCCAATGTCGCATCGGGGCAGGAAACCGCGCAGCTCAACATCGGCGCGGCGACCACCAAGGGTCTCGAGTTCGAAGCGACGCTGAAGCCGACGCAGGATTTCCGCCTGTCCGCGAACGTCGGCTATCTCGACGCGAAATACACCGACTTCTGCGCCGACATCGACGGGCCGTCGGCCTTTGCAACTCCGCCGACCTCGACCTGCGGCGACGTGACGCTGCTGCCCAACGGCACCTATCTGGTCGACGTCGACCATACGGCGAAGAAGCTGGTGCGCGCGCCCAAGTGGCAGACCAACTTCTCGGCCGATTACAGCATCCCGCTGGGCAGCGCGGGGACGATCAACCTGCGTGCGGCGATGACCTATCGCAGCACCTATTTTTCGACCGTTGCCAACGACCTCGCGGGCAAGACCGGCGACTTCACGCTGATCGACGGCTCGATCAGCTGGCAGAGCGAGGACGAACGCTTCCGCGTGATGCTGTGGGGCAAGAACCTGACCGACAAGACCTATGTCGCGGCGCTGACCCCGACCGCGAACTTCTTCACCCAGCGTTTCTACAACGCGCCGCGGACCTTCGGCCTGACGCTCGGCGCGAGCTTCTGAGCGAAGGGCCGCGCGGCCCGCTCCTTTACGCGTCCGAGTCCCACGGACGACGGCCCCCTGCCCTGACGGGCGGGGGGTTTTTGTTTGGAGTATATCCCCCTCCCTGCAAGGGAGGGGTTAGGGGTGGGTCGCGAGCGCAGCGAGCAAGAGGCAGAGCGCCGCCTTCGGCGGCAAACCCACCCCCGGCCCCTCCCTTGCAGGGAGGGGAGAACCAAGGTCCGTTCCATCCCACCACCGTAAAGCGCGTTGACAGATAAACTTAAATATCTAAGTATTTTTCCACCAAGAAGACTCATGCGTCCGGGGAGAGACATGACCGAGGCCACCACCCTCCACGGCGCCGCGGCGCCCGATACGGGGCTGACGCTGCGCCGCAACGTCGCGCTGGCGATGCTGTTCGTGGTCGGCACGATCAATTTTATCGACCGCCAATTGCTGTCGATGCTGATCGAGCCGATCCGCGCCGATATCGCGCTCAGCGACACGCAGTTCGGGCTGCTTACCGGCCTCGCCTTCGCGCTTTTCTATGCCGGCATGGGCGTGCCCGTGGCGATCCTCGCCGACCGCTGGAACCGCGTGAAGCTGGTCGGCATCGCGTGCATCGTGTGGAGCGGCTTCACCGCGGCGTGCGGGCTGGTGTCCAATTTCTGGCAACTGGCCTTGATGCGCTTCGGCGTCGGCGCGGGCGAGGCCGGCGGCACCGCGCCGTCGGTGTCGGTGCTCGCCGACTATTATCCGCCCGAGCGGCGCCCGATCGTCATGGCTTTGTTCACCTGCAACGGGCCGTTCGGGGTGTTTGTCGGCGCCGCCTTCGGCGCCTGGGCGGCGTCGACGATCGGCTGGCGCAACGCCTTCCTGCTGATCGGCGCGGTCGGCATCGTCGTCGGGCCGCTGCTGATCTGGCTGGTGCGCGAACCTGCGCGCGGGCAGATGGACAAGGGCGCGAGCGACGAGGCGGTGCCCTTTTCCCGCGCGCTGGCGCTGTTCGGCGAGCGGCGCTCGCTGATGCTGATCCTGCCCGCGACCGCCTTTGCCGCCTTCGTGAGCTATGGCATGCTCAACTGGATCCCGGCCTATCTGATGCGCGTACAGGGCATGCCGCTCGCCGCGATGGGGACGTGGTTCGCGCCGGTCGCGGGGATCACCTTTGCCGCGGGGACGCTGGGCGGTGGCTGGCTGGTCGCGCGGATGGCGAGCAAATCGCCCCGCGCCTATGGCTGGGTTCCGGCGATCGCGACCGCGATCCTGATCCCGTCGCTGATCGCCGCGCTGATGCTCGACGGCTGGCCCGTCGTGCTGGCGCTGATGGTGGTGCCGCTGACTGCCTGCACCTTCTATATCGCGCCGTCGCTGGCGCTGGTCCAGAACCTGACCCCGCCGCGCGCGCGCGCCACCGCGACCTCGATCCTGATGCTGATGTTCAACATCGTCGGGCTGGGCTTCGGGCCGCTGTTCGTTGGCTTCGTCAGCGATGCGCTGAAGCCCGACCATGGTATCGACAGCCTGCGCTGGGGGCTGATGGCGCTGATGCCCTTCGCGCTCGCGGCGTGCGCGGTGCAGCTGGCGATGACGCGGCATCTGGAGCGGGATTTCGCCGCCTGACAAGGGAGAGCAAGATGAGCGAGCTGGACGAAATCCGCGCGATGGCGACGCGCTTTTTCGATGCGATCGAGGCGGGCGATATCGAGACGATGCGCGAAAGCTTCACCCCCGACGCCGAAATCTGGCACAACACCGACGAGCTGATCGTGACGCGCGACCAGACCGCGGCGACGCTGACCGGCATGGTCGCGCGGATCGGCGAACGCGAATATGCCGACCGCCGGCTGACGGTGTTTCCCGGCGGCTTCGTGCAGCAGCATGTGCTGAAGGGCGTCCGCACCCACGACGGCGGCGCGGTGCGCCTGCCCTGTGCGATCATATGCAAGGTCGAGGGCGGCAAGATCGCGCGCCTCGACGAGTATTTCGACAGCGCGCATGTCGCCGAGTTCCGCAAATTCGCCAAAGCCTGAGGAGTTTTTATGCCCGTCCTACGCCAGGTTCCCCGGTCCGAAGTCACCGACGAGACCGTGCTCGCCTATTACAACCGCCTGTTCGGCGACCGCGATCCCGTCGCCGAGCCCGGCACCGCGACCGGCACCCCCGGCGACTGGTGGACGGTGTTCGCGCTGTCGCCCGATATCTTCGAGCACGCGGTCAAGGGTTTCGCCGTCTATCGCAACCCCGCGCGTACGATCGACCCGATACTGCGCGAGCTGGGCCAGACGCGCGCGGGCTGGGTCAAGGGCAGCCAGTTCGTTTTCTCGCAGCATTGCAAGTCGCTCCGCGGCCTCGGCGCCAGCGAGGAGAAGATCGCGTCGATCGCGCACTGGCAGGTCGCCGATTGCTATGACGAGCAGGAGCGTGCGGTGCTCGCCTATGCCGATTGCCTGGCGCAGGCGGGCGGGCGCGTGCCGCTCGAGGTTTTCGAGAAATTGAGGACCTTCTGGAACGACGAGCAGATCTTCGAATTCACCTACATCACCTGCCTCTATGACATGCACGCGGTGATCACGCGCGCGCTGCGCATGGAATATGACGCGCGCGAGGACCCAATCGTCGAGATCGCGGCGCCCGAGGGCTTTACCGCGGCCGACTTCCTGAGCGCGCCGCGGCCCGCGGGCAGATGAGTGCCGACGCGATAATCGTCAATCTACTTGACGGTTATCGCGAAATCGGCTATGCGGAAGGGGAGAGGACAATATGAAATTCTATAACAGCGTCGGTCCCAACCCGCGCGTCGTGAAGCTGTTCATGGCCGAAAAGGGTATCGTGCTCCCCGAGGTCGACGTCGACCTGCGCGGCGGCGAGAACCGGCGGGCGCCCTATAATGTCGCGGTGAACCCCGCTGGGCAGACCCCCGCGCTCGAACTCGACGACGGGTCGGTCCTCACCGAGATCACCGCGATCTGCGAATATCTGGAAGAGAAGTTCCCCGAGACGCCGCTGATCGGCGCCAGTGCCGAAGAGCGCGCGGCAACGCGGATGTGGACGCGGCGCATCGACCTCAAGATCTGCGAGCCGCTGACCAACGGTTTCCGCTTTGCCGAGGGGCTGCCGCTGTTCGAGCCGCGGCTGCGCTGCCTGCCCGAGGCGGCGGCGGGGCTGAAGGCGACCGCGCAGGACGGGGTGCGCTGGCTCGACCCGCTGATCGCGGGGCGCGAATTCGTCGCGGGCGAGCGGCTGACGCTCGCCGACCTGATGCTCTTCGCCTTCCTCGATTTCGGCATTTCGGTCGGCCAGCCGATCGATGCGTCGGCGACCAATGTCATCGCCTGGTACGAGCGGATGAAGGCGCGCCCGACGACCTGAATACTCGAATGCACAAGGAGACGGATCATGGCTGCAGCGAATAGCGAGTTCGAATTTCTGGGGGTCAACCACCTGGCGCTGGTGTGCAAGGACATGGCCAAGACGGTCGAATTCTATCGCGACATATTGGGCATGCCGCTGACCAAGACGATCGACCTGCCCGGCGGGCGCGGCCAGCATTTCTTCTTCGACATCGGCAATGGCGACAGCCTGGCCTTTTTCTGGTTCCCCGAGGCGCCCGAAGCGGTGCCGGGGATTTCGGCGCCGGCGCATCTGCCGACGCAGGGCAGCTTCGTGTCGGCGCACGGGTCGATGAACCATATCGCGATCAACGTGCGCGCCGACAAATTCGACGATTATTACAACCGGCTGGTCGAGAAGGGCATCGCGGTCAGCAAGATATTGAACCATGACGATTCGCCGACGCAGTCGACCGACGAGCTGCACGAGGGCGTGTTCGTGCGCTCGGTCTATTTCTTCGACCCCGACGGCGTGTGCCTGGAATTCGCGGCGTGGACCAAGGTGTTCGACGACAGCGACGTGGCGCACGATCCGGTGCAGGCCGACGGGACGAAGCGCGAAGGCCTGATCACCGGGCGGACGCCGGTGCCGGCGGAATGAGATAGCTCCTCCTCAAGGAACTCCTCTTGGCCCGGCGTGCGAGCGCCGGGCTTTTTTTGCCCAGGTTACCCCACCGCCCTGCCCTTGCCCTCCCAATAGGGCGCGCGCAGTTCGCGGCGGAGGACCTTGCCCGAGGGGTTGCGCGGCAGCGCGTCGATGAAGTCGATGCTCTTGGGCGCCTTGTAGGCGGCGATGCGTTCGCGCGCCCAGGCGATCACCGCGGCGGGATCGGGCGCGCCGTCGGCACCGGGCACGATCAGCGCCTTCACCGACTCGCCCCATTTGTCATCGGGCACGCCGATCACCGCGACATCGGCGACGCCGGGGCAGCCCATGATCGCGCTTTCGACCTCGGCCGGATAGACATTCTCGCCCCCCGACACGATCATGTCCTTGATGCGGTCGTGGACGAAGTAGAAGCCGTCGGCGTCGCGATAACCGACGTCGCCGGTGTGGAGCCAGCCGCCCGCGAGCGTCTCCTCGGTCGCGGGGCCGCGGTTCCAATATTCCTTCATCACGATGCCGCCGCGGATCGCGATCTCGCCGATCTCGCCGTCGCCGAGTTCCCTGCCCGCGCCGTCGAGGATCGCGAGGTCGACGTTCGGCCAGGGCTTGCCGCACGAGGTGAGCTTGCCGGGGATGTCGTGCGCGCCGGGCGACAGATACGAGCCGCCGCCGGCGGATTCGGTCATGCCGTAGAATTGCACGAAATCGCAGCCGAAGGTCGCGCGCGCGCGTCGCAGCACGTCCTCGGCGATCGGCGAGGCGCCATAGGCGATCGATTGCAGTTCCGGATAAGGCCCCTCGCCCGCGGCGGGCTGCATCAGCATCATCTGGATCATCGCGGGGGCGAGGAAGGCGTGCGCGACATTCTCCTCGCGCATCATGCAGATCGCATCGGCGGGGGTGAAATCCTTGACGAGCAGTAGGCGGCCGCCCTGCGCCAGCCCCGAGAAGCTGACATTGGTGCCCGCGACGTGGAAGAGCGGCATGACGATCATCACCGTCTCGTCCTCGCCATAGGCAAAACCGTCGACTTCGGTCGCGGCCTCGAGGAAGGTGCGGTAGTTGCGGTGCGTCAGCACGACGCCCTTTGGCAGGCCGGTGGTGCCGCTGGTGTAGAGCTGCAGCACATCGTCGGCGAGGTCGGGGCCAGGGAGCGCGGCGTCGGAGGCGGTGCCGAGCCATTGGTCGAACGGCTCGAACTGCGGGTGCGATCCATAGAGCGCGACGAGGCGCGGCGGGTTGGCGAGGCCGGCGACCGCGGCGAGCGCGCAGTCGAAGAAATCCTCGCCCACGAAGAGATATTTGGGCGCGGCGTCGCCGACGATGAAGCCGACCTCGGCGGGGACGAGGCGGTTGTTGATCGGCGCGAAGCAGGCCCGCGCGAGCGCGGTGCCGAAGAAGAGCGGATACCAGGCGTCGTGGTTCTTGGTCAGCGCCGAGACGCGGTCGCCGGGCTGGATGCCCGCGGCGATCAAGGCGTTGGCGACGCGGTTCGAGCCTTTGTCGAGATCGTAGAAGCTCGTCTCGCGGTCGCCGAACTTCACCGCAATCGCGTCGCCGCGGACGCGGGCCTGCGCGCCCGGGATATGGGCCAGGGTCCGGATGGCATCCAGATCGATCATTTCGCTCTCCCTCGGTTCATTTTTCTTGAATTAGATAGAATACTAAGCAAATGTTTGACCAGCCCAAAAATCGAGAGGATTGGCCTTGTTCGACCACCCCATATTGCCGACAACGATCGTCGGAAGCTACCCCCAGCCCGACTGGCTGATCGACCGCGAAAGGCTGAAGGCGAGCCTGCCGCCGCGCGTGCGCGCCGAGACCTTGTGGCGCATTCCCGAACCCTGGCTGGCCGACGCGCAGGAGGCCGCGACGCTGATGGCGATCCGCGACCAGGAAGAGATCGGCATCGACATCGTCGGCGATGGCGAAATGCGGCGCGAAAGCTATTCGAACCGGCTGGCGACCGCGCTGTCGGGGATCGACCAGGAAAAGCATGGCACGGCGATCGACCGCACGGGCAACGCCAATCCGGTGCCGCTCGTGTCGGGTCCGATCCGGCGCGTGGCGCCGATCGAGGCGCAGGATGCCGCCTTCCTGCGCCGCCATTCGACGCGGCCGGTGAAGCTCACCCTGCCCGGCCCCTTCACGATGACGCAGCAGGCCGAGAACGGCTGGTATCCGGACGCGCGATCGCTCGCGATGGACTATGCCGATGCGGTCAATGCCGAGGTGAAGGACCTGTTCGCGGCGGGGGTCGACGTCGTCCAGCTCGACGAACCCTATCTGCAGGCGCGCGCGGCCGAGGCCAATGCCTATGCGATCGAGTCGATCAACCGCGCGCTCGACGGGGTCGGCGGGACGACCGCGCTGCACATCTGCTTCGGCTACGCGATGGTGCATCACGGCGCGGGGGCGACCGGGCCGAAGCCCAAGGCGTACGACTTCCTTGCCGAGCTGGAGGCCTCCAACGTCGACGTGATCTCGATCGAGGCGGCGCAGCCGGGGCTCGACCCCGCGATCCTCGCCGAGCTGCCGACCAAGACGATCATGTACGGCGTGCTCGACCTGTCGATCCCCGAGGTCGAGACACCCGAGGTGGTCGCGGGACGCATCCGCGAGGCCTTGCGCTATGTCGACGCCGAACGGCTGTGGATCGCGCCCGATTGCGGCATGAAGTACCATAGCAGGGAGCACAGCCAGGCCAAGCTGAAGGCGATGGTCGATGGGACGGCGCTGGTTCGGAGGGAGTTGAAGTAGCGCATCTCTCCCCTCCCGCAGGCGGGAGGGGTCGGGGGTGGGCCAGCAACGGGGCGAATGCCCACCCCGCTGCGACTAGGCAGCAAGCTGCCAAGTCTCGCTGCCCCTCCCGCTTGCGGGAGGGGGTGTCACGCTTCGATAAACTCGCTCAGCAGCGGCACCACAATCTCGGGCGCCTCGACGGTCGGCAAATGCCCGGCCCCCGTGATCACTTCCAGCTTCGCGCCGGGGATGGCATCCAAAATCTCGTCATGATGCGCGCGGCTGGTGATGCCGTCCTTTTCGCCCCAAATCAGCAAGGTCGGGACCGCGATCTCTCCGAGGCGCGGGCGGCTGTCGATGCGCGCCATGATCGCGCGCTGCTGGGCGAGGAAGGTGTCGGCGCCGGTGTCGGCGGCCATACGGCGCGCGATGCCGAGCAGGCGTTCATCGTCCCGCTTTTCCTCGGGGAAGAGGATCGGGATGCGTTCCTCGACGACCTGGTCGAAATTTCCGGCTTCGACGAGATCGATATAGCCCTGCCGCCGCGCGGTCTGCGCGGGCCCGTCAGCGGAGGCGAGTGTCGAGATCAGCGCGAGCTTCGCGACGCGTTCGGGCGCGCGGCGCATGACCTCGAAGGCGATGAAGCCGCCCATCGCGTGGGCGACGAGCGCAAATTTGGGCGGGGCATTGTCGAGAAGGCGCTGGGCAAAGCCCTCGATCGTGTCGTCGCTCCGGTTGTCGGCGACGATGATGTCGCGGTTGGGCCAGGCGTCGAGCAAAGGCTGCCAGACGGCGTCGGTGAGCAATTGGCCCGTGATGAGGACGATGGGGAGCGACATTAGATCACCTGATGCAGGAGCGGTTCGCCAGCGACGAGGCGGCGGCAGTTTTCGTGCGCGACGGTCAGGCTGCGGACGAGCGTTTCGGGGGTGAGCCAGGCTATGTGCGGGGCAAGCACGGCATTGGGCAGACCGAGCAGCGGATTGCCGTGCGGCAGCGGTTCTTCGGCGAAGACGTCGAGACCCGCGCCGCGGAGATGGCCGCTGGTCAGGGCTTCGACGAGTTTCGCCTGATCGACGAGTTCGCCGCGCGCGGTGTTTATGAGCACCGCGCCCTTCTTCATCGCGAAGGGGTCGATGCTGGCGCGCGTTTCCTCGGTCAGCGGCATGTGCAGCGAGACGATGTCGCTGGTGCCGAGCAGTTCGTCGAGCGGCAGATATTCGTAGGGCACGTCGCGCTTGCTGCGCGCCGTGTAGACGATCTTCGCACCGAGTGCGGCGAGGGCTGGCGCCAGCAATTGCGCCGAATGGCCGAAGCCGACGAGGCCGATGGTGCGCCCGCCGATCTCGCCGACCTGATCGAGTTCGGAGGGGTCGGCGGTCCAGCCCTGCCCGGCGCGGGTGCGCGCGTCGAAGAAGCAGGTGCGGCGCAGCACCGCCATCATCAGCGACAGCGCCATTTCGGCGACCGCCTGGCTGTTGGTGCCGGGCATGTTGCACACCGCGACCTTGTGGTCCCGCGCGGCGTCGAGCGCGATGGTGTTGACCCCGACGCCGAGCTTCTGGATCAGCTTCAATTTGGGCGCCGATGCGATGAACTCGGGCGTCACCGGGGTCAGCACATGGAGCAGCGCGGTGATGTCGGGGGCCACTTCGCCGAGCGGCGCGGCCTCATCGACATGCGTCACGACGCCGGGGCCGAAGATCGCATCGACCGCCTCGCGGAAGCCGGGGCTGGGGCGCGCGTGGAGGACGATCATGCCGCGACCGCGCCAATGCTGCCGGCGAAGGCCGAGAAGCCCGCGAACACGGCGTCGGCGCCCATCGCTTCCTCGATGCGCAGCATCTCGTTCCATTTCGCCATGCGTTCGGAGCGGGTGAAGCTGCCGACCTTCAATTGCCCGGCGTTCCAGCCCGTCGCTAGATGCGCGATGGTGACGTCCTCGCTCTCGCCCGAGCGCGCCGAGACGATCGCGCCCCAGCCGCGCGCGACGACGGCGTCGAGTGCAGCCTTGGACTCGGTGACGGTGCCGACCTGATTGACCTTGATGAGCGCAGCATTGCACACGCCTGCATCGCCGGCGCGGGCGACGCGTTCGGCGTTGGTGACGAGCACATCGTCGCCGATGATCTGCACGCGGTCGCCGATCGCGGCGGTGACCGCGGCCATCGCGGTCCAGTCGTCCTGCCCCGCGGGGTCCTCGATCGACAGGATCGGATAACGGCCCGCCCATTCGATGATGCGCGCGGCCATCGCCTCGCTCGTCAGGCGGCCGTCGTCGAGGGCGAGGCTGTAGCCCGAAGCATCGCCGAGTTCGTTGGCCGCGATGTCGAGCGAGATGAAAACATCCTCGCCCGCTCGGTGGCCGCTCGCCTCGATCGCCTTGGTCAGCGTATCGAGCGCATCTTCGTTCGAGGCGAAGTTCGGCCACCAGCCGCCCTCGTCGGCGACGCCGCTGAGCGGGCCTTTGGCTTCCATGAGCTTGCCCGCGGCGCGGTAGACATCGTCGGTGATTTCGAGCGCGCGGCGGAAACTGCCCGCCGTCGGGCACATGATCATGAAGTCCTGCACATCGGTGCGCCGCCCGGCGTGCGCGCCGCCTCCGAAAATCTGGATTTCTGGGAGCGGGATGCGAACCTTCTTATCGCCCGCGAGATAGCGCCACAAAGGCAGCCGCGCATCGGCGGCGGCGGCGTGGAGCACCGCCATCGACACCGCGACGACGGCATTGGCGCCGAGGCGCGCCTTGCTCGGGGTGCCATCGAGCGCACAGAGCGCGGCATCGACCGCGGCCTGATCATAGGCGTCCATGCCGGTGATCGCGGGGGCGATCTCGGCGCCGATGCCTGCCACGGCGCGGTTGACGCCATAGCCGCCGAAGGCCGTGCCACCATCGCGCAGGTCGATCGCCTCATGCGCGCCGCGCGAGGCGCCCGCGGGGGCGATGGCGCGTCCGACGGCACCCGAGGCGAGTGTGACTTCGGCCTCGACCGTGGGGCGGCCGCGCGAATCCCAGAGCTGGCGGCCGGTGACGGAAGCGATGGGCGACGTCATTTCAAATCCTTTTCCAGTTGGCGACGAGCGTGTCGATGGGCTCCGGCGCGCGGATCAGCGCGCGCGCCTGATCGCGGACGATCGTCTTGTGTTCGGGGTCGGTGAGATAGGGCGCGGGCGACTTGCCCTCGACACGCGCGAGGAGCAACGCGGCGGTGAGCTTGCCCGCGCGGAGCAGCAGGTCCTCGGCATCTTCCCAGTCGATGCCGGCGCGATAGGCTGCGACGAGCGTGGCGGCGGCCGCGTTCAGCCGCACGTCGCCCGACCACACCGCCTTGAGCAGCAAGTGCGTGGTACAGAAGGCGAGGTCGAAGGCGGGGTCGCCATAGACCGCGCATTCGGCGTCGAGGAAGACCGGGCCGTCGGCGCTGACGAGGATATTCTTAGGGCTGACGTCGCCATGGACGAGCGCGATCTTGCGCCCCGACAGGTCGGCGGCGAGCGCGGTGAGTGCGGGCGCGAGTTCGGCATCCTGCTGCGCGACATAGAGCAGGAAGGGATCGACGCGCAGCGCGCGAAACATGTGGTCGTTGGGGAAGTCGGCGCGGTCGGCGTCGTTGTACGCGGTGGCGGCGTGGACCGCGGCGATGCCCTTCCCCACCTGCGCGGCGAAACCGGCATCGACGCGCCCCGCCATCAGCTCGTCCTTCCACACCGGGCAACCGGGGAGGAAGCGCATCGCGAAGGCGTGGCCGGTGGGCAGCTCGGCGAGCACCTCGGGCGCGATATACGGATCGACGCCGCGCGCGCGGCGCAGCCAGCGCACCTCGCTGGTGCCGCGCTCGACGGGGGCGAGCCATTCGGCGGCGACGCGGAGCTGCGGCAGCGGGCGCTTGACGACGATCGGGCCGGCGAGGCTGTCGACCTTCCACACATCGCACGACACGCCGCCGGTCAGCGGCTGGAGGACGACCTCGCCCTCCCCCGCCAGCCCGGCGCCGCGCAGCGCCTCGATGATGTCGGCGTCCGCCGTCACGTCACAGCTTCTCCCGGATCCACGCGCCGACGAGGTCGGCGGCGTCCTGCCGTTCCTTGATCGAATCCTCGAAATAATGCGCGCCGGGGATCAGTTCGATCTTTTTGTCGGTCGAGCCGAGGAAATCGAAGATCTTGCGCGCATCGCTGGGGAAGACGCCGGTGTCGGCGAGCCCCTGCACCACCAGCGCCGGCGTGTCGTGCTTCGCGAGATGCGGCTGGCCCTGGCACGGCGAGGTTTCGAGGCTCCACATGTTGAGCCAGGTCTTGAGCGTGTTGGCGCGGCCGATGCTGGGGGTGCGGTTGGCGATCGCGGGGTCGCCGCGATAGCACCAGTTGGGCTTGCGCTCCGACGGGTCGATCGCGGGATCGACGCAGCGGATGTCGCCCCAGCAGCGGAAGAGCGGGAAGATGCGGTCGGGGATGTCCGCCGCGTTGAGCCGTGCGAGCTCGGCCTTCGCCGAGTCGGTGATGCGCTGGTTGCGGGCGCGCTGGCCGGCGCGATATTTCGCGATGAATTCGCCCGAATAGGGCGGTCCGTTATCGGGGTTAAACGGATCGAGTTCGGGGTCGGTCAGCGTCGGATCATTCTCGTCGATCACCGAGGCGTCCATCCAGTCGGTGAGGACTTCGGGGCGGCCCTGGTGCGCGTTGAAGCTGATGTAGAGGTCGCCCTTCACCAGCTGCGCGAGCGCGTCCTGGCCGACCGAGGGCAGGCGGTCGGTGAGCGTCGGCGCGATGGCTTCGGCCTGATAGGCGCCCATCAGCGATCCACCGCCCGAATTGCCGAGGATGACGATCTGCTCGACGCCCGCCTCTTCCTTCAGCCATTTCATGCCGACGCCGATGTCGAGCACGGCATGTTCGAGCAGGAACTGGTCCTCGAAACCGCGATAGCGGGTGTTCCAGCCGAGGAAGCCGAAGCCCTGCCGCGCAAAGTAAGGCGCGATATAATGTTCGGAGAAATCGACATTATAGTGGGTGGCGATGATCGCGACCTTCGGCCGCTTGCCCGCCTCGGTCCAATAGATGCCCTGGCACGGGTGGCCGCCCGCCTGGATGCGCGGCGCGGTCGGCGGCGCGCGGCCGATGAAAGTCGCGTCGAGGCCCTCGATGCCATTGGGATCCATATGTCTCTCTCCTGTTTCCGGTTGTTCTAGCGGCTGACCTCGAAGGGCAGCTTGTAGCCCTCCAGCCCGGCGCGGATCGCTTTCTTGTCGATCTTGCCCGTCGGGCCGAGCGGGATGTCGTCGACGAAGAGGACGTCGTCGGGCATCCACCATTTGGCAATCTTGCCGTCGAGATATTGGGTCAGGTCGGCGGCCGTTGCGCTGGCGCCGGGCTTCAATTGGCAGAGCAGGATCGGGCGTTCGTCCCATTTGGGATGTGACACGCCGACGACCGCGGCGTTGGCGACCGCATCATGCCCCATGGCGATATTCTCGATCTCGATCGAGCTGATCCATTCGCCGCCCGACTTGACGACATCCTTGGCGCGGTCGGTGATCTGCATATAGCCCTCGCCGTCGATCGTGCTGACGTCGCCGGTGTCGAAAAAGCCCTCGGCATCGAGCACGTCGCCGCCTTCGCCGCCGAAATAGGCGCCGGCGATCGTCGGCCCCTTGATCATCAGCCGGCCGGGGGTCTTGCCGTCATGCGGCAGGCGGTTGCCGGCGTCGTCGACGAGCTTCATCTCGAGCCCGCAGAGCAGGCGGCCCTGCTTGAGCTTGTACGCCATCTGCTCGGGCTCTGATTTCGCAGCGACCGACGCATTGGGCACCGACACGGTGCCGAGCGGCGAGGTTTCGGTCATGCCCCAGCCCTGGATGACGTCGACGCCATAATCGTCGCGGAAGGTGCGGATGATCGATTCGGGGCACGCCGAGCCGCCGATGGTGACGCGTTCGAGCGTGGTGAAGCGCTTGCCATTCTCCTGCATATATTGGAGCAGCATCTGCCACACGGTCGGGACGGCGGCCGAGTAAGTAACGCCCTCCTGCTCGATCAGATTGTAGATCGATTCGCCGTCCATGCGCTGCCCCGGCAGCACGAGCCTGGCGCCGACCGCGGGTGCCGAATAGACGACGCCCCAGGCGTTGGCGTGGTACATCGGCACGACGAGCAGCACAGTGTCGCGCGCCGAGAGGCCGAGCGCGTCGCGCTGGAGCGTCATCAGCGCGTGGATGTAGTTGGAGCGGTGCGAATAGAGCACACCCTTGGGATTGCCCGTGGTGCCGCTGGTGTAGCAGAGCCCGCAGGCGGCATTTTCGTCGAAACCGCCCCAGTCAAAATCGGCGGTTTGGCCCGCGATCCAGTCGTCGAAGGCGATGGCGGGAAAGCTGGTCTGGGGCAGCGACGCGGCGTCGCAGAAGAAGATCACCTTCTCGATGCTCGGCACCTGCGGCAACAGTTCTTCGACGAGGTCGGCGGTCGCGGGGTCGGCGATGAGCAGGCGGTCGCCGGCATGGTTCGCGATATAGGCGATCTGTTCGAGGAAGAGGCGCGGGTTGAGCGTGTGGAGCACCGCCCCCATGCCCGCCGCGCCATACCAGGCCGACAGGTGGCGCGCGCTGTTCCAGCCCATCGTCGCGACGCGGTCGCCCTGCTTGATTCCCTCGGCGGCGAGCGCATTCGAGACGCGCTTCGCATCGGCGTGGATGGCGGCGTAGGTCGAGCGGGTGACGCGGCCCTCGGCATCGCGCGACACGATTTCGCGGTTTCCTTGCCAGTTCGCGGCATGGTCGAGGATGCGGTCCACGGTCAGCGGCACATCCTGCATCAATCCCATCATGGTCCCGCGATCCTCCGTCCCTGTTCGCCAGAAAGATAGTATACTAAGCATTTTGGCATTGCAATGCCGCTTCGCCTTGCGCCGCCCCTGCCCTTCTTCTAGCGTCGGATCGGGCAAAACAGGGAATTTCCAGCTGCATATCATGCGCACCAACCAGTTGATCATCGCGCTGTTCCAACGCTTCTGCTGGCTCGACGAGGGTCTGCAGGCGCGGCTGCACGACCGCGGCTGGCCCCACGTCAACCGCCCGCAATCGATGGTGATGACCAATATCGTCAGCGGCGTGGTGCGCCCGTCGGACATCGCGCGCAACCTGGGCGTATCGCGGCAGGCGATCCACAGCACGATCAACCAGATGGTCGCGCTGGGCATCGTCCAGCTGGAGACCGACCCCAGCGACCGGCGGCACATGATCGTGTCGCTGACCGAGACCGGGGCGCGGATGCGCAAGGACGCGCAGCGCGCGATGGACACACTGACCGCGCAGATCGCCGCGGTGCTGGGACAGGACAAGTTCGACGCGCTGCTCGACGCGCTCGAAGCCGACTGGGGCGACAATATCGAGCGCGCGGCGCCGCCGGCGAAAAGGAAGTCGGCTTAGGCCGCGAGCGCCTTTGCCACCGCGACCAGTCGCGCGCTGGTCATGTCGACGAGCGACGCGGGGAGCGCGTCCTTGAGCTGGCCCGCTTCGTCGAACGCCGCGTGCGCGTTGGGCACGAGCACCTGGTCGGGAATCACCAGCATCTGGACGGTGCCGAGGATCTGGCGGAGGTGCGCGAGCCCGCGAATGCCGCCGAAGGGGCTGATCGACGCACCCATGATCGCCGCCGCCTTGCCGCGAAAGGCGGTGAGCGCGACGAGCCCTTCGTCGCCCGTCGGGCGCGAGGCCCAGTCGATCGCATTCTTGAGCAGCGCCGGGATCGAGCCATTATATTCGGGCGAGACCAAGAGCAGCCCGTCCTGCGCGACGAGCGTCGCCTTGAGCTTCAGCGCGTCGGCGGGAAAGGCGTTCGCCTCGAGCGCGGCGGTGTAGATCGGCAGGTCGAGCGCCGCGAGATCGACGACGGTCACCTCGGCGCCCTGCGCTTCCAGTCGCGCCGCCGCGAGCGCGCCGAGCGCGCGGTTGAACGAGCCGTCGCGCGTGCTGCCGACGATTACCGCGATTTTGGTCATGATCCCTCCCGAAGCGAATAGTTAGAATACTAACCGATTCGCTCCCGCCATGGCAATATGGGAGACTCCGATCAAGCCTTGACGTCGGAAAGCACCGAAAGATTGCGCGTCTCGTCGGCGAGGTTGCCGATCACGCGGCGCATCAGCCCCTGGAGCTGCTCGACCTCTTCGTCGCTCATCCCGCGCGTCGCGATCTCGTGGATCTCGGCGTTCATCGGCGCGAGCACGAGTTCGAGCTTGCGCGCGTGCGGCGTCAGGAAGATGAAGGTCTTGCGGCGGTCGTCGCTGGTCTTCTTGCGCGTGATGAAGCCCGCCTTTTCGAGGCCTTTCAGCGCCACCACGGTGGTCGGCTCGCGCATGCCGACGCGTTCGCTGAGCTCGCGCTGGGTGATGCCGTCCTCGCGCCACAATTGGCGCAGGAAGCGCCATTGGCCCGCCGACACGTCGTGCGTCAGCGTGCGGCGTTCAAGCAGCCGCGAAAAGGAGCGGAAGACCACGCGCGCGAGATAGCCGATACTGTTTTCGGGGTCGGTGTAATATTCGGCGGGATGCCGAAAGCTCTCTTTGGTCTTGGCCAATGCACTGCTCCCCTGTGGCCGATTGGGCGGCCTTGTGTCTTCAATTCTTAGAGGCCCCGGATTCGGGCGGCAACCACTATCGTCGCCGCAGTCGCCGGGACCGGTCGATTGGGTGGACAAAATGACCATGGGACACTACTTAGATTACTAAGTTATAGCAAGGAGGCTGGTGTGCGGAAGTTCGAGCGGGTGCGCGGGGTCGCGGTATCGCTGCCACTGGCCAATGTCGATACCGACATGATCATCCCGGCGCGCTTCATGAAGGCGCTGACCCGCGAGGGGCTGGGCCGGCATTTGTTCGACGAACTGCGCCATGCCCCGGACGGCAGCGAGCGCGCCGCGTTCGTTCTGAACCGGCCCGCGGCGCGCGCGGCGCAAATACTGATCGCCGACCGCAATTTCGGCTGCGGCTCGTCGCGCGAGCATGCGGTGTGGGCGCTCGCCGATTTCGGCATCCGCTGCGTCATCGCACCGAGCTTCGGCGACATCTTCGCGGGCAATGCGCGCAAGAACGGGCTGCTGCTGATCCGCCTGCCCGAAGAGGTCTGCGCTCGGCTGGCACGCGAGATCGAGTTGGCGCAGCATGCGCCGGTCGAGATCGACCTGGAAGCGCAGGAAATCCGGCTGGCGTCGGGCGAGGTGGTGGCATTTGCCATCGACGCGGGCGACCGGCGGGTGCTGATGGAGGGGCTCGACGATATCGGACGGACGTTGCGCCATGCGGATGCGATCGCGCGGTTCGAGGCGACGGCTTAGTCCAGCATCTCCGGCGCGGCGATGGCGCCCCCGATCGCGCTGGCAGCGGCGAGCGCGGGGCTCATCAGGTGGGTTCGGCCGCCGCGGCCCTGGCGGTTTTCGAAATTGCGGTTCGAGGTCGAGGCACAGCGCTCGCCGGGCGCCAGCCGGTCGGGGTTCATGCCGACGCAGAGCGAGCAGCCGGGCTCGCGCCAGTCGAAACCCGCGGCGCGGAAGATCGCATCGAGCCCCTCGGCCTCGGCCTGCTGCTTGACGAGTCCCGACCCGGGCACGACCATCGCGCGGACATGCGGCGCGACTTTGCGCCCGCGCGCGACCGCGGCGGCGACGCGCAGATCCTCGATCCGGCTGTTGGTGCAGCTGCCGATGAAGACGCGGTCGAGCCGCTGGCCGGCGATCGGCCGGCCCGGCGCGAGGTCCATATAGGCGAGCGCGCGATACGCGCTCTCGCGCGCCTCGGGATCGTCCAGCGCCGCGGGGTCGGGGATTAGATCGCCGATGCCGATCACCTGCGACGGGTTGGTGCCCCAGCTGACCATCGGGCCGACGTCGGCGGCGTCGATACGGAGTTCGCGGTCGAAGGCGGCATCGGCATCGCTGGCGAGCGTGCGCCAGCGGGCGACCGCCCTGCCCCATGCCGCGCCCCGCGGCGCCGCAGGGCGGCCCTCCAGATAGGCGAAGGTCGCCTCGTCGGGCGCGACGAGCCCGGCGCGCGCGCCCATCTCGATGCTGAGGTTGCAGAGCGTCATCCGCGCCTCCATCGACAGCGCGCGTACCGCCGATCCCGCATATTCGATGACATGGCCGGTGGCGCCGTCGACACCGATACGCCGCAGCAGATGGAGCGCGAGATCCTTGGCCGAGACGTGCGGCGCAAGCACGCCGTCGACGGTGACGCGCATGTTGCGCGACTTGCGCTGGCGGATCGTCTGCGTCGCGAGCACATGCTCGACCTCGCTGGTGCCGATGCCGAAGGCCAGCGCGCCGAAGGCGCCGTGGGTCGAGGTGTGGCTGTCGCCGCAGACGACCGTCATGCCGGGCAAGGAGCGTCCCTGTTCGGGGCCTACGACATGCACGATCCCGTTCCGGGCATCGCCCATCGCGAAACGCGCGATGCCGAAGCGGTCGGCATTGGCTTCGAGCGCCGCGAGCTGCGCGCGTGCCTCGGGATCGGCGACCGCCGCGACGCCCGCCGCCTGCCCCTCGGTCGGGACATTATGATCGGAGAGCGCGAGCGCCAGTTCGGGGCGGCGCACCGTCCGGCCCTCCGCCGCGAGCCCCGCGAAGGCCTGCGGCGAGGTCACCTCGTGCAGCAGGTGCAGGTCGATGTAGAGAATCGATTCGCCATCGTCCTCGGCGACGACATGCGCGTCCCAGATCCTGTCGTAAAGCGTGCGGCCCCGTGCCGTAGCTGCCATGCTGCCTCGCCCCGTCGGCGCCCGCGTGCGCGGGCGCGCATATTCCTTAGATACCTAACTATATGGCGATGACGCGCGATGGCGCAAGCGGTTTTGCGCCGATTTTTCACCTGGCTGAAAAATTATACTTAGTACTTGAAGTATTTTCCCGGAATGATATGCCCGGTCCGGGAACGAGGAAAAGCCGACGGCACGCGCCGAGGATATGTCAAATATCCCAAGCCGACGGCAGCACGGCCTGCGCCGGAAACCACCCCGTTCTGTGACTGATGAGGTCGGACGCGCTCCCGCGGTTCCGCCGCCGATGGCGCGCGGACGGCGCCCGCCGACGACCTTGCACGGGAGGTATTTATGAAGACTGCTTTGCTGATGCTTTCGACCGCCGCGATGGCGCTGACCGCCGCCCCGACAATGGCGCAGGACGCCGATACCGCGGACACCGCCGCCGCCGAGGACACGACGGGCACCGACGAGACCTATGGCGAGATACTGGTCACCGCGCAGCGTCGCTCGGAAAGCGTGCAGGACGTGCCGATCGCGATCTCGGCCTTCAACTCGGAGATGGTCGAGGGCAGCGGCAGCACCAACATCACCAGCCTCAACGGCCTCGCGCCGAACGTCGTGCTCCAGACGCAGGGGCTGGTCGCCAACGTGCCGATGATCTCGATCCGCGGCATGAACACCTCGGACCCCGACCCCAACGCCGACCCCAAGGTCAGCACGATCATCGACGGCGTCTATATCCCCTTCGTGTCGAGCACGATGCTCGACCTGTTCGACGTCGAGCGCATCGAAATCCTGAAAGGCCCGCAGGGCGTGCTGTTCGGCAAGAACAACCTCGCGGGCACGCTCAACGTCATCAGCGCGCGGCCGACCGACGATTTCGGCGGCGAAGCGCGGGTGTCGCTCGGCTCCTACGGGCTCAAGCAGTTCCGCGGCAAGATCAACTCGGGGCGCTTCGCGGGCGATGCGCTCGCCGCCAAGGTCGCGGTGAATTTTCGCGACTACAACGGCTACAGCCGCAACGTCATCACGGGCAACCGGCTGAACGGCGCCAATGTGAAGTCGGTGCGCGGCGCGCTCGAATATGATGCGGGCGGCGCGTTCGATTCGACGCTGGTCGTCGACTGGCTGAAGCAGAAGACGACGGGGCCGGCGCCGCATGTGCTCGACAATGGCGACCCGAACTGGGACCTGTTGCCCGATGTCGTGAAGACCGACGTGCGCAAGGCCGCGGTGCTGTTCGATCCCTTCGCCAACACCGAAAGCTGGGGCGGGTCGTGGAACTCGAACCTCGACGTGGGCTGGGGTACGGTGAGCGCGGTGCTCGGCTACCGCGACCTCAAATATATCACCCGCGGCGACTTCGACGGGCTGATCACCCCGGCGCCGCAGCTCGACGTGACGCGCGACTTTGCGGGCGATTCGAAGAGCGCCGAGCTGCGCTACGTCTCGCCCGCGGGCGAGCCGGTCGATTTTGTCGTCGGCCTCTATTATCAGGCCGACAAGTGGCGCCAGTTCAACACCGTGCTGGCGACGCCGACCACGACGACGCTGGCGCAGCTGCACCAGGACACCGAAAGCTATGCGCTGTTCGCGCTGGTCAACGCGCACCCCGCCGACGGACTGACGCTGTCGATGGGCGGGCGCTACAGCCACGACCGGAAGAAATACGACATCGCGTCGCAGGTGCGCGTCAACGGCAACCAGACCTCGTCCTTCGCGAGCAGCCTCGAGGCGAGCTGGGCCGAATTCACGCCGCGGCTGACGGTCAATTACGAAGTCACCCCCGACATCATGGTCTACGCCAATTATTCGCAGGGCTATAAGGCCGGCGGCTACAACTCGCGCGGCACCATCCCCGAGAATGTCGGCCCCTATGATCCCGAGCGCGTCACCGCCTATGAGATCGGCGCGAAGAGCGACCTGTTCGACCGGCTGCTGCGCCTGAACGTCGCGGGCTTCCTCAACAAATATACCGACCTGCAAAGCTCGGTGACCAAGATGGGGTCGGTCCGCGCCGAGAATATCACGACCAACATCGCCGCGGCCGAAATCTATGGCTTCGAGATCGAGAGCGTGCTGCGCCCGGCGCAGGGCTTCACGATCGGCGCCAACCTCGCCTGTCTGCACGCGCGCTACACCGACTTCTGCGCCGACACCAACGGCGTGTTCACCAACGGCGCGCCCGAGCCCGGCCAGTGCGGACCCGCGGTGCCGATCCTGATCAACGGCGTGCCCAACGGCACCTTCGCGGTGCCGACCGATTCGTCGGGACTCGACCTCGCCAATGCGCCCAAGTGGAGCGGCAGCCTGTCGGTCGACTATGCGATCCCGACGGGCTTCGGCGAGGTCAAATTGCACAGCGACGCGCGCTATTCGTCGCGCTTCAACACCTGGGGCCGCAGCAACAATCCCGGCTATTACCGCGACGAGGTGGTGCTGCTCAACGCAAGCATCGCGGTCGCGGGCGAGGACGAGAAGTGGAAGGTCACGCTCTACGGCACCAATTTGACCGACCAGGAAGTGATCTCGGGCGCGACCAATGCGGGCGCGACGCCGATCAGCCAATTCTATCAGGCGCCGCGCGAATTCGGGGTCGATCTGTCGTTCAAATTCTGACCATGCTTGGCCCGCGCCAGGCACATCGTCTGGCGCGGGCCGACCGTCGAAATGCTGGGAGAATGAGATGAGCTGGAATGTCGATCGCCGCACCTTCGTCGGCGGCATGGGGGCGATGGCGGCGGCGGGGCTGGCGATGCCGGCGATCGCGAAGAACGGCAAGAAGCTCAACGTGCTGATGATCGTCACCGATCAGGAGCAGAGCGTCGCGAGCTATCCCAAGGGGCTGCTCGAAAAGCTGCCGCATCACCGCGAGTTGATGGAGCGCGGGATGCTGGTCGAGAATTACCATGTCCACACCACGCCTTGCACCCCGTCGCGCTCGACGATCTTCCAGGGGCATCACACGCAGCAGACGGGGCTGTTCCTGAACAGCGACAATGCGCCAAACCCCGTCGCGGCCGAGGATATGCCGACGCTGGGGCATATGATGCAGGCGGCAGGTTACTACACCAGCTACAAGGGCAAGTGGCACCTCGCGCGGATGAATTTCGAGCGCAACTGGAACCGCGTGCCCGGCGGCATCTATCCGAGCACCGAGCGGATGATGGAGAAATACGGCTTCCACGATTACGGCTTCGACGGCGAGGAACTGGGGCTGACATGGGACGGCTACCGCGCCGACATGTATGTCGCGGGCGATGCGGCGCGCAGCATCTTCGACTTCGTGCGGCGCGACAAGGCCGGGGGCAAGCCGTGGTTCATGGTCGTCGGGCTGATCAACCCGCACGATATCATGTTCTACGACGCGACGGGCGAGCAGGCGAAGCACCGCACGCACCCCGATATCCTCGCGCCGCTGCGCCGCGAGCCCGGCGACCCGATCTATGAGGTCGACAACAAGTTCGACCTGCCCGAGAGCTTCTACAAGGACGACCTTTCCACCAAGCCCGAAGCGCACAAGGGCATCCAGCGGCTCAACGATCTTTTCTACGGGCCGATGCCGCTGGGCGACCTCGACAGCTGGCATCGCTTCAACAATTATTATTACAACTGCCTGCGCGACGTCGACCGGCGGCTGGGGCAATTGCTGTGGGCGCTCAAGGAGAGCGGCCAGATCGACAATACGATCATCCTATACACCAGCGACCATGGCGAACGCGCCGCGGCGCACGGGCTGCGCCAGAAGGCGGGCACGATGTACCGCGAGGAAACCAATATCCCGATGATCATCGCGCACCCCGATGTGAAGGGCGGGCAGACCACCAAGGGCCTGATGGGCGCGATCGACATCGCGCCGACGCTGATGACGATCGCGGGGCTGTCGGCCGACGAAGGCAGGAATCGCTTTCCGGACCTGCCGGGGGTCGATGTCTCGGGGCTGTTGTCGTCGCCGACGGCGCCGACCGAGCGCGACAGGCGCGGGCATTTCTTCAACTATGCCGTCGCGCATATGTGGGAGCCCAATTCGGCGCGCGTTGTCGGCCCGCGTCCGCCGGGCGAACAGGTGGCCGATTACGGCAAGATCTACGATCTCGAAAAGCGCCGCCTCCACCGCGGCGTGCACGACGGGCGCTGGAAGTTCGCGCGCTATTTCGCGCCGGCGCATCATCACCAGCCCAAGGACTGGAAGACGCTGAGCGCGCGCAACGACCTCGAGCTTTACGACACCCACGCGGACCCGAAGGAAATGGTCAACCTCGCCAGTGAGCCGAAGCACCGCAAGGAGGTGATGCGGC
The DNA here is from genome assembly GCF_001468285.1 of Sphingopyxis sp. HIX. GTDB lineage: Bacteria > Pseudomonadota > Alphaproteobacteria > Sphingomonadales > Sphingomonadaceae > Sphingopyxis. Next base: position 9,069 of record NZ_LNSB01000044.1, on the reverse strand, counting down.
TCAACGCGATGGTCAACGCGCTCGCCGACCGCGAGATCGGCGTCGGGCTCGACGACGGGCGCGAATATCCGGGGCCGACCGAGATGTACAACCAGCCGGGCTGAGCCCCGTGTCCGCGTCAGGCGGCGGCGAGTTCGCCGCGCGCCTGGCGGAAGACTTCGAGGCTGCCCCAGATGGCGAGGCCGGCCATGATGCCCGCGATGACGAGGTCGGGCCAGCCGCGCCCGGTGCCGAACACGCCGAGCGCTGCGGCTAGCACGGCGAGGTTGCCGATCGCGTCGTTGCGCGAGCATATCCACACCGAACGCATGTTCGCGTCGCCGGTGAGGTAGCGGTAGAGCATCAGCGCGACGAGGACATTGGCGACCAGCGCGGCGAAACCGATCACGCCCATCGTTTCGGGATGTGGCGAGGTGCCGGTCATGAAGCCCCAGAGGGTCGCGCCGAGCACGCCCAATCCGAAGAGCAGCATCGTCGCGGCCTTGAACAGTGCCGCGCGCGCGCGCCAGGCGAGCGCCATGCCCGCTACGCCAAGGCTGATCGCATAATTGGCGGCGTCGCCGAGGAAATCGAGCGCGTCGGCCTGCAGTGCCCGCGAATCCGCCGCGACCCCCGCGACGATCTCGACCGCGAACATGCCCGCGTTGATGATGAGCGCGATCCACAGGACACGGCGCCACTTGGGGTCGTTGAGCGCGGTCTTGCCGCTCTTACCGGCACAGCATTGGTCGGCCATCTGCCGAATCTCCTTGGGGTTTCGAGTCGACCGCTTATATGCACCCTGTAGCAACTACAGGGTCAAGGCATGAAAATCGGCGAACTCGCGCGGGTGACCGGCGCCAACATCGAGACGATCCGCTATTATGAGCGCATCGGGCTGCTGCCCGAGCCGCACCGCACCGCGGCGAATTACCGTAGTTATGGCGAGGCGCACCGGTCGCGGCTGGCCTTCGTGCGCCATTCGCGCGACCTGGGCTTCACGATCGAGGAGATCCGTTCGCTGCTAGACCTGTCGGACCATCCCGAGCGCGACTGCGGCGAGGCCGACCGGATCGCGACGGGACATCTGGAACAGGTCGAGGCGAAGATCGCGCAACTCGAGGCGCTCCGCGACGAACTGGCGCGGATCGTCGGGCGCTGCCGCGGCGGGCTGGCGGGCGATTGCCGGGTGATCGAGGCGCTGGGCGACCATCATCTGTGCGAAGGCGCGCACGCATGAGTGCGCCGCTGGCAACGATCGGCTGGTATGTGCTGGCGGCGTTGGGCGAGATCGCGGGCTGCTTCGCCTTCTGGGCGGTGCTGCGGCTGGACAAATCGCCCTGGTGGCTGGTGCCGGGCGCGCTCGCCCTCGCCTTTTTCGCCTATGCGCTGACGCGCGTCGAGGCCGAGGCGGCGGGGCGCGCCTTCGCGGCCTATGGCGGCGTCTATATCATCGCCTCCTTGGTGTGGCTGAAGATGGTCGAGGGCGTATCGCCCGACCGCTGGGATCTGCTCGGCGGGCTGGTGTGCCTCGGCGGCGCGGCGCTGATCCTGTGGGGCCCGGGGCGCAGCTAGCCGAATGGAAACGGGCGCCCGATCGCTCGGACGCCCGATCCGTTTCAGCCCTTAGTGGCCGGCATGATCCTTGTGCGGATCGCCGCCGGCTTCGGCGCCGGACTTCGGCACCTCCTTGTCACCGTCGCAGCACTTCATGCCTGCGCCATCCTTCATCTTGGCGCAGCATTCGCACTTCGGCTTTTCGGCAGCCGGTTCGGCGGCAAGCACGGGGGTGGTGGCCGCCAGCGCAAGCGCGGCGACAAAAACGCGGTTCAACATGATCTATCTCCTGAAAATCTGAAAATTCGAATGAAAGTCCGTTTTCAGACGTGCCGCGGCGGCGGGGTTGCGGGCGCAGCCTCATGGTCGTGGCGCGCCGCCGCCCATGTCGATGGCCGGATGGCCGGAAAGCCAAGCCGTGCACCAAGCCCCGGCTCCGAGACCGCGACGCCTGCGAGGTAGCAGAGGCGCTCGCAGGTGTGCGGTGCCTTGTCGTCGGGCGTCGACTGGTCGCCGCCGTCGGCCTGCATGGCTTGCATCGATGCGCAAGGATCGGGCGGCGGCGCGGCCAGCGCGGCGGCGCAGCCCGCCGGGCCGTGGAGCGACAGCATCAACGCCAGGAACATGCCGAGAAGCGTGCGCATCATGCGGCGGTTATGGCGGCTTTGGTTCGACCGCGCAATGCGCCCACCGCTATTGGGCCGGCCAATAGCGTTTGCGCACCGCCTGTTTGTAGAGCTTGCCCGTGTCGTGGCGCGGCAGCGCGGGGTCGAAGTCGACCGAGCGCGGGCATTTGATCGGGCTGAGATGGTCGCGGCAATGGGCGATCAGCCGCGCGGCGAGGTCGGGGCCGGCGGCGTTCCAGTCTTTCGGCTGAACCACCGCCTTGACCTCCTCGCCCATCTCGGCGTGGGGGACACCGATGACCGCGACGTCGGCGACCTCGGGGTGCTGGATGAGCAGGTTCTCGGCCTCCTGCGGATAGATGTTCACCCCGCCCGAGATGATCATGAAGCTCTTGCGGTCGGTGAGGTAGAGATAGCCTTCTTCATCGACGTGGCCGATGTCGCCGAGCGTCGACCAGCCGGAGTGTTGCGGATGACGCGCGTCGCGGGTCTTGCCGGGATCGTTCAAATACTGGAAATCCCAGCCGCCCTCGAAATAGACGAGCCCGTCGACACCCGGGCCGACCTCTTCGCCATCTTCGCCGCAGATATGGAGCGTCCCCCAGTCGGCGCGGCCGACCGAGCCGGGATGGTCGAGCCATTCCTGCGGCGTGATGAAGGTCGAGCCGTTTCCTTCCGACCCGCCATAATATTCGTAGACGATCGGGCCGAGCCAGGCGATCATCCGGCGCTTGACCTCGACCGGGCACGGCGCGGCGGCGTGGACGATCTTTTCGAGCGACGAGATGTCGTAGCGCGCACGGACCTCATCGGGGAGCGCGAGCAGGCGGATGAACATCGTCGGCACCATCTGCATGAAGGTGACGCGGTGCTTTTCGATCAGGCGCAGCACCTCCTCGGCGTCGAACTTCTCCATGATGACGACGGTCGCGCCGAGGCGATGCGCCGACATGCCGTAAGCGAGCGGCGCGGTGTGGTAGAGCGGCGCGGGCGACAGGAGGACGCTGTCCGGACCGATGCCGTAACGCGCCGCCATGCGTTCGGCGAGCATGTGCGGGGCCTCGGCGGGCTCGCCCGAGAGCGGCAGGCGGATGCCCTTGGGCCGGCCCGTGGTCCCCGAGGAAAAGACGAGGTGATAGCCCGCCGACTCGTCGGCGATGCGGGTTGCCGGCTGCGCCGCCACGGCCGCCTGCCAGGAGGCCGCGAGCCCGGGGCCGAGGTCGAAGATATGCGCGACGCGGGGGATCAGCTCGGCGCGACCTGCGACCAACGTCGCCGCGGCGGGCACATCGGCGTGGGTGACGAGCAGTTTCGAGCCGCTGTCGGCCAGGATGTACGCGGCCTCGTCGGGCGTAAGCTGATTCGAGATCGGGCAAAGATAGAGGCCGGCGCGCTGCGCGGCCCAATAGATCTCGAAATATTCGCGGACATTCTTGAGCCAGACCGCAACGGTATCGCCGCGGGTGATGCCGAGCGAGCGGAACAATTGCGCGCCGCGATTTGCGACGGCTTCGAGTTCGGCGTAGCGTGTCCCCGCGCCGTCCGCCGCCATGACGATCGCGGGGCGATCGGGCGCTGTTGCCGCAAAATGCCGTGGATGCATCGTTCTCCCTTTGCTCTTTTGAGTTATATAACTACGTTTACTTTCTATGTCGATTGACATATTGGCGGAGCAAAGGCGACAGACGGGCGCCACGGGAAAGGATCGAGTGACATGGAACTGAAGCCGGGTTCGCGCTGGAAATCCGCGGTTTGCGATGCGCAGCTGGTCGTGGTGCGGCCACCGAGCGCCGCCGGCGAATTGCAGTGCGGCGGCGCGCCGGTGCTGCCGATCGACGATGCGAGCGCACCGAGCGGCGCCGTCGATCCGGCGTTCGCCGAGGGGGTGCTGATCGGCAAGCGCTACACCGACGAGGCGAGCGGGATCGAGGTGCTGGGCGCCAAGGCGGGCAAGGGATCGCTGGCGTTCGACGGTACCCCGATGACGATCAAGGGCGCGAAGCCGCTTCCCGCCTCGGACTGACCGCAATGCGCACGCCGCTGCTCCTCGACATCGCCGCCGACGCCTGCAGCGACCGCCCGGCGGTCGGCGGGCGCGCCGACGGGCTGGATTTCGCCGCCTATCGCGCACGCGCAAGCCGGGTGGCGGCGTGGCTGGCGGGCAAGGGCAAGGCGAACACCGCCTTCCTCGGCATGAACGGCGACGCCCTGCCCGTACTGCTGTTCGCGAGCGGGATGGCGGGCACCCCCTTCGTGCCGCTCAACTATCGGTTGGCCGATGCCGACCTCAACAAGCTGGTCGCGCGCACCGCGCCCGCGATGCTGGTCGCCGACGATGATATGCTGGCACGCATCGCGCCGGTCGACGGCGTCGAGCTGGTTGCGCGGAGTGATTTCGAGGCCGAGTTCCTGCGCGGCGAGGTACCCGAGCCCGTGCTGCTCGACGAGGCCGAGAATGACATTGCGGTGCTGCTGTTCACCAGCGGCACGACGGGCGAACCCAAGGCGGCGGTGCTGCGCCACGGCAACCTCACCTCCTATGTGATGTCGACGGTCGAATTCCTCGGCGCCGACGAAGACGAGGCGGCGCTGGTGAGCGTGCCGAGTTACCATATCGCGGGGATTTCGGCGATTTTGACCGCGGCCTATGGCGGGCGGCGGATCGTCTATCTGCCCGCCTTCACCGCCGAGGACTGGGTCGCGACCGCGGCGCGCGAGGGCATCACCCATGCGATGGTCGTGCCGACGATGCTCGATCGCATCCTCGACGTGATGGCGGCGACGGGCGAGACCCTCCCTGCCCTGCGCGCGCTGTCCTATGGCGGCGGCAAGATGCCCGAAGCGGTGATCGCGCGCGCGCTGGGCATGTTGCCGCACGTCGCCTTCGTCAATGCCTATGGGCTGACCGAGACGAGCTCGACGATCGCGCTGCTCGGCGCCGAGGATCATCGCGCCGCCTTTGCCTCCGACGATCCCGTCGTAAGGCGGCGCATCGCGTCGGTCGGGCAGCCGTTGCCGAGCCTCGAACTCGAGATACGGCGCGAGGACGGCAGCTGCTGCGACGTCGGCGAGCATGGCGAGATCCATGTGCGCGGCGAGCAGGTGTCGGGCGAATATCTGCACAAGAAGGCGATCGCCGACGACGGCTGGTTCGCGACCAACGACGCGGGGTGGCTCGACGCGGGCGGCTATCTGTTCGTCGAGGGGCGGCTCGACGATGTGATCGTGCGCGGGGGCGAGAATATCTCGCCCGGCGAGATCGAGGATGTGCTGCGCGGCTTCGACGATATCGCCGACTGCGCGGTACTCGGCATCCCTTGCGAGAAATGGGGCGAAAAGGTCGTCGCGGTGATCGTGTCGCGCTCGGGCGCGCCCGATACCGGGGCGATGGCGGCAACGATCAAGGCCAAGCTGCGTTCGACCAAGACCCCCGAGCAATGGTTTGTGCGCGATGAGCTTCCTTATAACGAGACCGGAAAGCTGCTGCGCCGCGTGCTCAAGGCCGAACTGGCCGAAGAGGTTTGCGCCGGTTAGGACGGCGCAATGACGACAGCCGACCATTTGGGCGCCGACCGCCTGTCCGCGCCGGGCGGCGAGCCGGTGCTGGTCGTCGATGCGGCGCGCTGGGTGCGGCCGAAGGTGGCGATCCAGGCGGTGGTGATCGGGGTGGACCGCGAAGGCGCGCTGCCGGCGGTGGTAGCCGGTGATTTCGACCTGTTGCTGACCATGGCGGCGGATGCGCCGCGCCCATGGGTGTCCGTGGCGAGCTTTTCGCAGGTCGAGGCGCTGGCCGATGCGGTGCGGGCGAACCCGAACGCGGCGACGATCGCGGCGCAATTGCTGCGGTTGACCGCGAAGATGCCGCTGGCCGACGCGCTGACCGCCGAATCCTTTGCCTATTCGTCGCTGCTCGGCGGGGCGGAGTTTGCGCGCTGGCGGGCGGCGGCCAAGATCGACGACGGCCCGCCGACGCCTGCCGAGCCGGTGACGATTGCGCGCGAGGGCGACCGACTGACGTTGACGCTCGACGATCCCGCCAATCACAATGCGATGACCGCCGCGATGCGCGACGCGCTGTACGAGGCGCTGGCCAACGCGCTCGACGATCCGAGCCGGCCCGAGGTGCTGCTGCGCGGCGCGGGCAAATGTTTCTCGACCGGCGGCGACCTCCCCGAATTCGGCAGCGCACGCGACCTGGCTGAGGCACATCTGGTGCGGACGCTGCACAGCTGCGCGCGCGCGATCGATGCGCTGGGCGAGCGCGGCGCGGTGCGGCTGCACGGCGCCTGCGTCGGGTCGGGAATCGAGGTCGCGGCGGCGGCGCATCACCGCATCGCGGCGCCCGATGCCTGGTTCCAGCTGCCCGAGCTCGGCATGGGGCTGATCCCCGGCGCGGGCGGGACCGCAACCGTCGCCCGCGCGATCGGGCGGCATCGCACCCTGTGGATGCTGCTATTGGGCAAGCGCGTCGGCGCGGCGCAGGCACTCGAATGGGGGCTGGTGCATAAGATCGAGGGCGGCGTGTGACGGCGCTGCTCGATGCGGTCGCGGCGGCGGGCGAGCGGCTGGTCGCGGCATCGGGCGGGTGCATCGCGTTCGACCCGCGCCGCGCGCTGTCGCGGGACGACGACCTGACGCTCGCCGAACCGGGCGAGTGGTCGCCGAACCGCCATTGCCGGATGGTGAAGTGCCGCGGCGGCTGGATGGCGGTGTCGCTGGCGCGAGAGGAGGATCGCGAGCTGGTGCCGGCATGGACGGGCGCGGCGCTCGACGACGAGCCGTGGCAGGCGATCCAGGGCGCGGCCGACGCGCGCGCGGCGGACGAGATGGTGACGGCGGCGGCGAAGCTGCATATGCCGGTGGCAAAGATCGGCGAGGCCACGCCGTTGGTGCCATCCGACCTTCGAAGTTGCCGGACGACCGACGGGATCGTGCTCGACCTGTCGGCGCTGTGGGCTGGGCCCTATTGCGGCGCGCTGCTCGCCGAGGCGGGGCATGCGGTGGTGAAGGTCGAGAGCGACGGGCGACCCGACCCGACGCGAATGCATACGCCCAAGCTCGACGGGCGGCTGAATGGCGACAAGCGGCGCGTGTCGGCGGATATCGACGGTGCCGAATTGCTCGCGATGATCGGCGAGGCGCGGGTGCTGATCAGCTCGGCGCGACCGCATGCGCTGGCACGGCTGGGGCTCGATGAAGAGCATCTGTTCCGGATCAATCCCGACCTGTTGTGGATCGCAATCACCGCGCACGGTTGGACCGGCGATGCGGCGATGCGCGTGGGTTTCGGCGACGATTGCGCGGCGGCGGGCGGGCTGGTGCGCTGGGACGAGGATCGGCCGCAGTTCGTCGGCGATGCGCTGGCCGACCCGCTGACCGGGCTGACCGCGGCGACGCTGGCGCTCGAGGCGCTGGCGGCGCAGCAAGGCGGGGTGATCGACGTTTCGCTTGCACGGACGGCGGCGACTTTCGCAAAAGCGATGGCGTGAGCGACATCTTCGACCTGATCATCCGCAATGCACGCTGCGCCGATGGCGCGCCGCTGGCGGTGGGCGTGCGCGATGGCCGCGTCACGGCGATGGGCGCGGCGGTGGCGGGGCACGGCCCCGAATATGATGCGCGCGGGCTGACGCTGGGCGGCGGGCTGCACGATCATCACCTGCATTTGCTGGCGACGGCGGCGCGGATGGAGTCGGTCGACCTGACCGATTGCCGGAGCGTCGATGCGGTGATCGCGAAGCTGCGTGCCGCGGCGCCGGGAGCATGGGTGCGCGCGATCGGTTATGACGAGCGGGTGGCCGGATTGCCCGACCGCGCGGTGCTCGACGACTGGCTGCCCGACCGGCCGTTGCGCGTGCAGGACCGAACGGGGGGCTATTGGCTGCTCAACAGCGCGGGGGTCGCCGCACTGGACGAAGCGCCCTTCCCCGCTTGCGTCGAGCTTGGCGTGGGCGGGAAGCCCAGTGGCCGTATCTGGCGGGGCGATGCCTGGCTGCGCGAGCGGATCGGCGGGGCGCCGCCGTCGCTCGCCGCGCTAGGGGCAAAGTTCGCCGAATGGGGCGTGACCGGCGTGACCGACGCGGGGGCGTCGAATGGCGCGGACGAGGCGAAGCTACTGGCGGGGGCGATGCCGCAGCGGCTGGTGATGATGGGGACCGAGGCTTTGCCCGTGGGCGATGGCTATAGACTGGGGCCGGTCAAGCTGCTGCTCGACGAGAATGACTTGCCGCCGATCGAGGCGGTGGTGGGGCGGATCGCGGCGGCGCGGGTGCTGGGGCGGAATGTCGCGGCGCATTGCGTGACGCTTGGGGAGTTGGTTTTCTATCTGGAAGCCTTGGCCATCGCTGGCGGGACGAAACCCGGCGACCGGATCGAGCATGGCGGGATGATCGCGGCGAGCCTGATCGGCGATATTGCGGCCGCGGGGCTGACGGTGGTGACGCAGCCCAATTTCATCCACGATCGCGGCGACCGTTATCTTGTGCAGATGGAGACGGGCGAACTCGACGACCTCTACCGGCTCGGCTCGCTGACGCGCAGCGGGGTGCGGGTGCTCGGGGGATCGGATGCACCCTATGGCGATGCAAATCCTTGGGTGGCGCTGCGCGCGGCAACCGATCGGCGGACGCGGGGCGGCGATGTGATCGGTGGCGGTGAAGCCATCGGGCGGGCGGAGGCGCTGGCGCTGTATCAGGGGCCGCTCGCGGTCGGGGCGCCAGCGGACCTGATGCTGTACGACTGGCCCGAGGAGGCGGGGGCGCTCGGTACCGTGGCTCTCACGCTGATCGGTGGTGCGATCGTCTGGCAGGCCTAGGTTGATTCGACATTCAGGCCCAGAAGCGGATTGATGCGAGATAGAGGCTGGCCAGGTAGTTTGCGGGGAGCCTGTCATATCTGGTCGCGATGC
>NZ_LNSB01000043.1 GCF_001468285.1 Sphingopyxis sp. HIX | reverse complement strand
ACCCTATAGAATAATGTGAAGGACGTGGCGAAATGTTCCGCAGCTTTGCAGGACTACGCCGCGTTCCTCCGCATTACCGCTTCCTCGCGATAAAGCATCATCCACCGCCGCCTCGACGAGGTGCTTGAGGCCACCAACATCGTCGACCGCATGACCGGGCGGTCGCTCAACGCACAAGCCAAGGGGGCCGCGCTCTCGCGCTTCGAAAGCGCGAAGCAGCTCTTCTTCGGCCAAGTGCTGATCGCCATGAAACTGCCCACGCTCTTTGGCGCGATCGAGCATCATCTCGCGCGCGACCATCATGTCGTGATCCAGCTCGTGACCACCGCCGAGGCCATGCTCGAACGCCGGCTTGCGGGACTTGGCGCCGACGAACGCGCAAACCTTGAAATCGAGCTCTCACCCCGCGAGTATATGGTGGAATATCTCAAAACGGCCTTCCCGACGCGCATGCTGCGCGTCTTCAAGGGCACCGACGGTGAGCCTCGCTCCGAAATCGTCGTCGATGCGGCGGGCCATCCGATTCACAGCCAGGAAGCGCTTCGCGCGCGCGACGATCTCATAGAGCAACTCTGCGCGATGCCTGCGATCCCGAGTGCCCTTGACGCGATCATCTCCCGGTTCGGTACGGACCTTGTTGCCGAGGTGACCGGACGAAGCCGGCGGCTGTTGACCGATATGGTGGGGCGGCAGCGGATCGAACGGCGCACCGCGCGCAGCAATATCGCGGAGGCCGACGCCTTCATGGCGGGCGCGAAGCGGATCCTCATATTCTCGGACGCTGGCGGCACCGGACGGAGCTATCATGCCGATCGCAAATGCCCGACCGCGCACCGCCGCCGCGCGCACTTTCTTCTCGAACCGGGATGGCGGGCGTCCAACGCGATCCAGGGGCTTGGTCGCTCCAACCGCACCGACCAGCAAAGCGCCCCGATTTTCATTCCCGCGGCAACCAATTGCTGGGGTGAACGGCGCTTCATCAGCACGATCGCCCGCCGGCTCGACAGCCTCGGTGCCCTGACCCGTGGTCAACGCCAGGCCGGGGGCCAGAATCTCTTCGATCCTGCGGACAATCTCGAGAGCGACTATGCCAAGGATGCGCTCCAGCAATGGTACAGGCTGCTGCACCGCGGAAAACTCAAGAGTACCTCGCTTGCCGACTATGTCGGCATGACGGGTCTCAAGCTGGTCAACGAGGACAGCGGGGAACTGCTCGACAAGCTGCCGCCGATCCAGCGCTGGCTGAATCGCCTGCTCGCGCTCAGGATTGCGACTCAGAATGCCATCTTCGAGGAATATTTCGGGCTGATCCAGGCCCGCATTCAGGTTGCGCGGGAGGCGGGCACGCTCGACGTCGGTGTCGAGACGATCCTTGCCGATGAGATGCGCATCGTCGAGGAACAAGTGCTGCGGTGCGATCCGGTGAGCGGCGCTGAAACCAAACTGTGCCGGATCGAACTGAAACGTCGGCGGCGCGCCACGGCGCTTCCCGTCCTCCTCGATCAATGGCGCGACTGCGGCGATATCCAGTTCCTCCGCAACGAACGATCGGGCCGTGTCGCGCTTCGCGTGCCGTCCTGGTCGATACTCGATGACGATGGCCAATCGATCCGCATCTGGGAGCTCATCCGACCCACCGGTTCCGATCGCATTCGCGAGTCCAGGCTTGCTGCCAGCCACTGGCAGGCGACCGGAAAAGCCGACTTTGCGCGGCTCTGGCAGGCGGAATGCGAGATGGCGGCGCAGGAGGTCGAAACCAGCGACATCAACGTCGCAACGGGTCTTCTCCTGCCGGTCTGGGACAAGCTTCCCGATGATGACGTCCGCGTCTGGCGGATCGCGGACCAGGCCGGCAACGCCGTCCTCGGCCGCATCGTCTCGCCTGCGGGATTGGAGCGCCTCGCCGCGACATTTGGCATCAACATGGAGTTCGGCCTGACGCCGGCCGAGATCATCAGAGCTGCCCGTTCGTCCGAGGGCGTGGCAATTCCGGGCCTCGAACCGGCGCGTCTCCGCCGCGCGCTGGTCAATGACGAGCCTCGACTGGAAATCATGAACTATCCTCCGGACAGCCGTGCCCGATTGAAGGCGCTCGGCTGCTTTACCGAGATCATTGCTTACAAGACCCGGGTCTTTGTTCCCCCGAAGCAGGCCGAGGCGATCATCGCGGCCATCGGCGAGCCGATGGCCAGCCAGGCCGCCGCCTGATGGAGATTGACCGTCGGCACCCAGCGTGCCGGATTTTTATGTCGCGGGGCACGGGGCGCGGCTATTACAGCTCGGTCATGACCTTCGTACCCGAAGCCCAGTTGCAGGCCTATGCTCTGGCGCTGCTCCGCAAAGAACTGAAGCATCTGTCCCCTGGAGATTTTCAGGTCGAGAAGCGATTCAAGCTGCGGATAGGACATCATGAGGATGACTATGATGGCGCCGCGCTTTGGGAGGCCGAAGGTCGCGCCGACTTGCTCGTTCTTCACGGCAAGCGGCCACTCGCGCTCTTCGAACTCAAGCGCGAGGACAAGACTCTCAGCGAAGACCATGTTGGCCAGGGACGCAGCTATGCGGCGCAACTCCTCGATCGTCCGCCGCTGGTCATCGTGAGCAACGGCAAGGAGACATGGGTGCGGCAAGCCAGCAACGGCGAGCCGCTCGACCCCGGTCTGGACGGTGCGGACTTCGCGGAGAAGCTGTTCAGCAATATCGGCAAGGTCGCAGCGTCAAACCTCGCTTGGGCGATCGAAATGCTCATGGGTCCGGAGACGACCATCTGGGTCGAGGCCGTCCGCGCACGCACCGACGCGCTGATCGAGCAGCTCACCGGAGACCCCGATGATGCCCGGCTGCCTTATGGCCGTGATCTGCTGTTCGGTCGACGGGCCACCGTCGACATCCTCTCCATGCTCAACGATGGCGCCAAGGCCGTTGTCCTCGAAGGCGCGCCGCTCTCCGGCAAAAGCAATGTGCTGCGCGATCTTGCGCGCTTGACCCGCTCTTCTCCCGACTGGGCCATGTTGATGATCAACGCCGCCACGGCAGGTGCCGGACTCTTCCAGCGGATCGCCAATCTTTTCGAAGCGACGCTCGAATGGTCGCTTTCGCCGCAGGAAGTTCGGACATGGCTGCGGCGCATGTCCAAGTCGAACCGCAAGCCTGCTCTCATCCTCGCCGTGGATGGCGTCGCACCAGGTTCGGCCGTCGCCTCGGACCTGGAAGAGCTTGCCGAAACCGGCTTCGGCGATGCCTTGCGGCTCGTTCTGTCTACCGATCGCGCCGATACGATCCTCCGCGGCGCGAATGGCCGCACACCGGGTGCACTCGAGCCGGTCGCGAAAGTGATCGAAGTCGACCTTCTCGACGATCAGGAATTTCAATATGTCCGTGAAGCGATCGCACCCGCTCGCCTCTTCTTCTACGGCGGCGCCGAGCTAAGCCAGGAATATCGCAGGCCTTGGGTCCTTCGCGCCGCGCTTGCTGCCGGCTCCATACCCGATGACGAGGATATCGCGGCCTTTATTCCGGCATCCATGGGACTCAAGTTCGTTCAGACTGCCCGTCAGCACCTTTCGAAGGTGGGCGGCGATACCGCCCGGCTCTTTCGCCTTCTGGCACGGGACGCGCTCGCGGACGGCGGCGAGGTGTCCGACGCTCTCGCGTTGACGCAAGCCAATGCCCTGGTCGTTCGCCGTGACGCCTTCGGCCCTGCGTCGGACGCAGCTGCGACAGCGCTCGCTGCACAAGGCTGGGTCAAATGCAGCCGTCATCATGGCGGTGAGGATATCGTGGTTATTCGTGCGCCCGAGTTCCTGGTCAGCGAGCTCGCCTCCGAACTGGCCACACGCGTTTCCGAACGCCTGGCAGATGGCGCCGAAACAGCCGCAACGGAGCTCCTCTGGCAATCGCAGCGCTTTTTCCTGGGAGACCTGATCGGTGCCTGCGCCATCGTCGACCTCGCAGCGCGCCAGCGGGCCCTGCCTCTCGAACTGCTTGCTTTTCTGATGAACTTCTTCCCCGAAGCCGAGACCATGGCGGGCAAGCTGGTCAGTGCGGAAGGAGAAGATGGAAGGCCGTTCTACATGGTCTTTGACGAAAAGGGATGGGCAGCCCTTGCCGATGCAAACGGGAACCCGCTCAGCCCCTTCGAACGAGTCGATGAAGGCGATGAAGCCAGATCCTACAAGGACATGATCGCCTGGATGATCCTCTCTCAGCTTGCTCGTCTCCGCTCCGCATTCGGCGATTCCGACGGAGACCGTTTCGATTTCGAAATCATCACCCATCTCGGTCAATGCGGTTTCCCGCTCGTCAACGGCGGCCGGACACCGATGCGACATGCAATCGAAGACCTGGGAGGCACGGCAACGGTTCTGGACCCCGGCCATGCGCTTGCCGAACCCTTGACCGCCGCAATCCACAAATTGATTGCCGAGGAATGGCCGTCCCTCGACCCCTTTTTCGAGAAGGTCCGGGAGGCGAATGCGCTTCCTCTTACGGTTAGGGTCCAGCATGCGCTTTTGGCCCTGCGAAATTCTGCGGCACCCGGTTTGCCGGCATGGGTCGAGGCCAAACTTGAAGATTTCATTTTCCCGTTGCGCCAGGAACAGCAGGGCGCCGGCTTTCTCTAGGCGTCGGGCCTCTGACAGGACCCGGACACGGACTGACAATCTCCGCGCTCCGGGTCTGTTTCACCGCGACCGGTGCGCCGGATGTTGATCGAATTTCCCCGCTGGTCGGCTTCGGCGTACAAAATGCCGCAGCCTTGCGGCGGCGGCTTGAGGTAACGCCGCCCGCCAGGTTCACGGCATGCGATCGAACGTTCGTCCCTGCCGGATGCTCAGGCCGGATGCCGCGGAGCGGGACTCCTCCGGCTTTTCAGAAATGACCGCGTTGAGCCGAATATCCGGCCGGCGACGGTTGATCCGCCTGTGGTCGGAGGAGGGAGGGGGACAGAGAAGGGCGGAGCAGCGCGATGCTGTTCCAGATCCTCTATCAGGAGACCCTTCCCATGAACATGATGGCTCCCGCTGCGCGCGCCGCACAAATACCCTATAAGGTCGACATCAGTCGCGGCCGCAATATCAGCCGCGTGTCGTCCGAATGGTTTTCAAGACCCGACGACGAACGCTTCCTCTCGCTTCCCGACCTCTATCATCGCGTTCACGCGCGGGCCGAGGCGGCAACGACGCGCGTCGTCGAGAGCCGCACGGTGCGTGTATTCGCGCGCAGCGACGAACCTGAGCGCCTGACCCTGGCCGTACCCGGCCGTGACGAACCCGTCGCACCGACCAACTGGTCCTTCGGCCAGCTCTGCAGCCTCGTGGGCGCGCCGGCCTCCTATTTGCGGACTCTTCCCGCAGCGCTCGCCGGGATCAACATGCAACATGGCTTGATCGATCATCGCGGCGAGCAGGTGAAGCTCCTTGAGACCAGCGATGGCCGCGCCGAACTCCGCGCGGTCACGGGCCCCGATTATGGCCGCATCTGGGACCATGAACTCGTCTCCGCCGTCATGCGCATCGCCGGCAATGGCACGGGCGATACGCGCTGGAAGGTGCCGGGCGTCCTCGACTGGTCTACGATGCACTATAACCCTCATGTCGATGTCTCGCGCGACACGACGACGCTTTACGCTTCCGACCGCGACGTCTTCCTCTTCCTCGTTGACGACACACACCCGATCGAGGCCGGGAAACTGCCCAATGGCGACCCCGACCTCTTCTTCCGCGGCTTTTACTGCTGGAACTCCGAGGTGGGATCGAAGGCGCTGGGCATCGCAACCTTCTATCTGCGGGCGGTCTGCATGAACCGGAATCTCTGGGGCGTCGAGAATTTCCAGGAAATCAACATCCGGCACTCAAAATTCGCCGCCAATCGCTTCGCGCACCAGGCTGAACCGGCACTCGCGCATTTCGCAGACTCCTCGCCCGCCAGATTCGTCGATGGGATCAAGACGGCGCGCGAACGGATCGTTGCGCGCACCGATGAGGACCGGGCTAGCTTCTTGCGCAACCGTGGCTTCTCCAGGTCCGACACGCAGCAGATCATCGCGCGCGTCTTGAGCGAGGAAGGTCATCCGCCGGCATCGCTCTACGATTTCGTGAACGGCATCACCGCCGTCGCCCGCACGAAGTCGCACCAGGACAGCCGCCTCGAACTCGAAGGCAAGGCAAGAGGACTGCTCCAGCGGGCCGATTGAATGGCGCGCGCCGATAACACCGGCGTCCTGCCAACCCGGTCATCTCGGACGTGATCATGCCGAACCCGAATCTCGACACTGCCGGCGCTGATACGCCCGCGTCGATCAAACTCGCCATGGTCCGCCGTCCAGGTCAGCCTTGCCGCGCGGGCACGCTCGCTCTCGCGAGTCCGGCCGCGGATGACGACGCCGACCTCGATGCAGTCGCCTCCTGCATTACCGATATCACGAGCGGCGCACGCAAAGGCTGATGTTCGCTCCAACCATTCCAGCAACCCGCAGAAGAGCCCGGCCCCGGCGCCGGTCATTTGCATTTCAAGGAGTCCCGTTCATGACGACCACCCCGTCTGTTCTCACCTACGCGGTCCGCGTGGAATATTTCACTGGTGACGACGTTTTTGCCGCCGAGACGTTGCTTGTCGACCAACCCGCCAGCGGCGAAATCGAGGCGGCAGCGACGATCGCCGCCGAGGCCAGTCCCTATTTCAACGCGTCTGTCCCCGAGCTTTCCTATGCAATGACGATCGCGCCCTTCGACCCCGACGACCCCGAACCACCGCCAGCCGGCGCGCGCGCGGCCGGTCTGTACCCATTGCGGTTCGGACCAACTCGTGCGCGACGCCTCCGCGCGGTGGGATACGGATGCGCAGGACTGGACGATGTCGGGACTCTATGACTGCACGACCTGCGATATTTGCGGCGCGGAGAGCGACGATCTCGCGCGGTGGGTTCCCGCCGACCATGTGATGCCGCTCGACCGCTACCGGCGCGACCTCGCGGCCGCGCTCGGCGAGGAGGACATCGCCCAGGAATATGACTTTATCCAGTTCTGTCTCGGACACTTCCGGGAAATACCGATCGCGGAGGCCAAAGCCGCCTGGAAGGGGCGTGACCGCACGGCCACATGAGGGCCGCTGATTTTGATCCGGCGAGCCCCGCCCTCGCGGCAGCCCTCCGCCACGCCTGAGCAAAGGAGACCAATATCATGGAAACCGGACAATATCTCGTGCTCAGCACAGCGCACATACGCTGTGCGACCGGTCAGCTGCTCAGCGACTGGGCCGACCTGCCGCCCGTACGCCAGCCATTGCCCGTCGCGCCGACCCAATATGGCTGGTTCCTGCCTACCCGGATCGAGACCGGCAATACTGCGCGGCATCTGCCGAAGGAAATTCCTCCGATCCTGGCGCTCGGGCGGGCGTATGGCTGTGACTATATTCTCCTCGACTGCGACGGCCCCACCGAGGCGGTGCTGCCGACCTTTCCCTGGTAGCGGCGCGACGGAGGGAAGAGGGCTGGGGAGCAGGCAGCCCGAGCGATGCCACACCAAGAGGATGACCGTCATGTTCCGTCACGCCGCCCGCCGCGCCGGCGCCGCGCTTCAGCGCGCGGCCCGCGCTTGCCTTGCATCCCTGCGGTTTTTTTCCGCCGCGCCGGGCACCGCCGATCTCCGTTCTCGATACCGAGCCGCCGTTGACGCGCTTCCCGTCGACCAGCTCGCCGTTTTCATGATGCACCGCGTCGATGATCTGGCGATCAGCGAAATCGCGACCCGCCTCGGTATGACCAGCGCGGAGATCGAACACAATCTTGCCAATGCGCTGCATGCCATTGCGATCGCCCTTGAGGGCGACTGAACCTCGGCTCCGCGTTGTGCACACTATCCCGGACACTCCCATGAAGACCCTGTCACCTCTGCGGGCGCGCCTCGCCTCGTTCGAGCATGCCTATGTCCTCGCGACCCGTCTTCGGTATGCTACCGGCTGCAACCACTATGTGGTGCGCACAGGCGATCCGTTTCAACCGGTCCGTGTGACGGCTACGCTGCCAGCCCAACCCGGATGCGTGCTGGCCTGGATTCGATGACGGCGCTGCGCACCTCTCCTTGTCGCCCCGGGCGGGCGCCGGCTCCACCGCGAAGATCAGCGAGCGTGTCGTCCGCGGCGCACCGCCTGACGCGGTGTCGATGGCCGATTCCGTCCGCGACAGACCCGGGACGGCTCGTTTCGTTCCCCTCCATGCAGCACCCAAAAGCGGACGTTCGGGTTAGTCTGCCTCGCGACCGTCGCGGTCGGACCGGCAGCCTCCCACCGTCAGGCCCATGCCGGCAAAACGTCCGCGACGCCCCGGAGCGCCTCTGAAAAGCGTCGCGGCAATAGCCTTGGTTATTTCTTGACGCGCAGTATGAGACTGCCACAGTGCAGGCCAGCACTGTAATTCGGGGGCGGTCGCAAGATGAGCAAGCGAGGAATCGAGAGGGAATTTGCACGCCCGGCGGCAGTCGGCCGGCTGGCGGCCGGACGTGCCTGTTTCCGGGTGGAAACGGGGTTCCACGCACAAGGCAAGGTGGCCCATGGCTGACAGGAAAATCCTGCTTATCGAGCCGGGCTACAAGAATAAATATCCGCCCCTCGGCCTGATGAAGATCGCGCAGTATCACGGGCCCGACGGCAAGAAGGACCATGTCCGCTTTGTAAAGGGCGAGGATCCGAGCGTGCTGTCCAAAGCCTGGGACCGCATCTACGTGACGACATTGTTCTCGTTTGAATATCCCCGCATCGCGAACAGCATCGATTATGCTTTGAAGGTCGCGAACGGCCAGGCCGACAAGGTGTTCGTCGGTGGCATCGCCGCCTCATTGATGCACGAACGCTTTCTTGAGGAACGGCGCTGGCAGGGTGTACGCTTCATCAAGGGACTGCTTTCGGATGCGCCGGCAATTTCGCTGCAACTCGACGATTTTTCTGAGGAGCTCTATTCCGACGATCACGCGGGAATGCCCATAGAAGACCTCGTGCCCGACTACAGCATCCTCTCGCAGATCGACTATCAATATCCCGTCCGCGACGCTTATTTTGCGTACACGTCCCGCGGCTGCATTCGCAAATGCCAGTTCTGCGGCGTGCCAAAGCTCGAGGGCATGCAGCGTGACGTCGAATCGTTGACCGATATCGTCCGTGCGATCGACGAGAAATATGGTCCCAAGAAGGACCTTATTCTCATGGACAACAATGTTGTCGCAAGCCCGCGGTTCAAGGAGATCATCGCCGAGATTCGCGATCTCGGCTTCACCCCGGGCGCGAAGCTTTTGCGGTCGGGCTCGCGCGTCCCCGTTCAGCGCCGGGTCGATTTCAATCAAGGCGTCGATGCGCGCATTCTGTGCAAGGACCCGATGTACCTGCGGGAATTGGCATCGATCTGTCTCAAGCCCTTGCGCATCGCATTCGATCATCTCGGCGTTCGCAAGCCCTATGAGCAGGCGGTGCGCTACGCTCACGAACATGGGCTTACCGAGCTCTCGAATTACATGCTCTATAATTTCCACGATACGCCTGCGGATCTCTTCGAGCGCATGCGCCTCAACGTGACGCTGAACGAAGAACTCGACATTCGCGTCTGGTCCTTCCCCATGCGTTTCCAGCCGACTAACCGACCGGACCGCGGTCATATTGGCGAGCACTGGTCGCGCTACCAGCTGCGGTCGATGCAACTCATCCTTCAAGCGACACATGGTGTCGTGAGCGGCGCCCCCGAATTTTTCCGTCGGGCGTTCGGTGACACCGTGGCCGAATTCGAGAATATCCTGATGATGCCGCACGACATGATCTTCAACCGCGACTGGTATGACAAGCAGGGCGGGCGGGCCGAATATGATGACTATGTGGCCCAGGCCTCCCGGCTCTCGCCGGACCGGCGCCATGAACTGATAACGCTCCTTTCATCGTGCGACCCGCGCCATTATCCGACTTTGACCGAAATGACCGACGATGCGGCCGTTCGCAGCATCCTCCAATTCTATATGCCTCGCTCGAAGGAACTTCTTGCGGCAATCTGGAGCGGACGGGGTTCCTGGCCAAAGGTTGCCGCTGACCTCGGGGTTCCAGAGGACGAACGCGTTGAGGATGCGGGCCTTGACGCCGAAGAAGAGCCGATTGAGGCGTCGGCGAACCGAAAGGTGGCAGCATGAATACGATGATGCAGCTTGGTCGCGGCGACGCGGAAAGCCAACTCGAGCAGACCGCGACGGTTGGAAAGGACATCATCGAACTCCTCTCGACGGCGATGTATGTCGACCCACTTACGGTTTACCGGGAATATATTCAGAACTCGGCCGATGCGATCGATGCCGCGCGCGCCGCCGGGCATCCCGCCGGACAGGTCCAGATCGCGCTCGATCCCGCCGCGCGCACAATCGTCATTCGCGATGACGGGGACGGCCTGCCGATGCAGGGTTTCGCCGCAAGATTGACGGCTGTAGGGGCGAGTCTCAAACGGGGCACGCAGGCGCGGGGGTTTCGCGGCGTCGGCCGGCTGTCGGGACTGGCCTATGCGCGCGCGCTGACGTTCCGGTCGCGCGCGCGCGGCGAGGACATTGTGTCAACAATGCGATGGGACTGTCAGCGTATGCGCGCTGCGCTCAAGGACCCCGACGATCACCGCGATCTTCCCGCGCTGGTCGCGGCCGTCACAGAAACACATATAGAAACCGAAGCCGGCCCTCCCTTTTTCGAGGTCAGGCTCGAGGGGGTGGTGCGCCACGGTGACGACCGGCTCATGTCGCCGGGCGCCGTCGCCGATTACCTGTCCCAGGTCGCGCCGCTTCCGCTCAACACCGCCTTTTCGCACCGGGAGGGCATCGTCGCGAAGCTTTCGGCCGAGCTTGACATGGCCGGTATTGAAATTTCCATCAACGGCGAACCGCCGCTCATGCGTCCACATGTCGACGAGATCTTGGTAGAGGGCGTTCGTCCGCTTCGGCTGCATGAAATCAGCTTCGTGGAAATCCCGTCGACGGATGGCGGGACCGCGGCGCTCGGATGGATCGCCCATCATGATTATGAAGGCGCAATCCATCCTTCGACCAAGGTCCGTGGACTTCGCGTGCGCGCCGGCAATATTCAGATTGGCGATGCGGGCGTTCTCGCCGACGCATTCCCCGAACAGCGTTTCGACAGCTGGGCGGTCGGTGAAATCCATATTCTCGATCCCCGCATAGTCCCGAATGGGCGCCGGGACGATTTTGAGCGCAACATCCATCTCGCGAATTTGAAGAACCATCTCGCGCCGCACGGACGCGAGGTTGCTAACCGCTGCCGCACCAGTTCGCGGGAGCGCAAGCGGGTGCGCGATATCGAGCTCGAGCAAGCCTCCGCCCGCGAAGGGCTTTCAATCCTGAGACAGGGAAGCCTTGGTGCCGCCGAGCGCGACCGCGTGGCGCTTTCGGTCGAACTCGCGCTGATGCGTGCCGAGAAGCATACCGGCCAAACGGAGCTCGTCGTCGATGTGCATCAACAGACGCGCCTGGAGCTCGACGGGTTGCGCGAAGAGCTCGACATGCTGGCGTCCGACGAGCAGGCCCCCGCATCGCCACTTGACCGGCTGAACCCCGAACGACGCGCCTTTTACGAGGAAATGTTTGCTCTAATTTACAACTGCTCAGTCAACCGCTCGGCCGCAAAGGGCCTTGTCGACCGGATTATTGCCCAGATTGCCTGAGTGGTCTTCGGTGAGGGGCTCGGCAGGCGCGGAGCAGCCTTCAGTTTCGGGCTGGCGGCCCCATGCTCGCTATTTGGAACCGATCCGGACAATCGAATAGCATTGCACTTTCATTTGAACGCTCGAGACGAAGCATTGTCCGGCAATGGGCTGTTTCCAAACTCGAGTTTGTTCACCCTCGACTCAGAAGGTTGAATCAGTAATCAGTCGTCGCATCCAATAAAATTCTTGCGCGGGGCGGCTTTCACACAATGATATTTCCGGAAATCGCTCCCTCTCGCAGTGAGTGCATGCGGCAGATCCAGGAGGCTTTCCGGTCTGACGGCGCCCGGATTTATGTCGACGCAAGCGTTCTCATCCACTGCTACGAAATGAGCCGCAGTGCCCGCGAGGAACTGCTCAACGCGCTCGATTCCTTCGGGCCCAAGGTGCGTATTCCCGTCTGGTCAGCGAAGGAAACCTGGGATCATACCCGCGCGCTGCGGACAAAATGGCCCTTGAAAGCAACCGCCAAGACCCTGAGCAACTATATGGCGCGATTTCGGTCCGAAAGCCTTCGCTACGTCGATGAGCGCACCTTCGGCGACATGAGCATGGAGCAATTCTCACGCGAGCTTGATGGTTTTCTCGCTACGGGAGAGGCGCTCGCCAAGCGGGCCGAGCACATCGACCCCGGGCACGATGACGCAAATGCGCGCTTGCTGCCGTTCATCGCCGGTCACGCCCTCACATCCGACATGACGATCATCTACGATGAGGTAAACCGGACGGGCGAGGCGCGCTACAGTCATGACGTTCCTCCCGGCTTCGGCGATGGCGGCGTGAGGACTCAAAATGGAGAAGGCGAGGAAGGCGAAGGATCGGCCCAACTCAAGGGTAAGAAGCGCAACCGCTTCGGCGACCTTATCATGTGGCTCGAGGCGCTGCAGGATTGCGGTGCGCCGGAAGCCAAGCATCTTGTGATCGTGACACGCGACAACACCAAGAAGGACTGGGTCTATAATCCCGAACGCGTTGCGACCGACGAGGGCGGCCTCCTGCAGAATGGCGGCCTCATCACCCTTCCGCTCCCGCTTCTCGCACAGGAAGCGAAATTTCGCTGCCCGCACCTCGAAGGGATCCACGTGATCTCGCTCGAAATGCTCACGCACATTCTGCGGACAGGTCATGGCGCGCGCGTCACAAACCTTGTCCGCGCGCTTCAGCCCGATGTGGGCAACCCGCGCGGAAGCGTGCGCGACGGGCGCGCCGAACGACGCGGGGAAAGTGCCGAGGGCGAGCCCGTTGCCGTGAGCTTCGGATCGTCGGACATGATATTCGAGCCCGGGGAGGATACAGAAGGCCCGGTCTGGCGAGCGGTTAACGCGCTCCGTGCGGAAGGCTGGAGCATAACCAACGCGGCGGCCGCGGCGCTGACCGAATATATGCACCAGGTCAATGCCGATCAAGCCAAGCAAATTGGCCGGGGCATTGTCGCAGCGTCGAACGACGACGCGCTGAAGCCGATCGAACTCGCACAGCATGTTCTCAACGGCGACGAATATTCGGCGGAGATACGGGCCAACCTCCTCGTCGGCATGCTCGGCGAGACCTATTTTGACGAAAATGGCGAGCCGAGGAAGCCGACGGCGCACAGCGATATCACCGGTATCCTCTTCGATCACGCCGGCGACGCCGACACACGCGTCGCCTATGAAGCGACGATCGCGACGACACTCGATCCCTTCCGGAAACTCTATCTCGCTCTTCCGGGCGAACCGGAACGCGGCATCCCGATCGAACTCCAGCTCAGCGGCAGCCGCCTTATCGGTTGCCAGGCCGATGGAAAGGATTTGCTCGAAATGAATGCCCCTGAATCGCGTCAGCTCGTGAGCGGCGGCAAGAGCGAGGAAATGCCGGTCACTGATCTGCTCGCAGCACTGGCGCGCGAGTTCGTGGTCCCTGAGACCATGCTGACTCTCGAAGGCCCGACCAATTTCCAGATCGAACTTCCCGAGCGGATAGGTTTTGTCGGCTGGGGCCCGAACAGCGGAGAATTGCTGCGATGACGAAAGCCCAGGTGCCCGCCGACTCAGTGATCGTCGGATCCTATTCGCTCGAATCCCTGACCACGGGTATGTATGAAGATCCGCGGCACTGTATCCGCGAATATGTACAAAATGGCTATGACGCGATCCGTGCCGCGCGGGCCGTTGAACTGATCGGTCCGGCCGAAGGCCTCGTCACGGTTTCGATCAGCGGCTCGCAAAGTCGTCCCACGATCACCGTCAAGGACGATGGCACCGGCATTCCCTCCGCGCAGGCCGTCGGCATTCTCGTGTCTGTCGGCGCCAGCACCAAACGCTCGACGCTGAATGCAGGATTTCGGGGGATCGGGCGCCTTGCCGGCATCGCCTATTGTACGACCCTTCGTTTCTCCACCACCGTGGCCGGTGAGGATGTCGCGACCATCGTCGAGTTCGATTGCGGCCGCCTGCGAGGTTTCATGAAGCCCAGCGCGGACTATCAGGATATTCGCGAAGTCATCCGGCAATGCTCCACGAGCGACATCAGGACGGCACCGGTTGATGCCCATTGGACCGAGGTTGAAATGATCGGCCTCACCGGTGTCGGTCTCGAATTTGCCGAAATCGAAAAGCTGGTGCCCTATCTCCGACAGGTTTGTCCGACCGACTATTCGGATCGCTTCACCTTCGCGCCGCGCATCCGGAATTTCGCCGAGACAGTCGGACATCCGATCGGCTCGATCGAGGTTGAAACGCGCTACAAGCGCGAACGCACCCAGATCCTCAAGGCCTATGACGATGCGACGCCGACGAGCGATCCGCGCAAGCCATCGACCGTGAATGACATCGAACTCATCAACAACGCCGAGCTCGGCTGGCATGGCTGGATCGCCCGTTCGAACTTCAAGGGAGAACTTACCGACGACACGGTCGCAGGCGTGCGCTTCCGGATGAAAAATATCCAGATAGACGGGTCGAGCCTCATCGAGACTTTAGGGTCTGAGCTGACACTCGGTGGCACCGAAGGCCGCCTCCAACGCTACGCCGTCGGAGAGATTTTCATCACCAATCCCGCCGTAATCCCCAACGCGCGCCGCGACGGGTTCGAGGACAGCGCGGCCTGGCGCCAGATCCGCACTGACGTGAAGACGAAGGTCGCAAAGCGCGTCGTCACCCTCGTCCGGGAAGCCTCGAAGAGCCGGACGACGCTCCGCTCGATCGCCAGCGAAATAGCCGGGCTCGCGCGAACGATCGATGCGGAGTGGATCGAACCTGTCGTTGCCGACCGGGTCGCCGCCACCATCAATCGCATCCTTGCCCGGCTGAAGCCTGAGAAGCTCACCGGCGGAGACCCCGATGAGGTCGGTGGCCATGTGTCGAGGCTCAAGACATTGCAGGAGAAGCTCGACGAACTGCGCGCCCGCCCGAAACCGGAACCCGAGAGACCCCAGGAGGGAGGTGGCAACGTGCCTGCGCCGGAGGACGATGATGGCGGTGGTGCGGATGACGGCAACGACATTGGCGGCGGCAGCGGCGAAAGCGATGACGTCGGCGACGACGACAAGATGGATTCCCCCGACGCCTGGCCTGCCGACCGCATGCTGGCAGCTGTGCGCTTCATCATCGAATCCGAACAGGGTGCAGAGGAGGCGCAGCGCATATTCGCGGCTGCCGCTGCCCATCTTGCTGCGGGAGGACCATGACCCACGGGCTTTACGTCATCGCATCTCTCGCCGGATGAGCGCTGCCGCCCTGTTCCAGACGATATCCGTGAGAATCAGACCATGCTGCCGGACGGCAAAACAGAGCCCATAGGGAAAGATACTCATGTCGTGCGCCGAAGCGGTGCCTCGAGGAGCAGTTGCAGCGTCTTTCGCTTGCGCCTTATTCGGGCAATAATCTCCGTCACACGCGACGGCGACAATCCGAATTGCCGTCCGAGTGCCGCATAGCTTGCCCCTTCGCTATGCAGCCTCTCCATTTCGGCATTCCGGGCATCCTTCACCGTCATCGATCTTGTCCTCATATCGAGATCCCCGACGGCGTTTCGCCGTTGGACCGGTCCTCCCAGTATCTCGCCGCGAGATCATCACGCAAGTAGAAGTTCATTCTATGTTCCTGTCCGCTCTCCGGCTTCGAATTCTTCTCGTTCTGCCACTCCGGCGAAGGACGCTATAGCGATCCACGGCTTTGACTGGCTTTGGAACAAGCTTTTCTTCATGGTCCGTCCGCATCATGGATATGGAAAGGGGAATGGCCGGCCGATGATCGAACAGGAACAAGCCAGCTGGAAATCCCGTGACTATTTCGCCGAAATGTATGTGGCGGGCCTGATGGCCGACGCCGGCTGGAACCTCTATTTCCCGCACCGCGACCAGGGGTTCGACATGATCGCAACCTATGCTGCCGCCGACGGTATGATCGTCCGGCCAGTCCAGGTGAAGGGCAAATATCCGACCGAGGGAAAAACAGACAAGGCTCGCTACGGTTATGTGGGTCCGATCACGGCTTTTCATGACGACATGATCCTGGCAATCCCGCTCTTCGCAGGGCTCGAGGATCCTGCGCCGCGACACATCGCCTGGATGCCGCGCAAGGCCATTCGTCCCGCCGCCCAGGATCGCTGGCGATGCGAACCGGCGCGCTTCGTCGATGGCTTGCCAAAGCCCCGCGACACTTTTCTGGGATATTTCGACCAGGTGGGATTAATGCGCTGGGTCCTGCCCACCATCGATCCGATCCTGGCGGACTAGCCGCCGCGATGCCGCTAACCTTCAACATGCTGCTGCGCTCGGAAGGCATCGATCCGGCCGAGGTGCGCCTGCTCCGTCATCAGACCGAGAAGGAGCGTGGCCGCACACCTTATTCGCTCTGGCGCGACGATCCCGCTGCCTTCGAGCGATATCAATCCGTCCAGGACGTGAAACAGCGCAGCCATTTCCGCAGTGCCTTTTGGGCGAGCTTCGTGGCGCCGCCCGGCGGCGGCACCCTGTTCGTCGGCCTCTATCGGGTGAAGCTGATCGGCGCCGTCGCGGTCGGTGCGATCGACGCCTTCACCGGGCGGGGCATCGGCGAGGAGAAGGGCTGGGCGCAATATGATCAATATGACTGTATATTGATGCCGGATCTCGCTGACTATGTCGGCCGCCTGTCCATCCATTGGGGTGATAGCGCGAGCAGCCGCCGCGCCTGGAAGCAGCGGGCGGAGCTGCGCGACAAGCCGATCGTTGAGCTCTTGCGTGCCTTTCGCGAGGATCCCTTCCCGGGCTTCACCAATCTCGTCCGTCCGCTGTCCGAGGTCGAGACGATACCAGCGGCGTGGAAGGAAGTGCTCGCCGCCAGCCGAGGGGTCTATCTGCTCGCCTGTCCGCGCACGCGTGAACATTATGTCGGGTCCGCCTGCTCAGCCGGAGGGTTCCTCGCGCGCTGGCGCGATTATGTCGCGTCCGGTCATGGCGGCAATGTCGGCCTCAGAATCCGCGACCCTTCCGATTTTACGGTCAGCATCCTCGAGGTCGCGGGGTCGGCCGCCTCGGAGGCCGACATCCTTGCCATGGAAGCTCAATGGAAAGCGAAGCTTTTGAGCCGCACCATCGGCCTCAACCGCAATTGAGTAGGTGCGATGCGACCTTGCCCCTCGGTTGCCAGCCCGGCAGGAGAATACGGCCATGATGCGCGGTGACGAGATCGACCGGGAATTCCGGGCCATCGTGTTCGACTTCTTCTATTGGTTCTCGCGCTTCGAATTCGCGCTGAAGGAAAGGCGCTATCTGAAGTCGCATGTGGTCGGACGGAAAGCGGAACCGAGCTGGAAGGAATTCTGGGAAGCCCATGAAGGTGCGTACAAACTGACGCCCGCAGCCAAAGCGCTCATCGCGGCAAAACCCGAACGGCAGATCGTCGGCGAGCCCGACCATGATTTCGAAGAGCCGCCGATCCCCGAAGATGCCTCGGACCTCCAAGCACTGACGATATACGTCCGGACGGTCCGTAACAACCTCTTCCACGGCGGCAAGCATGGGCTTAGCTATTGGAGCGATCCGCCGCGTACCCGTCTTCTCCTCACGACCACGATCACCATTCTCGATGAGCTGGCCAGACTCGGCGGTTTTGGCGGCGATTATGATCTCTATTACTGAACCCCATGGCTCTCCGCCCGAACCCACCGCCTATTTTATCGATGAGAGCGGCCATAGCGGCGATCTCGCAGCCACCCGCGCGCTCGATTTCGCCGATCAGCCGGTCTTCGCGCTTGCCTGTATCGGCGTCGCCGATGCAAGGGCGCTCGGCGCCGAGATGGAACGCCTGCGCGGTGTCCATGGCTGCGGCCCGGGCGAGCTCAAATCGGCCATGGCGCGCTTGCCCCGGTTCGTGACCGACCTCGCGGCCTATCTGAAGGCGCGGGACTGCCCGGTCTTCATCGAGCTCGTTGACAAGCGCTTCTTTATCGCCACGCATGTTGTGACCTATCTGCTCTGCGGCGGGCTTGGCCTGGGCCAGGTGCCCGAACCTGTTCGCAACGCCGTCGCCGAATTCCTGACCGACGAACCGGCCGACGCTCTCCTGCTCGGCTATCTCGCAGCATGCCGCGAGCCGTCGCTCCCGGCTATCCGCGTGCTTCTCGATGAGCTGTGGGCCTGGTTCGACCCTCGGACGGAGACATCGCCAGAGTCGGCCAGTTTCTCACAATGGAAGCCCGAGACCGTGCCTGTCGGGCCGACGCCGACACAAGGGCCTTCCTGCCGCTGCCCGACCGGACCGAGTCCGACCGGATGGTCTGGATGCTGCCCAACCTGACATCGCTCGCTCATATCTATGGCCGCATCAACCTGTCCCGTGCCGGGGGTCTCGAAGGCGTGAGCCTCGTCCATGACGAGCAACTCCAATATGGCCGCGTTCTTGCCGACACCAAGGCGGCGATGGATGACCTCGCCCGGCAGGGGCCTGTCATGCATCTTCCCTTCGCCGACTATGACGTGTCCGGCGCCGCCGCGTTATGCTTCACCGCCAGCACGAACGATCTGTGCTTGCAGGCCAGCGATCTCCTTGCCGGTTGCGCCATGCGGTTCGCGCGCGATGCCGCGGACAAGCGGCGCCGGCTCGATCCGTCGCTGCGCGAGGCCTTTTTCGCGCTCTTGAGGCTCACCGACGCGTCCAGGGGCCACGGTGTCAATCTCGTCTTCACCTATGCGGCGCTGGGCCGGATGGGCATACCGGTCCACCGGGCGTTCTGAACGCCTTGTGGGAGGGAGGGCCTAAAGCGGCCAAACTTCGCGGGGGAGCGTGAGATGATCCATATCGAACCCCTGATGACGCGCTTGAGCGCCCGACGTCCGATCTTCCACTCGGAGGCGGACTTTCAGCACGAACTGGCGATCGAACTCCGCGCCATGGATCCCGCGCTCGCGCTGCGGCTCGAATATCCCTTCGGGCTCGGTGCGCGCGCCAGCCTCGATATCCTGCTCCGAAAGAAGAACGTACTGGCCGGCCTCGAGCTCAAATATCTGTGCCGCGCCGCCGATGTCTCGGTCGCCGGCGAGGCGTTCCGCCTGCGCCATCAAAGCGCGCACGACATCCGCCGCTACGACGTCTGCAAGGATGTCGTCCGCATGGAGGCCTTCTGCGAACGCTTCGGCGCCACCGGCGGCGTCCTCATCCTCACCAACGACCCGGCCTATTGGTCGCCGCGCCGGCACGCCGACACGTTCGACGCCGCGTTCAACCTCGCCGACCTTCGGGTGCTTGGCGGCACGCTGGCCTGGGCCGAGGGCGCCGGCTCGGGAACGACCAGGGGGCGGGAGGTGCCGCTGGCAATCGCCGGTAGCTATCCGCTGGCTTGGCGCGACTATGCCGATGTCGGTGGAGCCGGCGGCCGCTTGCGCTATCTCTTTATCCCCATCGGCTGCGTCGAAACCCGAGGCGCCGCGGACGCTTGAGCATCGCGTCGTAGCATGTCGTCGCTATTTTCAGCCACGGCTCCGCTAGACCCAGACCGCGGAGCCATAGGCACGTCGGAGCGCGCGACGCCGCTCTTCTTCGCGGCGGGCCTGCGCCCGGGCTCCTTCGGGCCTGATCTCGCAATCAAGATCGTAGAGCGACGCCTTGGCCATGTTGAAGCCCGCATTGAGAGTCTCGCGGCCAAAATCGTCGGTATGGGGCTTCGCGTCGAACCCGGCATGGATTGCGGCCGCGATCAGCAGGCCATTGGGGACATAGACCGGCCCGAGCTTTTCGCCGCCGGGATAGCGGCATTCATAATTCTCGGCGATATGCTTCAGCCAATAGCTGTTGGTCGCGGGCCGGATCGTTTTCGTTCGTTCGACCCGCGCGACGAAGGCGAGACTGGCGAGGAAGGGTTCGGCCGAATGACCGCTGACCAGCTCGGCCCGGTCGTCGTCGAAGCGCTGGCGCCGCACCGCTGCCGTGTCGTCCGGCTGCCATTCGCCGATGCCGAAGCCGCTAGCGGTCAGCGTCGGATAGCGCTCGGCTACCTGCTCGAGTGCAGCCTTGGCGACCGCTCGGTACAGTGCCGTACCCGGACCGTGGAAGTCATGCTGCGCCAGATAGGCCGTAAACGCCGCGCCATCGGCGACGGCATGATGACCCGCGTCCGTATTCGCCTTGAGCGACGCATAGGTCCGGTATGCCAGCCCCCGCGCGAGCGCTTCGCAGCGGTGCGACGATTTGACCTCGGGCAGCGCCTTGGTCAGCGAACGTTTGACCGCATCGACAGCGGACGCAGTGACGGAAATGGACAGGGTGAACATTGAGCACCTCCAGGAGGGGCATGGCCGTTCGCCGATTACGCAGCTGCCCGGTGGAAGGGTGCCTCGGGATCATGATGCAAAAGCTCGATGGTCTTCGGACGTTTGACCCGGCGACAGGTCACAGGTGTCCAACCCGAAATGCGATATAGGAATCCCGGTTCGGCGCCGCAAGGGGCTGCGCAGCGGTTCGCTCTGAACCATTCCGCTGACGGAGGTGAGCGAGGACGGCTGCCCGCTGGCGCGGGCACCGCCGCTCTATCTCCGCGTCGCTCGCGCGCCGCTCCGACCGAGCGCCGGCTGCGCCGGATCTCGGCCCTGCCGGATGACGATAGGCTCCCGGGGGAAGAAAGGCGCGGGGTGAAGGATAGGGTGGATGTGGAGATCAGCGGCGCTAGCGGAAAGGCCGCGGACGGCGGTCGGCCGCGTCGGCGGAGGCCTCGAGATCGGCAGCAAGCTGACGCAGCGCCCGTGCGGCGCCCAGCCGTTCGAGGCCGTCGCCATGCGCGGCCGCGCTGCCGCGCTCGGCGCGGGACCGCGCCAGCCGCGCGACCGTTCGCATCGTCTCCGAGTCCATGGGTGCGATCATAGCGCCCGAGCCACCATGAAGCGAGCCTCGGTGCGGCGGCGAAGGTGAAGATCCCCTTGCGCGTCGGCACGCGGCCGCGGCGGTGGGACAGAGAGGAGAGAGGGCTTTTGGAAGGTGTCGCTTGGGACTGGCCTGAGCGACATATGTCAAAGGAAAGTCTCATGAATATCGGTGAATTCAACGTCCGCAATGGCCGTCTCCTGGGTTCGATCGCCACCCGCACGATCGATCTGCCGCGCCTCGGCCTCCGTCCCGTCGAAAGCGACAATGACCGCGCCCCGGTCTTCGAGATCATCGCGCTCAATGTCGGCAATCGCTGGGTCCAGGTCGGCGCACTCTGGGAAGCCGTCGCCAAGCACACGACCGGCGAGGTGTTTCTCCAGGGCTCGATCGACGATCCGGGCCTCGCCGAACCGCTCCCTATCGCGCTCTTCGGAAGCGATGAGGATGGCTATCGCGTCGCCTGGCGTCGCCCGCAGCGGCGCGACGATTTCGGTCCCGCGATCCGCTCGGGCCGCGCCGGCGATCCCTCGGGGGATCAGGGCGGCTTCGGCGACAGCACCGCTGGTCGCGACGGTGGCGTGATGGGCGACGAGCAGCCCGTCGATGACGAGATCCCCTTCTGACGGGCGGCTTGGCCGGGCCGGGGGCGTTCGCGCGCCCGGCCCTTTTCTCTTCTTTCATTGGAAAGGTCAGGACATGACGCACAGCCGTCCCCCAAGCATCGACCGCTTTGCCGACCTCAAGCAGCTTTATGCCGAAGCGATCGCCACCCCCGAATTCCAGGCCGCTTTCGGCGACCCGATGCCTCTCTCGATCATCGAGGCCGGGGACGAACCCGGCGAGCATGACATGCCCGAGCCGATCGCGGCGCAGGCCGAATGCGGCGGCATCGTCGCCGCCATCTTCGATCTGTTCACCGGCACGCGGCTCGAGCCCTTCGCCCCCGACATCGCCTGGGGCATCGTCAATTCCTTCCATTTCGTGGCGGGCAAGATCGAACGCCGTGAAGATGCGGTCGCCGGGGACCTTGGCGAGCTCGCCCGCCGCCCCGATCTCAGCGAGGTCTATGCGACGAGCCTCGAGGAGAAACAGATGCTCTGCCGCTCGCTCGCCGAGCAGCGCGGCGCTCTCGAATGCATGCGCGATTATGCCGCCGAGATGTACCGCGCCCTCGCGGGCTGGCCCTGGTCCCCGGCCAGGGGCTCGCGCGTCTCGACCGTCGCGACCGCGAGCCAGGTCGCGGTGCAGGACTTCCTGCGCGAACGCCAGCTCGCGGCGCGCGAACGTCATCTGCCGCAAGGGCCGATCATTGTCTTCTCCGGCCCTGCCCAATGGGAGAATTGGCAGCCGATCTGGGCGAGGCTCGACGCGATCAAGGCGCGCGTCCCGCACATGACGTTGGTCACGACGGGCCAGCGCAAGGGCGCCGACGCGATCGCCGCGGCATGGGCCGCGCGCCCCGAAAACGGGGTGCCGCTCGTCGCTTATGGTCTCTATGGTTCGGGCAAGAAGATCGCCTTCAACCGCAACCGCAAGCTCGTCGACCTAAAGCCGGTCGAGGCCTTGCTCTGTGAAGGATCGGGCCTCCAGGCCAATCTCTATCAGCTGCTCCGCAAGGCCGGCATCCCAATCCACGCCTTCCGCAAGACCGACGCGGCGATCCCGGCGGATGCGCCGCGGCGCCCCGGGGCCGCCGCCCCGGCCGCGCGGGCGGCGTGAGGGGGCCATGGCGTTCCCCGCGCGCTGCCGCGACACTTATGCCCTGCTCCTGCGCGCCGCCGAACGGCGTGACCTGGCGCTGATGGAATGCACCGGCCGCGCGACGGGCGCCCCGGTCTATGTCCTGTGCGAGATGCGGCGCGAAGGCGGCGGCCATGTCATCACCCCGCTTGCGCATCTCCATGACGGCGACCCCGCCGAACTCATCTGGCCACCGGGGCACCAGCCGACTCCCAGTTGAACCTCAAGGGCGACCCTCCTTTCGGAGTGGTCGCCTTTTTTGTTCACTCGGTCAGCAGAGCGAGCCGTCGAAGCGCGGCAGCGAGCGCCTCGCGATGCGTGTCCGCGCCGACCGCGTCCGGTACGCCGGTCGCGCGCAGCGTCACCTTGGTCCCGCTCTGTGCCGCCTCGATCAGTGTCTCGAACGTCATGGCGGCGATCTCGCGACGGTCCTCGCCGAGAAAGCGGACTCTCTCCAGTACCCGTTCGTCCGCCAGGAAATCGACGAAATGGCCCTCGACGAGGTCCTTGCCAGGCGCCGACACACCATGAGCTTCATCCGCGTAACGCAGCTCCAGGCGATAGCCGCCGCCGGCCCTGGGATCGAGCGCCGAGAAGCCGCCATCGACCCCTTCGGGAATCCGCCACGCCTTCAGCGTCTCCGGGTCGAGAAAGGTCCGGAAGAGCATGCGCGGGCTCGCCAGGATGATTCGTGACGTGCTGTCGACCCGTTCCCCCTGTTTCGGCGCACTCAAGACCTGTCATCCTTTCATGGCTACCCCGGTGCCACAGGGGCGGGGTGATCGTTGGTGCCGCCCCCCGGTCTTTTGAGGGTGGCGCCTGGGGCGCACCATTTGCGAATCGGGGGCATCGAGCCCCCGCTTCGCAAGCCTCTTCTTCTCTCTCAACTCTTTTCAGCATGGCACGGGGACGGCGCCGGCCTCAAGCACGGCGGGGCCCCACCATTTTCCTTGGCGGGGCGGGTGCGGCGCCTGTCCTTCGGGCCTCGGTGTCCGCCAAGGAAAATCGTGACCCCCACCGCCGCTTCGCGGCCCGCTGCGCGGGTCCTTGACCCCGTCGCCCGGAGCCCGTGCCGGAAAGAAGACCTCTTTTGTTTCAAGGAGGTTCTCATGACGACGATCAAATATACCCGTACCGCAGACGAAATCGCCGACCTCATCGCCGAGGAAACCGCAAGCCCGGCCTTTGAACAGGCCTTTACCGAAACCGGGGGCGGCTTTCGGATGAGTTACGCCGAGGACGAGACCGACGCGGCGATGCCGCTCGCCCGCGAGGCGGAGCTGGCAACCGAGATGGTGGTGCGCACCTTCTTCGACCTGTTCCGCGATACCCGCCTCGAAAACCTCGCCGACCGGATCGCTTGGGGCATGGTGCACAGCCTCCACAAGGTCGCGGGCCAGCTCGACGGCGAAGCCGACAAGGCGGCGCTCAAGGTCCGGGACCTCATCCGCGACGCCGACGGAAGCGAGGTGTTGTCCGCCGAACTGGAGGAGGCCCAAAGGCTCTGCCAGTCCCTCGATGAAGCGCGCGACGCGATCGACTGCATGCGCGACCATGCCGCCCGCTCCTTCGCCGCCGAGACCGGCCGCCCATGGTCGGCGCCACGGGGATCCCTGGTGTCGAGCAAGCGCACGGCTTCGGTGGTTGCAGCCGCCGACTTCCTCGCCGCCCGCCGTCAGCAGCGCATCGACCGCCACGCGCCGAAGGGGCCGGTCGTGCTCTTCTCGGGCGGCCAGAAATGGGAGGATAGCGGTACTCTCTGGAACCGGCTCGACAGCATCCGCGCGCGCGTGCCCATGATGGTCCTGGCAACCACCGCGCAGGACAAGGGCTGCGACGCCATCGCCGCCGCATGGGCCGCGAGCCGCAAGGTGCCGCTGGTCGCCTTCACCCTTGCCAAGTGGCGGAACATGGGGGACCGGGCAGGGTTCGCGCGCAACGACGCGATGCTGGCCTTGAAGCCGGTGGAAGCGATCGTCTGCGAAGGCAGCGGACTCCAGTCGCACCTCGCGCGGGGCGTGCGGGCTAAGGGCATTCCGGCGCATTTCTTCCGGCTGTCCGATCAGCGCCACGCCGCCTGAGGGCGGAAAAGGGCCGGTCCGGGCTTTCCCGGATCGGCCCTTTTTCTTGTGCGGGAGGACATTCGCCGAGCTCCAGGACCCCGTATCGGGGTCCATCGCCCGGCGATGCGATGCCGCGCTTCGCTGAGCGGCATCGGCCTCCTGCGCGCGGCTCCGCCGTGCTCGTCGCAGGGACGCCGTTCCGGCGATGACCGGGGTTCAGGTAGCAGCCGCCGGGAGCGCCTTCAGCGCTGCCACAGCGGCCGCACCGCCCGCCCTGGTCGCGAGGACGAGCACGTCCTTATACTCGCGTTCGGTCAATTGTTCCACCGGGATTTCGGCAGCGAGCGCGCCATAGCGGGCGCGGATCTGGCGGCGCACCGCCTCGGCTTCGTCCGCGAGCTTCCTCTGGTCATTGTCGATCTTTGCGAGACGTTCGCGGTCGGTCATCTTGGGCATGAACTGTTCCTTCGAAAAGAAGGTCCGCCCGCCGCTCTTTCTTATCCGCAAAATCACCCAGTGACGCAAGGACATAGGATGGGCCGGCGTGCCGCCGGCCGAAGAGAATGATCCCCTCCGGGGGGCCCCGCGCCTTCCGGCACGAGGCGGCGCAGCGCGAAAAGCGCTGCGAAGCGAGGACGCACGCCGCAAGGGCGTTTGTAATGCACCGTACGCACGGGTGCTGCGGGCGCAAAATCGCCGGAAAAGTGCCGGTTTTGCGGGTCACAAAATGGCGGACGCGATGTCTCCGATCGTCCGACGGCGTCTGACCCTTCCGCGCAAGAAACGGGCTAACCCGCTGATATCATGCGTCATACTGCGTCTGACGCCGGCAGACGCGATAAGATGTTGAGATCATGGTGCTAATCTGCTATCAAGCGGGTGCTTCATCACGCTCGGCGCTGTTCAAGGATCAGTGCTTGGCCAGAATAACGCTCCGTCTCGACGATGCGCTGCATGACCGGTTGGTTGCCGCTGCGCGAGGGATCGGGACTACACCCTCCGCCTATATCCGGGATATCCTTGACCGGTACGAAGGTCATGATCCGGCCGGCTATCACGCCCGGTTCGACGAGCTTCATGCGACCGCGATCCAGACGCTCGCGATCCTCGCCAAGTCGATCGGTCGGCGGTCGCCCGAGACCCTCGAGGAGGGACTCGCCGATGCCCGGCGCCTGCTCCGCGAAAGGGGGCTGCTCGACCCCGAGCAGGACCGCGCATGAGCATATTCCGCCATGACACGCTGGGCTCCTGGACGAGAGGCGGTCAGGCGATCGTCCACAACGTCCGGATGACCACCCAGGTCTTCTATCAGACCTGTCTCGCCGGGATCATCCTCTGGATAGGGGGTGTCCTCTGGTACGCGTTCGAGAAATCCACCGACTATGAGCGCTTCGTCCTCCTGAAGCTCGCGCAGGCGGCGATGATCGGGGACACGGTCCCCGGCGCCGCCGCGCCCCTTCTGTTCAGGACGCCTGCAGGCCGCGAATATTGGGTGAGTCCCGGGGCGCTCCTTGACTCCGGCATCGCCGAGAAAACGCTCCATGCCTTCGAAACCTATCTCCTCCAAGGGGCGGCGCTCTCGGGGGTGTTCGCACTCGCGATGCTCGCCTGGGCCTGGTTCTATTTCACCCGGACGGGCAGGGGACTCGGCTCCAACCAGTTCCTGCGCGGAGCGCGCTTCGGGACAGTCCGCCAGGTTCGTCGGGCGCTGCGCTGGCAGCCGCGCGGGAGTTTCGAGATTGGCGGCGTACAAGTGCCCGAGGCCTTCGAGCCCGAGCATATCCTGATCTGCGGTGCGCCCGGAACCGGCAAGACCAACATCATCGTCAAGATGCTCGACGGCATCCGCAAGAGAAAGCGTCGGGCTATCGTTTATGACACCGCGGGGACCTTCGTCGAGAAATTCTACCGCCCCGGGATCGACGTGCTGCTGAACCCGCTCGATGCCCGCGCGGACGCCTGGTCGCCTTGGGTCGATGTACCCCGCGACTATCATTATGACCAGATCGCCGAGTCCACGATTCCGGACAAGGCGGGCGATCCCTTCTGGGCGAAGGCGGCGCGCGGGACACTGGTCGCGGTGCTCCGGAAACTTGCCCGGCAGGAGCGGACCCTGGTCTCGATCCTGCTCGACACGCTGCTCCGGTCCAAGCTCAAGGATCTCGCCGCTTTCGCTGCCGGAACCGATGCCGCTGCCTTCATCTCGACGGAAGGTGAGCGCACCTCGGCCGGCATCCAGGCCGAGCTTGCCTCGGTGATGCGCAGCTTCTCCTATCTCGACGATACCGTCGATGGGCTGTCGATCCGCGACTGGGTGGCGAACGAGAAGGATGACAGCTGGCTTTTCATCACCGTGAAGGCCGACCAGCTTCCTTCGCTCCGGCCGCTTATCACGGTCTGGCTCGACATCGCGATCAGCGCGATCATGAGCATGGCGCCCGATCGCGACCGGCGGCTCTATTGCGTCATCGACGAACTCCCGACCCTCCAGAAGTTGCCATCACTTTCCGACTTCCTCGCCCGCGCCCGGAAATATGGCGGATGCGGTATCTTGGGGTTCCAGAGCTATCCCCAGCTCGAAGCAACCTACGGAATCCAGGATGCCGCCGCGATCACCGGCTATTGCTCGACTTGGGTGGCTTTGCGCGCGAACGACACCCCTACCGCCAAGCATGTCAGCGAGAATCTCGGCCAGGTCGAACAGGTCGAGGCCAATGAGGGCATGAGTTACGGCGTCAACGACATGCGCGACGGGGTCAATCTCTCGCGGATGCAGGTGACCCGGCCTTTGGTGATGCATACCGAGGTCACCAATCTTCCGAACCTTGCAGGCTATCTCCGGTTCGGCCGCAATCTCCCGGTTGTCCGCTTCGAGGATCGCTACAACAAGGTGCGGTCGGTGGCGGTCGCGTTCGAGGAACGAATCGATCCGCCGATCCGCCTCGATGCGCCTGGCGGTGCGGCGCTGCTGACGGAAACTCCCGCGGCGGCGAGTAAGCCGAAGCGCCGCCGCCCGGGTGACGATGCGCCGATGCTGCCACTTCCCGAGCCGCAGCCGCCGAAGAATGCTCCAACGCCCGTAGACCCGGAACCAGGGGCGCCCTCGCCACGGCCTCAGCCGGAAATCACCCTTTTCGGCAAGCCGGCGGGGTTCCGCCTGCGCCAGCACGGTCGCCGCGATGGCGACCGCGATGAGGCGAGACCGGCATGATCCATCCACGCCGCCTGAAGGGTACGCCTCGCAACCTGTCCCGCTACTACTCGGTGGGGGATTACTATACCAAGGGTGTCGACGAGCATTCGGAATGGGGTGGCCGGATCGCCGCTGAACTCGGGCTTGAGGGCAAGGTCGATCCAGCCATCTTCGAGGCGTTCCTCGAAGGTACGGTTGCCGGCCAGCAACTCGGCCGGCACAGGCAGGACGGCCGGATCCAACATCACCCCGGATGGGACTTCGCGGTCAGTGCGCCCAAATCCGTGTCGATCTTGGCCCTCGTCGCCGAAGACACGCGCATCGTGGCCGCGCATGAGCGCGCGGTCGGCGTCGCGCTTTCCTATCTGGAGGAACATGCAACGCTACGCCACCGCGATGGAGGTACGATTGTCCACGAGACGACCGGGCGCCTGATCTTCGCGCGGTTCACCGAACACGCCTCGCGCGAGCTCGATCCGCATCTCCACACCCATGTCGTCGTAATGAACATGACTAATCGCGCGGATGGCGCGCAAATGGCCAGCCTCGAGACCCGCGCCATGTTCGCCGAGCAGATGACCGCGGGGCAAGTCTATCGGAGTGAACTCGCGCACGCGCTGAGAGAGCTTGGCTATGCCGTCGATTTCGACCCTCGCAAGGGTCTTTTCGAGATCAGGGGCGTTCCGCGCGAACTGATCGAGACTTATTCGACCCGCGCCGCCCAGATCGAGGAACATGCCCGTGAGCACGGTCTCACAGGGCAGGCGGCGCGGCGCATATCCTTCTACGAAACCCGCGGACCCAAGGAACGCGCGTCGCTGGATGATTTGCATGGGCGCTGGACCGCTCGCCTCGAACCCCATCGGGAGATGCTGGACAAGCTGATCCTCGCCGCAGCTCAAACCGGCGAGCGGATGATCCCGGTCGAGCCGATGACCGCCGCGCGCGCGATGCTGTTCGGCATCCGGCAGTCGGAAGGCCGCGAGGCTGTCAATAATCTCGGACAGTTCCTCCGCACCGCGCTCGCCAGTCATGTCGGCGAGGTGCGGCTAGCCGACATCCGCCCTCTTGTCGAAGCGCACGAGGATCGCGCGAAGCTCCTCGTGACCCGGCACGAGACGGGCGACGCTGTGCATGTGCGCGGGCGGACCACGCGGCGCACGGCACGGCTGGAGCTCGCGCTTGTCGATCATCTGGCACTGGCGCTAGGAGACGCCGTTCCGGTCGCGCCGCGCGAACGGCTGGAGCGGATGAGCGAGGAAGCGGGGCTGAACGCAGCGCAGGAGGCAGCGCTCCTCCATATCGGCACGACGACTGATCGTGTGGTCGGTGTTCATGGTGTCGCCGGCGCGGGGAAGTCGACGCTGGTCAAGGCACTCCGTGAAGCGGCGGATCCGGACACGGCGATCATCGCGCTCGCCCCGACTTCGTCGGCCGCCGCGAATCTCGGCGCCACCGCGGGAATAGAGTCGCGGACGGTCGCGAGCCTTATCGCGGGCGGAGGGTACGGCCTCGATGACCGGCATGCGCTGGTGCTCGACGAGGCGGGCCAGCTCGGCAACCGGCAGGCGCTACGGGTGCTGGAGATCAGCCGGCTGACGGGAGCGCGGCTGATCCTGCTCGGTGACAACCGGCAGACGGGTGCGATCGAACAGGGCAAGGCCTTCTGGCTGATGCAGCGCCTGGGGCTCCCGAAGGCCGAACTTCCCGAATCGGTCCGCCAGGAAACGCGGGCGATGAAGGCGGCAGTCACCCAGGCCCGGCTTTTCAACTATGCCGCATCAATCGCCAATCTCGACAAGGTGTCGAGCGGAGAAGCCGCCGACAAGCTCGCCGAGGAGCTCGTCCGCGAATGGACGCATCTCAAGCCTGAGAACCGGGCGAACACCAATATCCTTGTCCTTGAGAATGCGACCCGGCTTATCGTCAACACCAAGGTGCGCGAGGCACTGAAGACCGAAGGCGCGGTCGCGGCCCAAGAGACCCGTCTCGCTGTGCTAACCCCTTCAGGCCTGACGGATCAGGAGAAGCATTTTGCGCGCTTTTATTCGGGCGGACAGGTGCTCGTTTTCTCGCGCGAGAATGCCGGGCTCGGCATCGCCCGAGACACCGAATATCGGGTCGTTGGCATCGGGCGCGACGCGCGCGGACGACAGATCGTCCGCCTCGTCGACGAGAATGGCAGGACCATTCGTTGGGATCCGAGCCTTGGGCGGGCCTCGCAGGTTAATGTGTTCAAGGCGGAGGAACGCGACCTTGCGGCGGGCGACCGCGTTCAGTGGCGTCTGGTGTCGCATGATCTCGGCGTCCGCAATGCCGACCGCGGAACGGTCGAGCGGCTGGAGGGCGCGCAGGCGACGATCCGCTGGGACCGCGACGGGCGTGTGCAAACGATCGATCTCGGCCGGCACAAGAATTGGGACCATGGCTATGCCGAGACCGTCTATTCGGCGCAGTCCAAAACCTATGACCGCGTCTATGTGCTTGCCCCGGTCAACTCCCCGCTGGTCACGGGCCAGAATTATTACACGGCGATCACGCGTGCGCGGTTTGGCGTAAAGCTCTGGACTGAGGATGAGAAACGGCTCGTCGACCGGCTCGAACGGCGGTCCGGTGAGAAGACGTCGGCGCTTGAAGGCTTGGGGCGTCTCCACCGCGACAATGAGCGAAGCCGGACTGCGCGGCATGGAGGTCGTCTCGATAAGCTGCGTGACGAGCAGCGGCATGACCGTGAGGAGCGGATGATGGCCGACCGCGCTCGACGCGAGCAGACAGAGCCCCCTGACTTCCGCTCCTATTTCGCAAACCGGGCGTTGTCGGCAGCCGAGACGATGGACAGATTCTTCCGCTCGATCCTCGACGGAGACCGGTCTTCGCGGCGCGCGTCATCCGATAGCTCGCAGGCTCCGCAGCCATCTCCCGACCATGCGAGTGAAGGAGGCCGTCATGACCGCTAACCGCCTTTATTGGATATCGATCGTAGTCACCGCGGTTGCCTTGTCGCCAGCTAGTGCCACGTTTGCCAGAGCGGAAAGCACTGCTGGAGAAGCAAGGATTGCCCAATGCATTCGCGCCGCCGCCGGCGGCCGTCAATGGCTTGAAAGGACGCTTTGGGGCTTGCGTGATCAGGAAGGCGGATGGATCGGGGCCGAGGTCAAGAACAGCGACGGCAGTCACGACCTTGGACCGCTTCAGGTCAATAGTTGGTGGGTAGGCAAAATCGCTTCGATGACAGGTCGCTCGCCCGAGATAATTCGGTGGTGGCTCGCGAACGATGCCTGTTTTAATGTCGATGCTGCACGATGGATATTCCTTTCGGGCCTTCACGCGACCGGCGACTACTGGAAAGCGATCGGCAAATACCACAGTCCAACTCTTTGGCGGCAGCGTCGCTATGCGAACGCCGTTTCCGAGCACTTGCGTCGCCGCTTCGGTGCAAACCTGTTTTCTCGACGGGCAGGCGTGACCGGACCGAGTCCGATATTCGACACGAGATCTAAGGACTGATGAAGTGAGAAAAATGAACTCCGAAGGAATTGCCCAAGCTGTGGAGCCATTGGCGGTCCGAATCCCTCTAGCTGCGCAAATGCTGGGTATCGGCAAATCGACCTTATATGAGATGATCGCCGCTGGTGAGATTGAAACAATCAAAATCGGCAGATCCACTCTTGTTCCCACGGATAGCCTTCGCGCGTTCCTGGCTAGGCGCCGTAATCCGATCTGAACAAGCATTTCCAGAACCCGTCCTTGGCCGTGTCACTCCGCTGATCGGTGCAGTCGCTTGGCGGCTCGATGTCGTCGTAAAAATCGAAACTGCGGCTTTGAGGGCTGCCGTCCAAGATCATTTCACCAAGGAGAAATGCACAAGCTGACAAAACTAGCCAGCGAAGTAGCATCGGATATTTCGTGAGCGTAACGCTTACCAACGCCGCTCCTGTTACGAAGAGCAGGAAGCCCAGGATGAGACCAAAGCTCCACCATCACGAACGATTGCCGCCGCTTTTCGGCGGATTGAAGGTTTGAATCCGAAGGCTTGGCGCCAAATCCGACGATGAATGAATTCTGGGCGCTTTACGGCCGCAGACCGTTCATCATTCCTGCCAGCTGCTGGTCCGCAATCGGCCCCGTTGCCGCAAGTTTTGGGATGGCGATGCCAAAACCACTGGCGCCACCGATCGATTGCTGATGGCCTCCGGCACCCTCCTACGCAAAGAGTGAGATTGAAACGTCCGCTTTTCGCGATCAGCGCCTAGAAGCGGATGAGGTGGATGGCTCCCGCTCACGGCATCTAGGTGCCAAGATGGGTTGCTGTCATGCAACCCGAGCAAAGGAGCCACCCACCATGGAGATTAGCACGATCGGCCTGGATTTGGCCAAGAACGTTTTTCAGGTTAACGGCATCAGTGCGACCGGCGAGGTCGTAATTCGCAAGGCGCTGCGGCGATCGCAGATGCTGCCGTTCTTCGAGAAGCTGCCGCCGTGCCTGGTAGGCGCCGAGGCGTGCGGGACGTCGCATCACTGGGCGCGCGAACTGACCAAGCTGGGTCATGAGGTGCGGCTGATGCCGGCGGCTTACGTGAAGCCCTATGTGAAGCGCGGCAAGAACGACGCCGCCGACGCGGAAGCGATCTGCGAAGCGGTCACACGCCAGACGATGCGGTTCGTGCCGATCGAGTCGCGCGAGCAGCAAGCGGCCTTGTCGCTGCATCGTGTGCGCAGCCTGTTGATCAAGCAGCGCACGCAGCTGGTCAACATGATGCGCAGCGTGCTCGCCGAGCTGGGCGTCGCCATCCCGGTTGGTATCGTAAAGGCACTGCAGATGGCGCGCGAGATCGTCGACGGCGAGTCGAGGCTCGATTTGCCGACCGAGGCGACCAATGTCGTCACCATGCTGGCAGAGGAACTGCTCCAGCTTCACACCCAACTGCGTAAGCTCGACCTGCGTCTCGCCGCTCGGCAGCGCAGCGACGATCGAGCCCGACGTCTGGCAACTATCCCTGGTATCGGGCCGATCGGTGCGACCGCGCTCGCCGCGTCGGTGACCGACCCAATCCAGTTCTCGTCAGGGCGCCAGTTCGCCGCCTGGCTGGGGCTGACCCCGCGGCAGAGCTCGAGTGGCGGTAAGGAACGCTTGGGGCGCATTACCAAGATGGGCGACAGGTATCTTCGGCAGCTCCTGGTCGTCGGCGCAACCGCGTTGGTCCGATACGCCAAACATAAACCCGGCACGGTCGATCCGCGCTTTGTCGCTCTGCTCGCCAGAAAGCCCGCGCGCGTGGCCTCGGTCGCCATCGCTAACAAGATGGCGCGGATCGCATGGGCGATCATGGCGCGCGGCGGCGTCTTCGAACGCGGGCATGCGCCAATGCTGGCGGCCGCATAGACCGAGAACTTAGCTGAGGAGATCAGCTTCACGAGGTTGTGAGAGCGAAGGATGTGATGGCAAAACCGGTCGAACCGGGAACAAGGACAACCCAAAGACTGTCATAGGCGTAATAGCCTGCAAAGCCGATCGGACCTTGTTCACGGACCCCATCAGGGCCAGCAGTCTACACCGACTGCATCAACAGGCCGGACAGACGACTGCAACCGACCAACGGCCAGATCATCACTTTACACTTGCAACGCGGGAGCCATCCACAGACGACGGCCCTCTACAGGCCATTGCTCTTATGTTGTCTGACCGTCTCGCTGACGGATAGCGTCTGTTTGAGATCCAAGGCGCCACTCGAGCCACTAGCTTGGGCAGGCCGAAAGGCGCGGCGAGGCAACGGGTGAGAACAAGGCTCTCAGAGAGCGATTATTGGCAACGCCGAATCTGGAGCCAGATGGATTCTCTTGTCTGTCGGCGACCACCAAGGTCCGCTAATGATCGGCGTCGCGATGACACCCATATGGCACCCATAGCAGCACCTGGGTGTCAAATTGCGCCAGGGTGCCCGGGGATAGTGTCTATTATTCTGATATTATTGGGAAATTTGGTGGACGCACTAGGGCTCGAACCTAGGACCCGCTGATTAAGAGTCAGCTGCTCTACCAACTGAGCTATGCGTCCACTGCCGTTTCCGGCGCGCTTCGAAGTGCCGGGGAAGTCCCCTTTGCTGCGAAGCGAGCGGCCCGCTATCATGGCCGTGCGGGGATGGCAATGGCCCGGGCGCTATTTCACCGATTATTTTTTCAGCGGAACCGCCCGCCGGCCTTTTTCGTGTCATTCTCGATCGCCAGCACGATGCCGACGCAGGTCATGATCGTCAGCATCGACGAGCCGCCATAGGAGAAGAGCGGCAGCGGAATGCCGACCACGGGCGCGAGCCCCATCACCATCATCAGGTTGATCGCGATGTAGAAGAAGATCGTCATGGTGAGCCCCGCGGCGGCGAGCTGGCCGAAGCGCGTGCGCGCACCCAGCGCCACCCGCGTCGACCAGCGCAGCAGCAGGAAAAAGAGCCCGAGCAGCACGAGCCCGCCGATCAGCCCCCATTCCTCGGCCATCGTCGCGAAGATGAAGTCGGTATGTCCCTCGGGCAGATAATCGAGGTGGCTCTGCGATCCGTTGAGGAAACCCTTGCCGCCGATGCCGCCCGATCCGATCGCGATCTTCGACTGGCTGATATGATAGCCGGCGCCGAGCGGGTCGCTTTCGGGGTCGAGGAAGATCAGCACGCGCTTCTGCTGATAATCGTGGAGGAAGGAGAAGAGGATCGGCAGCGCGGCGACGCCCGCCGCGGCGGTGCTGCCGAACCACCAGAAGGGCAGGCCGGCGCAGAACATCACGATCACCCCGCCGATGCAGATCGCGAGCGCGGTGCCGAGGTCGGGCTGGAGCATCACGAGTGCCGCGGGAAAGCCGATCATCACCAGCGCCGGCCACAGCGCGGTCCAGGTCCGCGTGCTGCCCGGCGGCAGCTGGGTATAGAAACGCGCGAGCGCGAGCACGATCGCGACCTTCATCAGCTCGGAGGGCTGGAGGTTCATGAACCCCAGGTTGAGCCAGCGCTGGCTGCCCCCGCCGACGAA
The DNA here is from genome assembly GCF_001468285.1 of Sphingopyxis sp. HIX. Classification (GTDB taxonomy): domain Bacteria; phylum Pseudomonadota; class Alphaproteobacteria; order Sphingomonadales; family Sphingomonadaceae; genus Sphingopyxis. The sequence continues at coordinate 11,900 of NZ_LNSB01000043.1, read as the reverse complement.
GCCGAGCAGTTCCACCGCGATCAGCAGGATCAGGATACCGATATAGCCCAGATAGGCGAAATCCTCGAAAATCTTGATGTTGAAGCGCCCGATCACGAGCGCAACGGTCAGGAAGACGAGGAAGCGTACGCCCTGCTGCAGCGCCCAGGGCGACCAATTGCCCCCCGCCGCCGAATAGAGGACGAGCAGCCCGAAGCCGGTGATGCCCGACAGGATCGCGATCAGCTTCCACGGGACACGCTGGACGGCGGCTGGGACCGGGATCATTGCGGGATCTCCGGATCGGGGTCGCTCGACGCGCCGCTCTTCCACGCCGCATAGTCGCGGTCCATGCGTTCCTTGATCGTCCCGCCCCAGCCGGCCTCGAAGGTCTCGAGCGCCTCCATCGCCTTTTCGCGGTCGTAGAGGAAGGTCATGAAATCCTTCGCCACCGGTGCTGCGGCGCGGCTGCCGCCCATACCGTGCTCGATCACGATGCCCGCGGCATATTTGGGTTTGTCGACCGGCGCAAAGCAGACGAACAGGCCGTGGTCGCGAAACCGCCACGACCCGCTCTTGCCGTTGCCGGTGTTGAGCCCGCGCACCTGCGCGGTGCCGGTCTTGCCCGCCATCGCGATGCCGTCGAGCGGCAGTCGGCTGCGCCCCGCGGTGCCGCCCGGGCCGTTGACGACCAGGTCCATGCCGTGGCGCGCGACCGCGAAGGCATCGGCCGAATAGGGCAGGGGATCGTTGCGGAACTGGCGGTTGACGAGCCGCGGATAGAGCTTGCGCCCCGACGCGATGCGCGCCGCCATCACCGCAAGCTGGAGGGGGTTCACGCTGACATAGCCCTGGCCGATGATCGCGTTCAGCGAATCCGACGCCGACCAGGCCTGGTCGTATTTGCGCATCTTCCACGCGCTGTCGGGGATGGTGCCGTACCGCTGATTGCTGCCCGCGAGCTGGAATTCCTCGCCGAGCCCCAGCATCTTCGCGGTGGGGGCGAAGGCGTCATAGCCCAGGCGGTGCGCGAGCCAGTAGAAATAGCTGTTGCAGCTCTTCATGATCGCCGTCGGCATATCGACGCTGCCGTGCGTGCCGAGGCAGCGGAAGAAGCGGCTGCCGAGGCGGTAACCGCCGATGCAGGTGTGGCGCTCGCTGGGGTCGACGCCATGCTCGACCGCGGCGATCGCGGCCATCGGCTTCAGCGTCGATCCCGGCGGATAGAGCCCGCGCGTTGCCTTGTTGATCAGCGGCTGGTGGTCGTCGGCGCGCAGCCAGGCATATTCGTTGCTGCTGATCCCGTCCGAAAAGCTGTTCGGGTCGAAGCTGGGCATCGAGACGAAGGAGAGGATGTCGCCATTGTCGCAGTCGATGACCACCGCGGCGCCCGATTCGCGCCCCATGCGCCGCGCGATATATTCCTGCAGGTCGGCGTCGATCGTCAGGTGGACGGTCTTGCCCTGCTTGTCCTCGGTCGTGTCGAGCTCGCGCACCACCTTGCCGCGTGCGGTGACCTCGACGCGCTTGGCGCCGGGCTCGCCGCGCAGCATCGGCTGGAAATATTTCTCCAGCCCGTCCTTGCCGACGCGAAAGCCGGGGGTGATGTAGAGCGGATCCTTGTTCGCCGCCTGATATTCCTCGGCGGTCGGCGCGCCGACATAGCCGATCAGATGGCCGACCGCGGCGCCGGTCGGATAGTTGCGCGCGAAGCCGCGCTGCGGCGCGACGCCGGGCAGGTCGGGCAGACGGACGAGGATCGAGGCATAATCGGCTTCGGACAGGTCCTCGGCCACCGCGACGGGCTGGAAACCCGACGCGGCTTTCAGGTCGCGGTTGATCCGCTCCATCGCGTCGCCATCGAGCCGCAGCAACGTCCGCAGCTGCCCCAGCACCAGCTCCTTGTCGTGCAGCCGGTCGGGGATCAGGTCGATGCGCAGGCTGACGCGGTTGTTCGCGAGCGCCTTGCCGCGCCGGTCGACGATCCAGCCGCGGCGCGGCGGGACCAGCGTCAGATTGACACGATTGCTTTCCGATTCAAGGACATAGTGATCGTTGTCGATAATCGATATATAGGCCATGCGCGCGGCGAGCGCGCCGCCGATGACCATCTGTCCGCCGCCGACCAGCATCGCACGGCGCGTGAAGGTCATGCCCCTCCAGGCTTCGGTGATCGGCGGGCTTTTCTTGCGAAACATGGCGCGGAATCTATCGGCGTTTCAGGCGGAAATTGTCAAACTTGCCGGTCAGCCGAAGGAAGAGCGGCACGAGCAGCGCCGAGATGACGATCTGCGGCGCGACGAGGCCGAGGACGCGGCCCACATGCGCGTCGGGATGTGCGATCAGCGCGGCGAGCGCCTGGATCGCGGCGACGAGCAGCGCCGCGACGCCCCAGTCGTGGATGAAGCCGCGCCAATAGACGCGCTGCGAGAAATAATGGATCGCGATCGTCGCGAGCGTCCAGAGCCCGACCGCGGTGCCGATCGGCGCGCCGCTGAACAGATCGTCCCACAGCCCCAGCGGCAGCCCGATCCACACCGGCCACATCTCGATGCGCAAGAGCTGCCAGCAGAGGAAGAGCAGCAGTCCGAGCGGCGGCAGCACCGGCGAGCTCGCGACCATCGGCAGCATCAGTGGCAGCGCCGAGGCGAGCATCACCGTCGCGACGGGCACCGCGCGCATGCGCCAGCGCGACGCGGGTTCGCGCTGCAGGGGCGCGGCGGCGCGGTTCATGGCGCGGTCTTGGGCGCGGGCGCCGCGGCCGGGGCGGGCGGACGCGCGGCCTGCGCCTCGATATTGTCGGGCGTATAGGGGCGCAGTACCGACACCGCGTCGACTTTGGCGGGGTCGGCGAGCGGACGGGCTAGTGCGCCCTCGCTGGTGCGGCGCACGACGATCGCGACGGGGATGTTCGGCGGATAGAGGCCACCGGTGCCCGAGGTGACCATGATGTCGCCCGGCTTGAACGGGTTGTTCGCGATATTGAGCGTGCGGATGTCGAGGTCGCCGTTGCCGCGGCCATAGGCGAGTGCGGGCAGCCCATCGCGTGCGCGGCGGATCGGCACGATATTGTCGATGTCGGTGAGCAGCAGCACCTGCGACACCGACGGCCCGCTCGACAGCACGCGGCCGATCAGCCCGTCGGCGCCGCGTACCGGTTGTCCCGCCGCGACGCCCAGGTTGCGCCCGATGCTGAGCAAGGCGATGCGCTTGCTGCTGGTCGAGGTCGAGGTGAGCAGATAGCCGTTGGCGACCCCCGTCTTGTCGGCCTCCTGCAGCTTGAGCAGTGCTTTCAGCTGGCGGTTCTCTTCCTGCAGCGCGCTCGTCGCGACCAGCTGCCGCCGCGCGTCGGCGAGTTCGGCGCGCAGCCGGCTGTTCTGCGATCCTGCGCTCACATAGGCCGAGACCGCATCGTCGATGCCCGAGATCGAGCCGATGACCGATCGCGTGCCGCGCGCGACGGGCGCGGTGACCTCATGGCTCGCGACGCGCAGCGCCGCGAAACCCACGGGGTCGGCAACCGACAGGATCGCCAGCAACAGCCCCGTCACCGCCCCGGTCACCGCGATGACATAGGCGACGAACAGGCTCGTCTGGGCCTTTCGGGATTGCCCCGGACGCCGAGCTGCCGGGCGGGTCATGGGGGAACGCTACCCTTCGATCAGGCTTGCTGGAGCACGCCGCGGAAGGCGGGGTCCTCCATCGCGCGGCCGGTGCCGATCGCGACGCAGGTCAGCGGGTCGTCGGCCACCGTGACGGGCAGCCCCGTCGCGTCCTTCAGCAGCTCGTCGAGCTCGGCGATCAGCGCGCCGCCGCCAGTCAGCACGATACCCTGGTCGACGATGTCGGCCGCAAGTTCGGGCGCTGTATTCTCGAGCGCGATGCGCACGCCCTCGACGATCGTGCCGATCGGTTCGGACAGCGCCTCGGCGATCTGCGCCTGGTTGATCGAGATTTCCTTGGGCACGCCGTTGACCAGGTCGCGGCCCTTGATGTGGATCGTCAGGCCCGTGCCGTCGGCGGGGATGCGCGCGATGCCGAAATCCTTCTTGATCCGCTCCGCGGTGGTTTCGCCGATCAGCAGGTTGTGGTGGCGGCGGACGTAGGAGACGATCGCCTCGTCCATCTTGTCGCCGCCCGCGCGGACCGAGGTGGTGTAGGCGAGGCCGCGGAGCGAGAGCACCGCGACTTCGGTGGTGCCGCCGCCGATGTCGACGACCATCGAGCCGATCGGCTCGGTCACCGGCATGTCGGCGCCGATCGCGGCGGCCATCGGTTCCTCGATCAGCCACACTTCGCTGGCGCCGGCGTTCGACGCGGCGTCGCGGATCGCGCGGCGCTCGACGCTGGTCGAGCCCGAGGGGACACAGATCACGATCTCGGGGCTGCGGAACGCGTTGGGCTTGCCGCCGTGCACCTTGGTGATGAAGTGCTTGATCATCTCTTCGGCGATGTCGATGTCGGCAATGACGCCGTCGCGCAACGGACGGATCGCCTCGATGCTGTCGGGGGTCTTGCCCATCATCAGTTTCGCATCGTCGCCGACGGCCTTCACGCGGCGGTGGCCGTTCAACGTCTCCATCGCGACGACCGAGGGTTCGTTGAGCACGATGCCCTTGCCCCGGACATAGACCACCGTATTGGCGGTGCCGAGGTCGATCGCCATGTCTTGGGAATTGAACTTAAGCCAACGCGAGAAAAAGGACATCGATCGTCATTCCTGTCTGCCTTGCGAACGGAGCGCCCCGTCGCCGTCATTGCCGACGCGATCCCGTCCGGGGGCAGGACTAATCAGGGGGAGATTCCGGCCTGTCCAAGGGGGGCTGGCTGGACAAAATGATCAGGCTGTGCGGGTGGGTCGCGAATTGCGTCCGACTGCGCTAGGGAAGGGATTATGTCAATACGCCGCCTGCCGGAAACGCTCGTAAATCGGATCGCAGCCGGTGAAGTGGTCGAAAGACCGGCTGCGGCGCTCAAGGAACTGGTTGAAAACGCCATAGACGCGGGTTCGACGCGCATTTCGGTGCGAATCGCCGACGGCGGCATCGCGCGAATCGAGGTCGAGGACGACGGCTCGGGAATGACCCCCGCCGATATGGCGCTGGCGCTCGAACGCCATGCCACCTCGAAGCTGCCCGACGACGCGATCGAGCGCGTCACCACGCTCGGTTTCCGCGGCGAGGCCTTGCCCTCGATCGCCAGCGTCGCGCGCCTCACCATCGAAAGTCGCATGCCGGGCGCCGACGGCTGGAAGCGCGTCGTCGACAATGGCGCGCTCGTCGCCGAGGGACCCGCGGCGCTCGCCAAGGGCACGCGCGTGCTTGTCGAGGACCTCTTCGCGCGCATCCCCGCGCGGCGCAAATTCCTGCGCAGCGGGCGCAGCGAATATGCCGCCTGCCTCGACGTGGTGAAGCGCCTCGCGATGGCGAACCCCGGGGTCGGTTTCACCATGGAGCATGACGGGCGCCGCGTGCTCGACGTCCAGGGCGGGCAGGACCGGCTCGCGCGCGTCGCGGCGCTCACCAGCCGCGATCTCGCGGCGAATAGCATCGGGGTCGATCTCGACCGCGGCGAGGTGCATCTCGGCGGCGTGATCAGCCTGCCGACTTACAATCGCGGCATATCCGACCACCAATATCTCTTCGTCAACGGCCGCCCGGTGAAGGACCGGCTGCTCGTCGGCGCGCTCCGCGGCGCCTATGCCGATCTGCTCGCGCGCGACCGCCACCCCGTCGTCGCGCTGTTCCTCGACGTGCCCGCCAGCGAGGTCGACGTGAACGTCCACCCCGCGAAGACCGAAGTCCGCTTCCGCGACCCGCAGCTCGTGCGCGGGATGATCGTCGGGGGCCTCCGCCGCGCGCTCGACGAACATGGCTTCCGCAGCGTCCAGCGCCCCGCCGAGGCGGCGCTCGCGGCGTGGCAGCAGGAGCCGGTGGCGCCCGCGCCGACGACCGGCTTCCTCTTCGGCGCCGCGCCGCGCGGCGAGCCCGCGGTGCACCTGTTCGGCGCCGACATCGCGCCGCCGTCGCCCGAGGTCGCGCGCGTCTACGACCGCCTCGTCCCCTTCGCCTCGCCCGCGCCGCTCGCGGGCCGCGCCGAGGTCGCCGTCGCGCCGGTGCCGGTGGCCGGGGACCATCCGCTCGGCATCGCCCGCGGCCAGATCGCGCGCACCTACATCGTCGCCGAGGCCGAGGACGGTCTCGTCATCGTCGACCAGCACGCCGCGCACGAACGGCTCGTGCTCGAGCAACTCCGCCACGGCATGGCGGGCCGCGCGGTGCCGTCGCAGGGCCTGCTGCTCCCCGAGGTCGTCGAACTCGACGAACCCGCGTGCGACCGGCTCGAGGCCGCCGCGCCGCAGCTCGCCGCGCTCGGGGTCGAGCTCGAACGCTTCGGCCCCGCCGCGGTGATGGTCCGCGCGACCCCGGCGATGCTCGGCGCGATCGACTGTACGAAGCTGGTCACCGACATCGCCGACGACCTCGCGGGCTACGACGCCGCGCTCGGGCTCAATGAAAAGCTCGAACTCGTCGCCGCGACGATGGCGTGCCACGGCTCGGTCCGCGCGGGGCGCACGCTGAGCGCGACCGAAATGAACGCGCTGCTCCGCCAGATGGAAGTCACCCCCCACTCGGGCCAATGCAACCACGGCCGCCCGACCTGGGTGAAGCTCGCGATGGACGATGTGGAGAAATTGTTCGGGCGGAAGTGAATGGTTGGGGCACGGTAGCTTTGGTTGGATGTCTGCAAACGGCCGGGAGCTGCCGTTGAGGGATGGAACTAATTTCCCCTCCCGCAGGCGGGAGGGGCAGCGAGACTTGGGCGCTTGCGCCCTAGTCGCAGCGGGGTGGGCCATTGCAGCGTTGCTGCCCACCCCCAACCCCTCCCGCAAGCGGGAGGGGAGATCGACGTCCGCTCCCCACCCCAAAGCCGACATAGCCTTCAAAAAAAGAGGCTTTCCTACATTATCCGGCTGTGCCAGCCTTCGTCCGGCTCTTTCAGTTGGTGGACAAAAACGCGAGACGCACCGCAAATACTCAGCATATCGCAGCGTTCAAATCGGCGTCGCATAAGGCTGAACTTTACTGAACTTTGGAATATCGCGCGGCCCTTGTTCAGCTATGCAGGAAGTGCATCACGTCGCCGTCGTGCACGACATAGGCCTTGCCCTCGGCGCGCAGCTTGCCGGCTTCGCGCGCCTTCGCTTCGCCGCCCAGCGTGACATAATCGTCATAGGCGATCGTCTCGGCGCGGATGAAGCCCTTCTGGAAATCGCTGTGGATCTCGCCCGCCGCCTCGGGCGCGGTGGCGCCGGTGTGGACGGTCCAGGCGCGCGCTTCCTGCGGCCCGACGGTGAAGAAGGTGATCAGGTGGAGCAGCTCGTATCCCGCGCGGATGACGCGCGCGAGGCCGGTTTCGTGCAGCCCCATCTCTTCGAGGAACTCCATGCGGTCGGCCATGTCCATCGTGACCAGCTCGCTCTCGATCGCGGCCGAGACGACGACCGCCTGCGCGCCCTCGGCCGCGGCGCGAGCGAAGACCTTTTCGGAGAAGGCGTTGCCGTTGGCGGCGCTGCCCTCGTCGACGTTGCACACATAGAGCACGGGTTTCGAGGTCAGGAGCTGCGCGTTGCGCAGCGCGCGGGCTTCCTCGTCGTCGCGGGGTTCGACCAGCCGCGCGGGCTTGCCTTCGCGCAGCAGCTCGAGCGCCTGACCGAGGACCCCGGCGGCGGCCTTTGCTTCCTTGTCGCCCTGCGCGGCCTTCTTCGCCAGCGCGGGCACGCGCTTTTCGAGGCTTTCGAGGTCGGCGAGCAGCAGCTCGGTCTCGACCGTCTCGGCGTCGGCGACGGGATCGACGCGGTTCTCGACATGCTGGATGTCGTCATCCTCGAAGCAGCGCAGCACATGGACGATCGCATCGACCTCGCGGATATTGCCGAGGAACTGGTTGCCCAGGCCCTCGCCCTTCGACGCGCCGCGGACGAGGCCGGCGATGTCGACGAAGGCGAGCTGCGTCGCGATGATCTTCTTGCTGCTCGCGATCGCCGCGAGCTTCTCCAGCCGGTCGTCGGGCACCGCGACATTGCCGATGTTCGGCTCGATCGTGCAGAAGGGATAATTCGCCGCCTGCGCCGCCGCGGTCTCGGTGAGCGCGTTGAACAGGGTGGACTTGCCGACATTGGGCAGCCCGACGATGCCGCATTTGAAACCCATAAAAACTCCGTGAGCATTCCGGCGTCGCGCCGGTCTTTGCCCGCGCCCCTAGAGGGATTTCGAGCCGTGCGCCAGCCTCGGCGCCGCGATAATGGTTGCGCAGGGTTCAGCCTTGGCCCTTTATCGCCTCTGCGATGACGAGATATTTCCGATGGATCGCGGCAGCGGGCCTGCTGGCGGGCGGGGCCGTGGGCGCAGCGGCGCTCGGCCCCGACGATTTCGAGGCCGGTGTTTTCGCCGAACTCAACCGCTTCCGCAGCGATCCCGCCGGCTATGCCGACATATTGCGCGCCTATCGCCCGCGTTTCGAGGGCCGGCTGCTGCGCGGGCGCGACCGCGACGAGATCGACATCATGACCCGCGAGGGCGTCGCCGCGGTCGACGAGGCGATCCGCGACCTGCGTCCGGCGAAACCGCTCGGCTCGCTCGAACGCGGCGCGGTGCTCGAACGCGCGGCGGCCGACCATGTCGCGGCGCAGTCGCGCTCGGGCGCCGTCGGTCATTACACCGGCGGCCGCGGCCCGGGCGAGCGCGCGAGCGCGCGCGGCGGCGGTCCCTATGTCAGCGAGGTCATCACCTATGGCCACCACAGCCCGGCGGGGGTGATCCACCAGCTGCTGATCGACGACGGCGTGCCCGACCGCGGGCATCGCCACAGCTTGCTGCGGCCCGAGCATCATTATGCCGGCGTCGCCTGCGGGGCGCACAAGGTCCATCGCACGATGTGCGTGATCATGTTCTCGCCCACTCCCGACGGCTCGCCCCCGCCGCCGCCGAAGCGGGGACCCTGACCACCGACGATGTGGCTTGCGGGCTGTATTATTTCGTCATAGCAGTGGAATCGTCCTGATTTCGGGGAGATAGCGATGCGCCGTGCGAAACTGGCTTTGGCCCTGCCGTTGTTGATGGCCGCCAACGCTGAGGCGAAACCCGTCGCCGACCCGGCCGTGGTCGCGAAGATCGCAAAACAGGCGATGACCGCGACCGGGGCGCGCGGGCTGGCGATCGCGGTGATCGACAAGGGCAAGGTCGTCTCGGTCCAGAGCTTCGGCGAGCGCAATGCCAAGGGCGAGCCGCTGACCCCGCAGACGATCATGTACGGCGCCTCGCTGACTAAGGCGGTCTTCGCCTATACGGTGCTGCGGCTGGCCGACGAGGGCAAGGTCGACCTCGACAAGCCGATCGCGGCGCTGCTCGAAAAGCCGCTGCCCGAATATGGCAATCTCGACGCTTACGGCAATTGGGGCGACCTCGCCGGCGACGAGCGCTGGCGGACGGTGACGCCGCGGCACGTGCTCAACCACAGCACGGGTTTCGCCAATTTCCACTTCCTCGAACCCGACCAGAAGCTGCGCTTCCACTTCGATCCGGGCAGCCGCTACGGCTATTCGGGCGAGGGGATCATGCTGCTCCAGTTCGGGCTCGACAAGGGGCTGGGGCTCGACACCGGGCAACAAGTCCAGCGGCTGGTCTTCGACCCGCTGAAGATGTCGAATTCCAGCCTCGTCTGGCGCCCCGATTTCGCGGCCAATTACGCCGATGGCTGGACGCTCGACGGCGGCGTCGAGGCGCATGACGAGCGCGGCCGCGTACGCATGGCGGGGTCGATGGACACGACGATCACCGATCTCGCCAATTTCGCGGCGGCTTTGGTGTCGGGCGAGGGGCTTTCGAAAAAGGCGCGCGGCGAATTGCTGCGCCCGGGCCTGCCGATCCGCTCGGCCGGGCAATTCCCGACGCTGGCGGGCGATGTACCCGCGGCGCAGCAGCACAAGGGGCTCGCGGCGAGCGTCGGGTTGATTACCTACACCGGGCCGCAGGGCCCGGCCTTCTTCCGCGGCGGGCACAATGACTCGACGGGCAACACGCTGGTGTGCGTCGAAAAGGGCCAGCGCTGCGTGCTGATCATGTCGAACGACGTGCGCGCAGAGGCGGCCTTTCCGATGATCGTGCGCGATATCCTCGGCGATACGGGGACACCGTGGCGCTGGATCTTCGGCGATATGAAGTTCGTCTGAGGCGGCCGCCCGCTCCCGGCGTTAGGGAGCGGGCGGCGCGCGATCAGTTGCCGACCGGCTGGTTGTCGGTACGGCGCACCACGATCGTCGACGAGCGCGGCTGCTCGCCCGCGACCGGCCAGTTGCCCGTCGGATGCTGGATGTTGACGAAGAAGGTCTTGAGGTCCGGCGTATAGGCAAGGCCGGTGATCTCGCAGCCGAGCGGCCCGACGAGGAAACGCTTCGACTGCTTGGTCGCCTGGTCGACGAAGAACATCGCATTATGGCCGAACGCCTGGTCGATCGTCTTGCCCGCGACGCCCGAATTGCCCGGGACGCTGTGGTCGGTCTGCACCCACATGCGGCCCTGCGGGTCGATGCGCAGGCCGTCGGGGCTCGAGAAGGTGTCGCCGTTGATGTTGCCGGTCAGGTTGCTGCCCCCCGACGCCAGCGACGGATCGCCCGCCAGCAGGAAGATTTCCCAGCTGAACTTGGTCGCCAGCGGCGAATCGCCTTCCTCGCGGAACTTCAGGATATGGCCATGCAGGTTGCTGACGCGCGGGTTCATCGGGTCGGTGACGCGGCGGCCGCTGTTGTTGGTCAGCGTGACGAAGATCGACTTGTTGTCGGGGGCGACCGTGACCCACTCGGGGCGGTCCATGACGGTACCGCCCGCGACGCGCGCCGCCGATGCGGTGTTGATCAGCACATCGGCCTGGCTGTTGAAATTGACGATCGTCGGCGCCGGCGGCGTCGTGCTCTGGCTGACGTTGCCGGGGTCCGACGCGCCCGCGGTCAGGCCGTTCTGCCCGACGACCAGCGCGCGCCATTCGCCCGTGCCGTCGGCGTTGAAGCGCGCGACATAGAGGGTGCCATAGTCGAGCAGCTCGGTGTTCGCGGCGCGGTTGCTCGTGCTGTAGGCGCGGTCGGGCACGAATTTATAGATGCAGCCCGGGGTGCTGTCGTCGCCCATGTAGAAGGCGACGCGGCGGTCGGCATTGGTCATGAAGGCGACATTCTCGTGGCTGAAGCGGCCCATCGCGGTGCGCTTGGTCGGCGCGGCGAGTTCGCGCAGCGGGTCGATTTCGACGACCCAGCCATAGTCGCGTGCGGGCTGCGTCGGGTCGAGATAATTGTCGGTCGTCTCTTCGCAGGTGAGATAGGTGTCCCACGGCGTGCGGCCGCTCGAGCAATTGTTGAGCATGCCCTTGATGCTGCCCGACAGCAGGCCCGCGGCGGGGCCGCCCGCGCGGTAGGCGCTGTTGCCGGTGTAGCGGCGGTTGTAGGTCGACCCCGGCTGGACCGCCCATTTGCCGTCGCTGCCCTTGGCGATCTCGACGACGCCGATGCCGACCGCCGACAGCGCGATCGCCTTCTGGTCGGCGGTGGCGGTCGCGGCATTGTAGCTGCCCGCCATCAGGATGTTGAAGTCGGGATATTCGTAATTCATCGCCAGGATGCCGCGGTTGTTCGCGTCGACGCCCGGGAAAGCGAAATATTCCATGCCGTCATGGTTGCCGCCGGCCCATTTCTCGGCGACCGCGGGGCTGGCGGGGAAGCTGCCCGCATAGGGCGTGCCGGTCTCGACCGAATCGCCGGCCTTCAGCAGCACGTCGACCGTGTAGCCCGCGGGCACGGTGATCATGTCGTTCTGGTTCGCCGCGACCGAGGTGAAATTGACCGCGAAGCTGGTCGGGGTCGGCGTGGGGGT
>NZ_LNSB01000042.1 GCF_001468285.1 Sphingopyxis sp. HIX | reverse complement strand
TTGAAAATCCGCCCCCCAACCCCATATCGCGGCCAATGCAGGGGGATGACGAAGTTTTGACCGTGGCGCTCGGCGAGTGCGCCGCCGGCCTGCGCCTCGACCGCGCGCTCGCCGAGGCCCTGCCCGAACTTTCGCGCGAACGGCTGAAGACCCTGATCAAGGGCGGCCGCGTCACCGATGCGCAGGGCACCACGCTGTGGGACCCCGCGGCGAAGGCGGTGCCCGCGACGCTCGCCTTGCGGCTTCCGAAGCCCGCCCCGGCGCATAATGTCGCGCAGGACCTGAACCTCGTCGTCGCCTATGAGGACGAACATCTGATCGTCGTCGACAAGCCCGCCGGGCTGGTCGTCCACCCGGCGGCGGGCAATCTCGACGGCACGCTCGTCAACGCCCTGCTCCACCATTGCGCGGGGCAATTGTCGGGGGTCGGCGGGGTCGCGCGGCCGGGGATCGTCCACCGCATCGACAAGGACACCAGCGGGCTGATCGTCGCCGCCAAGCACGACAAGGCGCACGAGGGGCTCGCCAAGCAATTCGCCGCGCACAGCATCGACCGCCGCTACCTCGCAGTCGCGACGGGACGGCCGATGCCCGCGAACGGCCGCGTCGACGCCGCGCTCGCACGCTCGAGCACCAACCGCAAGAAGATGGCGGTGGTCGCCGAAGGCCGCGGCAAGCATGCGGTGACGCATTACCGCTCGATCGAGCCGCTCAATGGCGCGACGCTGATCGAATGCCGGCTCGAAACCGGGCGGACGCACCAGGTGCGCGTCCACATGACGCATATCGGCCATCCGCTGGTCGGCGACCCGGTCTATGGCCGCGCCAAAAAGCCGCTGTCGGACGTGCTCAAAACGCTGGGTTTCGCGCGGCAGGCATTGCACGCGGCCCATTTGGGCTTTATTCATCCGGTGAGCGGTAACGCCATCGCGCTCGACAGCGAAATACCCGCGGATATGCGGGAACTGATCGACAAATTGCGCGTTTAAGTTTCGAATGAAAATCTATCTCGACCGGCGGAGCCAACCGCGGCATATTTTCTCCAAAGACTGATAGGGAAGACGCTCTCCTATGGCTAATAAAAGCAATGTTCCGGCAGTGGTGCCCGCGCTCGGCGGTGAGGCGAGCCTGAACCGCTACCTGGCCGAAATCCGCAAATTCCCCCTGCTCACCCCCGAGCAGGAGTTCATGCTCGCCAAGCGTTTCCAGGAACATGGCGACAATGAAGCCGCCGCGCAGTTGGTGACCAGCCACCTCCGCCTCGTCGCGAAGATCGCGATGGGCTACCGCGGCTATGGCCTGCCGGTCAGCGAGCTGATCAGCGAAGGCAATATCGGGCTGATGCAGGGGGTGAAGAAATTCGACCCCGACCGCGGCTTCCGCCTCGCCACCTATGCGATGTGGTGGATCCGCGCCTCGATCCAGGAATTCATCCTCCGCTCGTGGAGCCTCGTGAAGATGGGCACCACCGCGGCGCAGAAGAAGCTCTTCTTCAACCTCCGCCGGATGAAGAACAATCTCGAGGCGTTCGAGGACGGCGACCTGTCGCCCGAACATGTCGCGAAGATCGCCACCGACCTCGGCGTGACCGAGGACGAAGTGGTCAGCATGAATCGCCGCATGGCGATGGGCGGCGACACCTCGCTCAACGTGCCCATGGGCGAGGATGGCGACAGCCAGTGGCAGGACCTGCTCGGCGACGAAGGCCCGCTGCAGGACGAGCGCGTCGCCGAGGCCGAGGAACGCGACGTGCGCCACGCCCTGCTCAACGAGGCGCTCGACACGCTCAACGAGCGCGAGCGCCACATCCTGACCGAACGCCGCCTGACCGACGATCCCAAGACGCTCGAGGACCTGAGCCAGGTCTATGACGTCAGCCGCGAACGCGTGCGCCAGATCGAGGTGCGCGCCTTCGAAAAGCTGCAGAAGGCGATGCTCAAGCTCGCAGGCGACCGCCGCCTCGTCGGCGCCTGACCCGACCGAAGATGCCGGCGTTCCGCCTTCGCGCGCCCGCGGGCCCGCGCCGGTGGATCGCTGTCGTCCTGATCGGCTGGAGCCTGATCGCGCTGGTCCAGGCGGCGCAGGGCTATGGCGTCGCCGCGTGGCGCGGCCAGCCACAGGCGTGGTGGCCGTCGATCGGCTATAGCGCGGCAATCTATTCGGTCTGGGTGCTGCTCAGCTGGCCGATCGTCCGCGCGGTGCTGACGATCGAGCGCCGCATCCGCCGCTGGTGGCTGCGCGTCGCCGCCTATCTCGCGCTCTGGCCCGTGGTCGCGGGCGCGCATGTCCTGCTCTTCGGGCTCGTCTATTGGCCGCTCTATCGCGGCGAGGCGGTGCCGACGCGCGGCGCGATGGTCGAGCATATGTTCGTGCGCAATTTCGACAGCAATACGATGCTCTATGCCGCGCTGGTGGCGCTGACGATCGGGTGGACGCGCTGGCCGCGCCGCATCGAACCCGTGCAGCGTCCGGCGAACGACGACGCGCTGCTGATCCGCGCGCGCGGCCGCGTCCAGCGCGTCCCCTTTGCGGCGATCGACTGGATCGGCGCCGCGGGCGACTATGCGGAGGTCCACAGCGAGGGCCGCGCCTATCTGATCGAGGAATCGCTGACCTCGCTCGCGGCACGGCTGCCCGCCGACGACTTCGCACGCATCCACCGCGGCGCGCTGATCCGCCTCGACCGCGTCCGCGCCATCGACCCGATCGGCCGCGGCGACGCGCATGTGCGGCTGACCACGGGGCAGGACCTCCGCCTCAGCCGCCGCTTCCGCGACAATCTGGCGGCGCTGCTGCACCCGCCCGCCCAGCCGGCCGAATAATCCCGTTCGCAGATCGGCGCTCGCCGCGCCGCGGCGATCCGGCGCAACCGGCGGGCCCGTCCCGCTGGAGATCGCCCCATGTCGCTGCCCTTCCTCGCCGTCCTGCTTGCCGCACCCCTCGCCGCCGTCCCTGCCGAACCGCCTGCCGATATCCGGCCCTATCAGTCGCTCCACCTCGAGCTGCCCTACACGCCGCCGATCGCGCGCATCGATGGCGAGGACCGGCTGGTCTACGAACTGCACACGACCAATTTCTCGGCGCGGACGCTGGCGATCGCCTCGGTCGATGTGCTCGTCGCGGCCGACGGCAAGCGCATCGCGCGGAGCGACCCCGCGACTACGATGCGGCGGATCGGCGCCGCGACCGGACCCGCGAACCACCTCGCCCCCGGCCAGCGCGCGATCTTCTACCTCTCGGTGCCCTGGACCGGCAGCCGACCGGCGGCGCTGGTCCATCACATCCGCTTCGTCCCGCAGCGCGAGGACGGCACATCCGACCCGGTCACCATCGCCGGCGGCGCCTTCACCCCGCGCCCGGCCTTCGAGGCGAGGCTCGGCGCCCCGCTGCGCGGCGGGCCGTGGGCAGCGATTGCCCTGCCCGATATCGACAACGGCCATCGCCGCTTTCCCTATGCGGTGCGCGGCCGCGTCCACATCCCCGGCCGCCACGCGATCGACTGGATGCCCGCCGCGGGCTTCGACCCGGCCTCGACCGGCACCGGGGTCGCGCCCGACGGATCGGGCGCCGATGTGCTCGCGGTCGCCGATGCCGAGATCGTCTCCGTCAAGACCGGGCCCTCCCCCGGCGCCCGCCCCAATGTCGAGGACGAGACCGGCGCGATGATCGTGCTGCGCCTCGCCGACGGCCGCCACGCCTTCTACCAGCATCTCGCCCCCGGCCTCAGCCTCCGCGCCGGCCTGCGCGTGCGGCGCGGCGAGGTCATCGGCAAGGTCGGCGCCTCGGGCCATGTCACCCAGCCGCACCTGCATTTCCATATCGCCGACGGGCCCACGCCGCTCGATAGCGAGGGCCTGCCCTATCGCTTCGGCGCCGGGCAAATCGCCGGGCGCTACGCCGACATCGCCGACTTCGACGCGGGCAAGCCCTGGCAGGCGGAGGCACGACGCCCGATCGACGGCCTGCCGCCCGCCAATGCAGTAATCCTTTTCGATCCGGCGGCGCCATAGACGCACCGGCTTGCCGCCCGCGGCCAAGCGGCTAAGACACGGGCATGACCACTGCGAAGCCGAAACCCAAACGCCGCAAGCTGCCCTGGTATCTGCGGCCCTTCAAATGGCTGCTGTGGTTCATCGTCATCACGGTCGCCTGGGTGCTGATCTATGCCGTCGTGCCGCCGCCGGTGACGGTGACGATGCTCACCGACGGCAACGGCATCACCAAGGATTGGGAGAGCCTGTCGAACATCGACCGCAACATGGTGCGCGCCGCGATCGCCGCCGAGGACGGCAAATTCTGCAGCCACGACGGCTTCGACCGCGACGCGATCGAGGAGGCGATCGAGCGCAACGCCAAGGGCAAAAGGCTGCGCGGCGGCTCGACGATCAGCCAGCAGACCGCCAAGAACGTCTTCCTGTGGCAGGGCAGCGGCTGGACGCGCTATGTCCGCAAGGTCCCCGAAATCTGGTTCACCTTCCTGATCGAGAAGATCTGGGGCAAGCGGCGGATCATGGAGGTCTATCTCAACGTCGCCGAAACCGGGCTCGGCACCTATGGTGTGGAAGCAGGCTCGCTACGCTATTTCAAGCATGGCGCGGCCAAGCTGACCCCGACCGAGGCCGCGCGCATCGCCGCGATCCTGCCCTTGCCCAAGAAGCGCGAGGCGATCAGTCCGTCGGGTTTCACGCGGCGTTACGGGAACACGATCCGCGCGCGCATCGGAGTGGTCGGGCGCGACGGGCTGGATGGGTGCATTTATAGATAGCGGCCGGCTTGGGGTGGGGAGCGGACGTACTTAATCCTCCCTGTCGCGAAGCGATGGGGAGGGGGACCATGCGAAGCATGGTGGAGGGGTGCGTGCAGCCGAACTCGGCGTATGACCACCCGCACCCCTCCACCACCCTCCGGGTGCTCCCCCTCCCCACGGCTACGCCGCAGGGAGGATTAAGATGGCCGCAACCGCCCGAAACCAGCCCCCTATTCCGACGCGTCGCGCGCCGCGTCGGCGACCAGCAGCCCGCCGATCACCAGCACCGCGACGACGCCGATCGCGATTCCCGCCTCGGTCGAGAGGTTGTTCCGCTGTTTCCGCTCGAGCGCGCGACCGTTGAGGAGCAGGCTCTGTTCGCCGTCGAGCGCGATGCCGACACGGCTTTCGAAGCGCCGCGTCTCGCGATCCGACTGGCGGCTGCCGTCCATGTTGATCGTATCGCGCGCCATGCGCAGTTCGAGGCGCGGCGGCTCGGCCTTGCGGCCGCCGCCCAGCGGCAGCGTGAAGCCGACACCGACGATCCCCTCGGCGCGGCCGAGCCCCTGATCGCGAAAGCCTGCCGACTGGCCCAACGCTGGCGTCGTCAGCGCCGCGGCGAGCAACACGGCCATCATCGTTCTCATATCATCCCCCTGATGTTCGTTATTTATGACTCCATGTTAAAAATATATAACATAGAGTCAATAGCGATCTACATGGACGACAATGCGCGCGTTACGCCGGTTTCCAGCTCTTCCGCTCTTCGGCCTGCTTGAGCACCTCGAACGCCGCCTGCCCCGCGGCGAAGCGTTTCGCCGCCTCGGCATCGCCCGGCTTGACGTCGGGATGGCATTCCTTGGCGAGCGCGCGCCACGCTTTCTTGGTCGCTTCGAAATCGGCATCGGGCTCGAGCCCGAGGATTTCGAGCGCGCGCATCTCGTCGGCGCTGCGGCTGCCGTCGCCCGATCCGCCCCAGGCATAGTGCTGCGCCTTGGCATAGCTGCGCGCGCCGCGCGCTTCCTCGGCGGCGCGTTCGGCGGCGTCTTCGGCGCTCAGGCCTTCGAAATAGTCCCAGCCGCGATTATATTCGGCGGCGTGCGTCTCGCAGAAATACCAGCGTTCGGGGCTGTTCGGCGATTTGGGCGCTGGGCAGTTTCCGGGGTCGGTGCAACCGTGGCGGTCGCAGAGGCGCACCTTCTGCGCCTCGCGCGACGATCCATAGGGGCGCCAGCGGGGAAAACCCCAGTCGTCGGATCTCTTGGCGCGGCTCATCCCACCCCATGTAGCGACCGGGGTGCGAATTGGCTAGCCGAGCGGGCCGAAAAACCTAGTCTTTGGGCTCGTAGCCGAACGCCTTGTGCGCCAGCTTGACCGTCGCGGGGTCGCGTTCGGGGGGCGTCATCGGCACCACGGCCTCCAGCGTGTCGGCGATATGCGTCAGCGCCGCGATGCGCGCGGCCTTCTTGTTGTTGCCGTCGATCACCTTCCACGGCGCCCAGCGCGTGTCGGTCTGCGCGAACATCTCGTGGATCGCCGCCAGATATTCCTTGCGCTTCGACCGGTTGCGATAATCGTCGGCGCCGGTCTTCCACCGCTTCCACGGGTCGTCGAGCCGGTCGGCGAAGCGCTTGTCCTGCTCGTCCTGCGTGATGTGGATGAACAATTTGACCAGGTGCGTCTTGCTGCCGGTCAGCTGCGCCTCGAACTCGTTGATCTCGTCATAGCCCTTGCGCCACTCGCCCTCGCTGGCATAGCCCTCGACGCGCTCGACGAGGACACGCCCGTACCAGCTGCGATCGAAGATCGAGATGTCGCGGTTGCCGGGCAGCCGCTTCCAGAAGCGCCAGAGGAAATGGCGCGCCTTTTCCTCGTCGCTCGGCGCCGCGATCGGCCACACTTCGAAATAGCGCGGGTCGAGCGAGGCGGTCAGCCGCTGGATGATCCCGCCCTTGCCCGCCGCGTCCCATCCCTCGAACATGATGATGCTGCGCTGGCCGTGGATGATGTGCGCCGCCTGCAGCCGCTCGAGACGATCCTCGAGCGCCTTGAGGTCCTCGGCATAGTCGCCGTCATATTTGGCGCCGGATTCGAAGTCGGAGAGGTCGATGGTCATGCGACACGCCTTAGCGCGCCCGGCCTATGATCACCAAGCGCCCTTCGCACGGCTGTCGCCCTTTGGCACAGCGCGGCGCGCCTTCCTTACCGCCCGGCGAGCAGTTGCTGCCGCGCGTCCCAGTCGGCGAGCGCGCGGCGATGGCGGTCGATCCGCGTCAGCCCCTCGCCGATGTCGCGGTTCTTCGACCCCAGCCGCTGCGCTTGCCCGTACCAGTCGATCGCCGCAACGAAGTCGCGCCGCGCCTCGGCGCAGAGGCCGAGGTTGAAGGCGAGCGCCGCGGTCGGCTCGGCGTCGCGGGCGATCGCCGCCCAGCTGTCGCAGGCGCCGGCCTGGTCGCTCTTGGTCTGGCGGATCGCGTTCTTGAACGCGTCCGCGGCCGCTTTGGGGAGGCCCTTGCGATTCTCGTCGACGCGGACATTGTCCGAAAAGCCGCTCGGCGCGAGGTCGTAACGGATCGTGCGGACCTGCGCGTCGATCGTCTGGTCGACGAAGCTTTCGACCGTGCGGTTCGCCTTGCGGTCGGGGCACCAGGTCTGCTCGTCGCGCGCGGTCAGCGGGCGGGTGTAGCGGATGCTGCCGTCGCCCATCGCGACGAGGCGGACGTTGGTGCTGACCGTCGCGACGCGGCGGCGGCAGCGGAGGTCATATTCCTCTTCCTTCAGGCACTTGTTCTTGTCGGCGGGGTCCTGCTCGATGCAGCGCTTGCGCTTCTCGGTGGTGCCCGTCTCGTCGACGGCGGTGCGCACGCTGCCGGTCACCAGCGCGTCGGTCGGCACCCCCGATTCGGGCGCGACGACGCGGAAATAGGGCTGGCCGCCGAAGCGCACCCCGGTGAGTTCGCCCTCGAGCGCCTGCGACAGCGCACTGCCGTCCTCGCCCTCGAAGCGGTCGACCGCGATGCTGATCAGGTCGTTGATGTTTCCGTTGCCCGCGGGGTAGCTCCCCGAAACGGTCAGCGTCTCCGCCGCCGCCGGCACCGCGGCGCAGACCAGCGCCGCACCCAGCATCCATCGTCCCTGGCCCATCTCGTCCCCCCGATGCCCGTCAACCCCGCTGGCTGGCTATCGCAGCCCGGCGGGCCTGTCAAAGCGCGGCGGCGATGAGGTCGGCGAGGCGTTGCGGCGCCTCCATGGGGATGAAGTGGCTGCGCTCGCCCCATTGCTCGTCGCGCACTGCGCCGAGCTTCGCGCCGAGCGCGGGCCAGGTCGGGCTGACCGAGAAATCGAGCGCCCCTGCCCGTTCCCCGGTCTGCGCGCGGATCACGCTGACCGGCGCGGCGATGCCGGCGAACCAGTCGTGCGGGTTTGTGCGAAGCGCGCTCAAATAGACCGAAGCCTCGACCGCCGGCGGGCAAGCCAGCTCATATCCCTCGCCATCGGCCGCGGGCAGCAGCCCGTGACGGCAATAGTCCGCGAGGACCACGGGGTCCCAATGCATATAGGGCGGCCGCTTGCCGAAATGCGCGCGCATCGCCTCCCACGCCTCCCAGCGCGCCCGGCGGCGCGCGACGGGATGCTCGGCGGGATCGGGCAAGGGCTGCCCGACGGCATCGGCGTAGAAGGCCGGGTCCATGATCACCGGGTCGATCAGAAACAGGTGCTTGAACGCCGCGGGCCGCTCGGCGGCGAGCCGCGTCAGCAGATAGCCGCCCATGCTGTGCCCGCAGCCGACGAGCGGCGTGCCCGCGAAACGATCGACCAGCGGCAGCAGGAAATCGGCGGTCTTCGCCCAGTCGAACGGCGCGGCGGGCTTGGCACTGCGGCCATGCCCCAGGCTGTCGGGCGCGACGACATGCGTGTCCGTAGGCAGCGCCGCGACGACCTGATCCCACAGCCGGGCGTGAAAGCCGGTCGCATGGAGCAGCAGCACCGACGGCCGCTGCGAGCGCGCGCCCCATTCGAACCAGCAGAGGTCGCCATCCGGCGTCGCGAGCCGGTGTTCGCGCGGCTGCGCCACCTAGATCGTCATCCCGGCGAAGGCCGGGATCTCGCCGTTACAGCCGAACGAGAGGTCGAGATCCCGGCCTTCGCCGGGATGACGGACAAAATGGCGTCGGTTCCCTTTCAATGCTCGCGTCAGCCTTTCGGCCCGTCCACGAGACGGATGCTCAGTTCCTTGAGCTGCTTTTCGCTGACCGGCGCGGGGGCGCCCATCATCAGATCCTCGGCCTTCTGGGTCATCGGGAAGACGATGACTTCGCGGATGTTGGGCTCGTCGGCGAGCAGCATCACGATGCGGTCGACCCCCGGCGCCGACCCGCCGTGCGGCGGCGCGCCGAACTTGAAGGCGTTGATCATGCCCGCGAAGTTCGTGTCGACGTCGGCCTGACTGTAACCGGCGATCTCGAAGGCCTTATACATGATGTCGGGGCGATGGTTCCGGATCGCGCCCGACGACAGTTCGACGCCGTTGCAGACGATGTCATACTGATAGGCGAGGATGTCGAGCGGGTCCTTGTTCGTCAGCGCGTCCATCTCGCCCTGCGGCATCGAGAAGGGGTTGTGGCTGAAATCGATCTTGCCGGTCTCTTCGTCGGCCTCGAACATCGGAAAGTCGACGATCCAGCAGAATTCGAAGCGGCTCTTGTCGATGAGATCGAGCTGATCGGCGACGCGGGTGCGCGCGAGGCCCGCAAGCTTCGCCGCCTTCGCCTCGACGCCCGCGGCGAAGAAGATGCCGTCGTTCGGGCCCAGGCCCATCGCGTCGGCGATCGCCTTCATGCCGTCCTGGCCATGGTTGTTGGCGATCGGGCCGCCGAACACGCCGTCCTTCTGCGTCGCATAGCCGAGGCCCGGGAAGCCTTCCGACTGCGCCCAGCTGTTCATCTCGTCGAAGAATTTGCGGCTCTTCTCATGCGTTTCGGGCGCGGCGACGGCGCGGACGACCTGGCCTTCCTCGACCATCGCGGCGAAGCGGCCGAAGCCCGAACCCTTGAAGAAGGTGCCGACGTCATGGACGAGCAGCGGGTTGCGCAGGTCGGGCTTGTCGCTGCCATATTTCAGCATCGATTCGCGGTAGGGAATGCGCTGGAACGGCAGCGGCGAGACGGTCCGGCCCTTGCCGTCGAAGTCCGCAAATTCCTCGAACACGCCGTGCAGCACGGGTTCGATCGCGGCGAAGACGTCGTCCTGCGTGACGAAGCTCATCTCGAAGTCGAGCTGGTAGAATTCGCCCGGGCTACGGTCGGCGCGCGCGTCCTCGTCGCGGAAGCAGGGCGCGATCTGGAAATAGCGGTCGAAGCCCGCGACCATCAGCAGCTGCTTGAACATCTGCGGCGCCTGCGGCAGCGCGTAGAATTTGCCGGGATGAACGCGGCTCGGCACCAGATAGTCGCGCGCGCCCTCGGGGCTGCTCGCGGTCAGGATCGGCGTCTGGAATTCGGTGAAGCCCTGATCGATCATCCGGCGGCGCAGCGACGAAATCACGTTCGAGCGCAGCACGATATTCTTGTGCAGCCGCTCGCGGCGGAGATCGAGGAAACGGTTGGTGAGGCGGATTTCCTCGGGATATTCGGTCTCGCCGAACACCGGCAACGGCAGGCGGTCGGCCGCCGACTGGACGGTTACCGCGCTCGGATAGATTTCGATCTCGCCGGTCGCGAGCTTGGGGTTGAGCGTCTCGGGCGAGCGCGCCGCGACCTTGCCGGTGAAGGTCAGGACCGATTCGGGACCGACGCCGTTGACCGTCGGATAGAGCTCCGACCCCGTCTCGACGACGATCTGGGTGATGCCATAATGGTCGCGCAGGTCGACGAAGAGCACATTGGCATGCTCGCGCGTACGGTGCACCCAGCCCGAGAGACGAACTTCCTCGCCGACGTTGGCGGCGCGAAGATCGGCGCATGTATGGGTACGATAGGCGTGCATTTTTTCGTCTTTCGAATGTCCGGGGAGGCGCGCGCGGAAACGCACCGATATGGCCGCGCCCAAGGCAGCACGGCGCGCCATTTGTCAAGACTTGTAGGCGATTCAGACCGTCAGGCCGAGCCCGTCGAGCACCGGACTGCCGAACAGCGCGCGGTGCGCGGGGTCGGGCAGCAGCCGGTCGCGCGCGGCGCGCCAGCGGGTGAGATCGTCGCCATAGTCGCCCGCGATGCGCGCCGCGTCGAGGCGGCAGCTCTTCGCCCAGTGGCGCGTGAAGGCCACGCCCTCGCGGTCGAGCAGGTCGACGACGCGGGCATAGGCGTCGGCGGTGCGCTGGCTGCGCGGGCCGTCGAAGTCGATCACCGCATTATGCTCGAAACGCGCAGGCGCAAGCAGCCCTTCGGCGCGTTCCATGAAGCGGATCGTCACCGCGGTCGAGCCGCCATGCCTGGTATAGACCGCGCAGATCAGCTCGAACACGCGCGCCAGTTCGGCGCGGTCGATCGTGACCGACGCGTTGAACAGGTCGGCGAGCGGCCGGTGCGTATCGAGCCCCTCGCCCCATGTGCCGTAGACCGGCGGGTCGCCCACGTCGGGCCCCGCGGCATAGCCCTGCTTCATCGCGAACTGGAGCAACGCGCCGCGCGCCCAGGGATAATCGTCGAGCAATTTGCCGAGCAGGCTCAGCGCGTCGTAACCCGCGCCCATCTGGCCGGGCGTGGCGTGCGGATAGTCCTGGCGCCATTCCTCGCGATACAGGAAACGCAGCATCGCGGGCCGCTTGAACGGCTTGAAGGGATTGACGATCATCTGCACGAAGTCGGGCTCGCGATCGAGCGCGTAGGCCGCCGAAAAGCGCCGGAAAGCGCCCGCCGCCAGCCAGCCCAGAGCCGCGCAGTCGACTTTGCGCAAATTCTGGATCGGGCGGACGAGGAATTTGGGGACGCTATCGACGACGAGCGCGGTGACGATACCGAGCGCCCCGACGGGAAGCTGGACCGCCGCGAAGAGATCGTCGTCGCGCAGCGGCACCGAGCCGGTGGCGGCGATGAAGGCGTCGCTCATCAGCCCCGCGGCGGGCTCGACCCAGTGGACGCCCGACGGCGTGACGACCTGCACCGCGCGGATATGGTCCTGGATGCCGCCGCGCGTCACCATCGACCCGTGCGTGCCGGTCGCCGCGGCGCCCGCGAAGGTCTGGCCGTTGCCCGCGCCGCTGGTCCAGAGCGAACGCCCCTGCTCCTCGAGCTTGTCGGAAACCTCGTCGACGAGCGCCCCCGCCTGGGCGAGCATCAGCCCCGCAGCATCGACGCCCGGCCGCACGTCGCCCGCGGCGATGCGGAAGCAGCGGTTGAAACGGCGCGTGTGGAGCAGCCACGCCTGCGAACAGATATTGACGTTCGACGGCGACCAGCCCGCGCCGAGCGGGCGCACGCGCTTTCCCTGACGCTGGGCGTCGGCCAGCCATTCGCGCACCGCCGCCGCGGCCGCCGCCAGCTCGTCGCGCCCGCGCGGCGCGTCGCCGCTGCGCAGCGCATAGCGCACCGCGCCCTCGCAGACGCCGGTGCCGTGATAATTGGTCCAGTCGGCCTCCGCGCCGAGCTTCACGATCGGCATCACGCGTCTCCCAGCGGATGGATGCCGGCGTTTGCGCGCCAGGCGATGGTGACCGGCCGCACCGCGCCGAAACTGGCGATCGCGGTCAGCACCTGCTTCCGCGTCGCATAGACGCGCACGTCGCACAGTCCATGATCGGATTCGGGCGTGACGAAGGGCTGGTGCGACTCGGCGGCGAGCCCCCACCAGCGCATGGTGACCGTCATCGACTCCTCGTCGAGCGGGCGCGGATTGGCGATCGACACGAAGATGTCGGCCTGTCCCGCGAGATATTGTCCGAAAAGCAGCGCGAATCCGAGCGCCGCCAGCCCCCAACCGACCCAATGCATGTCGATACCCCTTCGCGTTTCCCGGCCGGTGTTCCGGCTCCACGACCCCGAAGAGCTCGGGCAAATTTTCCTGCCCGTCTGCATCAACTAGCTGTATAGGCGCGGCATGCAAGTCCATCCGCTCATCGAAACCAGCGCCGCGCTCGCCGAATTCTGCAAATTGATCGAGAACAGCGATTTCATCGCCGTCGATACCGAGTTCATGCGCGAGAATACCTTCTGGCCCGAACTCTGCCTGATTCAGGTCGCCGACAGCGAACATGCCGCGGCGATCGACCCGATGGCCAAGGACATGGACCTGACCCCGCTGCTCGACATGCTCGTCGACAATGAGGAGATGCTGAAGGTCTTCCACGCGGGCGGGCAGGATGTCGAAATCATCTTCAACCTGACGGGGAAGACGCCGCACCCGATCTTCGACACGCAGATCGGCCAGATGGCGCTCGGCCAGGCCGAGCAGGTCGGCTATTCGAACCTGGTCGAGGCGTGGATCGGCCTCCATCTCGACAAGGGCGCGCGCTTCACCGACTGGAGCCGCCGCCCGCTCGACAAGCGCCAGATCGACTATGCGATCGGCGACGTCACGCATCTCGCCAAGATTTTCCCGATGATGCTCAAGAAGCTGGTCAAGACCGGGCGCGGCCACTGGCTCGACGAGGAAATGGAAAAGCTCGCCGATCCGGCCAATTACAACGTCGATCCCGACCAAGTTTGGCACCGCATCAAGATCCCGTCGCGCAAGCCCGACGTGCTCGGACGGCTGAAGGCGCTCGCCGCGTGGCGCGAGCGCGAGGCACGGACCAAGAACCTGCCGCGTGGGCGTATCGTCAAGGACGAGACGCTCGCCGACCTCGCCGCGCATCCGCCGAAGGACCAGGACGGGCTCGGCCGCGTGCGCGGGCTGTCGGCGACCTGGCGCTCGAACGACATCGGCAGCCGGCTGATGGACGCGCTCGCCAATGCCGAGCCGCTCGGCCGCGACGACATGCCTGACCGGGCGCCGCGCGGGCCGGGGCTCGGCAAGGAGGGTGTGCTGGTTGCCGACCTTTTGAAGCTGCTGCTCAAGATTCGCGCGCGCGAGCTCAATGTCGCGGCGCGGCTGATCGCACGGAGCGACGACCTCGAGGCGCTGGCGGCGGGGCGGCGCGACGCCATTCCGATGCTCCAGGGCTGGCGCCACGATGTCTTCGGCCATGCCGCGCTCGACCTGGTCGAGGGGCGGATGGGCTTTGCGGTCAAGAACGGCAAGCTGGTGATGAGCGAGATCGAAAACCCCGCGCCGATCGACGCGGCCTAAAGCAGCACGAGTTCGGGTTTGGCGTCGAGCGCCTGCGCGAGCGAGCGCAGGCGGCGATCGACCGATTCGCCCGCCAGATGATGCCAGCCGGCGTCGAGGCGGAGCACCAGCTTGCCATCCTCCTGCGCGATGCGGCTCGCCTTGAGCGGCGCCTCGACCCCGCCGGTCAGCCGCTGCGCGAGGCGGATCGCGAGCCCCCATTGCCGCGCGCGCGCCAGCCGCTCGCTGGACACGAGACTGCCCATCGCCGGGAAATCGCCGTCGGCGCCGCCGAACCCCGCGTGCAGCGCGCGCGCGAGCAGGATGCGCCCGGGAATGTCGATGCCGCGCCAGTTGCCGTGGAGGCCGATCTCGGTGCCGCGCTCGGCGCGGAAATCGGGGTTCGCCGACCAGGCGACGTCGCTGAGCAGGCTCGCGGCGAGGCGGATGCGGCTGTCGGCCTGGTCCTCGCTGGCGAAGAGCGGCGCGATCCACTCGGCGAGCGCGGGGCCGTGCGGCGCAAAACGCGCGAGGCGGCGGCCCTCGAACTCGGCGGCGACGATCAGCGGATCCTGCGCCCGCGTGCCCGCGTCGAGCGCCTGATAGAGCAAACCTTCGCGCAGCCCCGACGACGAGACGGTCATTTCGGGCACGTCGATGATGTTGGCGAGCGCCGCGAGCAGCGCGGCGGCGTCGGGTAGCGAGGCGGCGCGGTTCGACGCCATGCCGGGGATCGCCTTCAGTTCCTCGAAGCTCAGCCGCCGCGTCGCGCGGATCAGGCGGCGGAGCGCGGTGCGCGGCAGCGTGTGCTGGTCGAGCACCGCGAGCGGGTCCTTGGTGAGTTCGAGATCGAGCCGCGCGAGCGCGCGCCACGAGCCGCCGACGAGGTAGAGCGGCAGCCCCGCGCAATCGCCCGGCCAGCCCTTGGCGCGCAGCATCTTGCGCAGCGTGCGCTCGAACGCCTGATGTCCGTCCTTGCGCAGCGCGGGGAGGCGGAGAACACCAAGCGGGAAGCTGTTGCGGCGGCCGACCTGGCC
Organism: Sphingopyxis sp. HIX; assembly: GCF_001468285.1. Lineage (GTDB taxonomy): Bacteria > Pseudomonadota > Alphaproteobacteria > Sphingomonadales > Sphingomonadaceae > Sphingopyxis. Next base: position 32,834 of record NZ_LNSB01000042.1, on the reverse strand, counting down.
GTTCGAAACCTGCGCCAGCTCGAGGCTGCCGCCGCCGAGATCGACCGCGATGCCATGCGCGTCGGGGATTGCCGCAATCACGCCATTACCCGCGGCCTCGGCTTCCTCCTGCCCCGAGAGCAGCCGGATTTCGAGCCCCGCTTCGGCGGCTCCGGCGATGAAGTCGGGGCCGTTGCTCGCGTCGCGCACCGCAGCGGTCGCGACGCATTGCAGGTCCTGCACCTCCATATGCTTGGCGAGCAGCGCGTAGCGGCGGAGCGCATAGAGGCCGCGCTCGGCATCCTCGGGGGCGATGCGGCCGTCGATCGCGAGGCCGCGGCCGAGGCCGGCCGCCACCTTCTCGTTGAAGATCACCGCGGGCGCGCGCGGCGGGCCTTCATAGACGACGAGGCGCACCGAGTTCGAGCCGATGTCGATGACCGCCGAGCGGTGGACCTTGGGAGCGGGGATTCGGCGGAAGGGCAAGGGGGTCAATCTTCGCGCATATCGAGGATGAGCGTCGGCACGTCCTGACGCTGGCTGAGCGTCGTGCCGCGGCCCGAGAGCGACGGGTTGGTCATGAAATAATGGTGCAAGTTAAAGGGCTTGTCGTCCGGAGTTAAGCGCACGTAGGTGCCGTCGGGCTGGAGCACCCAGCTTTGTTCATTGTCGATGAGGTTCGCGACGAGCACCTGGTCCAATATCTGGTCGTGCACCGTCGGATTTTCGATCGGGATCATATATTCGACGCGGCGGTCGAAGTTGCGCGGCATCCAGTCGGCGCTGGAGATATAGAGCTTCGCATTGCGGCCCGGCAGCGCCGCGCCATTGGCGAAGGCCCAGACGCGGCTGTGCTCGAGGAAGCGCCCGACGACCGACTTGACGCGGATCGTCGCCGACAGCCCGGGCACGCCGGGGCGCAGGCAGCAGATGCCGCGCACCACGAGTTCGATCGGCACCCCCGCGGCGCTCGCCTCGTAGAGCTTGTCGATGATGTCGGGGTCGACGAGGCTGTTCATCTTGGCCCAGACCCCCGAGGGCAGCCCGGCGCGCGCCGCCGCGGTCTCAGCATCGATCAATTCGCTCAAATGTTTGCGCATGTTGAGCGGCGACATGGTAATCATGTCGAGCCGTTCGGGTTCGACATAGCCGGTGATGTAATTGAACAACTGCGCCGCATCGCGCCCCGCGCGCGGGTCGGCGGTGAAGAAGCTCAGATCGGTGTAGATGCGCGCGGTGACCGGGTGATAATTGCCGGTGCCGAAGTGGCAATAGGTCTTGTACCCCTGCCCTTCGCGACGCACGACCATCGAGATCTTGGCGTGGGTCTTCCACTCGATGAAGCCGTAGACGACCTGCACCCCGGCGCGTTCGAGCTGGTTCGCCCAGAGCAGATTCTGCTCCTCGTCGAAACGCGCCTTGAGCTCGACGACCGCGGTGACCGACTTGCCCGCCTCGGCGGCCTCGATCAGCGCGCGGATCACCGGCGACTGGTTGCCCGCACGGTAGAGCGTCTGCTTGATCGCGACGACGTCGGGATCGGCGGCGGCCTGGCGCAGGAAGGAGAGCACGACGTCGAAGCTCTCATAGGGATGGTGGACGAGGATGTCCTTCGAGCGGATCGCCGCAAAACAGTCGCCGCCATGCTCGCGGATACGTTCGGGGAAACGCGCCGAGAAGGCCGGAAATTTGAGGTCGGGGCGGTCGACGTCGACCAGCGCCGAGAGCGCCGCGAGCCCGACGAAGCCGTCGATCTTGGCGACGATCGCCTCATGCCCCTGGATGTCGTCGCCGAGCACCGCGGCGAGTTCGCCGGGCATGTCGGCGGCGAGTTCGAGCAGGATGACGCGCCCGCGGCGGCGGCGGCGGATCGCGGTGCGGAACAGGCGCACGAGATCCTCGGCCTCTTCCTCGAGCTCGATGTCGCTGTCGCGGATGATGCGGAACACCCCGCGCGAGCGGATGCGATAGCCGGGGAACAAGGTGTCGCCGAACAACTCGATCAGATATTCGATCGGCACGAAGGCCGAGGGCTCGGCGGGCACCGCGACGAAGCGCGCGAGCGACGGCGGAATCATCACCAGTTCGCGAATCGTCTCGCCCGTCGCCTTGCGTTCGAGATCGAAGATCACCCCGAGGCCGCGGTTGGGGATGAAGGGAAAGGGATGCGCCGGATCGAGCACCTGCGGGGTGAGGATCGGGAAGATCTGGTCGATGAAATATTGGCGGAGCGCGGTGCGCAGCTTGTTCGCGTCGGAGCCGGGGCCGTGGACGACGATCCCCTGTTCGCCGAGCAGGCGGTGCAGCCGCTGCCACTCGCTCTGCTGCTGGTCGACGAGGCGGTTCACCTCGGCCTCGATCTCGGCGAGCTGCTGGCCGGGCGAGCGGCCGTCGGCGCTGGGATCGTCGATCCCCTGCAGTTGCTGGCCCTTGAGGCCCGCGACGCGGACCATGAAGAATTCGTCGAGGTTGCTGCCCGAGATCGACAGGAAACGCAGCCGTTCGAGCAGCGGGTGCGCGGGGTTGCGCGCCTCCTCCATCACCCGCCGGTTGAAGGCGAGCCAGCTGAGTTCGCGGTTGAAAAAGCGTTCGGGGCCGAAATCGGACCCCGCCGTGTCGGCATCATTGTCGGCGCGAAGAGGTCCACCGGCTATCGACATATCGTTCCATCCTGCCTTTCGAGGAGATCGGGATCGATCAGCCCCTGTGACAGTAATGTTTCACGCGTGAGACGAACGCCGATGGCGCGGCCGCGTTCGAGCGAAGCCTCGTCGAGCGCGGCGACGATGCTGTGGATCATCTTATAGCTGCGCTCCATGCGCGGCACGATATAGGAGGCGACGCCCGGCGCGAGCGCGATGCCGCGCTGCGCGAAGAGCGCCTCGATCAGGTCCCGCGCGAGGCAGTCGTCGGGCGCGCCGATCGTGAGCACCGGCACCGCGGCGAGCCGCGAGCGGAGGTCGGGAAGCGCGATGTCCCATTCGGCGGGCGTCGCGTCGGCGATGATCAGCAAGGGCGTGCCGCTGGCCTGCGCGGCGTTCCAGGCGTGGAAAATCTCTTCTTCGGAGACGCCGTCGTGCCCGTCGATCACGCGCCCGCCGGTTTCGCGCGCGAAAAGGCGGCCGATCAGGCTGCGCCCCGAGCCCGTCGGGCCGGTGAGAACCGCGGTGCGCACGGGCCAGGTCGCGACGTGGCGGAGATAGCGTACCGCATCGGCGTTGCTGGTGCCGACGATCAGCGGGCCGTCGTTGCTGCCCCCCGCGCTCCAGTCGAGCGGGAGCGCGATCTGTCCGGTGCGCGCCATCAGCGGCTGATCCGCAGCGTGCTCCCGCCCGCCTGCACCTTGTAGCCGCGCGCTTCGAGCGCCGCCTTGAGTGCGGCAAGATCGCCGCGGAAGGTCACGCGCATCACCGAGGTACCGCCGAGCGCGAGGCTGGAGGTCGCGGCCGACTGGACGCCGGCGATGGCGCCGACGTTGCGTTCGGTCGCCGACACCGATTCGACGTCGGGCGAGCTGTACTGGACGGTGAAGCTCTGCGCGCCCGCGACGGGCGCGGTCGACACGCTGTTGTCGATTTCGGTCGGCAGCGCGTCGGCGCTTTCGGCGACCTCGGGCAGCTCCTCGACCGCGACCGGCTTTTCGAGCACGAGATAGGTGTCGGTGCGCAGCACCCCGGCGGCGAGCGCGTCGGTGTAGAGGCGGTCCATGCGCGCAACCGCCTTTTCCATCATGTCGGGCAGCGCGGCGGGGCTGGGCCCGGTCATGGTGAAGCCGCCGATCAGCTTGTTGTCGGGGCCGAAGCGCGCGGTGAAATGGCCGGTGATCGGCCCGCCGGGATAGCTGTATTCGACGCGCGCGATCGGCACGAGCACGTCGGCGGCGCCATATTGGTCGAGGATCACGCGCCACCAGACGCGGCCGCGTCGGCCGACCTGCCCCGAATTGAGCAGCAAGGTATCGGCGCCGGTGCCCGCGGTGCGGACATAGTCGATCGCGCTCTGCCCCGTATTATATTCGGCCCAGGCGCGCTGCCAGGCGCTGCGCTGTTCGAACACCTGCTGCATGCCGTCGATCGAATAGACGGGGATGACGAGCAAGGGCGGCGAGCGCAGGGTGCGGCCGCTGACGCCCAGGATCTGCCCCGCGCGGACGCGGTCGAACTGGACGCCGAGCTTTGCGACATAGCGACGCGGGCCGATCTGTTCTTCCTCGACGACGATCGCGGTGACGATGCCGTCGAGCACCGAATCGCCGAGCGCCGGGCCATCGGAGCCATTGGTCGCACGGTAGAGCTGGGCCCAGCCCTTGCGCTGCGCCTCGCGCCAGCCCTTGCTGCGCGCGTCGTCGGCATTGTCGCCGGTGACGTCGACCAATATGCCGCTGGTCAGGAAGTCGCCGCTGCTGTTGATCGGGGTGATGCCGCGGTTGCCGCGGCCGATCTGTCCCTGCACCACCCCGACGACGAGCGCGAGCGCGAGCAGCGCCAGAAGCGCGGCAATCCGCCGGTCGCGGCCAAACAGGCGGGCGAGGTCGAAGCGGGGAGCGAAACGGGAGGGCGCGGCCGAAATCATCACTTCTCTATGCTCTGCCCCGAACCCGCGTCGGGGACAAGGAAATCATGGCATTTGCCGGCTGGAACCGTTAGTCGCGCGTGCCATGGATTCCAAGCAGAACAAGTCGGACGGGCAAGCCGCCGCATACACTTATGCCCAGGCCGGGGTTTCGATCGACGCCGGCAATGCGCTGGTCCGTGCCATCGCCCCGCTGGCGCGTGCGACGCGCCGTCCGGGCGCCGATGCCGACCTCGGCGGATTCGGCGGCTTTTTCGATCTGAAGGCGGCGGGGTTCAGCGATCCCCTGCTCGTCGCGGCGAACGACGGCGTGGGCACCAAGCTCAAGCTCGCGATCGAATCGGGCAAGCACGCCGGGGTCGGGATCGACCTGGTCGCGATGTGCGTGAACGACCTGATCGTCCAGGGCGCCGAGCCGCTCTTCTTCCTCGACTATTATGCCACCGGCAAGCTCGACAACGCGGTCGCGACCGCGGTCGTCGCGAGCATCGCCGAGGGGTGCAAGCAGGCCGGATGCGCGCTGATCGGCGGCGAAACCGCCGAAATGCCGGGCATGTACAGCGAGGGCGACTACGACCTCGCGGGTTTCTGCGTCGGCGCGGTCGAGCGCCACGAAGTGCTGACCGCCGACAAGGTCGCCGCGGGCGACGTCATCCTGGGGCTCGCCTCGTCGGGGGTGCATTCGAACGGCTTTTCGCTCGTGCGCCGGCTCGCGGCGGACAAGGGGTGGAAGCTCGACCGCCCTGCCCTGTTCGACCAGGACGTGCTGCTGATCGAGGCGCTGATGGCGCCGACGCGCATCTATGTGAAGAGCCTGCTGCCGCTGGTGAAGACCGGCAAGGTCCACGCGCTGGCGCATATCACCGGCGGCGGGCTGCTCGAGAATATCCCGCGGATTCTGCCCGCCGACCTGCACGCCTTCGTCGATGCCGATGCATGGGAGCAGCCGCGGCTGATGGCCTTCCTGCAGGCGCAGGGGAATATCGAGCCCGAGGAAATGGCGCGCACCTTCAATTGCGGGATCGGCATGGCGGTGGTCGTGGCGGAAGCCGACGTCGCCGATGTCCGCGCGGCGCTGGAAGCCGCGGGCGAAACGGTGTTCCGGATCGGCCATATCGGCGACGGGCCGAAGGGCTGCACGGTCAGCGGCGGGGCCGAGACGTGGAGCGCGATGGGCGCGTGGAGCGCCACGCATAATGGCTAAGGCGCGCGTCGCCGTGCTGATCTCGGGCGCCGGGACCAATATGGCGGCGCTGCTCTATGCCGCGAAGGCCGCGGACTGCCCCTATGAGCTGGTGCTCGTCGCGAGCAACGATCCCGACGCGCCGGGGCTCGCGATCGCCGATGCCGAAGGCGTTGCGACGTGGAGCCAATCGCACAAGGGCCTCGGCCGCGAGGCCTTCGACGCACTGGTCGATGCGCAATTGCGCGAGGCGGGCGCCGAGTTCGTCGCGCTCGCGGGCTATATGCGCATATTGAGCGACGCGTTCGTCGCGCGCTGGGCCGGCCGGATGGTCAACATCCATCCCAGCCTGCTGCCGCTCTACAAGGGGCTCAACACCCACCAACAGGCCATCGACGCAGGGGACACATTCGGCGGGTGCAGCGTGCATATCGTGACCGTCGGGGTCGACGACGGGCCGGTGCTCGCACAGACGCCGGTGGCGATCGTACCCGGCGATACGGTCGAGAGCCTCGCGGCGCGGGTGCGTTTTGCCGAGCATCAGCTCTATCCCGCGGCCCTCGCCGCCTTCGTCATGCGCGAACGTTCGCCCGATTATCTGCGCAGCCGGGTGCGCGAGCTCGCGCTGGCGCTGCCCGAGGCCGACGAGGTGACCTCGCACGGCATGCCCTGCTTCGGGATCGTGAAAGGCAAGAAATTCGCCTATTTCACCGAGGATCACCACGGCGACGGCAAGATCGCGCTGCTGGTCAAGATCAGCGGCGCCGACGAGCAGGCCGCCTTGATCGAGATGGACGAGGAGCGCTATTATCGCCCCGCCTATTTCGGCGACGGCTGGGTCGGCATCCGCCTCGACCTCGGCGATACCGACTGGGACGCGATCGGCGAGTGGCTGCGCAAGAGCTGGCTCGCAGTGGCGCCGAAGAAGCTGGCGGGGCTGATGGGGGTCGCAGAGGAGTTTTGACGATGCGGTTGTTCGCGGCGCTGTCGATGTTTTTGCTCGCGGGCTGCGGTATCGCCGTTTCGGACAAGCCGATGCTGACCGCCGCCGACACCGCGGGCGCGCCGCAATTCGCCGACGGCGTATGGCTGATGCCCGAATTCGACGAGGAGGTGGACTGCGCAGTCGACGTCACCAAACCTGTGTCGGCTTGGCCCGACTGCGCGACCTGGGCGCTGCACAAGGATGGCCAGTGGTTCGCGCGCCAAGGCAATAGCGGGATCGCGACCAAGGCGGTGCCGCGCGACGCGGTGGTTGTCTCCAACGGCGACATCGCGATCGTCCAGCTCGAATCCGAACCCGGCGAGGACGGGACGGTCGATCCGACGCCCTTCACTTTTATCGCCTTCGACAACAAGCCCGCCGCGACCGCGCCGCTGCGCACGCTCGGCTTCTGGATGGTGATGTGCGGAAAATATGAACCCGTGGAGGGCGCCGCCGAGGATGAAGCGGACAAATTGGTCCGCTTTCCCGGCTTCGACGAGAAGTGCCGGCCCGAATCGGTGCAGGTGCTGCGCGACGCCGCCGCGGCGAGCCGCCCCGCCGCGGATCACGCGATGCCGACGTTCGGCTGGGCCCGCACCGCGCTCGACTGACGGCGGCCCGCGCTTCAGCGCGTCGCCTCGGGCTTCAGAAAGCGCGGCCTTGATCGAGATGGACGAGCACCGCTATTGTCGCCCCGCCTACTTCGGTGATGGCTCGGTCGGCATCCGGCTTGCGGAGGAGTTTTGATGGTCGCGATTTCGTCGCACGAGATTATTGCCCAACAATTCCGCGATCAGTTCACCGAAATCGATGGGCAATATTATTTCTCGATTTCGGACATCGATTGGATGCTGCCCGTCGACGAAGATATTCCGTGGAAGAAGGAAAAATTATTCCACAGGATCTATGGCTTGATGCGTATCGTCATATGGGCGCTGGCGGGCGGAATGGGACTCTACGTAATTTTTAGTCAGAAATGGTCGTCGCTCTTGATTCTGATCCCCTTTTTCATCGCCGGGACATTTGCCCATGTGATGGCATTTGCCCTACCCAACCTCGACCTTTCGCGCCGCTTGCTTGCGCTCAGCAAGCAGCCCGATGAGGTCAGGTCGCGGCTTTTGGTCCGCAAGCCAGAGACCGCGTAAAAAAGGCCGCCGGATTACTCCGGCGGCCTCTTCTGTTTCGCTATCCCGAGGGGATCAGCCGACGATTTCTTCGGGCTTGAAGAAATAGGCGATTTCGATCGCCGCATTTTCGTCGCTGTCGCTGCCGTGCACGGTGTTCGCCTCGATGCTCTCGGCCAGTTCCTTGCGGATCGTGCCGGGCTCGGCGTTGGCGGGGTTGGTCGCGCCCATGATGTCGCGGTTGCGCTGCATCGCGTCTTCGCCCTCGAGGACCTGGACGACGACCGGGCCGCTGATCATGAATTCGACGAGTTCGCCGAAGAAGGGGCGTTCCTTGTGGACCGCGTAGAAACCCTCGGCCTGTTCGCGGCTCATGTGGATGCGCTTCGACGCGACGACGCGCAGGCCGGCGTCTTCCAGCATCTTGGTGACGGCGCCCGTGATGTTGCGGCGGGTGGCGTCGGGCTTGATGATCGAAAAGGTGCGGGTGACCGCCATGGGAAAGCTCCTGCTTTGGTGTGTTCTATCTGCGCGCGCCTCTAGCCGCGCTTTCGCCGCACCGCAAGGCAGGATGGGCAGCCGCGTCCCGCGCCGGGATCAGCCGCCGCCGTAGGTCACCGCGCCGGTGACCGTGCCGCCCTCCTGCGTCGCGGTGACATGGACGCCGTTCTTGCCCTCGCCGGTCTTTTCGGCACCGAACATCAGCGTGTCGCCGGCGCTGACCTCGCTCGTGATCTTCATGCCCGCGCCTTCGGCCTGCTTGCGGAAATGCGCGATGACGTCGGCGGCCTTGCCCTCGACCTCGAAGCTCGCGAGGCCGCTGGCACCGTCCTTGCCCGTTGTCGCCATGCCGCCGGTCATCTTCGACCCCGGATAGGGAGTGAAGCCCGCGGGCAGCTTGGCCGCCGCGCCGCCGCCGAAGCTCATCTCGCCGTCGGCGGTCTTGATGCTGACCTTGCCCTCGTCGCCGTCGGCGCTCGTGGTCACCTTGTAATCGGCGGTCTCGCCGGTGTCGGGGTCGGTATAGCTGCCGCTCGCGACCTCCTTCTCCGACGGCGAGCCGCAGGCGGCGAGGAAAAGCGCGGTGGCGGCGAGAAGGATCGACGGGCCTTTGGTCATGACAAGCTCCTGTTGCTGTTCGCTCATTTCCTAACCGGGTGGGCGCGCGGGCGAGGTGACCGGGGTCACAGCCTAGGGCCCCTCGCTCCAGCGGCCATTTTCGTCCTGTTTCCAGAAGCGGTTGTCGACGTCGTCGCGCGCCGCGAGGGCGCGCCAGAGCGCGCGGGCGTCGTCGATGCGGCTGTTGTCGAAGAAGAGGAAGGTGCGTTCGAAGCCCAGCGCTTCCTCGCGCCATTCGCCGTCGGCGAGCGCGAGATGCGTCGCGCGATTGGGCGGCGCCGCGGCGAGCGTGCCCGCGATGAGGATCGGCTCGATCTCCTCGTCGGGCGAGCCCGCGGCGCCGTGCGGCAGGAAGCTCGCCGGCTGGAGTGTCCACAGCGCCTCGTCGATCGCCTGGCGCTGCATCGCGGGGCCCGCGACGACGAGCAGCCGGTCGCCGTTGGCGAGGATGCGCGTCGCGACCGCGGGCAGCACGCGCTCCACCGGGTCGCGGGTCAGGCGGTAGAAGTCGACGCGGGGCATCGCTGCTACGTCGCCCCCGCGCAGGCGGGGGCCGCCGGCGGTTTACGCGACGACGAGGGATTCAACCCTCCAGCGGCCCCCGCCTTCGCGGGGGCGACGTGGATATTGAATGACGAGCCTAGCGGCATCACCCCTCGAAATTATCGGCGATGAAGCGGTCGAGCAGACGCACGCCGTAACCGGTCGCGCCCTTGGCATAGACCGGGCCTTCCTTGTCGTGCCACGCCATGCCCGCGATATCGAGATGCGCCCATTTGACGCCTTCGTCGACGAAGCGCTTGATGAACTGCGCGGCGGTGATCGAGCCGCCCTCGCGCGGACCGACATTCTTCATATCGGCGATCGGGCTGTCGATCAGCTTGTCGTAGGCCGCCGACAGCGGGAAGCGCCAGAGCTTGTTGTTCGACGCCTCGCCCGCGGCGATCAGCTGGTCGGCGAGGCCGTCGTCATTGGCGAAGATGCCGGCATATTCGTGGCCGAGCGAGATCACCATCGCGCCGGTCAGCGTCGCGAGATCGACGATCACCGAGGGTTCGTAGATCTTCTGCGTCCAGGTCACCGCATCGCAGAGCACGAGGCGGCCCTCGGCGTCGGTGTTGAGCACCTCGACCGTCTGGCCCGACATGGTGGTGACGATGTCGCCGGGGCGCATCGCATTGCCGTCGGGCATATTCTCGACCAGCCCGACGATGCCGACGACATTGGCCTTGGCCTTGCGCCCCGCGATCGCCTTCATCGCGCCCGCGACGGCGCCCGCGCCGCCCATGTCCCATTTCATCATGTCCATGCCCGCGGCGGGCTTGATGCTGATGCCGCCGGTGTCGAAGGTCACGCCCTTGCCGACGAAGGCAACAGGTTTCTGACCAGCTTCGCCGCCGTTCCAGCGCATCGCGAGCAGCCGCGGCGGGCGCGTCGAGCCCTGCGCGACGCCGAGCAGCGCGCCCATGCCGAGCGCCTTCATCTGGCGCTCGTCGAGCACCTCGAGTTCGACACCGAGGTCGGCGAGATGCTGGCAGCGCTCGACGAAGCTCTCGGGGTAGAGGATGTTCGGCGGCTCGGCGACGAGCGTCTGCGTGAAGGCCACACCATCCGCGATCGCCTGCGCCTCGGCCCAGCCCGCGGGCGTGCCGTGCGGCGAGGCGATCACCACCGTCTGGAGGCTGGGCTTCGCATTGTCGGCGAGGCGCGTGCGATAGGTGTCGAGGCGCCAGCCCCGCAACAGCGCGCCGGTCGCGAAAGCGAGCACATCCTGCGCATCGCTGTCGTCCGCGCTTGCGAAATCGACGTGCACCGTCGTGACGCCGCTGGTCTGGAGCTTCGCGGTCAGCGCCGCGCCGCCGCGTTCGAGATCCTGGACCGAGCCTTCGCCGATACCGACGAGCAGCAGCCGCTTCGCTTTGTCGCCGTCGATCGCCGCGGTTTCGGCGACCGCGCCCGCGGCGCCGTCGAAGCGCGCCTGCGTCGCGGCGGCGCCGAGCAGCGCGCCGAGCGCGGCGGCACCGCCCTTGCGGACGGGGAAAGCGACGACGTCGGCAGACGCATCGATTTGCGCGACAAACTGAATGTCCATCTTTTGACTCTCTTATGCGATGATTGATTGGAACGTGGCGGACCGATAGGGGTTTCGCTTGCGAGTTGCAAAAACAAAGCGGGGGGTCCAAGCGGGCTCCAGGCTCCAGGATGTGGGACAAAGGGTTTAGATGACGGGGACTTTGTTCCAGGGGAGCAACCGGCCGCTGTGGTTCGCGACCGCCAGCGCGCTGGCGCTGGTCGCGGTACCCGCCGCCGCGCAGACCGGTGCCGAGCCCCCCGTGGTGCTCGCGCCGCAGGGCGAACCCAGCCTCCAGACCCCCGACGTCTCGACCGCCCCCGGCGACGCGCCGAAGGTCGCGGGCGACCAGCAGGTCGGCTTTGCCGCCGACAATCTCAATTACGACAGCGACACCGAGATCGTCGTCGCCGAGGGCAATGTGCAGATGAATCGCGACGCGATCCAGATGCGCGCGAACAAGGTGACGTGGAACCGCAAGACCGGCGAGGTCGTCGCCGAGGGCGACGTCGCGATCGCCAATCCCGAGGGCGACACGGCTTACGGCGAGCGCATCGTGCTGACCGACAGCCTGCGCGACGGGGTGGTCGAGGACATGCTGGTCGTCCTCGACAACGGCTCGCGCCTCGCGGCCGTCAAGGGCACGCGCTTCGACAACGGCAATATCGAGCTCGAAAACGCCGCTTACACCCCCTGCCCCGTCGTCGACGACGAGGGCTGCCCCAAGAACCCGAGCTGGCAGATCCGCGCGGTGCGCGTGATGTACGACAAGGCGAAGAACAAGGTGCGCTACAAGGGCGCGCGCGTCGAAATCTTCGGCCTGCCGCTGATCCCGCTGCCGGGGCTGAGCCATCCGCTGAACAACGAGCCGAGCAGCGGCATCCTCGTTCCGGAGGTACGCTACGACCGCACCAACGGGCTCGAAATTGCGGTGCCCTATTATCTGCGCATCGCGCCCGACCGCGACCTGACGATCACCCCGCATCTCTACACCGGCGCGGCGCCGATGATCGAGGGCGAATTCCGCGCGCTGACCGACATCGGGTCGTTCCGCATCAACGGCTATGGCACCTACAGCTCGGTCGTCCCGCTCAACAGCCCGAACACCGCCGGCGAGAATGATTTCCGCGGCTATCTGGAAAGCGCGGGCAAGTTCCAGCTGAGCCCGCGCTGGAGCGTCACCTATTCGGGACGCATCGCCAGCGACCGCACCTTCCTGCGCCGTTACGACATCACCCGCGACGACCGGCTGCGCTCGACCTTCGAGGTCGAACGGATCGGGGGCCAGAGCTATCTGTCGATCGCCGGCTGGGCGACGCAGACCTTGCGCGCGGGCGACAAGCAGGGGCAGCAGCCGATCGCGCTGCCGATCCTCGACTATCGCCAGCGGCTGACCGACCCGGTGTTCGGCGGCCAGTTCGAGCTGCAGGTCAACACGCTCGCGATCGGCCGCACCGCGGGACAGGACACGCAGCGCGCCTTTGCGGGGGTGCGCTGGGACCTGCGCCGCCTCACCTCGCTGGGGCAGGAAGTCACCTTCACCGCGATGGTGCGCGGCGACGTCTATCACAGCGACGAAAATCTACTGACCGCCATCCCGGGCTATCGCGGCAAGTCGGGCTGGGAAGGCCGCGGCATCGCCGCCGCCGCGGTCGACATGCGCTGGCCCTTCGTCGGCGAATTCGCGGGGGGCACGCAGACGCTGACCCCGCGCGTGCAGTTCGTCGCGACGCCGCAGATCAAGAATCTCGACATCCCGAACGAGGACAGCCGCGCCTTCGACCTCGAGGACAGCAACCTCTTCGCGATCAATCGCTTCAGCGGCTACGACCGCTTCGAGGACGGCGCGCGCGTCACTTATGGCGTCGAGTGGAATTACAGCCGCCCGGGGTTCAACATCAACAGCATCGTCGGGCAGAGCTATCGCCTGTCGGACAAGCCCAGCCTGTTCCCCGACGGCACCGGGCTCACCGACCGCACCTCCGACATCGTCGGGCGCACCACCGTCGCCTACAAGGATTTCCTGCGGCTGACGCACCGCTTCCGCCTCGACAAGGACAGCCTGGCGGTACGCCGCAACGAGTTCGATGCGACGATCGGCAGCCGCTCGACCTATGCCGTGCTCGGCTATTCGCGGCTCAACCGCGACATCGCGCTGTTCGGCGAGGATCTGCAGGACCGCGAGGAGGTGCGCGCCGGCGGCCGGATCGCAGTGGCGAAGAGCTGGTCGATCTTCGGCTCGGCGATCGTCGACCTGACCAGCAAGAACGACGATCCGCTGAGCCTCTCCGACGGATTCGAGCCGATCCGCCACCGGCTGGGCGTCGCATATGACGACGATTGCCTGTCGATCGCGCTGACCTGGCGCCGCGACTATATCGACACCGGCGACGCGCGGCGCGGCAACAGCTTCTCGTTCCGCGTGGCGTTCCGCAACCTCGGCTTCTGACGGGAACTTCCCGTCCCGCTCAGCTTGCGTTCAGCGTCGGGCATCCAGTATAGCGGCCGTTATGATGTGCAGAGGCGCGTTTGCGCTGGACCATGGGGCGTCTCCGCTGATACGGAGCGGGCCGGAACCTTCTTTATAGGGTGAAAATGACCAAAATTTCGACCTTGATCGGCTTCGCCGCCGTTGCCGCCGTTGGCGTGACCCCGGTGCTGGCGCAGACCGTTCCCGACAGCGACGTGCCGACCACCGCGCTCAACATCCCGGGCAATGTCCAGATCTACGGCGATGCGAAGGCGAATGTCTATCGCCCGTCGGCGACGGTGAACGGCGAAATCATCACCGCGACCGACATCGAGCAGCGCATGGCGCTGATCCGCGTCGCCAATGGCGACGCCGAACTGCCCCCCGAGCAGATCCAGGCGCTGCGCCAGCAGGTGTTCAGCAACCTGATCGACGAGAAGTTGCAGATCCAGGAGGCCAAGGCGGCCGAGATCGAGGTCGACGAGAATGTCGTCAACGACCAGTTCGCGCGGCTCGCGGCGCGCTTCAAGCAGACGCCCGACCAGTTCACCGCCTACCTGGCGTCGAAGGGCTCTTCCGCCGCCGCGGTGAAGCAGCAGATCCGCGGCGAATTCGCCTGGGACCGCCTGCTCCAGCGCAACATCCAGTCGACCACCAACGTGTCGAAGGAAGAGGTCGACATCATCTACAAGCGGACGATGGAGGCCAAGGGCCAGGACGAATTCCACATCGCCGAAATCTATCTGACCGCGACCCCCGAAACGATCCAGTCGGTCGCCGAAAATGCGCAGAAGATCGTCCAGGCGCTGCAGGCCGGCGGCAGCTTCGCCGCCTATGCGCGCCAGTTTTCCGAAGCCTCGACCGCGGTCGTCGGCGGCGACCTCGGCTGGGTGAAGGCCGGGCAGCTGCCGGACACCATGGCCGACGCGGCGCGGCAGATGCAGCCCGGCCAGCTCGTCGGACCGGTCGAGGTTCCCGGCGGCGTGTCGATCATGCTGATGGTCGACCGGCGCCAGGTGCTGACCGCCGACCCGCGCGACGCGGTGCTGAGCCTCAAGCAGATCTCGCTCGATTTCGCCCCCGGCACCAGCGAGGCCAAGGCTTCCGAGCTCGCCGGCCAGTTCGCCGAAGCGACGCGCAGCATCGCCGGTTGCGGCGGCGCCGACGCGGTCGCGCAGAGCCTGGGCGCGACGGTCGTCTCGCGCGACGGCATCCAGATGCGCCAGCTGCCCCCGCCGCTGCAGTCGACGCTCGTCAACCTGCAGGTCGGCCAGACCACCCAGCCCTTCGGTGCCGCGAACGAGGGCGTCAGCGTCCTCGTGCTGTGCGGCCGCGACCTGCCGAGCACGGCCTCCGAGCCCAATCTCGAGGAAATCGAGAACCGCCTGCTCGAGGAAAAGGTGCAGAAGCGCGCCCAGCGCTATCTGCGCGACTTGCGCCGGGACGCGGTGATCGACTTCAGCTGATGCCGGGCAGTATGAACCCGCGCCCGATCGCGGTCACCCTCGGTGACCCGGCCGGGGTCGGGCCCGAAGTGACCGCGCGCGCCTGGGCGGCGCGGCACGAAAACGCCCTGCCGCCCTTCGTTGCGGTCGGCGATATCGCGTCGATCGCTGCGGTGTGGCCCGGGCCTACGCAACGCGTCGGCGACATCGCCGAGGTCGCGCCGGCCTTTGGCGATGCGCTACCCGTCTGGCATCTGGAAGACAGCGGTCCGGTCGTGCCCGGATCGCCGACCAAGGCGGGCGCGACCTGCGCGCTCCATTCGCTCGAAACCGGCATCGGGCTCGCGCGCACGCAGGCCGTCGGGGCGCTGGTCACCGGGCCGGTGTCGAAGGCGCAGCTCTATGGCGTCGGCTATACGCACCCGGGGCAGACCGAATTCATCGCCGAGCGCTGCGGCGTGACCGCGACCAATGCGGTGATGATGCTCGCGGGGCCGAAGCTGCGCGTCGTGCCGCTGACGGTGCATGTCCCGCTCGCCGAGGTGCCCGAGCGGCTGACCAGCGAGCTGATCGTCGCCAAGGGCCGCATCGTCGCGCGCGCGCTGAAGCGCGATTTCGGCATCGCAACGCCGCTGCTGGCGGTCGCGGGGCTCAATCCGCATGCGGGCGAGAGCGGCGAGATGGGCGACGAGGAACTCCGCATCATCCGCCCTGCGGTCGAGCAATTGCTGGCCGACGGCATTGCGGTCGAAGGCCCGATGGCGGCCGACAGCCTGTTCGCACCGCATGTGCGTGCGCGCTACGACGCCTTGCTCTGCGGCTACCACGACCAGGCGCTGGCGCCGTTCAAGGCGCTGCATTTCGACGACGGCGTCAACCTGACGCTGGGCCTGCCGATCGTGCGCACGTCGGCCGACCATGGCACCGCGTTCAACATCGCGGGCACCGGCGTCGCCGATCCGGGCCCGACGATCGCCGCGATCCGCATGGCGGCCGAGCTTGCCGCGATGCGCGAGCGCAGCTGCGCGCCTGCTGCGTGACCAACCCGGTCCTGCCGCCGCTCCGCGAGACCGTGCGCACGCACGGGCTGCAGGCGAGCAAGGCGCTGGGGCAGAATTTCCTGTTCGACGAGCAGCTTCTCGATCGCATCGCGGCGCTGCCCGGCGATCTGGAGGGCGCGGCGGTGTTCGAGGTCGGGCCGGGCCCCGGCGGGCTGACGCGCGCGCTGCTCCGCGCGGGGGCGAAGGTGATCGCGGTCGAGCGCGACGACCGCTGCCTGCCCTTGCTCGGCGAGCTCAGCGACGCGTTCGGCGGGCGGCTGACGGTGATCGCCGACGATGCGATGGCGATCGACGCCGACGCGCTTGCCGGCGGGCCCTACCATATCGTCGCCAACCTGCCCTATAATGTCGGCACCGCGTTGTTCACGCGCTGGCTGGAGCCCGCGGAATGGCCGCCCTTGTGGTCGTCGCTGACCCTGATGTTCCAGCTCGAGGTCGCCGAACGCATCGTCGCGAAGGTCGATACGCCGGCTTATGGGCGGCTCGCCGTGCTGGCGCAGTGGCGCTCGAATGCCAGGATCGCGATGAAGGTCCACCGCTCGGCCTTTACCCCGCCGCCCAAGGTGATGTCGGCGATCGTCCATGTGACGCCGGCGGAGCAGCCCGAGGGGGTAAAACCGCGGATCCTGTCGAAGCTGACCGAACACGGCTTCGGCCAGCGGCGCAAGATGCTGCGGCAGAGTTTGAAGGGCATGCCGGGCGCGATCGAAGCGCTGGAGGCGTGCGGCATCGAGCCGACGCGGCGCGCGGAGACGGTGAGCGTGGCCGAATGGGTGGCGCTGGCGCGGGTGCTGAGCCGGTAACGCACCTCACCCGTAAAGCCGTCCCATAAATCCCGTTCGTGTCGAGCGTAGTCGAGACACCCGAAAGCGTTGCGCGTCCCAAGCGTGTCTCGACTACGCTCGACACGAACGGAAATAGAGGATGGTCTAAGATCCGCTCGCAAAGCCCCGCATCGGCGGGGGCGACGGTTTAGTTCTGGCTGGTGGTCACCACGGTCTTCGGAATCAGCGCTTCCGCCGCGACGACCTTCTTCTCGGCACTGGTATTGATCGTCTTTTCGAGCGCGGCGACCTGCGGGCATTTTTCGGCGCAGACGCGCTTCGCCTCGGCGAGCTTTTCGCGGGCGAGTTCGAGCGCGCCCTTGTCGGCGAGCGCCTCGCCCTGCCCCGTCAGCGCGACGATGTCGTTGGGTTCGAGGATCAGCGCCTCGCGGTAGAGGCCGATCGCCTTGCCCGGCAGGCCCTGCGCGCGCGCGACCTGCGCCAGCGCGACGATCGCGCTGCGGTTGCGCGGATCGGCGGCGAGCGCCGCCTCATAGGCGTCGATCGCGCCGTCGAGATCGCCCGCGCCCTGCGCCTTCACGCCCGCCTGCTGGAGCGCGATCGAGACCGGCAATATGTCGTTGTCGGCGCGCTGCGCGTCGGAGGCCGTGGGCAGGCTGGCAAGGACAAGACCGGCACCGAGGGCCAGGAAACTGACGCGCATCGCATTCTCCCATCGCTTCATCGCCGGCGAAGCTAACATGGCGCGGTCAATCGGGCGAGGAAAAATCCGTCGCAGCGGTCATGCGCCGGGGTGAGCAGAAAACCGCCGCCCGCGGCGCGTCCGATGCCTGCAGGAACCACATCGGCGTCGGCGGTCCAGCCGGGATTGCGGGTCAGAAATTCGTCCACCTGGGCGCGCCCCTCGCGTGCGATGATCGAGCAGGTGGCATAGAGCAATTTGCCGCCGGGCGCCACCAGATCGGCTCCGAGACCCAGGAGCTTCGCCTGGTCGGCGAGATGGCGTTCGAGCCGCGCGGGGGTGAGCCGCCAGCGCAATTCGGGGCTGCGCCTCCAGGTTCCGCTACCCGAACATGGCGCGTCGACGAAGACGCGGTCGGCCTTGCCCATATGGTCGGCGAGCATCGTTGGTTCCTGCCCCGGGTTGAGCAGGCGCGTCTCGATGCGCGTGGCGCCCGCGCGTTCGGCGCGCGGTGCCAGTTGCTGGAGCCGCGCGCGGTTGGTGTCGCAGGCGAGGATATCGGCGGCGCCCTCGGTGAGCGAGGCGATGGCGAGCGTCTTGCCGCCCGCCCCGGCGCACAGGTCGACGATGGTCTGGCCCGGCGCCGCATCCAGCGCCGCGGACGCATATTGGCTCGCGGCGTCCTGCACCTCGAAGGCGCCGTCGGCGTAGGCGGGATGCTGGATCGCCGCGGTTTCGGGGGGCAAGCGCCAGCCGTCGTCGGCGCCCGCGATTGGCTCGCCATCGGGGAAGAGTCCCGCGAGGTCGTCGCGGGTCGCTTTCAGACGGTTCGCGCGAAGGTCGAGCGGCGCGCGGGCGAGCATCGCTTCGGCTTCGTCGGCGCCGACGAGCGGGTCGAAGAGGTCGACGAGCGCTTGCGCGGCAAGGCCGGTTTCGGCGCGCGGCTCGTCGGGGGCGATCGGGACGGGGCCATAGGCGCTGCCGTCGAAGAGCGCAGCGAGACCGGGATCGGCGTCGGCGAGCACGAGCATCGCTGCGCGGCCCGAGGCCGGGGCCGAGCGCACCGCGCGGATCGCGTCATAGACATGCGCGCGGATCGCGCGGCGGTCCTTCGACCCCGCATAGCGCCGCGCGCGCATCGCCTCGGCAAAGATGGCGTCGGCGGGCGCCCCGCCCTCGCGCGCCGCGGCGGCGACGATATCGAGGATTTCGATCGCGGCCTGGATGCGGGCGGCGGGGGTCATGCGATGAAGCCCCTCCCCTTTAGGGGAGGGGTTGGGGTGGGGGCTGTCGAGGTTGCGCAAGGCCGCTGCCCCCCACCCGCTGCGACTAGGCAGCAAGCTGCCAAGTCTCGCTGCCCTTCCCTGAAGGGTAGGGCTTTGGAGGAGGTCGCCCGAAACATGCGCCTCAGCCCACCGGATAGTTCGGCGCCTCGCGGGTGATCGCGACGTCGTGGACATGGCTTTCGCGCAGCCCCGCGTTGGTGATGCGCACGAATTTGGCGCGCTCGCGCAGGTCCCCCAGCGTGCGGCTGCCGGTATAGCCCATCGCCGCCTTCACCCCGCCGACGAGTTGGTGGATCACGTCCTTCGCCGGGCCCTTGAACGGGACCTGGCCCTCGATCCCCTCGGGGACCAGCTTCATCTGGTCCTTGATGTCCTGCTGGAAATAGCGGTCGGCCGAGCCGCGCGCCATCGCGCCGACGCTGCCCATGCCGCGATAGCTTTTGTACGTCCGGCCCTGAAACAGGAAGGTTTCGCCCGGCGCTTCGGCGGTGCCGGCGAGGAGCGAGCCGACCATGACGCTCGACGCGCCCGCCGCGAGTGCCTTGGCGATATCGCCCGAGGTGCGGAGGCCGCCGTCGGCGATCACCGGCACGCCGAGCTTCGACGCCGCCTCGACGCTGTCGAGGATCGCGGTGAGCTGCGGCACGCCGACGCCCGCGACGACGCGCGTGGTGCAGATCGAGCCCGGCCCGATGCCGACCTTCACGCCGTCGGCGCCCGCGTCGATCAGCGCCTTGGTCGCGTCGCCGGTCGCGACATTGCCCGCGAGCACCTGGACGCGGTTCGAGAGCTTCTTGATCCGTTCGACGGTGGCGCCGACGCCCTTGCTGTGGCCGTGCGCGGTGTCGACGACGATCAGGTCGCATTCGGCCTCGAGCAAAGCCTCGGCGCGTTCGATGCCGCTGTCGCCCGTGTTGGTCGCCGCCGCGACGCGCAGGCGGCCGCTGGCGTCCTTGGTGGCGTCGGGGAAATTGACCGCCTTTTCCATGTCCTTGACGGTGATCAGCCCGATGCAGCGATAATCGTCGTCGACCACGAGCAATTTCTCGATCCGGCGCTGGTGGAGCAATTTGCGCGCCTCGTCCTGCCCGACCCCGGGGCGCACGGTCGCGAGATTCTCGGCGGTCATCAGCTCGCGCACCGGCTGGCCCGGGTTGTCGGCGAAGCGCACGTCGCGGTGGGTCAGGATGCCGACCAACTTGCCGCCGGTCTCGACCACCGGAATGCCCGAGATGCGGTGCTGGTCCATCAGCGCGGTGGCATAGGACAGCGGCGCGTCGGGGGTGATGGTGATCGGGTTGACGATCATCCCGCTTTCGTAGCGCTTGACCTGGCGCACCGCCGCGGCCTGTTCCTCGATCGTGAGGTTACGGTGGAGCACGCCGATGCCGCCGATCTGCGCCATCAGGATCGCCATGTCGGCCTCGGTCACCGTGTCCATCGCCGAGGAGAGGATCGGGATGTTGAGCGTGATGTCGCTGGTCAGCTGCGTCTGCAGATTGGCGTCCGACGGCAGGATGTCCGACGCGCCGGGCACCAGCAGCACGTCGTCGAAGGTCAGGCCGGTGATGATTTCCATGGGGTGCCACTTTCTGCTCTTGGCGGCGCCTGGCTCCCTCGAAAGGTGCGGCACACGCGATTCGTTTGGTGGCGGCCCATGTAACCAGTCGGCGCCGCGCGCGCCAGTGGGCGGGGCGCGATTATTTCGCGGCACGCGAACGGGGGATAATCGGCACATAGTATACTAACTGAGACTTGCAGAGCGGCCGCGTTCGGTGCATCGCCGCGGCGACGAACGGGATGAGCGAATGAGCGATTTGAGGCAGGCGCTGGCCGCCGCGCAAGATTACCGGGCCGCGGCGCAGGCGGCGCTCGCAGCGCGGCTGGAGGCGGCGCCGATCGACGCCGAGCAACGCGCCGCCCATGGCTTTGCCTGGGTGGCGACGACGGTGGCGGCGCTCGAGGCGACGCTCGGCTGGTACGAAGCGGGCGAGAAGCCGCGGGTCGATGCGCTGGTGACCGGACTGGCCTTTGCCGAGGGGATCGCGCAGCTCGTCGGCGGGCTGCCGATGGGACAGAATGAGATATTCCGGCCGGCGGACCTGGGGCTGGCCGAGACGGCGGCGGAGCTGGCGGCGGATTGCAACGCCTTGCTGCGGGCGGGTCAGGCCGCGCCGCGCGCCGAACTGACTGCACTTCTAGCAAGCGGGCAATGGCCGAGCGAAACGCTGCACGACACCGACCTCGACGCGATCCGCGCGCAATATCGGCGCTTCACCGACGCCGAAATCTTGCCGCACGCGCATGGCTGGCACCTCGCCAATGCGCTGATCCCCGATGCGACGGTCGCGGCGATGGCCGAGCTGGGTACCTTCGGCGTGTGCATTCCCGAGGAATATGGCGGGCTGGGGCTCGGCAAGCTGGTCATGTGCATCGTCACCGAGGAATTGTCGCGCGGCTGGATCGGCACCGGGTCGCTCGGCACAAGGTCCGAGATCGCGGGCGAGCTGATCGTGCTCGGCGGCACCAATGCGCAAAAGGCCGAATGGCTGCCGAAGATTGCGAGTGGCGAGATATTGCCCACCGCGGTATTCACCGAACCCGATGTCGGATCAGACCTGGGCGCGCTCCAGACGCGTGCGCGCCGGACAAGCGATCATTGGGTGATCGACGGCGCGAAGACCTGGATCACCCACGCGGCGCGCTCGGACCTGATGACCCTGCTCGCGCGCACCCTGCCCGATGCCAGGGGCTATGCCGGGCTGTCGATGCTGCTGGTACCCAAGCCGCGCGGCAGCGAGGAAACCCCCTTCCCCGCCGCCGGCATGACCGGCAGCGAGATCGAGGTGCTCGGCTATCGCGGCATGCGCGAATATGCGCTGCAGTTCGATGGGATGCAGGCGCCCGCCGACGCGCTGCTCGGCGGCGAGGAGGGGCAAGGGTTCAAGCAGCTGATGCGCACCTTCGAGGGTGCGCGCATCCAGACCGCGGCGCGCGCCGTCGGGGTCGCGCGCCGCGCGCTCGAGCTGGGACTCGACTACGCCATGACACGCAAGCAGTTCGGCAAGGCGATCCTCCATTTCCCGCGCGTGTCGGACAAGCTCGCGATGAACCTCGTCGATTTCGTCACCGCGCGCGAGCTGAGCTATGCCGCCGCGCGCGCCAAGGACGGCGGCAAGCGCTGCGATATCGAGGCGGGCATGGCGAAACTGCTCGGCGCGCGCGCGGCCTGGTCGAACGCCGATGCCAGCCTGCAGATCCACGGCGGCAACGGCTATGCCATGGAATATGAGATCAGCCGCGTGCTGTGCGACGCGCGCATCCTCAACATCTTCGAGGGCGCGGCGGAAATCCAGGCGCAGGTGATCGCGCGCGGGCTGGTTGGAGGCCGCAACTGATGGCCGATGGCGGCGAACAGCGCCCAGCGCCCGTCTCGCCGCTCGCGCCCTTTCAATTCCCCGCCTTCCGCGCGATCTGGATCGCCAATCTGGCGTCGAACATGGGGTCGATGATCCAGTCGGTCGGCGCGGCCTGGCTGATGACCGAGCTGACGCAGTCGCATTTGCTGATCGCGCTGGTCAATGCGGGGGCGACGATCCCGATCCTGATGCTCGGCGTGTTCGCGGGCGCCATTGCCGACAATTACGACCGGCGGCGCGTGATGCTATGGTCGCAGATCGGGATGCTGGCCGCGTCGGCTGCGCTCGCTGTCGTGACCTGGGCTGGCGCGATCGGCCCCCTGTCCTTGCTCTTCTTCACGCTCGCGGTCGGCTGCGGCACCGCGGTCAATTCGCCGGCGTGGCAGGCGTCGGTGCGCCAGCAGGTCGGCCATGCGCACCTGCCGCAGGCGATCGCGCTCAACAGCATCGCCTTCAACCTCGCGCGCAGCGTCGGGCCGGCGCTGGGCGGCCTGCTGATCTCGCTGACCGGGCCGGCGCCCGCCTTCGCGCTCAACACCTTGAGCTATCTGGTGCTGATCGTCGTGCTGCTGCGCTGGAAGCCCGAAACCGAGCCACCGAAGCGCAGCCCGATGCTCGCCGCGATCGCGACCGGGCTGCGCTTCTGCGCACAGTCGGACCCGGTGCGCCGCGTGCTGATGCGCGGCTTTTCCTTCGGGTTCGGCGCCGCGGCGTTCCAGGCGCTGCTCCCTTCGCTCGTCCGCGACCAGCTGAAGGGCGGCGAGCTCGACTACGGCCTCTGCCTCGGCGCGTTCGGGCTGGGGTCAATTATATGCGCGTTATGGGTCGGCGCGGCGCGGCGGCGCTGGGGCAGCGAGACCGTGGTCAGCGTTGCGACCTTGGGTTTTGCCGCGGCGCTGGTCCCGGTCGCGCTGACCGATCAGGTGATCGCGGTGCTCGCCGCCGCCTTCGTCGCCGGGATGGCGTGGGTCGGCACGCTCACCTCGCTCAACGTCGCGATGCAGCTCCGCTCGCCCGACGCGATCCTCGGGCGCTGTCTGTCGATCTATCAGGCGGTGACCTTCGGCGCGCTGGCGCTCGGCGCGTGGATCTTCGGAATGATCGCCGACCTGTCGACGCTGACCGCGGCGGTGCTCGCCGGCGGCGGCTGGCTGGCGCTGTCGGTGCCGATCCTCCACGCCGTCGCGCCGATGCCGGGGCGCGACGAAGGGCGGATCGCGCCCTGACTATATGCCCCTAGCTGCACGCCTCGGCGCTCGGCGGCGGCGCGTCGTAATGCGTGTCCCACCAGCTCCGCCAGCGCGCCTCGAGTTCGGCGAAGGCCGCTTCGGACAGGCCGTAGGTGGTCAG
The DNA here is from genome assembly GCF_001468285.1 of Sphingopyxis sp. HIX. GTDB lineage: Bacteria > Pseudomonadota > Alphaproteobacteria > Sphingomonadales > Sphingomonadaceae > Sphingopyxis. Next base: position 9,303 of record NZ_LNSB01000042.1, on the reverse strand, counting down.
GATGACCATGCCGCGGCCGTGCGGGGCGGTGTCCTTGACCGATTTGTCGGTGACGATCAGCAGGCCATTGCCCCACTGCGGCACGGTGAGACCCAGCTGCCAGGGGGTGCGGTGCCACGCCTGCCCTTCGACCACCTCGCCGGTCGAGAGGTCGGCGACGAAGGCGGCGCCGTCGGGCACATCGCGCAGGCCCGTAAGTCCAAGCGCGGCTATCGGGCCCGAGCCCCCTTCCTTCGCATGACCCTCCAGATAGAGCGTTCGGCGCGGGGCGATATCGTGCTGTTCGATCGCGAGGCGGAGCTGCTGGACGAAGCTGATCCAGCCCTCGACCATATCCTCATAAATACCTTCCCAGTTCGACCCCGCGGGCGAGGCACGCACGACGCGCAGGATGCAGGTTTCGGCGCCGGTCGACTCGACCTCGAAGCGGTCGGGGACGCCCTCGAACCAGAGGATGCCGGCCTCCTCATCGGGCCTGGTATATTTGAAGAAGATGAAGTCTACCTCTTCCTCGAGGCTCGGCGCGTCCCAGCCGAACCATTGCATGAGCTTGTCGCGGTCGCGCAGCGCGTCCCACACCTCGGCGGCGGGCGCGGCGATCGTCATCTCGACCAGGATGCGGTCGACGGTCGGCTGGTCGGCGGGTTCGCTCATCTGGGATCCTCCCTCAATTGATCTTGGGTTTGGCGCGGCTATTGGCGGCGGGATGGCCGGCGACGGTGACGCGGTAGCTGCGCCCCTCGCCCGCGGGCGCAAAATCGGCGGCGATGGTCGCGAGCGCGTCGGACAGGCGCGCGGCGAAGACTTCGATATCGGCCGGGCGCGCAAAGGCGACGTCCGCCTCGACGGTGAAGGTGAGCAGGCGGCTGCCCTCGCCCGCCGCGGCCTCGCGCATCCGCGACACGTCGCGCACGATCCCCGCGGCGGTGCGCACCAGATGGTCGGCGGCGAAGCGGTCCTGCTTGTCGACCATATCGGGGTCGGCGAGCGCGAGGATCATCGGATCGATCAGCAGCGCGTCGCTGCGCGCCTCGAACAGCGTCTCGGTAAAACCGCGCCGCCGCCGGGTCTCGACCGCGGCGATCAGCCCGGCCTTCTCGAGGAGGCGGAGGTGATAGCCGATCTTCTGTCGCGGCATGTCGAGCGCCTCGGCGAGCCCCGCCGCCGAGGTCGGCGTGCGGAGGCGGCCGAGCAATTCGCGGCGCAGCGGCGACAGCGCGACGCGGGCGGTCGAGGCGTCGTCGAGGAGGGCCAGCGAGTCGCTCATGGCGATTGGGTATAATAGACAAATTATTTTGTCAATTATGGGAGCACCCGGCCAGGTTTTGCGGCCGCCGGCTGCGGCTTTGGGGTGGGGAGCGGACCTTCCTAATCCTCCCTGCGGCGCAGCCGTGGGGAGGGGGACCGCCCGCAGGGCGGTGGAGGGGTCGATGCGATAGGCGTCGGCGTTAGAGGCTTCCACCCCTCCACCATGCTTCGCATGGTCCCCCTCCCCATCGCTTCGCGACAGGGAGGATTATTAGGTCCGATCCCCCCGCAGGCCGACATTCAGCGGCACGGCGAAGACGCCGCATGATAGTCGGCGCCCCAGCGGCGGCGGCCGGCCGTGTCGATGTGGAAGCGTGTGACCTTGTAGATGCCGAGGCCGACGGCGAAACGCGCGCCGGTGCGGGCGTGGAGAGGGCAGAGCTTGGCGATCAGCTCGGCACGGCTCAGGGGGCGGACGGGGGTCAGATCGAGCGCGGCGAAGTGGAGATGGCGGCTCGCTTTCGCGCCCTTGAAACAGGCGTTGGCGACGGGGTCGCGGTAGCCCGACACCACGCGGACGGGACCGGTGACCGGGACCAGTTCGTCGCGGATGTAGCGCAGGGTCGGGACCATCGAAGGCCAGAGCCCCCGCGGCGGGACGGCGAAGGGCTGGCCCGCCTTGCACGTCCGCCAGCGCGCGTCGCTGCGCAATATGTCGGCGAGCGGGAGGATGTCGGCGACGCCCTCCTTCTCGAAATAGGCCTCGATCGCAGCCACATCCTCCTTCGCGGCGCCGAGGCGCCAGGCGGCAAAGAGGTCGGCGTCCTGCTGCGGCGCGACCCGCGCGATCGGGGCGACCGCGCGGGTGAGCAATAGCCAGATCGCGGCGGCAGCGAGGGCGAGAAGCAGCGCGGCGACCAGCGCGCGCTTCACAGCATCGCGACCAGTCGTTCGACCTCGGCCGCGGCCTGGCGCGCGGCGCGGAGGAGGTTGGCCTGGAAATCCCCGCCGCTGGCGTCGTTGGCATCGTCGGTCACCGCCTTGATCGCGGCCCAGGGCTTGCCGAGGCGCGCCGCGACCTGCGCCACCGCGCCGACCTCCATGTCGACGAGCGTCGCGCCGAGGCTGGCCTTCAGATCGGCGGCAGCTTGGGGACAGGCGACGAAGCTGTCGCCGCTGGCGATGCGCGCATGCGGCAAGCCGAGGCCGGGGTCGGGCATCGCGGCGAAATGCGCCTCCCCGGCCTCGCCCATCGGCCAGTCGCCGGCGCGGTAGCGGCGAAAGCGGCCGGGCTCGTTCGCGCCATAGTCGTGCTGCACCGCCTCGGCGAGCCAATAGGCGCGGCCGGGCTCGGCACCGAGCGCGCCGCAGGTGCCGCTCATCAGCAGGACGTCGGCGTCGGCGGCGAACAGGCCCGCGGCGAGCGCGGCGTTGACCTTGCCGAGGCCACAGGTGGCGACGGTGATGGCGTGGCCGTGCGCGACGAGGCGGCGGACGGGGAAGGCGCCGTGGATCGGGGTGCTGGTGCCGGGGAAGAGGGAGTCACCTTCTTCGGGGAGGGCGGCGAGGATGAGGAGGTTCATGGGGTGGGTTTAGCGGGTGCGGCGATCATCGCCAGTGTTGATGACAGGATTCGCGCCGAGCCGCGGAGCCGGAAAATTTGGTTCACGCGGAGGCGCGGAGGCGCGGAGGCGTCTCCACCAGCCGTTTGCCCTGAGCTTGTCGAAGGGCCGTTCTTTCTTTTAACGTTGGAGAGAAGGACGGTGCTTCGACAAGCTCAGCACGAACGGAGATGAGAAAATCTCTCCGTGTCTCCGCGTCTCCGCGTGAACTATTGCCACAGTTGGTTGGTGAGGCGACGTTGCTGACCCCTCCACCACCGCTTCGCGGCGGTCCCCCTCCCCATGGCTTCGCCACGGGGAGGATCTGAGTGGCTTGCCAACCCGCCCTTCCCCCGCCATCGCTCGCTCCATGCTTTCGCGCATCTTTCCCGACCGTTTCGTTCCTCTGCTCCTCGCGACGATCCTGCTCGCCAGCCTGCTGCCGGTGCGCGGAAGCATGGTGCCCGTCGCGCAGGGCGTTTCGACCGCGGCGGTGGTGTTCCTGTTTTTCCTCAACGGCGTGCGGCTGCCGCGCGACGAGGTGCTGCACGGCATCCGCAACTGGAAGCTCCAGGGCGGCGCGCTGGCTTTCTGTTTCGGGGCGATGGCGCTGCTGGGGCTCGGCGCGCAGGCGGCGACTGCGGCGTTCCTGCCCGCGACGCTGGCGCTGGGGTTCCTGTTCCTCGGCATCCTGCCCTCCACCGTGCAGTCGGCGACCGCGGCGAGCGGGCTTGCCGGCGGCAATGTCGCGGCGAGCGTCGTCGCGGCGGCGCTGCTCAACCTGACCGGGGTCGTCGCCTCGCCTTTGCTGTTCGCGGGGCTGGCGGGGAGCGCGGGCGAGATTCATGGCGAGGCGGTGCTGCGCATCGTCGCGATATTGCTGCTGCCCTTCGTCGCGGGGCAGCTGGTGCAGCGCTGGCTGCGGCCGTGGGTGCTGGCGCACAAGGAACTGGCGACCTTCATGGACCGCAGCGCGATCGCGATCGCGGTCTATGTCGCCTTTTCGGCCGCGGTGGTCGCAGGGATCTGGCAATTGCTCGACGCGCGCGAGATCGGGATCGTGTGCGGCGTCGTGGCGGTGCTGCTGGCGCTGGCGTTCGGCGGGGCGTGGGGGTTCGGCGCACTGCTGAAGCTGGCGCGCGCCGACCGGATCACGCTCCTCTTTGCGGGGGCGCAGAAGAGCATCGCGGTCGGCGCGCCGCTCGCCGCGACACTGTTTCCGCCCGCGGTCGCGGGCATGGTGCTGGTGCCGATCCTCGTCTATCATATGGCGCAGCTGATCCTCTCGGCGTGGATCGCGCCGGGGCTGAAGAAGAATTAGCGGTGCCGGCCCGCTCCCCCACCCAGCCTCCCGACAGGGTATGCTGTGGGAGGCTGGGTGGGGGAGCGGGCCGGCGCCGCGAACATCAATAGGTGTAGTGCTTGAATAACACAGGTCCGCATGCCATATAGGCTGGCGGCAAAGGGGTGGAAGGAAGACGAATGAGCGAACTGACCGCAACCGCGACGGCGACCGACGAGCTGAAACTGACGCCGCCCGAGCCGATGCCCCCCGTGACGCCCGAGAAGGCCGCCGGCCTGGTGCCGCTGTCGAGCGAGCAGCGCACCAAGCTCGACGAGCGCGTCGACAGCTTCATCGACGACCTGGTCGCGCAGGACGAGAATTCGCCCGCCTTCGGCCAGAAGATCGACCAGATCACCAATATGGGCCGCAAGGAGATGCTGGAGGCGGCGAGCCAGTCGAATCGCTTCCTCGATCGCCCGGTCAAGGCGATGGACCGCGACACCGACATCGGCAAGAACCTCATCGAGCTGCGCAACACCGTCGAGCGGCTCGACCCGTCGGCGAACGGCAAGCTGCTCGACAAGCGCGGCTTCCTCGACAAGATCTTCGGCAGCAAGATCACCAATTATTTCGCGCAATATCGCAGCGCGCAGACGCATATCGGCGGCATCCTCACCGCGCTCAGCAACGGCAAGGACGAGCTGCTGATGGACAATGCGGCAATCGACGTCGAGCGGCGCAAGCTGTGGGAGGCGATGGGCAAGCTCGAGCAGATGATCCACATCGCCGGCAAGCTCGACGAACGGCTCGAGGCGAAGGCGACCGAGCTCGACGGCACCAACCCCGCCAAGGCGAAGGTGATCCGCGAGAATGCGCTCTTCTACGCGCGCCAGCGGACGCAGGATTTGCTCACCCAGATGGCGGTGACGGTCCAAGGTTACCTCGCGCTCGACCTGGTCAAGAAGAATAATGTCGAGCTGGTGAAGGGCGTCGACCGCGCCTCGACCACCACCGTCGGCGCGCTCAAGACCGCGATCACCGTCGCGCAGGCGATGACCAACCAGAAGCTGGTGCTCGAACAGATCACCGCGCTCAACACCACCACCGCGAACATCATCGACGGCACGTCGCAGATGCTGAAGGACAATACCGCGCGCATCCACGAGCAGGCCGCGTCGAGCACGATCCCGATGGAGACGCTGCAGCGCGCCTTCCAGAATATCTATGACACGATGGACGCGATCGACACCTTCAAGCTGAAGGCGCTCGACACGATGAAGACCACGGTCACGACGCTGGAGGGCGAGGTCGCCAAGTCCAAGGGTTATATCGCGCGCGCCGAGGGCGCGAGTCAGGCGCAGGCGAGCGTCGGCGGCGCCGCGAGCCCGCTCGCCGCGCTAGAGGGATAAGTGGCGACGATGAGCATGAGCGAAGTCGACAAGGTCCGGCTGTCGGCCGCCTCCGCGATCGAGCGGTCGCGCGAGCGGCGGCGGCCGATCGGCACCAAGAGCGTCGCGCTGCGCCGCCAGCATCTCTACAAGAAGCTGGGCCGGATGCTGATCGCGGCGGGCGTGGTGCTGATCGGCGCGGCGCTGTTCGGCGCGCTGATCCAGCCGCTGGGTTTCACCGGGCTGCTGGCGCTGTTCGTGCTGCTGATCGGAGTCGCGGTCTTGTTCGGGCGGTCGCCCTTTCCCGAGCCGCAGCAGGCCGACCTGCCCAAGGCCGACCTCAAGCAGCTCGCGGGGCGCACCGAAATCTGGCTCGAGGCGCAGCGCCCCGCCCTGCCCGCGCCCGCGCGCCAGCTGGTCGACGGGATCGGGGTGCAGCTCGACCTGCTCGCGCCGCAGCTGCAGACGCTCGACGCATCGAGCCCCGCGGCGGCGAATATCCGCAAGCTGGTCGGCGAGGATCTGCCGGAGCTGGTCGCGGGGTACCAGCGCATCCCCGCGGGGCTGCGTAGCGAAGCGCATGCCGGGCGGACCCCCGACGAAACCTTGCTCGGCGGGCTCAAGACGCTGGAAAGCGAGATCGGTCAGGCCGCGCGCAGCCTGGCGGCGGGCGAGCTCGACAAGCTCGCGACGCGCGAGCGTTACCTGCAGCTCAAATATCAGGGCATCGACGACGAGGACGGCGCGCCCGCCTGATCGGCGGCGTCAGGCCTCGCTCGTCGCGGGCAGGCGCGCGAGCGTCGCGAGCAATTGCGCCTGGCTGGTCGCGCCGGTCTTGCGGAACACGCCCTTCAGGAGGAAGCGCACGGCGTTGAGGCTGATCGCGCGCTCGGCGGCATAATCGTTGAGCGACTGGCCGGCGTCGAGCGCAACCGCCAGCCGCGCCTCGGCGGGGGTGAGCCCGAACCATTGCGCGATGCGGTCGACCGCGACGACGGGCGTCTCGCCCGGCGCGCTGCCCAAAGTGACGATCAGCGAGGCGCCGAGCGCGACGCCGCCGATCTGCGGCACCGACTGGCGCGTGATCCGCGCGGCGAGCACGGGGCATTCCTTGCCGCCCTTGCCCAGCGTCTGGAAAGCGAGCCCCGCGGGGTTGGGGTTGCGCAGCAGATCGAGCACGACCTTCTGGCTGGCGGGATGGGTGAAGGCGAAGCGGTCGCCCTCGAGCCGGACGAAGCCCGCGCGCTCATATTGCGGGGCGCGGCCGTTGGCGGCGAGGATATTGAGCTGGTCGTCGAGGCTGAAGATCGCAAAAGGGGCGACGTCGGCGGCGGCGCGCGCGGCGCCCGCGGCGAGTTCGAGCGTCGCCACCCGGTCGCTGATCCGCATCGCGCGCTGGATATGCGGCGCCAGCGTGCGCAGGCCGCGCTTCAGCCGCTCGACGTCGCGATCCCCGGGGCCGGGCATCAACAGTCCCAGATGTTCGCTGCCGCGGCGATCGAGCAGCACCGCGACGAGCCGGTCGATGCCCCAGGGCGCGAGGAAATTGCGCGAGAATTCGGTCTCGGCGAATTCCTCGCGGGTCATGATGTCGTTGCTGTCGACGACGCTGCCGCTGGCATAGCGCATCATCTTGCGCGACCATTCGTGGCGGCCGGCATAGACCGCGGCGTAGATTTCCTGCACCCCCGCCGCGAGCCCGGTCGCGGCGACGAAGCGCGCGGCGGGCGGATTGCCGCTTTCCCAGAGCAGGAAGGCGGCGTCCCAGCCGAGCGGGCAGAGCGTGTTGGTGATGCGCGCGAGCGTGTCGTTCCAACGTTCGGGGTGGAGCACCGAATCATAGATTTCGCCGATCAGCGCGTTGAGGACCTCCCATTCGGCCGCCGCATTGTGACCGGGCGGAAAAGGCGAAAGCACTTCGTTCGGCATCGACATCCCCGGCAGGAAGATCGGTGGGAGGGAGCGGCGGAAAAACGCGCCTGATCAATATGTAATCGCGGGCGACAAAAAACTTCGCCCCCTACCCATATGGGTAGCGCGGGCCGCGGTCAAATCGGTCATTCCATGGGGGCGACCCAAGGACAGGATGGCCCCGCCGGGACCATCCTGTTCGTTTGAAGCCCGCCGGGAAACCGGCGGGCTTCCTTTTTGGGCGGATCAGGCGCTGCGCAGCCTTTGCGTGCCGCCGAACCACAGCAGCAGGATCAGCAGCAAGGGCGGCGCGACGCCCCATTGGCCGGGGCCGGCGAGCGGCGCGAGCAGGGGCGTGCCCGAGAGCAGCCAGAGGCCGGCAAGCAGCGCCGCGACGGCCAGCGCCTCAAAGGCGAAGCTGGTCCAGAAGCGCGACCGCGCGCGGGCATAGGCGGCCTGCGCATCGATCGCGCGATCGACCTGCACCGCGAAGGCGCGGTCGCCGGCACGCGCGGGAGGCGCGAGCATGGTGCCCAGCATCGCGTCGATCGCGCTGTCGTCCGAGCCGGTCATGCCGCGCCTCCTTCGCCGATCAGTTTCTGCGCCTTGGCGCGGCCGCGCAAGACCAAAGATTTGAGCGTGCCGAGTGGCACCCCCATGATCTCGGCCGCCTCGCCGTGCGACCAGCCATGGCCGAAACAGAGGGTGAGCGCGGCGCGTTCCTGCACCGACAGGCCCGCGAGGAGGCGGTCGGCGTCGATCGCGGCGTCGGTCGCGCCGTGCGGGTTGCTGCTGGTGACGGCATCCTCGTCCTGCGCGGCCAGGCCCTCGCGGCGTTTCGCGGTGCGGCGCTGGTCGAGGAAGAGGCGCCAGCCGATCCCCATGACCCACGCCGCATAGCTCCCCTGCCCGCGATAGTCGCCCGCGCGGCGCCAAGCGCGGACAAAGGCCTCCTGCGCGAGGTCGTCGCCGTCGGCCTCGCTGCCCGCGGCGCGCGACAGGAAGGCGCGCAGACGCCCCTCGTGCCGGAGCACGAGGAGCTGGAAAGCGGCGCGGTCTCCCCCGGCGACACGCTGGTTGAGGGCAAAGTCCTCATCGGCCACGCTTTCATCCGTGGTCCGCGATGCGGTCCTCGGCGGCCGCCGCGCGCGCGACGCGGCGGCGGACCAGCAGCGCGATGCCGACGAAGGCGGGGAAGAGCGCGGCGCCGGCGGCCTCGCGGATCATCTGCTCGTCGCCCTGGATCAGTCCGAAACCGGCCATGGCGAGGCCGATCGCGAGCAGCACCAAGCCGTTGCGGTCCTCGTTGTTGCCGCTGCTGCTGCCGGTGGTGCCGAGCTTCCAAGGACCGATATGCTCATAGGGCTTGTTGAGCTTTTCGATCAGCGGGGTGACCGAGTCGGACTTGGCGTCGAGCGCGCGGCGGATCGAGCGGTGCATCATCCACGCGTGGATCAGCCGCGACACGAGGAAAAAGCCGACGACGAACAGCGCCACCATCGTGATATTTTCCATCAGGCGGAAGAAGCTGTCGCTGATCGCCACCATCTCGGTGGTCGGCGGCGGCGCGGGCAGATAGGCGGCGATATCGCGCGGGTCGATATAGGCCGCGACGTCCGACGCGCTGATCGTCTGCGCCGGGATAGTCTGCGCGGGCACGGCGATGGGGACGGCGGCCGCGGCGGCGGGCGGAGCAGCCGGCGGGGCGGCGGCGGTGGCGGCGGCCTGCGTTGCGGCCAATATCTGGAACATATTTTACCCTCCCTGCATGCCCCGGGGGCATGGTGAAACCACAGGCGGCGACCGCGGGCAAGGCCGGTCTGGCGGGGCGCCCCGGGGAGAGCGGCTGCCCGCCGACGGCCCGCATCGC
>NZ_LNSB01000041.1 GCF_001468285.1 Sphingopyxis sp. HIX | reverse complement strand
TGGTCCCCCTCCCCATCGCTTCGCGACAGGGAGGATTAGGATGACCGCTAACGCCCGAAAACCGCCCCTCCCCATCGACGGACGGCACCCTGGCCCCGACGAACGGCGGGAACTGGCCCTTGCCATTGTAACAGTATATCATTACTGCGACCGCGACAGTCGCCAACCAGAACAGGAAAAACCTCCCCATGCGCTTGCTTGCTTCCGCCGCCTTTTCCCTCGGGCTGGTGCTCGCCGCCCCCGCTTTCGCGCAGGAGCGCGGCGCCGCCGGCAGCGACGACGACATCCACACCGGCGATCCGATCATCGTCACCGCGCCCTATGTCCGCAGCCTCGACATCCTCGGCAATGTCTCGGTGCTCGAGGGCGAGGAACTGGCGCGCGACATCCGCGGGCAGATCGGCGACACGCTGACCCGCCAGCCCGGCGTGTCGGCGACCAGCTTCGCCCCCGGCGCCTCGCGCCCGGTGCTGCGCGGCTTTTCGGGCGAGCGCGTGCGCGTGCTGACCGACGGCATCGGGTCGATCGACGTGTCGAATACGTCCGCGGATCACGCGGTGACCATCGACCCCTTGACCGTCGAGCGCATCGAGGTGCTGCGCGGCCCCGCGGTGCTGCTGTTCGGCAGCCAGGCGATCGGCGGCGCGGTGAACCTGTTCGACCGCCGGATTCCGAGGAAAGTGCCGACCGACCATGTCCATGTCGACGCGATCGGCGGCTATGCGACCAACGCGAACGACCGCAACCTCGGCGGATCGGTCGACGTCGCGCTGGCCCCGAACATCGTCGCGCATGTCGACGGCAGCTGGCGCAAGACCGGCGACGCGCGCGCCGGCGGCTATGTCTATGCGCCGGGCATCCGCGGCGACTTGCTCCACCTCGCCGAGCATGAGATCGAGGACGGCCATGCCGACGAGGCGGCCGAACTCACCGCGCAGGCGAACAGCCGCGGCAAGATCCCCAACACCGCGAGCGAGACCTGGACCGCGGCGGGCGGGCTGTCGCTGATCAACGACGGCGGCCAGCTCGGCGTCTCGGTCAGCTATTACGACAGCAATTACGGCGTCCCCGACCGCCCGAACACCGCGCACGAGCATGGCGAGGAAGAGGAAGGCGACGACCATGGTCACGAGCATGGCGAAGGCCCGGTCACCATCGGGCTGAAGCAGTGGCGCGCCGACCTGCGCGGCGAGGTCGAGATGGGCGACGGCTTCTTCGACAAATTGCGCATCCGCGCGGGCTATGCCGATTACCAGCACACCGAGTTCGAGGGCGACGAGGTCGGCACCGTATTTTACAACAAGGGCGTCGAGGGCCGGCTCGAGCTGGCGCAGAACGACCGCGGCGGCTGGCGCGGCGCGAGCGGGGTGCAATATAGCCACCGCGATTTCGACGCCGTCGGCGCCGAGGCCTTCGTCCCGCGCAACCTGACCGACCAGTTCGCTGTGTTCACGCTGCAGGAGTTCGAGGCGGGGCCGCTCGGCCTCGAAGCCGCGGGGCGCTTCGAGACGACGAGCGTCCGCGCGCCGGCGCTGGGCATCGAGCGCAGTTTCGACAGCTTCTCGGGCGCGCTCGGTGCGACCTACGATATCAGCGAAAGCGCCAAATTCGGCGTGTCGGTCGCGCGCGCGGTGCGCGCGCCGTCGGCCGAGGAGCTGTTCTCGAACGGCCCACACGTCGCGACGCAGAGCTTCGAACTCGGCGATCCCAACCTCAAGCGCGAGGCGAGCTGGGGCGCCGAGGCCTCGTTCAAGCTCAAGACCGACGCGTTCAACCTGTCGCTCACCGGCTATTCGAACTGGTTCGACGACTTCATCTATTCGGCCGCGACGGGCGCCGAGGAGGACGAACTGCCCGTCTTCCAATATTTCCAGCGCGACGCGAAGGTCTATGGCTTCGAGGCCGAGGCGAGCGCGCGGATCGCGCAGATCGGCGGCTTCAACATCGTCGGCGACGTCACCGCCGACATGACGCGCGCCAAGATCAAGGGCGCCGGGCTCGACCGCAACGTCCCGCGCATCCCGCCGCTGCGCGTGCTCGGCGGGCTCGAAGCGCAGGGCGAGCGCCTCGACGCACGCGCCGAGGTCGAATGGACCGACGACCAGAACCGCACCGCGCAGTTCGAGACGCCGACCAAGGGCTTCACCCTGGTCAACGCGTCGATCACCTGGCGCCCGCTCCCCGACACCAAGCATCTGTCGCTGACCTTGGCCGCGAACAATATCTTCGACGTCGATGCCCGGCGCCACGCGAGCTTCACCAAGGATTATGTGCCGCTCGCCGGCCGCGACATCCGCCTGACCGCCCGCGCGAGCTTCTGACCCCTCTCCGAAGGGTCGCTCGGGAGGGAGGCCGGGTCCGGCACCGCCGCCGGACCCGGCCGCTATTTGGGGAGAGCGGCCCTGCTTAATCCTCCCTGTCGCGCAGCGATGGGGAGGGGGACCATGCGAAGCATGGTGGAGGGGCGGCGGCCTTGAGCCGATGTTCAGGCCTCGACCCCTCCACCGCCTTCGGCGGTCCCCCTCCCCACGGCTTCGCCGCAGGGAGGATTAGGGGCATCCGCTTCCGCCCGATGCCGGCCCCTTACGACAGCATCGCCATGCCGCCGTTCACGTGCAGCGTCTGGCCGGTGACATAGCCCGCTTCCTTCGAGGCGAGATAGACGACCGCGGCGGCGATATCGTCGCCCTCGCCCATGCGGCCCGCGGGGATGCGCGTGTTGAGCGCTTCCTTCTGCGCGTCGGGCAGGTCGGCGGTCATCGCGGTGGCGATGAAGCCCGGTGCGACGCAGTTCACGGTGATGCCGCGGCTCGCGAGTTCCTGCGCCAGCGCCTTGGTCATGCCGGTGACCCCCGCCTTGGACGCGGCGTAGTTCGCCTGCCCCGGATTGCCCGTCGCGCCGACGACGCTGGTGATCGAGACGATGCGCCCGAAGCGCGCCTTCATCATCGGCTTGGCCGCGGCGCGCGCGAGGCGGAAATTGGCCTCGAGATTGATGCGGATGACGTCGGACCATTCGTCGTCCTTCATCCGCAGGATGAGATTGTCGCGCGTCACGCCGGCGTTGTTGACGAGGATGTCGAGCTTGCCGAGCGCCTCGACAGCCGCGGGCACGAGCGCGTCGACTTCGGCGCCGTCGCCGAGATTGCACGGCAGCGCGACATGATCGCCGCCGAGGCTGTCGCGGAAGGCATTCAGCTTGTCGGCATTGGACCCCGAAACCGCGAGCCGCGCGCCCTGCGCCGCGAGCGCCTGCGCAATGGCCGAGCCGATACCGCCCGAGGCGCCGGTAACGAGGGCAGTCATGCCGGTGAGATCGAACATCAGTCTATCCTTGCAATGGTCCGGTTGATCCGGACGTCGGTGTATCAAGATTTTCGCGCAGAGACGCAGAGGACGCAGAGTCTTTATGGTCGTTTACGAGACGGCGAATTCCCTGCTTCAACGTCGGCTCCCCGAAATTGATGAGCAGGCCGACGGGCATATGCAGCAAGCGGAGATAGGTGAGAACCTGTTTCGCGTGCACGGGATGCAAATTTTCGGTGGATTTGACTTCGACGACCAGCCGGTCGTCGATCACCAGATCGGCCCGTGCGACCTCGCGAAATTCGATCCCGTCGAAAACAACATCGATCGGCCGTTGCCGATCGACCTTGTAGCCCATCGAGGCCAGGCGCCCGGCAAGGATCGTTTCATAGACGCTTTCCAGAAGCCCCGGCCCGATCTCGCTGTGCAGCCGCATGGCAACACCGATCACCTCGTGCGTAATTTGGTCGATATGGAGCGCCGCTTCGCCCATCCCCCGCCAACTCTCTGCGTCCTCTGCGCCTCTGCGCGAAAAATCTTCTACCCCGACCGGCCACGCCCACGCGGGGTAAAGTCGATGCGCGTCTTTTCGCGTACCTTCCCGTCCTGCCAGCGGCCCTCGACAAGCTCATAGCCCATCAGCGCGAAGATGCGATCGCCAAAAAACACCGGGCGCGCGTTGCCGTACCAGTCGACGCACGAGGCGAGGCAATGGTCGTCGCGCTCGCCCGGGCGCGCGTCGAGCGTGCCCGCGAGCGACAGGTCGCGCGCGGCGCGGCGGAGGTAGAGGATCGACGCGGCGCTGCCGAGGAACCTGGTGCCGTCGTCGCTGCCGCGCATCACCGGCAGGCCGAGCAGTCCGTCGTCGCCCTCGCTGCCCGGATCGGGGCGGTAGAAGAAGGCGTGACTGCGGTTCTCGCCCTCGGCCGCCGCGGGGAAGGCGTAGCGGCTGGCGAGCCGGGGGCTGCCGTCGAGCGCGACGGTGGTGAAGGTCAGCGCGCCCGCGTCACCCGAGCCGACGATGATCGCGTCGCGGCCCATGATGTCGATGCGCCCGACCTGGTGCCCCGGATCGAGCGGCACGACCTTGCCGCCCTTCACCGGAACCGCATAGAGCGCCGCCTGTTCGCTGCCCTCCTTGCGCAGGTCGCGGCGGACGCGGCCACCGGCGTAGAGCAGCCAGTCGCCGACGAAGCGGTTCTGCCGCTCCCAGCCCTCGACGCCGGGCAGCGCGCGGAAGTCGGCGGGCTTCACTTTCGCGCCGCCATCGCCGAAGCGGTTGGCGGCTAGATGAAGCAGCGCCATGTCGCCTTCGTCGTTCGCCTCGGGCGCCCACATCGCGTCGCCGCCGCCCTCGGCCATGGTCAGGACGTTGAGCGAGCCGTCGCCTTCCTCGCGGAAGGAGAATTGGTCGAGCGGCATGCCCGCGACCTCGACCGCCTGCGGCGCGCTGCCGTCGAGCGGGATGCGGTAGAGCATCGCGCGATTGTCGCTGTCGTAGCTCATGCCGAGCCCGGCCCAGACATAGACGGCGCTTTGCGAGACGTAGAAGCTGCGCGACCAGCTGCCGAGGACATTGGTGCCGTCGCAGTCCATGTCGTCGTCCGCGAGGTCGCAGATCATCACGCTGTGCAGCATGTCGCCCGCGAGCTCGGGGTCGCCCCACGACGGCTGCGGCATATAGATGTCGCGCGCGCCGGTGAAGGGTTTGAACGCGCTTACCTTGCCCTTCCGCCACTCGGCGAGCGCGGGCATCGCCTCGCCGATCTCGCCCCAGATCGGGAGCGGGGCGTAGAAGATCAGCTTGTCGCCGATCAGCCGCGAGGCATAGTTGCGCGACGAATAATAATCGCCCGAGCGCAGATAATGGGTGTCGCGCCATGCGAGCTTGCCGTCGGCCGACAGGTGGAAGCGATTCACCTCGGTCCCGCTTCGCGCATAGCTGTAGCCGAGCACGACGACGGTATCGCCGCTGACCAGCATCTCGTCGTACCAGGTGCCGTCGGGCTCGCCGGTCTTGCCGGGGAAGACGTCGACCGCGGCGATCGGCCGCATGCCGCCGCCCGACGCGTCGATCGTGAACAGCCGCCCGCGGCGCAGCACGAGGAGCAAATCGCCCTGCTTCTTGACGATCCCGCCCTCGTCGACCCCCGCGGTCTGGGTGTTGGTGATGCCGTCGGGATCGACCTTGGCCGCGGTGGGCGCGGGCTCCTCGAGCGCGACCGCCATCGCGGGCGGCGGCTCGGCGGGGGCGGCTGCCGCGTCGGCGGATGCCGCCACGGCGCCGGGCGCGGCCTCGGCGACGGCAAGGTTCTGCACCGACTGGCGCTTGGCCAGGAAGGCCTTGAGCTCGGCTTCGCTGGCGAAGGCGCGCATATGGCCGGACGTGGCCGTTGCCGCGGCGATCTGCTGCGCCACGGGCGCCACCGCGCCCGCCCACAGAGGCGACGCGATCAGCGCGCCGACGACGACCCATTGGCCGAAAGCCCAAATGCGTGTGAAACCGTCCATCGCCCTCTCCCTTGGCTTGAAGCGATGGAGGGATGATACCTTATTACTTTGGTAGAGAAAAGGGTTTTATTGTTGGAGCCGGTTCTGTGCGGGGGCGGTGGACTATGGTTCACGCGGAGACGCGGAGGCGCGGAGAGAAGAAAAAGAAGGAGAAGGGATTCGCGCTGAGGCGCAGAGATCGCAGGGGAAAAGGATCAAGGGCGGCAAAGCCGCCACTCTCTCTTTCTTCTCCGCGTCTCCGCGTCTCCGCGTGAACAAAATCTCTGCGCCCTCTGCGCCTCTGCGCGAATCTTCTAGAAGGCCTTCAGCAGAGCCTCGATGTCGTCCATCGAGATGACGCTGGTCACCTCGACCTCGCCCGACGCGCTGCGCTTGACCATCGGGCCGAGCACCTTGCCGCCGAATTCGACGAACTGGCCGACGCCGATATCCTCCATCGCGGCGACGCTCTCGCGCCAGCGGACGCGGCCGGTAACCTGTTGCACGAGCAGGTCGCGGATCGTGTCGGCGTCGCTCACCGGGCTGGCGGTGACGTTCGCCACCACGGGTACCAGCGGAGCCGCGGGCGGGTTCGCGCCGAGCGCCTCGGCCATGGCGTCGGCGGCGGGCTGCATCAGCGGGCAATGGAAGGGCGCCGAGACCGGCAGCAGCACGCCGCGCTTGATGCCATAGTCCTTGACCAATGCGACCGCGCGCTCGACCGCGCCCTTGTGGCCCGAGATCACGACCTGCGACGGGTCGTTGTCGTTGGCGACGGTGCACACCTCGCCCTCGGCGGCGGCGGCGGCGAGCTTCTGCGCCGTCTCGATATCGGCGCCGAGCAGCGCGGCCATCGCGCCGACGCCGACGGGCACCGCGGCCTGCATCGCCTGCCCGCGCGTCTTCAGGAGCCGCGCGGTGGTGGCGAGGTCGAAGGCGCCCGCGGCGCAGAGCGCGCTATATTCGCCGAGGCTGTGGCCGGCGACATAATCGGCCTTGGCAGACAGCGTCACGCCGCCTTCCTTTTCGAGGACGCGCAGCGTCGCGATGGCGTTCGCCATGATCGCGGGCTGGGCGTTTTCGGTGAGGGTGAGCTGGTCCTCGGGGCCTTCGGTCATCAGCTGGAACAGTTTCTGGCCGAGCGCGTCGTCGACCTCCTGGAACACCTCGCGCGCGGCCGGTGACGCGTCGGCAAGCGCCTTGCCCATGCCGACCGACTGGCTGCCCTGACCCGGAAAGATGAATGCGCGCATATTGCGTCCCCTAGCGTAATTTTGAATTGCGCCGCGCCTATTCCCTCACCCCGCGCGATGCAAGCCGAAGGGCACGACCTTGTTCGCCGCATCGTGGCCGATGTCGGCCCGGCCGAGGTACGGAATGTTGCAGCGCGCGCACCAATGGCGCGCGATCTCCTCGGCCTCCGCGCCGAAGGGCCGGTCGTTCTCGGGCACGTCGCTCACCCGACCGAGCCGCAGCCCGGCGAGCCCGCGCGGGCCGAGATAGCTCGCGACATGGAAGAAGGCCCGGTCGAAGGCGTAAAGATATTCGCTGACCTCCTCGACCAGCAGGATATGGCCGCCGAGGTCGGGTTCGAGCGGGGTACCGAGCAGCATCGACAGCGTCATCAGGTTGAACGCCGCATGGCGCGCACCATGCGCGAGGCCCGGCTCGCACGCTGCGGGATCGCGTGCGACGAGCCAGTCGAGCGCGCGCAGCACGGCGGCATCGCCGCCCTCGCGGCGGATGTCGGCGACCATCGGGCCGTGCGCGACATGGTCGAAGCCCTCGCGGTAGAGGCACCCAAGCAGATTGCCCTGGTCCGAATAGCCGAGGAACGCCTTGCCGCGCGCGACATCGGTCATCGCCGCGACCGCCTCCTCGGCGATGCGGCACGCGCCGTAACCGCCGCGCGCGAACCACAGCGCGTCGATGTCGGGGCGGTTCGCCATCTCGACCAGCGCCGCAAAACGATGCCCGTCCTCGCCCGCGAAATGGCCGTGGACCGCGAAACATTGCGCATCGAAGACGAGCTCGACGTCGGGATAGCCGAGGCTCGCCAGCGCGCGCACCGCCTCGGCATCGTCGGGCAGGATGGGCGTCGAGGGGGCGACGATCCCGATGCGCATAGCCTTCGTCTCCCTTCCCTTGCCAACCCTTCGCCAAGGCCATAACGCCGCGCCATGGCGGAAAACAAATCCTATTTCTTTTGCGGCATCGGCGGGTCGGGCATGCTGCCGCTGGCGATGATCGTCGCGGCGCGCGGGGCGCAGGTTTCGGGCTCGGATCGCAGCCGCGACCAGGGCCGCAGCCCCGATAAATTCGCGTGGATCGAAAGCCAGGGCATCTCGCTCGCGCCGCAGGACGGCAGCGGGGTCGCGGCGGGCCAGACGCTGGTCGCCTCGGCGGCGGTCGAGGACAATGTGCCCGATATCGCCGCCGCGAACGCGCTCGGCCTGCCGCGGATGACGCGCGCCGAGCTCAACGCCGCGCTGTTCAACGCCGCGGACCAGACCGTCGGCGTCGGCGGGACGAGCGGCAAATCGACCGTGACCGGCATGATCGGCTGGATCCTCGAGCGCAGCGGACACAAGCCGACGGTGATGAACGGCGCGGTGATGCGCAATTTCGCGAGCGAAGCCACGCCCTTCGCCAGCGCGCTGGTCGGCGACCCCGCGACCTATGTCAGCGAGGTCGACGAAAGCGACGGTTCGATCGCGCTCTACCGTCCCGAGGTCGCGGTGATCACCAACATCAGCCTCGACCACAAGAGCCTCGACGAGCTCCACGCGCTGTTCGGCGATTTCGCCGCCAAGGCGCGGATCGCGGTGGTCAACGCCGACGATCCCGAATCGGCGCCCTTGCTCGCCGGCGCCAATGTCGCGCGCTTCGGCTTCAGCGAAACCGCCGGCATGCGCGGCAGCGATTTCGAGGCGCTGCCCGACGGGTGCCGCTTCACCGTGACCTTCGCGCATGTGACGCGCGCGGTGCAGCTGCGCATGCCCGGGCGCCACAATGCCACCAACGCGCTCGCCGCGATGATGGCCGCCCGCGCGCTGGGCGTCCCGATCGGCGATTCGGCGGCGGCGCTGGCCGATTTCACCGGGCTCGCGCGCCGCTACGAAGTGCTGGGACAGGCGGGCGGGGTCACCGTGATCGACGACTTCGCGCACAATCCCGACAAGGTCGCGGCGACATTAGCAGCCGTGGCCGAACTGCCCGGCCGCGCCCTGCTCTTCTTCCAGCCGCACGGTTACGGCCCGCTCCGCCAGATGGGCAAGGAACTGGCCGCGAGCTTCGCCAGGGGCATGCGCGACGGCGACAAGCTCTACGTCTGCGACCCCGTCTATTTCGGCGGCACCGTCGACCGCAGCATCGGCAGCGAGGCGCTGGTCGCCGACATCGTCGCGGGCGGCGGCGATGCCGTGCATCTGACCACGCGCGCGAACTGCGGCGCGGCGATGCTCGACGAAGCGAAGGCGGGCGACCGCGTCCTGATCCTCGGCGCGCGCGACGACACGCTGACCGACTTCGGGTTGGAATTGCTCGGCAAGCTCGGCTGAAAGGATTCGCGCAGAGGCGCAGAGGACGCAGAGAATTTGTTCACGCGGAGACGCGGAGACAAAAAAGAGATTGGCGGCTTCGCCGCCCTTATTCTTTCTTCCTCTGCGATCTCTGCGCCTCTGCGCGAATCCTCTCTTCCTTCTTCTCTCCGCGCCTCCGCGTCTCCGCGTGAACCATATTCCCCCACGAACCCTTGCTTTCCGCCGCCGAATCTGTATAGGCGCGCTCCATTGGGGCGAGGCTCTGTGCCGTCGCCCCATTTGCTTTGCACCATTTTCGCAGGGCAGGACGACAGCCGGAGGGGCCTGCGATTGGCGCAGGTCAACGATCGGCCAAATGAAGGAAGCGCGACCATGCCGTTCTACGAGCATGTCTTTATCGCGCGTCAGGACCTGAGCCAGGCTCAGGTCGACGCGCTGGCGGAAAACGTCACCAATATCTTCGGCGAGTATAAGGGCCAGGTCCACAAGACCGAGACCTGGGGCCTGAAGCAGCTTGCCTACAAGATCCAGAAGAACCGCAAGGGTCATTATGTGATGCTGTCGGCCGAAGCGCCGGGCGAAGCCGTCGCCGAAGTCGAGCGTCAGGCCGCGATCAACGAAGACATCATCCGCTGGATGACCATCCGCGTCGACGAACTCGAAAAGGGCCCGTCGGTGATGATGCGCAAGCAGGAACGTCGGGGCGGCCGCGGCCGTGACCGCGACGGCGAAGAATAAGGAACACGACCATGGCACGACCCTTTTTCCGTCGCCGCAAGACCTGCCCCTTCAGCCAGAAGGACGCACCGGTCATCGATTACAAGGACGTCCGCCTGCTCCAGGGTTACCTGTCGGAGCGCGGCAAGATCGTCCCGTCGCGGATCACCGCGGTGTCCACCAAGAAGCAGCGCGAGCTGGCGAAGGCGATCAAGCGCTCGCGCCACATCGGCCTGCTCCCCTACATCGTGAAGTAAGGAGGGCGGACCGATGGAAATCATCCTGCTCGAACGTATCGAGAAACTGGGCGGTATCGGCGACGTCGTCACCGTCAAGAACGGCTTTGCCCGTAACTATCTGCTGCCGAACAACAAGGCGCTCCGTGCGAACGAAGCCAACCGCAAGCTGTTCGAAGCCAACCGCTCGAAGATCGAGGCCGACAACGCCGAACGTCGTGGCGACGCCGAAGGCCGCGCCAAGGACATCGACGGCAAGCAGGTCGTCCTGATCCGCCAGGCGTCGAACACCGGCCAGCTCTACGGCTCGGTTTCGGTGCGCGACATCGTCGACGCGCTCGCCGAGGACGGCGTGACCGGCGTCACCAAGGCGATGGTCGAGCTCGAACGCCCGATCAAGTCGCTCGGGCTGGTCGACGTCAAGGTCAAGCTGCACCCCGAGGTCGCGGTGACCGTCGGCGTCAACGTCGCGCGCTCGCCCGACGAAGCCGAAATGCAGAAGCAGGGCATCGACGTCATCGCCGCGATGTTCGAGGAAGAACAGGCCGAAGCGGTTGCGACGGCGCTGGAACCCGACAGCGAGGACGAGTTCGAAGACGTGGGCGCCGCTCCTTCGGAACGCGCCGCCGAGGAAGCTCCGGCTGCGGACGAGGGCGAAGAGGCTTAAGCTTCTTTTCCGCATCGCACAGACAGAAAAGGCTCCGGAACGATCGTTCCGGGGCCTTTTTCTTGGTGGCTGTGATGTCGGGCGGTGGCGGTTTTGGGGTGGTGAGCGGACGTCTTAATCCTCCCTGCGGCGTAGCCGTGGGGAGGGGGACCGCCGAAGGCGGTGGAGGGGTCGACGCCATAAACCTCGGCTCAAGGCCGCAGCCCCTCCACCATGCTTCGCATGGTCCCCCTCCCCATCGCTTCGCGACAGGGAGGATTAGAATGACCGCTTCCGCCCGATACCCGCCGCCTCAATAACCCATCAGCGCCAGCACTTCCTTGCGGCTGCGCTCGTCCTCGAGGAAGCAGCCGAGCAGGCGGCTGGTGACCATGCCGACACCGGGGGTGCGCACGCCGCGGCCGGTCATGCAGCCGTGCTGCGCGTCGATCACCACCGCGACGCCGTGCGGCTGGAGATTGTCCCAGATGCATTTGGCGACTTCGGCGGTCAGGCGCTCCTGCACCTGCAGCCGCCGCGCATAGCCGTTCAGGACGCGCGCGAGCTTCGAGATGCCGACGACGCGGTCCTTGGGGAGGTAGGCGATCGACGCCTTGCCGGTGATCGGCGCCATATGATGTTCGCAGTGCGACTGGAACGGGATGTCGCGCAGCATGACGATCTCGTCATAGCCGCCGACCTCTTCGAAGGTGCGCGACAAATGGATCGCCGGATCCTCGGCATAGCCCTGGCAATATTCGAGCCAGGCGCGCGCGACGCGCTTCGGCGTGTCGAGCAGCCCCTCGCGCGTGACGTCGTCGCCGGCCCAGCCGATAAGCGTGCGGACCGCGTCGAGGACATTGTCGGGCACCACCGGCTTGCCGTCCGCGCCCACTTCCACCTTGGTCATCCGCCCGCTTTCACTGTTGCTTTCATGTCGCACATTTCGGCGCGATTGTGCCATTACGCAACCCCGCGGCGCGAAGAATTTCCTGTCGTAAAACAAGTTTACGTTGCGGAATCGGACCTTTTTTCGGCGGGCGCAACGCAAGAAAATTTCTGCGGGACATCGCTGAACAAGTGGCTTGACGCTTTCGTCAACTAAGCGCAATTTTGAAAGCATTACAGAACCTGCCGAAGCAGGTCGTGATCGGAGATGCCGGTATCAGTCCCCGGGTGCCGGTGGGAGAGGACGATGCCCAGCACAGCTGGCTACACTGGTTTGCGCGCGCGCCTGCGCTGGATCGACGAGGTCCGGCGCCCGTAGCCCTGTCTGGACATATCCCCTCCCGGTTGAGCGATGCAATTGGGCGGCCCGCGTCGCGGGCTGAAAAAGGGAGGCACAATATGAAGTTCAAGGCACTGATCGGCACCTCGATCCTTGCGATGTCGGTGGCGTCGCCGGCGTTCGCACAGGATGAGGCGGACACCCAAACCGACGCGTTTGGCGGCGAAATCGTCGTCACCGCGCAGCGCCAGTCCGAACGCCTGCAGGACGTCCCCATCGCGGTCAGCGCCTTTTCGGCGGAATCGCTCGAAGCGCAGCAGATCGAGAACCCGTCCGACCTGCAACTCACCCTGCCCAATGTGACCTTCACCAAGACGAACTTCACCTCGTCGAGCTTCACCATCCGCGGCATCGGCGACCTGTGCGTCGGCGTCAGCTGCGACAGCGCGACCGCGATCCACCAGAATGAATCGCCGCTGATCGGCACTCGCCTGTTCGAAACCGAATTCTTCGACCTCGAGCGTATCGAGGTGCTGCGCGGCCCGCAGGGCACGCTGTTCGGCCGCAACGCGACCTCGGGCGTGGTCAACGTCGTCACCGCCAAGCCCGACCTTTCGGGCTTCGGCGCGTCGGGCGAGTTCGAATATGGCAATTACAACAGCATCAAGGCGAAGGGCATGGTCAACCTGCCCATCGGCGACACGCTCGGCGTCCGCATCGCCGGCTTCTACCTCAATCGCGACGGCTATACGAAGAACCTGTTCGACGACAGCCGCATCGACGACCGCGACATGTACGCGATCCGCGGTTCGATCCGCTGGCAGCCCACCGACAATACGACGCTCGACCTGCTCGGCTATTATTTCCGCGAGGACGACAACCGCCTGCGCATCCAGAAGCAATATTGCCAGCGCGACCCGACCGGCGTCCTCGGCTGTTTGAACAACCGCCGCGACCCCGGCGTCACCAACGGCAACTCGACCTTCGTCGGCGTGCTGACCAGCCGCGAGTTCCTCGCGATCCGCGGCATCCCGACCGCCTTCGGCCTCGGCAGCCTCTATGGTCCGGACTCGCTCTCGACCTTCCAGCCGATCGCCGATCCGCGCGTCGTCAACACCGACTTCCGGCCGACCTATTTCTCGGACGAGCTCCAGCTGCAGGGCCGCCTCGAACACAGCTTCGGCGCGATCAACGTCTCGCTCGCGGGCGTCTATCAGGAAGCGACGGTCGACAGCCAGCAGGACTATAACCTGTCGGTGCAGGACCGCAGCTTCTACGCCCCCGCGCTCGGCGCGCTCAATGCCGCCGCGGCGGGGCAGATCCCGGGCCTGCCGGCGAGCTTCTTCATCCCGATCCGCAACGCGCTGATCCCGAACGGCCCCACCGGCGACCTCTGCACCTCGCTGTCCGAGGAAACGGGCCTCGGCGCCTATGGCGGTTTCCGGACCTGCGGCGCGACGCCGCAGGATTTCGACCGGTCGAACCAGGATTCGTCGAGCTGGTCGGGCGAGCTCATCATCAGCTCGGACTTCGACGGGCCGTTCAACTTCCTGCTCGGCGGCATCTATGGCAAGTCGCACCTCACCGAGAACAGCTATTATGTGAACGCCTTCGGGATCGACTATCTGACCGGCATCCTCGGCACCTTCACCTCGCTGGGATCGGGCGGCACCGTGCCTAACGGCTTCCTCGGCACGCCCTTCTTCCGCAACAACACCGACGACCTGCGCGTCACGTCCTACGGCCTGTTCGGCGAGGGCTATGTCGAGTTCAACGACTCGATCAAGCTGACCGTCGGCCTGCGCTACAACAACGACAAGAAATATGTCCGCGCGCGCTCGACGCTGGCGAGCTTCCTGGTGCCCTATGCCACGACGGGCAGCGCGTTCAATTCGCCGCTGGTCGGCGGGTTCGACGCCGACCCGGGGATCGCGGGCAACCAGCTGTTCCAGGAACGCCGCGTCGGTTTCGACGAGGTCACCGGGCGCGCGGTGCTCGACTGGAAGATCACCCCCGACAATCTGATCTATGTCAGCTATTCGCGCGGCTACAAGTCGGGCGGCATCAACCCGCCGCTGCAGCCCGTGTTCGCGGTCGAGGAATCCTTCGCGCCCGAAATCGTCGATGCCTTCGAGATCGGGTCGAAGAACCGCTTCGGCGCGCTGCAACTGAACCTGACGGCCTTCTATTATAAATATGACAGCCTGCAGCTCAGCCGCATCGTCGCGCGCACTTCGGTGAACGACAGTGTCGACGCGAACATCTGGGGTATCGAAGCCGAAGCGGTGATCACGCCGACGCCGGACTTCGTCGTCAACCTGGGCGCGAGCTACCTCAACACCGAGGTGTCGAGCGACAAGTTCCTCGGCAATCCGCGCGATCCGTCGGGCGGGCGCAACGACGCGGTGATCATCAAGGACATCACCAACGGCGCCAACTGCGCGGTCGTCCCGACCACCGCGGGCAATGCCGCGGGCACGGCCGGCTATGTCACCGCGATCAACGCCAACCTGGGCCTGCGCGCCCCGGCCGGCTTCGGCACGGGCAGCGGCATCAACTCGCCGGGCGCCTTCGGCATCTGTTCGGTGCTCGAGGCGAACGCGGCGACAGTCGGTGCGCTGTTCGGCGGCATCCGCATCGAAAATGCGGGCGTGCCCGTGAACATCCGCGGCAACAAGCTGCCGCAGGCGCCGAACTACAAGTTCAGCGCCGGTGTCCAGTATACGCATAACTTCCAGAACGACATGTCGCTGACCCCGCGCATCGACATCGCCTATACCGGCGACAGCTATGGCAATATCTTCAACGGCCGCATCAACGAGATCAACGGCTATGCGCAGGTCAACGCGCAGATCCAGCTCAACGGCCCGGACAAGAAATGGTTCGTGAAGGCGTTCGTCTCGAACATCTTCGACAGCCAGCCGGTCACCGGCCTCTATGTCACCGACCAGTCGTCGGGCCTGTTCACCAACGTGTTCACGCTCGACCCGCGTCGCTATGGCCTCGCCGCCGGCTTCAAATTCTGATCCGGTAAGCGCGAAAAGAAAACCCGGCCTCTCGGCGGAGAGGCCGGGTTTTTCTTTGCCCGAAGGCGGGAAACCGAAGGCCCGAAAGCGAGGAGCGGACGCGCCGCCCCTCGCTCTCCCCGGTCCTTTAGAATTTAAAGCGCACGACGCCGCCATAGGTGCGCGGCTGGCTCGGATAGCCCGAAACGCTGCCCGACTGCGCGACGGCGGGGAAGATCGTGGTCAGATACTGCGCATTGGTGAGGTTGCGGCCCCACACGCCGACTTCGAGGCCGTTGGTCAGCGCGACGGTGAACGACGCGTTGAGCTGGTTGACCTCGCGCTTCAGGTTCTGCGCCACACTCGCCGGGAAGCCGGTCAGGCCCTCGACGATCTGCACCGGGCTTTCATAGTGATAGTCGACGTGCAGAATCGCGCGCGTGCCGCCCGCGAACTCGTGCGTGTAGGTCCCGCCGGCCGCCATCGTCAGTTCGGGGATGCCCGCGGGCGTGGTGCCCGAGATGTCGCCGAACGCCGAGTTGACGAAGCTGTCGTACTTCGGATCGAGATAGGTCACCGCCAGCGTCAGGTTGAGGCCGTCGACCGGGCGGACCGAGCCGTCGAACTCGATCCCGAAGGTCGACTGCTTGCCCGCATTGGCGAGCGCGAAGCCGGTGCCGGTGAAGATGTTCGACTGGAAGCCCTTGATCGACTGCTTGAACACCGCAAGGTTCAGCGCCGCGACCGACCAGTTGGCCTTCAGGCCGACCTCGTAGACCGTCGATTCCTCGGGATCGGCGAAGCGCGAACCCGCAACCAGGTTCGGGGTCGCGAGACCGCCCGAGATGATCGCGGGCAGGTCCGACGCCAGCGGCCGGCTGTCGCGCGACAGGTTGACCGAGCTCGCCTTGAAGCCCGTCGCATAGGTCGCATAGACGTTGACCGTGTCGGTCAGCTCATACGAGGCGCGGACGCTGTAGGCGAGATCGCTGTCGCTGGTCTTGCCGTCCTCGACCGCGTTGGGGACGTTCAGGAACGGCGGCAGGAACTGGAACGGGCGCAGCGCGAGCAGCGGGTTGACCTGCGGGTTGTTCTGGTTCGCCGCGGCAAAGGCCGCCGCGCCGGCGCTGATCTGGCCGAAGAGGGCCGGCTGCGCCTGGGCGAAGGCCTGGATCTGCTGCGCGTTGGCAAGGCCGGGGAGGCCCAGCGCCTGGCCGACGGTGGTCGCGATGCCCTGCTGCGTGATCGCGGTGCGGCCGATCGTCGTCAGGTTGAGGCCCGAGAAGACGTCGCTGCTCGTCACATTGGTGGCGAAGCGCTTGCGGTCCTTGGTGTAGTTGAAGCCGCCGGTCAGCGTGAGCCGGTCGGTGACCTCGAAATCGACGGTGCCGAAGATCGAGAAGGCTTCGTCCTTCATGCGATAGGCTTCGTCGAGCCCGTCGCCGGCGCGGAAGAACTGGCCGGTGAACATCGCCGGATTACCGAGAATGCCGCCGATCTGCTGCTCGAGGCCCGAGACCACGGCGTTACCCGCGGCGTTCGGGTTGGGCGAGCCGAGGACGACCGCCGGGTTGATCAGCCCGCCCGCATAGGCGCGGAACTGGCTGCCGAAGCGGATGTCGTTCTTCTGCTTGATCTTTTCGTTGAAATAATAGCCGCCGAGCAGGAAGTTGAACGGTCCGTCGAAGTCCGAGGTCAGGCGGACTTCCTGCGTCCAGGTGTCGATGCCGAGGTTCTGGCTGTTCTCGCCGATCAGGTCGGCACCGGTGAAGTCCGAATCCTGGTTGGTGAGCGCGCGCACTTCGCGATAGGCGGTGATCGAGGTCAGCGCCATATTGCCGAGATCGTAATCGATCTGCGCCGAGCCGCCGTAGTTCTTGATCTTATTCGACGACAGGAAATTGTTGTAGACGTCGTACGAGAAGGGATCGTTCGCATCGACGCTGGGACCGCCGACGAGGGCGTTGGTGATCGCCACCGTCGGGCCGGCGATGACGTTGCCGGCGATGCAGCAATTCTCGTCGATCTTGTCATAGTCGCCGATCAGGCGGACCGACAGCGCGTCGGTCGGTTCGAACAGGAGCTGGCCGCGGAAGCCGTAGCGGTTGCGGTCGTTGACGTCGGTGCCGAGCTTCAGGTCCTGGGCATAGCCATCGCGGCGGTTGTAGTTGCCGCCGAGCGAGAAGGCGACGGTGTCGCTGATCGGGCCGGTGACGTTACCCTTCACGGTGATCGCGTCGTAATTGCCATAGGTGACTTCGGCGGTGCCGCCGAATTCATATTGCGGCTTCTGCGTCACGATGCTGATGACGCCCGCCGAGGCGTTCTTGCCGAACAGGGTCGACTGCGGGCCGCGCAGCACTTCGATGCGCTCGACGGCGGGAAGGTCGCCGATCTGCGCGGCCGAGCGCGAACGGTAGACGCCGTCGATGAAGACGCCGACCGAGGGTTCGATGCCGGCGTTGTTCGCGCCGTTGCCGAAGCCGCGGATGATGAAGTTGGTGTTCGCGCTCGACTGGAGCTGCGAGACGCGCAGGCTGGGCACCGCCGACTGCAGGTCGATGAGGTCGCGGATCTGCGAGCGTTCGAGGTCGGCGGCCGAGGTCACCGAGACCGCGACGGGCGTGTCCTGCAGCGTCTGCGAGCGCTTGGTCGCGGTGACGATGATCTCGTTGCCGTAATCGGTCGTGTCCTCGGCGGGCGCGGCGGCGTCGTCGGCCGGGGCGGCGTCCTGGGCATAAGCGAAAGCGGGGGTCGTCGCGGCGCACAGCATGGTGGCGCCCAACAAAATGTTGCGCAAGGTCATGGGGTCTCTCTCTCTCCAACCCAGCGAAGCGCGGCCTTGCGGCCAAAGGAGGGGATGCTCCGGCGGGAACTCGCCGCTCTAATCGCCCGGCCCGCCGCGTCAACGCGGCGCGGCGTCACCCTAAAGTTTTTCGGGGCATTAGTGGCCAAAAAGCAACAGTTTGCACCGCAACATAATGCGAACAGTCCTGCGAAGACTTTGCCCCAATAGGTCATCTCTTAACCCTGACCGCATTAGGATGACGCTATTAGGGCGAGGAGGTCATCATGGGAACAAGACATGGGGTCGCGATCGTCGCAACAATGCTGGCGATACCGCAATCCGTAGCGTCACAACCGCCAGCCCCCGATATCCCGCTCGCGATCGTCGGGGAATTCCGCAGCCGCGGACATATAGAGGACTATCTCGCACGCGTCGTCGGCGAGCTACGCCAGGCCGACCGTGGCGACGATGGCCTCGATCAGGGCGACGTCGATTTCGCCGTGGCACGCCGCGTCGCGGTCACGCGCGCCGGCCAGATCCAGCGCATCCTGCCGATGGACCTTGACGGCGACCTCCGGATCACCCGCGCGGAGATCGGCGAAAGCATCGGAGCCGATTCGGACCCCGAGATCGACGAGGCGACGCGCGACCGCCGCATCGAGCATCGGCTGAGCCCGCTCGATATCGACGGCGACGGGGCGATCACCCTGCCCGAAGCAGCCGCCACCGCGCGCCAGCAGGCGTGGGAGCAGCGGTTCGCCGCACTGCTCGCGCTCGATCCCGACCGCAATGGCAGGCTGACCGCCAGCGAAATGCGGCTGCTTGCCGAAAAGGCCTTCCACACCGTCGATGCCGACGGCGACGGCACGACGTCGGAGACCGAACTCAAGGCAATCGAGCCGCTGGTGCGCGAGAACCGGATGACCTGGCAGGCCGAAATCTGCTCGCTGCCGCCCGTGCCGGCGGGCGCGATGCTGATCGCCTTCGGCGGCTACGAAAGCCGCACGATTTCGCCCGTCCAGATCCCGAGCAACGACCCGCGCGAGAAGACGCGGCTGGTCGAGGTGGCGATCGAGCCGGGCGAGCAGCCGCTGTACCTGGTCCTGACCTCCTATGAGACGACGCTCTGGCGCCTGTCGGGCGCGACGGCACGGGTGAGCCATGTCGTGGCCACCTCCTACCGTGCCGGGCGCGGCGGGATATCGGCGGTCGGCGTGACCGGGGTTCCGGAACGAAAGATCAGCATCGCGAGGGCGGGTTGCCCCAATTATTTCAGCTCGACCACCGAGGAAGAAGCCTTGCGCACCCGGGCGTCGATCCGCTTTTCGCTGAAACGCGACCCCGACGCGATGTTCGCGGACTATTCCACCGACCGCGTATCGCTGCCGTCGGGGGCGATTGCGGCAGACCCCGACGACTGAGCGCGGGGGCGGTCGGAGCCAATCGCAGCGGTAAGGGAAATGGTGCCTGGGGACGGGATCGAACCGCCGACACTGCGATTTTCAGTCGCATGCTCTACCAACTGAGCTACCCAGGCACGGGCTTCGCGGACCGACCGGCCCGCTGGCGAGCGGCGGCTATAGGCAGGGCTTCGCGTCCTGTCCAGCACCTTTGTTGCGCTTATTTTGCGCCTATTCGTCGGTAAAATTATCGACGTCGGCGGTGCCGTCGGGCGGCTGGTCGGCGGGCACGCGATAATCCTCGCCGAACCAGTTGAGGAGGTCGCGGTCGCGGCAGCCGCGGCTGCAGAAAGGCTTGAACTCTTCGGCGCGCGGCGCGCCGCAGAGCGGGCAGGCGCGCGGCCTGGCGGGGGCATTATTGGGCATGGCCCGGTCCTTTGATGGCACAATCGGCAGCGACGGCGACGGGGCGTCCGGTGCGCGCCTGCAGCATATGGGTCCAGCCGGGGTGCGCCGCAAGCCGTTCGGCCACTACGGGGCGCGTGGTCAGCGTCAGCGCCCCCGTCCCCACCGCGCGCTCGGCGTGGCGCAGCAGCAGCGCGGCGTCGGTGGCGACGGGATCGAAGCGGATTTGCTCGACCAGCGACGGGCGTTCGCGGCGGCGGATGATCTGCATCAGGCCGAAGCCGTTGGTGCCGGTGCGTTCGAAGGGCTGCGGCAGGCTTTCGTCGACCAGCGCGTCGACCGCCAGCCGCTCGGTCCGGCTGCGGAGCGACGGAAAGTCGATCCCGATCGACCCGCCGATGCCGCAGCAGCGAATGACCTGCGCGGCAGCGACGGCGCCCGCCTTGGCGAGCGCAAAAGCGTCGCCTTCGCCGTCGATGTCGATCAGCGTCATCGCGGGGGTCGTATCGACCCACAGCGCGCCGCCGGGAAAGGGCCAGTGGCCGGCGCGGACATGGTCGATCAGTTCGGACCAGCCCGCCGCCTCGAGCCGGTCGGGGCCCTGCGCGCCGACCTCCGTGACCGGAATGTCGCCCGCAGCCAGTCGCGCGCGAAGGCCGGGTCCGTCGGCCAGCGCCGCGCCGGGTTCGGCAAGCCGCGCCCGCGCGGGCTTGTCGCGGCCGCGTTCGCGCAGCGCCATGCGGGTGATCTCGACCGTGAGTTTGCTGCCGAGCGAGATGGCGGCAGGCAGGTTGGCGATCGTCGCCGCGGGTTCACCCGGCGCATCGAGGACCAGCTTGCCGGGCTCGGCCAGCCTTGCTTCGAGGATCGCGCCGATCCGCGGCCCCTCCCCCTCGCGCTCGATCCGGGCCTCGACGATCCGCCCGTCCGCGACCAGCGCGGCGCGCGCCTCGCCGATCCCGGCCTCGTAGAGCCACTCAGCCAAAAGCCACGCCCGCGGCGCTGAGCAGGCTGCGCGCCTCGAACAAGGGCAGGCCGACGACGTTCGAATGGCTGCCCGACAGGAAGCGCACGAAGCTTTCGGCGCGGCCCTGGATCGCATAGCCGCCCGCCTTGCCCATCCCCTCGCCGCTTTGGACATACCAGTCGATCTCTGCGGCGCTCAGCGCCTTGAAGGCGACGATCGTGTCGACGGTGCGTACGCGCGGCTTGCCGTCGGGGCCGATGACGCAGACGCCGGACCAGACATGATGCCGCCGCCCCGAAAGCAGGGCGAGCATGCGGCGGAGATCGGCTTCGTCGGCGGGCTTTTCGAGGATACGGCGCCCGACCGCGACGGTGGTGTCGCCCGCGAGCACGACCTCGTCCGCGGCGCGCTCGACCGCGAGCGCCTTGCTTGTCGCGAGCCGCGCGACATAGGCGCGCGGCAGTTCGCCCTTCAGCGGCGTTTCGTCGATTTCAGGGGCCGCGATGCGCGCGGGCGCGACGCCGATGCGCGCGAGCAATTCGAGCCGGCGCGGCGACGTCGAAGCCAGCACCAGCGCAGGAGCATCCACCGCCCCGCTCACTTGAAGCGATAGGTGATCCGACCCTTGGTCAGGTCATAGGGGGTCAGTTCGACGAGCACTTCGTCGCCGACGAGCACGCGGATGCGGTTCTTGCGCATCTTGCCGGCCGTGTGGCCTAGAATCTCGTGGTCGTTTTCCAGTTTGACGCGGAACATCGCGTTGGGAAGCAGTTCGACCACCTGGCCGCGCATTTCCAGAAGTTCTTCTTTGGCCATCAATCCTCAAACGGTCTGTAATAATCAGGATGCGCGCCCATAGCCGCAAATCGGCGCGATGGGAAGCGGTCTGTCACCCCGCCGGATTATGCTTCGCGAGGAAGGCGTCGAGCCGGTCGAACCAGTCCTTCTGGTTCGCTGGATCCGAAAAGCCATGGCCCTCGCCCGGATATTCCCGATATTCGAAATCGAGGTTTCCGGATTTCTTGAGCGCGGCCACCAGCTTCTTCGACTGGCTGACCGGCACGATGCTGTCGTCGTCCCCATGCGCGATCAGCACCGGCCGGGTCAACCGCGCGACCTGCTGGATCGGCGACACCGACGACAGGTCCAGCGTGGCGTCGCCGGTCACCCGCGCTTCCCATTTGGCCCGGCCCTTCTTCGAGAAGAAGCGCCGGTCATATTTCAGGATCGCCGCCCAGTCGGTGACGCCGGCGAAGCTGGCGGCACAGCGATAGCGTTCGGGGTTGCGCATCACCGCCCATAGCGCCGCATAGCCGCCGTAGGACGCGCCGACGACGCACACCCGGCTCTTGTCGATGACGCCTTGTTCCGCCAGCCAGTCCATCCCGTCGTCCAGATCGTCCTGCATCTTGACGCCGATCTGGCCGCGCCCCGCGTCGTCGAACGAGGTGCCATAGCCCCCCGACCCGCGGTAATTGGGTTGCAGCACGGCATAGCCGCGATTGGCCATCAACTGGACCTGCGCGTCATATTCCAGCTTGTCGCGCACGCCATAGGGTCCGCCATGGGGAAAGATGATCAGCGGCAAGCCCTTGGGATCGCGACCCTTGGGCAGCGTCAAGAACGCCGGAATCTCCATGCCGTCGCGCGCGCGGTAGGAGACCGCCTTGGTCGTCGCGAATTGCTCGGGCGGCAGGCTGGCCTGCAGCGCGCCCAGAAAGGCCATCTCGCGCGTCGCCCTGTCGAGCAGATAATAGGCGCCGGGATCGTGCGGGGCCGTTGCCAGCACCAGCATCCGCTGTCCGTCGCGGCTGCGCGAGGTGACCCACGCCTGCTGGTCGGCAAGCGCCTTGTCGATCTGGACCTGCTGCTTCTTCTTCGCCTCGTCGAACCAATATACCCGGTCGCGATCGTCGGTGTAGGATGCGCCCTCCAGCACCGAGCCGTCGTCGTTCAACCAATAGTCGTCGATGTCATATTTTTCGTTGCCATAGACGAGATCGCCGATCTCGCGTGTCCGATAGTTGAATTTATACAGCGCCTTGCGCCCCGTTTTCTTGTCGCTGAGGACATAGCCTTCGTCCGATCCCCGCACGACGCGCGCGACATCGATCCAGTCGTCCTCTTCGTCGGGCCGCACCGCGCCGATCATCTCGAAGCGCTCCTCGGCGGCGCGGCGGTAGAAGAATTTGGCCTTCCGGGCTTCCCAGCCGACGCCGATGCGGACGATCCCCGCCTCGTCGGCATACCATTCCCATACCGGCTGCCGGGCCTTGACGATCTCGGTCATCTTGCCGTCGGGCAGCGTCACGCGAAAGACCGACGGATAGTCGTAGATGGTCTTCTGGATCGACAGCAGCAGATATTGCCCTTCGGGATCGACATATAGCACGTCGTCGCCCTCGAGCCCCTGATCCTTGCGGCGGATGACGCTCGACACCCCGGTCACCGTATCGTGCAGCACCAGATAGGTGCCGCGCGCTTCCTCGCCGAAATATTGGACGTTCATGCCCACCGCGATCAGGATCCGGCTGTTGCCCGCCCAGCGAATCCAGGCCACCTCCGCCTTGTCGGGGATTCCGAAGGACACCTTGTTGCTGTCGTTCAGGGGCCGGTAGGCGATGAACGGCTTTCCGCCCAGCCGGCCGCGATAGAGGATGCGCTGGCCGTCGGGCGACAGCTTCACGTCCGAAAAATCGGGGAGCTGCGCCAGATCGGCGGTCGCGATTCGCGCCGGACGCTCCTCGGCCGCCATCGCTCCCGGCACGGTGCCGGCCAGAAGCAATGCACCCGTAACCCACTTCAATATTGTTCGATCCGACATGCCCGCCCCCGGTTGTTACCTCTGGATAAGGCAGGCGAATTTCAAAGCAAGGGGGTTCCTATTCGACCAGCCGCAACTTGCGCGCCACGCGCCAGCCGACCGATTTGAACCAGGCATAGCTCGGCCAGCGCGGCGGCATCGCGGGGTCGAGCCCGATGCGGCGGAGCGCGGCGTTGGCGGCATGCGCCTCGGACTCGCGATAGCTCCATTCGCTGCGCCAGGTGATCGACAGCGAGATCGAGGGCGCGTCGCCATTGGCGACATAATGCGGCGCCATCACCGGCATCAGCACCGCATCGCCGGGCGCGAGCGGCACCGCCTGCTGCCCGCCCTCATAGCCCGTGTCCCAGGGCAAATTGCGGTGGCCGCCGGTGTGATAGCGCTCATGCTCGCGGCGGTGTGCAAAGCGCTCGTCGCCCGCGGGCCAGACGTTCATCACCTTGGTGCCGCGGAGTTGCAGCAGGATATTGTGCTCGGGATCGAAGTGGAAGGGCGTGATCGATCCCGGCGACGAGATGAAGATGAAGCCCTGCGGCGTCAGCATCGCGCCGGTGCGCGGGTGCACGACGGATTCGAGCTCGCCGAGCAGGCGCATCAACAGGTCGCGATAGTCGGGCACGGTCTCGATATTCTTGAGCACCGCCCAGCTGCGGTTGGTGTCGATCGTGCGGATCGTCTCGCCGATCGACAGGCCGTTCGAGGGCACGTCCTCGGGCGCGATGCCGATCGGCACGTCGCCGGGGTTAAATTCGACCTGCGATGCCGGCAGCCCTTCGCCGAGCAGCGCGAGCGCTTCGAGCGACAGCAGCGGATGGTCGGGCAGCCGGTGGCGCAGCAACCCCGCCTGCAGCGGATAGAGCGCCGCCATCGTCTCCAGCGTTTCGGCGGGAAAGACGGGGCGGTCGATGACTTGGTGCGCGGTCATGGCTGGTCCTGTTCCTCAGCGATTTCGGCGGGCGCGGGGTCGGCGCGTTTCCAGCGGCGCCAGGCTTTTTCGGCCTTGCTCAGCAGTGCGAAGCGCAAGCGGTCGCCCGCGCCGCCGAGCGGCACATTGACCCAGACGAGCGCGCGGCGTTCGCGCCAGACGCTGTCGATCATCGGGTGTCCGGGCGCGGCGCAGCTGTCGACCCAGGCGATGCGGTCGTCGGCGAGCAGGTCGAGGTTCGCCTGTTGCAGCAGCACCCCGGGCGAGAAGCGCGCATGTTCCTCGTCGAACGCGGTCTTGAACGAGAAGCCGCCGGGCGGGGCGAGGAAATTGACGAGCATCGCGAGCGGGCGGCCATCGAGGTCGAGCGCGCGCATGTCGAGCCGCCCTGCCTCGGCGGCGCCGGCGATGATGGCGCGGAACCAGGCCTCGGTATCGCCATGGCTCGCGAGCGCCGATCCGGCGCGGCCTTTCCAGCCGCGTGCCTCAAGATCGAGAAAGGCATCGACCCACGGCTCGACCGCTTCACCCGCAGCCCATCGGCGGAAGGCCACCGCGCCCTGTTCGGCGAGGCGGTTCGCCTGCCGCCGATGCTCCTTGCGCTTCTTCGCGCGCACCGCCGCGTCCCAATAGGCGTCGGGCGACAGGTCGCTTTCGAGGAGGGCGCGCTCCTCGCGGTGCACAACCCCGGCCTCGCCGCCGCGGACGCGCGCGACGTCGACCAGCGCGCGGTGCAGCGGGCCGTCCTCGGTCAGCCGCGGCACGTGGAGCAAGGTCTTCGCCCAGGGCGCGGCGTCGCACCAGCCGAGGAGGATCGACCAGAAGAGGCTCTCGAAACCCGCGCGGACGAGCGGGGCGCCGTGAAAATGATTAGGGTGCGCCCAGCCCGTCACATGGCGCAGCGGCAGCCGGCCATAGCGCGTCGCGGGGGCGAGCGGCATCACGCCGATCACCGGCCCGTCGGCGCCATCGCGCACCATCACCAGCCGCGTATGGCGCTCGGGATCGAGCAGGTGCAGCGCCGATTGCAGGCACCAGCGCTCGGCAAAGGGATTGGGCTCGCTCGCCGCCTTCGCCACCGCATCCCACGCCGCGGCGAGCGGCGGCGACAGCGCGAGCGGATCGACGACGCGCACGGTCAATGGCGCGGCGCTGGCGGGCATGGGGGCGGTGTCGACCGGAAAGGCGGGGTGGACCGTCATTGCGGCGAGGCTAGCAGCGAGGGGTTAAGATGAGGTGGCTGCGGCCATAAGCCCCTCCCGCTTGCGGGAGGGGTTTGGGGAGGGCATGTCGACGTCGGCGCGAAGGGAAACAGCCCCTCCCCCGACCCCTCCCGCAAGCGGGAGGGGAGATTAGATCCCGAACAGCTTCGCCAGCGACTTCTCCAGCATGAAGAATTGCCAGATCAGCCGGCCATGGTCGCGCTTGCCGCTCTGGTGCGCGGCGACGATGCGTTCGATCTCGGCCATGTCGAACCAGCCCGACCGCGCCAGCGTCGACGAGGTCGCGAGCGCCTTCGCCGCCTCGACCAGCGGACCGCGAAACCAGTGCGATACCGGGGTCACGAAGCCCATCTTCGGGCGATAGAGGATGTCGTGCGGCAGATAGCGTTCCATCGCCTGCTTCATGATCGCCTTGCCGGTGCCGCCCTTCACGCGCATCGACGCGGGCAGGCTCGCGGCGAATTCGATCAGGCGATAGTCGAGCAACGGCTCGCGCGCCTCGAGGCTGACCGCCATGCTCATCCGGTCGGTCTTGGTCAGGATGTCGCCGGGGAGCCAGATCATCAGGTCGGCATATTGCGCCCGGTCCAGCGGCTCGCGTGCGGGGGCGTCGGCCATCGCCTTCCAGTAGCGCGCCTCGGCGACATGGTCGCCGAGCGCGGATTTCGCGGCACCGTTGAACAGCCGCGCGCGCTGGTCGGGGCCGGTGACGCCGACCGCTTCGGCATAGCCCTCGGCGCCGCTCTTGGAGAGCGAAGCCAGCGTCGCGCGCGCCCGCAAGGGACGCGGGGCCCAGTCCATCTGGGGCCAGACCTTGGCCAGCGGGCCGAGGACATTCCGGCGGAGCACGCCGGGGATCAGCCCGCGCAACCGTTCCTCCTGATGCTGGAACACGAGGCGGCGGTAGCCCGCGAAGGCCTCGTCGGCGCCGTCGCCCGACAGCGCGACGGTGACTTCCTCGCGCGCGAGTTCGCACACGCGGTAGGTCGGCAGCGCGCTCGCGTCGGCGAAGGGTTCGTCGAACATGTCGGCGATGCGGTCGACGAGGTCGAAGTCGCTCGCCGCCACGGTGCGCGTGCGGTGATCGGTCGCGAAACGCTCGGCGATTTGCTGGGCATAGGCGGTCTCGTCGAGCGCGGCCTGGTCGAAGCCGATGGTGCAGGTCTTGACCGCCTTTTGGCTCGCCTCGGCCATCAGCGCGACGACGGCGCTCGAATCGACCCCGCCCGACAGGAAGGCGCCGAGCGGCACGTCGGAGACCATGCGCTCGGTCACCGCGGCGCGCATCAGGTGGACGAGATGCTCGGCGGCCTCGCCCTCGCTCGCGCGGATCCGCTTCGAAAAATCGGGCGCCCACCAGCGGGTCGGCGCGGGCACGGGCTTGCCGCGTTCGAGCAGCAGATAATGGCCCGCGGGCAGCTTCTGCACCCCCGCGACGATGCAATTGTCGTCGGGGACATAGCCCAGCGCAAGGAAATCCTCGACCGCCGAGAGATTGGCCTCCTGCCGCAGCAGCGGATGGCGCAGCAGCCCCTTGAGTTCGGACGCGAAGGCGAGCGAGCCGTCGGACAGCCGCGCATGGTGCAGCGGCTTCACCCCCAGCCGGTCGCGCGCGAGGAACAGGCATTGGCGCTGGTGGTCGTGGAGCGCGAAGGCGAACATGCCGTTGAGGCGGCTCAGGCATTCGACGCCCCATTGGCGCCACGCCGCGATGATCACCTCGGTGTCGCCGCTGGTGCGAAAACGGTGGCCGCGCTCCTCGAGCTCGGCGCGCAGCTCGCGGAAATTATAGATTTCGCCGTTGTAGGTCAGCGTCACCGCCTCGTCGTCGCTCGCCATCGGCTGCGGGCTGCCCGCGATGTCGATGATCGAGAGGCGGAGGTGCGCGAGGCCGACGCCCGGCGCGGTCCAGGTGCCGCTGCCGTCGGGGCCGCGGTGGCTCATCGGATGCAGCATCGCGCGCAGCCGCGCGGGGTCGACCGGCTTTGCCGTGTCCAGATGATAGAGGCCCGCGATCCCGCACATGGTCCGGGGACTTAGCGGCTTTTCAGCGCGCGGTCAGCCATCGCCTGCGCTCCGCCCGACGCGGAAAGGAAATCGGTGATCGCAGACGCGCCCCCCCGCCCCTCCGCGCTCGACACGATCAGCGACAGCGCACGCGGGTCGCCGCCGAGCAGGCGCGCGCGGAGGCCCGCGAGTTTCGCGGCGCGCGGGCTTCCCGTGACGACGCCATCGACGACATAGAAGGTCGCGGCGTCGCGCAGCACGGGGCCGGGGTGGAGCAGCCGCTCGGTCTTGCCGCCGTCGATCGCGGGCAGCGCCGCGCTCCACGCCCAATCGCTGTCGGGATCGACCGCGCCCTGCCCGAAGGCGACGATTTCGCGCCCTTCGGCCTGGCGCTCGTAACCGCCGATGGCGACGGTCACCTGCCGCCGCGCGGCGTCGGTGAAGTGAAGGACGCGCGCCTGATCGGCGCCGTCGAAGCGCGGCGACCAGTCGGGGCGCTCGACGATGACCTCGGCCCAGCCCGGCGGGGTGGCGATCGCCATCGTCGCGGGCAGCGGCGCCGCGCGGCCGCCGACGAGCGTCGCCCAGCCGGCGAAGACCAGCGGCAGCGCGAGCGCGGCGGGCAGCACGGCCTTGGCGGGGCCGACAAAGCGCGGCGTGCCTTCGAGGCCGGTCACATCGACCGCGGCATCGTTCGCGGGACGGTCGAACCAGCGCTTCGCGACGAGCATCACGAGCAGGATGACGAGCCCGAAAAAGACCCAGCCGTAGATGACATGGTCGATCCCGCCCGCGCGCTCGATCCCCCAGATTTCGGCGGCGACCATCGTCGCCCAGGCGCGCACGGCATTGGCGAGGATCGTCGTCGCGAGCGCGGCGGCGACGAAGGTGATGCGCCGCGTCCAGCTGCGGAAACAGAGATGCGCGGCGAACACCGAATAAGCGAGCATCGCGATCAGGAAATTGACCCCCGAACATTCCTCGGCGACCTCGAAGAAGCCCGCGCGGGTGGTGATGAACACACCCTCGATCTCGGCCTGTAGTCCCGACAAGTGGAGCAGGACGATGCTGATCTTCGCGGTGAAGGTCTGGAGCAAGGGCACCAGTTCCTCGCCGAAGGGCACGAGCAGCAGCGCATAGCCGAGCGGGAACAGCAGCCCACGCACGAGCTTTTCGCCAAGCGCCGCGCCGACCGCGCCCTGCAGCATCAGGATCAGGCCGAGCTGGCGGAACAAGCCGACGCCCGCGGCCTCGCCGACGAGCCAGGTGAAACCGCCACCCGCCAGCCAGACCAGCGCGGGCCACCAATAGACGGGGGTCAGCGTCCGGAGCTGCGGTACGCGCTGCGCGACGAGCCAGCCGATCATCGGCACCATCAGCAGGCAGTGGGTGAAGGGCGCGCTGTTCCACCAGATGCCCGCCATGCCGATCGCGTCGCGGTGGAAGATCGTCAGGATCGCGAACGATAGCGCGCCGAGCGCGGCGAGGTGCCGCTGCCAACGCGTCCATTCGCCGGGCCGGGCCAGCGCCTGCGCCATCATGCCGCGAGCCCCAGCAGCCGCCCGAGCGGCGCGAGGCGCGCGTCCCAGCCGTAGCGGTCGATCATGCGTTGGCGCGCGGCCCGACCCATCGCGGCGGCGCGCGCGGGGTCGCCGAAGCAGGTGCCGACCGCCGCGGCGATCGCCTCGGCGCCGTCGGCGACGAGCAGGTGCGTGCCGGGCTCGGCGTCGATGCCCTCGGCGGCGGCGGGGCTGGCGACCACCGGACGCGCCATCGCCATCGCCTCGAGCAACTTGTTCTGGATGCCGCGCGCGAGCAGCAGCGGCGCGACGACCGCGTCGGCGGCGGCGAGCCAGGGGCGGACGTCGGGGACTTCGCCGGTGACGATGACGCCGGGCAGAGCGGCGAGCGCCCGCACCTCGTCGGTCGGCGCGCGGCCGACGATCGCGAAGCGCGCCTGCGGGTGGCCGCGGCGCAGCAGCGGCAAGATGTCGGCCGCGAACCAGCGCACCGCGTCGATGTTGGGGCGATAGTCCATCTGGCCGGTGAACACCGCGAGCGGGCCCTCGCCCTGACCTGCAGACTCGAAGGCGAGCGCGGGATCGAATTTCGCGGTGTCGATGCCATTCTCGACCGCCTGCACGCGGCGATCGTCGAGCCCGCTGCGGCCGCGGAACAGCGCCGCCTCGGCGGCGCTCACGAACAGGCTGGCATCGGCGCGCGCGGCGACTTCGGCCTCGTAATCGGCGAGGCGGCGGGCTTCGCGGGCGTGGACCCAGTGGAGCGGCTGGCGCTTGTCCTGCGCTGCGTAAGTGGCGAATTTGGCCGAATCGACGTCGACGAAATCCATCAGGATCGGGCCGGCGAAGGTGGCGGGCAGATATTGCGCCATCTGGCCCGAGAAGGCGACGATATGCGTGATCGTGCCGCCCGCGAGCAGCGCATCGACGTGGCGCGCGAGCGCGGCATTGCGGAACAGCCGGTTCGACACGGGCTCGCCGCGCAGCACCGCCTGCGCGAGCGCGAGCGGGCGCGAGGCGCTGCGGACCTCGATCGACAGGCTGGCGCAGAGCGGCGCCATCTTGCTGCGCGCGGCCTCGGCGTCGGTTTCGTCGTCGGCGAGCGCCGCGACGTGGACGGGCGCGAGCCTGGCCAGCGCCTCGAACATATGCCAGCTGCGGATGCGATCGCCGCGGTCGGGGGGCCAGGGCGCGCGGTGGACGAGGAACAGGATCTCGGCCATCACCCCAATCCGCGCGCGATCAGCGGTCCGATGCGGTTGGCGGCCCAGAGCGGAAGCTTTTTCCACAGATCGACCTGGAGCCGATATTTGGCGCTGGTCGGGTTGGTGTCGCGCGGGGTCTCGCCCTCGGCGAGCCAGCGGGCGTAGGTGAGCGGTTGCGGTTCGAAACCCCAGTTCTTCTTGTAGGCGAAGGGGCCGGTGCCGAGCTTCGAGCGGCCGAAGTCGAAGCGGGTGCAGCCCTTGGCGCGCGCATGGTTCATGAGCGCGAAGTACATCAGCTCGTTGGCGCGGAGGCCGCGCGCCGAGGCGAGACCGCCACCCCAATAGGGCATGACGGTGCCGCGCCAGTAGAGGCTGAGGACCGAGGCCACAACTTCGCCATCCTGATGCACATTGAGGATGTCGGCATCAGGGCCGAAGGCATCGAGAACGTGTGAAAACAAAGACTTGGGGAACACGGGTGTGCCGAGGTTGCGGACACTGGTCGCATAGACCCGATAATGCGCCTTCCGGTGGTCCTCGTCGGCACCCACCGTGACGGTGAGATCGCTCGCGAGCGCCTTGCGGACCTCGGCGCGTTGCTTGCGCGGGATGGCGAGGAGTTCGGCTTCCTCGTCGGTCGTGAGGTCGCGGGCGAAGCCCGAGTAAACGTCCTGCTCGACGTGCCAGCCGTCGGGCAAGAGCCCGCCGCGCAGTTCGATCGAGGGGACGCCGAGCGAGGCGGCGAGGTCGACCGCGGCCTCGGCGAGCACCGCGGCGATGTCGTCGCTGTCGGCGAGGATGCCGCCGCCGACCGCGAAACCGCTGGCGACG
Source organism: Sphingopyxis sp. HIX (assembly GCF_001468285.1). Taxonomy (GTDB): domain Bacteria; phylum Pseudomonadota; class Alphaproteobacteria; order Sphingomonadales; family Sphingomonadaceae; genus Sphingopyxis. Next base: position 16,827 of record NZ_LNSB01000041.1, on the reverse strand, counting down.
AGCGCCTGCCCGAACAAGGGCGAGCGGACATGGTGGAGCGGCAGCAGGCCGACGATGCGCCCCGCGGCGTCGCGCTGCGCGATCAAATGATGCTTGTGGCCGGTCGCCTTGGTGATCGCCTGGCACCAGGCGCGCGTGTGGAAGGGCGTCGCGGCGGGATGCGCGTCGACATAGGCGTCCCAGGCCGCGTCGTCGGACTGCGGCACGAAATCGTGCGCCGGCGCGTTCATGCCGCCGCGCGCCACGGCAAAGCGCGATCCTGCTGCGCGGGGAGCAAGGCGTCGGCGCGCGTCCATTCGAAATCGTCGAGCAATTTCCTGAGCTTGCCGGCCATCGCCGAGAGGCCGCTGTAATGGCGGATCTTCGATTTGAGCGGCGCATCGGCGACGCGCGGCTGGCCGGGATCGATTTCCCACGGGTGGAAATAGAGGATCGCCGGATGCCCCTCGAGGTTCATGCGCGCGATCGCCCAGCGCGTGAAGCCATAGGGCAGGAGCCGCATGAAGCCCCCGCCCCCGGCGGCGAGCGTGCGGCCGGCGACGCGCGCGGTGGTCACCGGCCATTCGACGAGGTCGCTGTCGGGCAAGGGCCGCCAGGCGTGGCGCGGGCTTTGCGGCCAGCCATAATGGTCGTGGACGACGGGCGCGACGCTCGACGAATAGGCATAGCCCTGTTCGGCGAGCACGGCGTGCGCCCAGGGGGTGCGCGTGTCGACCGAGAAGCTGGGCGCGCGATAGCCGCGCACCGCGACGCCGCCCAAGTCTTCGAGGATCGCCTGCGTCTTCTTGAGGTCCGCGGCGAATTCGGCGGCGGTCATATTGAAGACGCGCTTGTGGTCGTAACCGTGGCTCGCGAGTTCGTGGCCCGCGTCGACGATGCGCTTGATCAGCGCGGGGTAACGTTCGGCGACCCAGCCGAGCGTGAAGAAGGTGCCCTTGACCCCGGCGTCGGCGAAGATCTGCAGGACCGCGTCGCTGTTCGCCTCGACGCGGCATTCGAGCGCCGGCCAGTCGTCGCGGTCGATCGTGCGCTCAAAGGCGCCGACCTGGAACCAGTCCTCGACGTCGACCGACAGGCCGTTCTGCATCGTTCCTCACCTTCATCGATCCCGCGCGCGGGGTCCGGGTGGCCGGGTCAGGCCGCCCAGCCCTGCGACAGCGCCGGATCGGGCGACCCCGCGGGGTCACGCTCGACCCAATCGATCAACAAATCAAGCACGCGGCGGAGCGCGGCGTCCTGGTCGGCGATCCGCGCCTCGAGCCCCGCGATCTGGCGCTGGAGCGCGACGAGATGCGCTTCGTCGATCGGTACCGCGGCGGCGGGCTCGGCTTCGGGCACGGGCGCGGCGTCGGCGGCCGGCTCGGCTTCGGCGACGGCCTCGACTTCGAGGACGGGTTCGACTTCGGCTTCGGCTTCGAAGGCGCCGAGTTCGAGCGCTTCCTCTTCCGCCGCTTCGGCGACCGGCTCGAAGGCCGGGGCGGGCGCGGCGAAGGGCGCGGGTTCGGCGGCTGGCGCGGCGGGCGCGAGGCCGAGCTGCTCGGCGACGAGGCTGCGCGCCTCGACGAAGCTGGCGTTGTGCGACGGCGGCAGCGCCTCGACCTCTTCGGGCACGGCGCGGCGCGACAGGCGGTCGAGGCCGAGCGACGCGGCGGGCGCCGCGAAGGGCGGCGGCGCGAGCGGTGAGGGCTCGGGTTCCGGCGCGGCGACGGGTTCGACGGATCGGGCGGGCCATTCGAGCGGCGCTTCGGCTTCGACCGGCGCGGCGAAGGGCGCGGGCGCCGGTTCGGGCGCGGCCTCGACGACCGGCTCGGGCTCGGGTTCCGGCTCCGGTACAGCAACCGCAACCGGGGCGAGCGAGGCCACCGGGGCGGGCGGCGCGACGGGCGCGGGCGCGACCGGCGGCGGCACGAGCGTCGCGGCGTCGATGCCGCGATCGGCCTCGACCTCGGCGACGACGGCGCGGACATGGTGGCCGGTGATGCGATTGAGCTGTTCGACCGCGCCGAAGAGCAGCAGGCGGCTCACCAGCACGTTCAGCTTGCGCGGCACGCCCTCGCTATGGTCGAAGATTTCCTCGAAGGCGTCGGGGCTGAAGCTGGGGTTGCCGGTCCAGCCGACCTTGCCGAGGCGGTGGAGGATATAGGGCTCGACCTCCTCGGGATCCATCGGGTCGAGGTGGTGCGTCGCGATCACGCGCTGGCGCAATTGCTCGAGCTGCGGCGAATGGAAGAGCGTCTGGCGGAATTCGGGCTGGCCGAGCAGGAAGATCTGCAGCAGCGAATGGCCGCCGAGCTGGAAGTTCGACAGCATGCGCAGCTCTTCGAGCGCCGAGATGGCGAGATTCTGCCCCTCGTCGACGATCAGCAGGGTGCGGCGGCCGGCGCGCGCCTGTTCGCGCAGATACTGCTCCATCGAGCGCAACAGTTCGGCCTTGCTCTCGCCTTCCCAGGCGAGGCCGAATTGTTCGGCGACGAGACGCAGCAGATCGTCGCCCTCGACCTGCGTCGAGACCAGCTTGACCGCGGTCAGGCGATTGGGATCGATCGTGTTCATGAGGTGGCCGACGAGCGTCGTCTTGCCCGCGCCGACATCGCCGGTGATGACGATGAAACCCTCGCCCTGCGCGAGGCCGTAGCCGAGGTACGACATCGCCTTGCGGTGCGTCCCGCTCTCGAAATAGAAAGCCGGATCGGGCGTCAGCTGGAACGGGCGTCCCGTAAAGCCGTAGAACTGATCGTACATGTTCGTCTCTTCCCCGTGATCAGAAATTGTAGCGCAGGCCGACGAGCGCCGAGCCGATGAGCTGGCTGTTGAAGCCGTCCTGGTCGAAATGCGTGATGCTGGCCGCGGCGCTGCCCGTCAGGCCGCGCCAGAAGCGCCGCGAATAGACCAAAGAGGCGCCCGCCGACTGGACGTCGGAGGCGTTCGGCGCACCATTGTCGAAATAATTGTAGAAGCCCGAAAGCGACAGGTCGGCGTCGCGGCCGAGCTGGCGCCCGATCGAGGCGAAGAGATAATAATTCTCGTCGATCGTGCCGTTGAGTTCGGCGATCTGCGACAGCGCAGGCACCAGCAGGCGGCGGCGGTCGTAGCCCGCGCCGATGCCATAGCTCCACGGGCCGGCGCGGCTGGTGAAGATGCCCTGGATGCCGCGGCTGCGGAACTGCGCACCCGTCGCGTTCGACAGCGCATTGTTGAGGCAGCCGCCGCCCTCAGCGCCGAACTGGCAGCTGTTGACGTCGCCGTCGATCGGATTGCGCGTCGGGTCGAACTGCGTCGGCAGCCCGGCGAGGCCCGCCGAGAGCCCGCGCCCGAAGCTGGAGATGCCGTCGTAGACGCCGATCTGGATCTGCGTCGCATGGCCCGGGCGGTAATAGAAGCTGCCGGTATAGATGGTGTCGCCGTAGCGCCGCCCGACGCGCGCGGTGAGCGAGGTGCGGCGGCTCGGCTGCCACATCACGCCCGCGTCCCAGATGAGGCCGTCGGTGTCGAACGACAGCTGGCGCGGGCTGGCGGGGTCGGTGACGAAGCGGCCGTTGGCGTCGCGGATCGGCACGCCGTTGGCATCGACCACCGGGCTGCGCTCGCTGATCTCGATATCCTCGTAACCGACGCCGCCGAGCAACGCGACGGTCGGGCCGATCGGCACGGTCACGTCGGCGCGGGCATATTTGCCCTCGAAGCGCTGGTCGAGCTGGCTCGCATCCTCGCGCTCGTAGCCGCCCGAAACCTGCCAGCCGAAGGGCAGGTCGCCGGGCTTCTGCCCGACGCTGGCCCAGGCGACATGGTTGGTCGAGCTGTCGAAAATATCCTGGCTGACCGCGCCGGGGGCGAGGACCGGCGCGTCCTCGACCTCGACCTTGTTGTAGCCGAAGCGGTAGCCGGCGCCGACGTCGAGCCCGCCGATCCGGCGCGCGAAGGTCGGCCCCGCATAGATCGAATAGACATTGGCGGTGTTCGCGCCATTGCCGATGAAGATATCCTCGCCGCCGCCGCCCTGGCCGTCGGCGCGGGTGCGCGTCGCGAGCGCGCCCGCCTCGACGTTGAAGCCGCGCGCGAGTTCGTAGCGGCCACGCAAAAGCCCGCTGATCGTGTGCGAATCGCCCAGCCCGCCCGATTCGCCGATGCGATATTCGTAGCGGAGCGTCGCGGCGACTTCGGCGCGGCGCGTGACGATCGACGCGTCGACCCCGGCGGCGAGCGTCGTATAGGTGAGCACGTCGCCGCCGTTGTTGAGATCGGCCGTGAGCACCTGGCCGACTTCGAGATAGGGACTGACGTCGACGACGCGCTGGCTGCGGCGGTTGCCGCCGCGTTCGCCGCGCTTGGCGTCGCTGCCGCTTTCGGCTGCGGGGGCCGAAGCGCTATCGCTCGATCCGCCGCCGCTTTCGGGGCCGGAGAATTGCGCGTGCGCGGCGGTCGATGTGCCCGCGAGCAGCAGCGCCGCGAGCGTCATGACGCCACGGCGGGCGTGGGGGAGAGTGGTGCGCATGGTCAGGCGCCTCCTTGTCCGTAATAGGTGCCGAAGCGGCGGCCGCCGGGCGAATATTTGACGCCATTCAGCAAGAGTTGAATGTGCGGGCAGGCGCCCATCAGGCCGATCGCGTCGCGCAGCGAGGATTCCAATGTCTCGTCGGCGCGCACGACCATGATCAGCTGGCCGACATGCCCCGCGAGCACCGCAGCCGGTGAAGCGGCCAGCACCGGCGGCGAATCGAGGATGATGATGCGGCCCGGCGCGCCCGCCTCGAGCTGCGCGAGCAACGCCTCGGTGCGCGCCGAGGCGAGCAATTCGGTGTCGTGCATATGCTGGGTGCCCGCGGGCATCACCTTGAGCCCCGCGATGTCGGTCTGGATCAAGCAGTCGCCGAGCGGCAGATGCGGGTCGGCGAGCGCGTCCATCAGGCCCGGGCCGTTTTCGAGGCCCAAGGCTTCGAGCACGCTCGGCTTGGCGATGTCGGCGTCGATCAGCAGCACGTCGTGGTCGGTTTCGACCGCGAGGCTGAGCGCGAGATTGACCGCCGAGAAGGTCTTGCCTTCGCCCGGGTTCGCCGATCCGATCAGCACGCGGTGGCCGCGCGGCAGCACGGGGCGGCCGGGACCGCCGGTGAAGTTGCGGATGATTTCGCGCTTCACGATGCGATATTCTTCGCTGATCCCGCTGACCGCGGCGCCGGGCACGACCATGCCGCGCGCCGCCAGCTTGTCGCGGTCGATCGTCCCCTGGCGCGTCGGCACGATCGCCGGTGCGGCCTTGGCGATGTCCTTGCGCGGCGAGATTTTCGGCGCGGGTTCGACGACGGGCGCGGGCTCGACCACGGGATCGAGGATTTCGGCCTTCGGCGTTTCGGGCGCTTCGGCGGCGGGCTCGGGCTGCGCCTTCTTCGCCTTGGCCTTTTTCTCGGGCTCGGGCGGCAGGCTCGACAGGTCGATCGTCGGCGCGCCGGCCGCGGGATCGGTGCCGAACATGTCGGCCGCGCGTTCGAGCAGCGAGGGCGTGCGCTTGACGGGGCGGTGTTCGTTCATCTCTCTTCTACCCCTCAGGCGACCATGCCGCGCTGGACGAATTCGGCGACGAGCAGCAGCAGGAACAGCGCCACCAGCGCGCCGCTGCCCCCCGCGAGCCAGACGAGCTTCTTCTTGCGTTCGACGTGGCGCTCGGGCGTCACGACCTCGGTGATCGAGCCGATCACGGGGAGGCCGCTGGCGCGTTCGAGCTTCGCCGCGGTGGCGTAGCTGGTGCGCACCTGGCCGAGGCCGAAGGCGACGCCGATACCGCCGCCGATGCCCGCGAAGAGGACGAGCGTCAGGAACAGCGGACGGTTGGGCGCCGAGGGCGCGGTCGGCTTCGTCGGCGGATCGATCAGGTCGATCTTGATCGAGTCGGTCTCGGTCTGCACCTCGCCGCGCAGGCGGACCTGCTCGCGCTGCGCCATCAGCCGGTCATATTGCGCCTTGAGCGCGGTATATTCGCCGTTGATGCGCTCATATTCGGACGCGACGCCGGGGTTCTGGATCTGCGCGGTGGTGATCTGCGCGATGTCGCTGGTGAGCTGCGCCTTGCGCGCGCTCAACGCGCTGACGGTCGCCTGGCGCTCGGCGCGCATCGCCTGGAGCGTCGCATAGGCGGGGTTCTGGGCGTTGCCGCCGCCCCCGCCGCCGGTGCCCTCGCGGTCGGCCATGGCCTTGAGCGACGCGATCTGGCTCTTCAAGGCCACCACATCGGGGTGCGCGTCGGTCAGGCCGCGCGCGCGCATCGACGAGAGTTCGGCCTGCGCGCCCGCGAGCTGCTGGCGCGCGACGCCGCCGCCGGTCGAATTGAGGCCGGGGACGTTGATCGTCGCGGGGGTCTGCGCCATCTGGCCGTTCGCCGCCGCGAGCGCGCCCTGCGCCGCGGCGAGCTGGGTCTCGATCTGGCCGAGTTCGGCGCGCGCCTGGTCGATGCGCTGGCCGGGCGAACCGGTGCCGCTGGAGATGAGGCCGATATTCTTCGCCTCGAAGGCGGCGCGGCGCGCCTCGACCTCGCCTAGCGCCTTTTCGCGGTCGGCGAGCTGGGCGTCGAGGAATTTGAGGCCCTCGCGCGCGGTCATCCGCCCGCCGCGGAGCTGCTCGTCGCGGAAGACGGTGATCAGGCTGTCGAGGACGCCCGACGCCAGCTTGGCATTGTCGGCGTCCGACAGGCTGCCGACGCCGATGCTCGACGTGATCTCGAAGATATTGTCCTGCTGGGGGACGACCTTGATGTTCTTCTGCAGCGCGGCGACCGCGCCGGCCTTTTCGCGCTCGCCCGCGCCCGCGGGGATCATGCCGGTGGTGATCGCGACCTTCTCCAGGTTGCGCGCGCTGGTCAGCGTTTCGCGAATCTGGTCGATGCGCGCGCGGTCGGCATAGGGGCCCGACTGCGCATCGGCGGGGATGATCTCGTTGATGTCGACGAGCAGGCGCGCGCGCGAATCATAGCGGTTGGGGATCGAGGCGATCACCAGCCAGCCGAGGACGCAGATGCCCCAGGCCACGGCGAGGACCAGCCAGCGGCGCGTCCAGACGCTGTGCAGCGCCACCCGGAATTCGTCGTAAAGGCCGTTCATTGTCTCGTGTCAGTCCTTGGCAATCTGGGGAGCAGCGTCGCAGTCGGCGTCAGAACATGCTTTCGGGGATGATGATCACGTCGCCGGGCTGCAGCTTGACGTTCGCCTTGATGTCGCCGCGCTTGATCAGGTCGTTGAGGCGCAGCGCATATTCCTGCTGCCGCCCCGTGCCCTTGTCGTGGCGGACGAGGCGCGCCTTGTTGCCCGCGGCATATTCGCCGAGGCCGCCGACCGCGATCATCGCGTCGAGCACGGTCATGTTGGCGCGGAACGGGATCGACGCGGGCTTTTCGGTCGCGCCGACGACGCGCACCTGCTGCGAGAAGGTGCTGTTGAAGCTGGTGACGATCACGCTGACGATCGGGTCGGTGATATACTGGCTGAGCTGGAGCTTCAGGTCCTGCTGCAGCATCGTCGGGGTCTTGCCGACCGCGGGCATGTCGGTGATCAGCGGGGTGGTGATGCGGCCGTCGGGGCGCACCTGGACCTTGCCGCCGAGTTCGGGGTTGCGCCACACGAAGATCTGGAGCTCGTCGAGCGGGCCGATGATATATTCCTCGCCCGGCCCTTCCTGCGACGCGACGAAATTGGCGCTCGGCAGCTGCGGCGCGGCACCGCCGCCCCCCATGCAGCCGGTGAGCGCGGTCGCGGCGATGCCCGAAATCAGGGCCACGCGCGCGGCGCGAAGGGCGGGGAACGACGTCTTCATCTCATCACCTTTCCTGCGGCAGGGGCGTCGCCGCGGGCTAAATGCCCGGAACGAAAGCCAATGCGTCAGGGTCAGCGATGGCGGAAAAGGGTGAATATACCGTTAGTAGTCGGCTAGGTTTACACCGCGCTCGTCGCGAGTTGTTCCGGAGTGGGACAGAATCGCCGGTGTCAGACCAGCATTTCGCGCGCCGGACCCTGGCCGAGGAAGGAGGCGGGGCTGGCGGTGGCGCCATAGGCACCCGCCTGGAAGATCGCGACGAGGTCGCCGACGTCGCCGCGCGGGAGCGCGACCTGGTCGCCCAGCCGGTCGAGCGGGGTGCAGAGGCAGCCGACGACCGACACCGTCTCGACCGGGTCGGCGCCGAAGCGGGTCGCGAGCGCGATCGGATAGTTGCGGCGGATCACCGTGCCGAAATTGCCGCTCGCGGCGAGCTGGTGGTGGAGGCCGCCGTCGGTGACGAGGAAGGTCTCGCCATGGCTGGTCTTCCGGTCGACGATGCGCGTCAGATACACCCCCGCCTCGGCGACGAGCCAGCGGCCGAGCTCCATCGCGAAGCGGCTGGCACCGAGCATCGGGTCGCGCGCGCTCAGCGTCGTCGCGAGCGCGTCGCCGACCGCCTTGGCATCGACCGCGGCGTCGCCGGGGAAATAGGGCACGCCCATGCCGCCGCCGAGATTGACGAGCGGCGGCACCGCCCCCGCCGCGTTGGCGAGCCGCGCCGCAAGCGCGACGGTCTGCGCCTGGGTGTCGGCGATGGCCGCGGCGTCAAGGGCCTGCGATCCCGCGAAAATATGAAAGCCCTGCCAGTCGGCGCCGGCGTCGATCAGGCGGCGGACGAGCGCGGACACTTCGGCGGCGTCGACCCCGAAGGGCTTGGCGCCGCCGCCCATCTTCATGCCCGAACCCTTCAAATCGAAGTCGGGATTGACGCGCACCGCGAGCCGCGGGGTGACCCCAAGCCGCGCCCCGATCGCGAGCGCGCGTTCGCCCTCGCCCGCCGATTCGAGATTGAGCGTCGCGCCCGCCTTGATCGCCGCCTCGAGCTCGCGGTCGCGCTTGCCCGGCCCCGCGAAGCTGATGTGCCCCGCGGCCATGCCACTCGACCGCGCGGCCTGCAGCTCGCCGCCCGAGGCGACGTCGAGCCCGTCGACCATCGCCGCCATATGGCCGAGCAGCGGGCCATAGGGGTTGGCCTTCATCGCATAGTGGAGCTGGACCTCGGCGGGCATCGCGGCGCGCCACTGCGCCACGCGCGCGGTGAGCAGCTGCGAGTCATAGACGAAGAGCGGGGTGTCTCCGGCTTCCTCGGCGAGCTCGTCGGCGCGGCGGCCGCCGATCAGCAGCATGCCGTCGGTGTCGGCGGCGAAGCCGGGCGGGATCGGGCCGTGCGGTTTCATGCCGCCACCTGCCAGCCCGCGGCGATCGCGACGCGGTCGAGCTTGCCGTTGGGGTTGCGCGGCAGTTCCTGGCGCCACTCGATGATCTGCGGCTGCATGAAGTTGGGCAGGTTCGCCTTGAGGTACCCGGCGAGCGCGTCGCGGTCGGCATCGCCCTTGCCGCGCACGATCAGCACGATCGCGGCGCCGAGCCTTTCGTCGGGGACGCCGAAAGCGACCGCCTCGAAGAGCAAGCCCGAGGCGACCGCGACATCCTCGACCTCGGTCGGGCTGACGCGGTTGCCCGCGGTCTTGATCATCGCATCGTCGCGGCCGACGAAATAGAGGAGGCCATTGGCGTCGCGGCGCACCGTGTCGCCCGACCACACCGCCATGCCGCCGTAGCGCGACGCGCGCGGCGCGGGCTTGAAGCGCTGCGCGGTGCGCTCTTCATCCTGCCAATAGCCCTGCGCGACGAGCGGCCCGCAATGGACGAGCTCGCCGGGCTCCTCGTCGGCGGTGATCGTGCCGTCGGGGCGGCAGATCAGGATTTCGGCGTGCGGGATCGCGCGGCCCATTGAGGTCGGATGGTCGGCGACGAGCCTGGGCTCCAGATAGGTCGAGCGGAATGCCTCGGTGAGGCCGTACATCGGGTAGATGGCGGCGTTCGGGAAGGTGCCCCGCATCGCGTCGATCAGCGACGGCGTCAGCGCGCCGCCGCTGTTGGTCAGGCGCCTCAGATGCGCCGCAGTGTCGGCGGGCCATTCGCTTTCGACGAGTTGCACCCAGAGCGGCGGCACCCCGGCCAGCGTCGTGGCGCCATGGCGCGCGACCGCCTTCACGACGTCGCGCGGGGTGAGATAGTCGAGCGGCGCGACCGCGGCGCCGGCATACCAGGTCGAGAGCAATTGGTTCTGGCCGTAGTCGAAGCTCAAGGGCAGCACCGCCAGCACGCGGTCGTCGGGGCCGAGCTTCAGATAGGCGGCGACCGCCTCGGCGCCGAGCCACAGATTGGCGTGGCTCAGCATCACCCCCTTGGGACGCCCGGTCGAGCCGCTGGTGTAGAGGATCGCGGCGAGATCATCGGGTTCGGCGAGCGATGGCGGAAGCCCCTGCCCGCCCGAATCAATCACGTCCTCGGCGACCTTGAGATCCTGCACCACGCACTCGGTAGGCAGGCCGTCGCCGAGCGTGTCGCCGCGCGCGGCGTTGGTGACCAGCAATTTCGCGCCGCTGTCGGCGAGGATATGCGCGACCTGCGGCGCCTTGAGCAACGGGTTCACCGGCACATGGATCAGCCCCGCGCGTGCCGCGGCGAGCGGCATCAGGCACGCGAGCCGCGTCTTGGCGCTCCAGCTGGCGACGCGTTCGCCGGGGCCGCCGGCCTGCTCGAGCAGCCACGACGCCAGGCGCCCGACGCCGGCGTCGAGTTCGGCGAAGCTGGTGACCCTGTCGCCGATCAGCAGCGCGGGCGCATCCGCCGAGCCGCAAAGGGCGAGATGGTCGATCGGGCGCGACGCTGGGATTAGGGGCTCGGTCATCGGTTCTTTAGGACTGGGTGATAGAGCGCCAGCCTATGCAAGGGAACGGTGAACATCGCGCTAATGATGAGGCAGGGCTGCCCGCCGACGCGCGCGCGGCCGGCCCCGCGTCGCCGTTCGACCGCGCGGCATGGTTCGACCTGCTCGCCGCGCATGGTTTTGCGGGCGAAGCACGGGTCGACGCGTATGGCGAGGCGGGGGCGGTGACCGCATGGCTGCCGCTGCACCGCGACCATGCCGGGCAGCTGAGCGGGCTCACCAACTGGTACAGCTTTGCGATCCGGCCGCTGTTTACCGGCGAGGGCGACCGTGCGGCGGCGTTGCGCGCGCTGTTCGCGAAGCTCAGGAAGCGCGGCGGGCGGCTGACGCTCTATCCGGTGCCCGATGCCGCGCAGGCCGATGTGGCGAGCGCGATGCGGGCGGCGGGCTGGTGGGTGAAGGCGGTGCCCGCGGGCGACCGGCACTGGCTCGACCTCGCGGGCATGTCGCACGATGATTGGTGGGAGAGCCGCCCCGGCGCCCTCAAGAACACCGTCAAGCGCAAGGCCAAGAAGGGCGTGGTCGATATCCAGCTGCTGACCGCATATGATCCGGGCAGCTGGGCCGCCTATGAAAGCATCTATGCCGCGAGCTGGAAACCCGAGGAAGGCGACCCCGCACTGCTGCGCGCCTTTGCAGAGAGCGAGAGCCGGCGCGGCACCTTTCGCATGGGGATCGCGCGGATCGAGGGCATCCCGGTCGCCGCGCAGTTCTGGACCGTCGAGGACGGGACCGCCTTCATCCACAAGCTGGCGCATGTCGAGGACAGCCTCAAAGCCTCGCCGGGGACCCTGTTGTCCGCCGCGCTGTTCCGCCACGTGATCGAGGTCGACGGCGTCGCGCGCGTCGATTTCGGCACCGGCAACGACGGCTACAAGAAGGACTGGATGAACCGGCACGAGCCGCTGTGGCGATTGGAGGCTTTCAATCCGGCGCACATCGCGGCATGGGGGCCCGCGATAAAGGCTTTTGCGCGCTCGAAGCTGGGGCGCGAGTGAGGACTCATGACCGATACCGCCGCAACCGTAGACGCAACGCTCCGCGCTTTGCTTGCCGATATCCTGGGCCTGGGCGAAGCCCGCGCCGCGGCGCTGACCGAAGACAGCGGGCTGTTCGGCGAACTGCCCGAATTCGATTCGATGGCGGTCGCGACGGTGCTGACCGAGATGGAGGATCGCCTCGGCATCGTCATCGACGACGACGAGATCGACGGCGAGATTTTCGAAACCTATGGCAATTTGCTGGCCTTTTCGCTGCGCAAAGTGACCGACTGAACGGTGCGGAATGGCGCCCATCCTTCCTGATCGTCATCCCGGCGAAGGCCGGGATCTCGCCGCTGCAGATAAATGCGACGGCGAGATCCCGGCCTTCGCCGGGATGACGGCGGGATAGAGATAGAGGTCGCGCGCCATGGTTGTTGACGAGCATATCCTCCGCATCGAGCCCGACGGCGCGCCGCGCGCGACCATATTGATCGTCCCGCCGCTGTTCGAGGAAGCGAACCGCACGCGCCGCACTTTGGTGCTGGCGATGCGCGCGCTCGCCGCGAAGGGGTTTGCGGCGGCGATGCCCGATCTGCCGGGGCAGAATGAGAGTATCGTGGCGCTGGAGGATGCCGACCTTGCCTTGTGGCAGGCGACGCTGGCCGAGATCGCGGCCGGGATCGACGGGCCTTTGCTGGTGGCCTCGGTGCGCGGCGGATGCCTGATCGATCATCGAGTCGAGGCCGCCGGCAGGTGGCGCTTGGCGCCGGTGGGCGGATCGTCGCTGCTGCGCACCCTGCTCCGTGCCCGCGTGTCGGCGGATCGCGAAGCCGGGGTGACGTCGTCGCTCGAAAGCCTGAGCGAGATGGCGCAGCACGAACCGCTGCTGCTGGCGGGCAACCGGCTTTCGCCCGCGATGATCGCGCAGCTCGGCGCCGCCGAGGTGCAACCGGTCAACCCGCTGCGCGGCGTCACGCTCGGGACCGATGGGATCGCGGGCGCGCCCTTGTGGCTGCGCGCCGAGCCGGGCGAAGATGCGGCGATGGCCGAGGCGATCGCTGCCGACATTGCGGACTGGAGCGCGGCATGCGACGTCCGCTGAGCTTCGCCTGCGAGGGCGCGGCGCTCGCCGCGACGCTCGACGAGGCGCCGGGTTCGACCGGGCTGCTGATCGTATCGGGCGGCAACGAGATTCGCAGCGGCGCGCATCGCGGGATGGCGATGCTGGCGCAGCGGGTGGCCGCGGCGGGGCATCCGGTGCTGCGCTTCGACCGGCGCGGGATCGGGGACAGCGAGGGCCACAACGGCGGTTACCGGTCGAGCGGGCCCGACATCGCCGCGGCGATCGCGGCGTTTCGTGAGGCGGCGCCGCAGATGGTGCGCGTGGTGGCCTTCGGCAATTGCGACGCGGCGAGCGCGCTGCTGCTGCACCAGCCGCTGGCGGTCGAGGGGCTGATCCTCGCCAATCCCTGGACCTATGAGGATGATTGCGGCGACGGCGAGGAAGCAGGCGAACCCGCCCTGCCCCCGGCTTCGGCGATCCGCTCGCGCTATCTGGCCCGGCTCAAGGACCCGAAGAGCCTGCTCCGGCTGGTGAAGGGCGAGATTGATCTGAAGAAGCTCGCGCGCGGGTTGTCGGCGATGGGGAAGAAGCCGGCGGCACCGGCGTTCGGGAGCCTTGCGGACGAGCTCGATGCGACGCTCGCCGAGATGTTCTGCCCGGTGACGATCCTGCTCGCGACCGGAGACCGGACGGCGCAGGCGTTTATGGAAAAGCTCGCCAAATCGCTCGCCCATATCGAGGCGAACCCGGGATCGATCCGCGTCGATCGGCTCGCGAGCCAGTCGCACAGCTTCGCGGGGGACGATGGCGAGTGGCTGGCGGACCGGATTCTAGACGCTCTCAAATAAGCCGTCGCCCCCGCGCAGGCGGGGGCCGCAATCGGCCTGGCGCAACCTCGCCAGCGGCCCCCGCCTTCGCGGGGCGACGGTTTGTCAGGCATCCACCATCGCGCGATATTCGGCCTCGGCGAGGAAGCGCTCCGCATCGAGCGCCGCCATGCAGCCCATGCCCGCGGCGGTCACCGCCTGACGGTAGACCTTGTCGGTGACGTCGCCCGCGGCGAACACGCCCGGGATGCTCGTCAGCGAGGTGCCCGGCGTGACTTCCAGATAACCATCGGCGTCGAGCGGCAGCTTGCCCTTGAAGAGCTCGGTCGAGGGGCTGTGGCCGATCGCGACGAAGCCGCCGTCGGTGGGCTCGTGGCTGGCCTCGCCGGTGACGGTGTCGATCAGGTCGACGCCGACGAGCCCCGACACGCCCTCGCCCGCGACGAAGCGGTCGACCTTCTTGTTCCAAAGCACCTTGATCTTCGGATTGGCGAAGAGGCGGTCCTGCAGGATCTTTTCGGCGCGGAGGTGATCGCGGCGGTGGATGAGCGTCACATCGTCGCTGTGGTTGGTGAGGTAGAGCGCTTCCTCGACCGCGGTGTTGCCGCCGCCGATCACCACGACCTTCTTGCCGCGGTAGAAGAAACCGTCGCAGGTGGCACAAGCCGAAACGCCCTTGCCGCCGAGTTCCTGCTCACCGGGAGCGCCGAGCCACTTCGCCTGCGCGCCGGTCGCGATGACGAGGGTTTCGGCGAGATAGACATCGCCGCCGTCGCCGGTCAGCTTGAACGGGCGCTGCGACAGGTCGACATCGACGATCGTGTCCCAGATCATCGAGGTGCCGACATGCACCGCCTGCGCGGTCATCTGCTCCATCAGCCACGGGCCCTGGATCACCTCGGCATAGCCGGGGTAATTTTCGACGTCGGTGGTGATGGTGAGCTGGCCGCCGGGCTGGAGCCCCTGCACCACGATCGGCATCATGCCCGCGCGCGCGGCATAGATCGCGGCGGACAGGCCCGCGGGGCCGGAGCCGAGGATGAGCATCTTGGTGTGGTGCGTGGCGGGCATGGTCTTCTTTCTATCCCTGTGGCGGAGCGCACAGATGGGTGTTGCCAAGCGCGCTAGCAAGGGACAGGCTGCACGCCAAGGGGAGTCCGCTTTATGGCGAGCTGGTGGGAGAGGCATGGCGTTCCGCGATTGATCAAATGCGCCTGTTCGCAGGGGCAGATCATGAAGGCGCGCAGCAAGGTCGTGCCGCACGCGGCAGGCGATGTGCTCGAACTCGGCTGTGGCGGCGGGATCAACATGGAATTCTACGTGCCGGGCCGGGTGACGAGCTTCACCGGGCTCGATCCCTCGCCCGAATTGCTGGCGATGAGCCGCGCCGCGGCGGCGGCGCACGGGATCGACGCCGATATCCAGGGCGGGGTCGGCGAGGCGATGCCGTTCGACAGCGCGCGCTTCGACACGGTGGTGACGACCTTCACCCTCTGCTCGGTCGCCGAGCAGAAGGCGGTGCTCGCCGAAATCCGCCGTGTGCTGAAACCGGGCGGGACCGCGCTGTTCCTCGAGCACGGCGGCGCGCCCGATGCCGGCGTCGCGAAGTGGCAGCGGCGGATCGAGCCCGTGTGGAAGCGCATCGGCGGCAATTGCCACCTCACGCGGCCGATTTCGGACGCTTACGCCGCGGCGGGCTTCGCGGTCGAGCGGCAGGGGGCGATGTATATGCCCAAGACCCCGCGGCCCTTCGGCTGGGTCGAATATGGTGCCGCGCGCGCAAACTGACGACGAAAGGAGAGCGAGATGACGCGTTTCTTTCTGCCCTTCCTGGCCCTGTTCCTGCTGCTCGCACCGGCGAGCGCCGAGGCGCGCAAGGTCGCGCTGGTGATCGGCAACGCCAGCTATGCGCATGCCAGCGCGCTGACGAACCCCGCGAACGACATCAGGATCGTCGCCGACGCGGCGAAAAAGGCGGGCTTCGACGAGGTCGTCGTAGCGAGCGACCTCACCAATCAGGCCTTCCAGACCAGCATGCGCGATTTCCGCGCCAAGGCGGATGGCGCCGACGTCGCGATGGTCTATTTCGCCGGGCACGGGATCGAGGCGCAGGGCAAGAACTGGCTGCTGCCGACCGACGCCAAGCTCGAATCGGACCTCGACCTGCCCTATGAGGCGATCCAGCTCGACCGGTTGGTGGAGGCGGTGTCGGGGGCGCAGATCCGCATGGTCGTGCTCGACGCGTGCCGCAACAATCCGTTCGGCAGCAAATGGCGCTCGGGCACGCGCGCGGTGGCGCGCGGCATGGCGGGGGTCGAGGCCGACGATGTGCTCGTCATCTTCGCCGCCGCGCCGGGGCAGACCGCGAGCGACGGGACGGGCGCGAACAGCCCCTTCGCGCTCGCGATCGCGCGGCGGCTGCCCGAGGCCGATTTGCCCGTGCAATTGCTCGGCGGCGCGATCCGCGACGACGTACTCGCGGCGACGGGCGGGAACCAGCGGCCGTTCGTGAGCGCGAGCATCACCGGCACCCCGGTCTATCTGGTGCCGCGCACGGTGCCGACTTTGGTCGCGGCGACGCCGACAGTGCCGACCGGCGACCGCACCGCGAGCGAGGAGATTTTCTGGAAAGGCGCGCTGGCCGAAAGCAGCGTGCGCGCGTTCAGCGCCTATCTCTCCGAATTCCCGAGCGGGCGTTATGCGGGCGACGCATCGGACGCGATCGCGCGGCTCTTGGCGCCGAGCGCCGACGGCGGCGCGGTGCGCCGCGGCAAGTACCGCGTGTCGGACATCGTCATCGAATGCATCAAGGTGACGGGGTTCCTGGGGCTGCCCGACCAGCTGTTCCTGCGCTTCGGCGGCAGCCAGCGTTTTCCAGAGAGCAAGAAGGACAGCTATACGATGAAGAAGGGGCAGCGCTGGGTGGTGCCGCGCAGCTTCGATTTCGACGGCAATTCGACGGTGCAGTTGCTGGAGGACGATGATGTCGGGGGGAACGACATATTGGGGACG
Organism: Sphingopyxis sp. HIX; assembly: GCF_001468285.1. Taxonomy (GTDB): domain Bacteria; phylum Pseudomonadota; class Alphaproteobacteria; order Sphingomonadales; family Sphingomonadaceae; genus Sphingopyxis. Next base: position 186 of record NZ_LNSB01000041.1, on the reverse strand, counting down.
ATCGACCTCGAGCCGCGGGTGGGGAATTTTACGCGGACGATCAACGGCGACCGGAGCGAGTATAGGGTGACGTATAAGGTAAGCGCCGAGTAGCGGCGGAGCGGCGGGTTTCGGGCGGTTGCGGACATCTTAATCCTCCCTGCGGCGAAGCCGTGGGGAGGGGGACCACCCGCAGGGTGGTGGAGG
>NZ_LNSB01000040.1 GCF_001468285.1 Sphingopyxis sp. HIX | reverse complement strand
GACCCCTCCACCACCCTGCGGGTGGTCCCCCTCCCCACGGCTTCGCCGCAGGGAGGATTAAGAGCGTCCGCCCCCCACCCCAAGACCGCCATCCACCCATTGCCATACGCCCTACTCAGCACCGGCCTTGCGCCCCCGGCGGCGCGGGCCTATCTGGCGCCGATGCGCGATGTTGCCGGAAAAACCCTGATCGTCCTCCTGTCGGGCGGCCTCGACTCGATGGTCTGTGCGGGCCTCGCTAAAGAGGCCGGCGCGCGCATCGTCGCGCTGACGATCGACTATAACCAGCGCCACCGCGTCGAATTGGCGTCGGCCGCGCGCATCGCCGACTATGTGGGGGCGTCCGAACATATCGTCCTGCCCCTCGACCTCCGCCGTTTCGGCGGCTCGGCGCTGACCGACGATATCGCGGTGCCCAAGGACGGGGTCGGCGATGAGGTGCCGGTGACCTATGTCCCCGCCCGCAACCTGATCTTCCTGTCGCTGACGCTCGGCCTCGCCGAGGCACGGGCTGCGCAGGACATCGTCATTGGGGTCAATGCGCTCGACTATTCGGGCTATCCCGATTGCCGCCCCGAGTTCATTTCGGGCTTCGAAAAGCTCGCGCGGCTCGCGACGCGCGACGGCGACAAGGGCGTCGATTTCCACATCCACGCCCCGCTCCAGCATATGACCAAGGCCGACATCGCCGCCGAAGCCGCGCGGCTGGGCATGGACGCGGGCATGAGCTGGTCGTGCTACGACCCGACCCCTGCAGGGCTGCACTGCGGCGCGTGCGACAGCTGCCGCCTGCGCAGCAAGGGTTTCGCCGACGCGGGGCTCGCCGACCCGACGCGCTACGCCTGACCATGGCCTATGCGGTCAAAGAGATTTTCCTCACGCTGCAGGGCGAGGGGGCGCAGGCGGGCCGCCGCGCGGTCTTCTGCCGTTTTGCGGGCTGCAATCTGTGGACGGGGCGCGAGAAGGACCGCGCCAAGGCGATCTGCCAATTTTGCGACACCGACTTCGTTGGTACCGACGGCACGCTGGGCGGCAAGTATAAGGACGCCGCCGCGCTCGCCGCGACGATCGCCGCCAGCTGGGGCGAGGGCGCGGAGGACCGCTATGTCGTGCTCACCGGCGGCGAGCCGATGCTGCAGGTCGACGATGCGCTGATCGGCGCGCTGCACGCCGAGGGCTTCACCATCGCGATCGAGAGCAACGGCACGCTGGCGATCCCGCGCAGCATCGACTGGATCTGCGTCAGCCCCAAGGCGGGCAGCGCGCTGGTGCAGACGAGCGGCGACGAGTTGAAGCTGGTCTGGCCGCAGCCGGGCAGCGACGTCGCGGGCCTCGCCGAGCTCGACTTCGCGCACCGGCTGGTCCAGCCGCTCGACGATCCGAACGCCGCCGCAAACGTGCAGGCGTGCATCGACCTGGTGATGGAAGACCCGCGCTGGCGCCTGTCGCTGCAGACGCACAAGAGCCTGGGACTGCGCTAGCCTATTCGCCGGCCTTCTTGGCCGCCGGCGCCGGACTTTCGGTCTTCTTGGCCACCGGCGTCGAAATCGCTTCGCCTTCGCCCGCGGTTTCCGACTCGGCGCCCTCTTCGGTCACCTCCTCGTCCTTCTTCTCGGCGGGCTTGGCGGTGCCGTCGTCGGGGACGCTGTTATCGACCGCGGTGCCGTCGCCGCTCGCATCGTCGAGGATGATCATCGAATCGCTGATCGTGCCGGGTTCGACCTCGACCGCGTCGAGCTTGGTCGTGGTCTTGCCCGAGGGCTCGTTGCCGCAGGCGGCGAGGGCGAGGATCAGCAGCGAGGCGATTGCGATACGGGTCATGGCCTTGTCCTAGTCGCTGCCCGACAGCTTGTCGAGAAAGGCGGGGAAGGCGGCTTCGAGCGCGGCGTCGACTTCGGCGAAACCCGCCGCCTTGCCGAGCGCGGCGAGGCTGGTAACCGGGAATTCGGCGATGCCGCACGGCACGATGCCGCCGAAATGCGCCAAATCGGGCGCGACGTTGAGCGAGAAGCCGTGAAGCGTCACCCAGCGTTTCACGCGCACGCCGATCGCGCCGATCTTGGCTTCGCGGCCGTTCTCGTCGTCGGTCCAGATACCGATCCGCCCCTCGGCACGCCGCGCTTCGACGCCGAGATCGGCAAGCGCGTCGATCACCCAGCCCTCGAGCGCCGAGACATAGGCGCGCACGTCGCGCCCGCGCTTCGCGAGGTCGAGCTGGACATAGCCGACGCGCTGGCCCGGGCCGTGATAGGTGTAGCGCCCGCCGCGCCCGGCGGCATAGACGGGGAAACGCGGGTCGAGCAGTTCGGCGGGATCCGAGCTGGTGCCGGCGGTGTAGAGCGGCGGATGCTCGAGCAGCCAGATACGCTCGCCGGAATCGCCGGCATAGATCGCCGCCGCGCGTTCTTCCATATCGGCGAGCGCGGCCGGATAGTCGGTCAGGCCCGGCGAGACGGTCCAGTGGGGTGCGGGGAGGGCGGTCATTGCGCCGCCTGTTGCCCCCGTCCGCGGCGCGTTGCAAGGGGCGGCGGCTAAATCCCTGACAGGGCTGGACAAGCGGCGCCGACGCGGCCACTCTCCCGCGCCACGACATCATAAGAACAACGGGGTATCGATGCCGAAATTCGACCTGGGCGCGGCGTGGGACGACAGCATGGTCTTGCTGAAGTCGCATATCGCGCTGACATCGACCGTCGCGGCGGTTTTCCTGTTCCTGCCGACGCTCGCGGTCAGCTGGTTCGGGCCGGTGCCGATCGAGCCCGCCGACACCGCGACCTTCGAGCAGATCATGGCCGCCGCGCGCACCAGCGCGATGCAGGCGGCACCCTACCAGGTGCTGGTCGCCGTGATCGCGGCGATCGGCGGCGTCGGCATCCTGCGGCTCTGGCTGTCGCGCACCGGGACGAGCGTCGGCGACGCCTTGGTCTTCGCGGTCAAGATGATCCCGACGATGATCGCGATCCAGCTGATCCTCGGCGTCGGGCTCGGCCTTGGCGCGGTGCTGCTGATCATGCCGGGCATTGCCGCGGGCGGCGGTGCGATTTCGGCGCTGCTGCTGTTCGTCGGGGTGATCGCGCTGGTCGTGATATTGCTCTATCTATGGGGCCGGCTCGCGGTCATCTCCCCCGCGCTCACCGACAAGGGCCTGTACAACCCGATCGCCGCCATCCAGGCGAGCTGGCAGCTGACCCGGGGCAATGGCTGGCGGATCTGCCTGTTCCTGTTTCTGGTCACCCTGATCGTGCTGATCGTCGCGGTGATACTGGGCGGTGTCGTCGCGGCGGTCGCGGGCACGGGCGAGGGCATCGGGCGTATCCTGACCGGGCTGGTCGAGGCCAGCGTCGCCGCCGTCAGCGGCTTGGTGACCACGGCGATCGTCGCCGCCACCTATCGCCAGCTCGCGAGCGGCGACGGCAAGGACATCTTCTCCTGACCCTTGGGGCAGGAACCCCGGGCTTTCCGTAACGTCAGGAAAAGTTCGCCAACGGGCCGGCAATCGGTTAACCAGAACGTTCGGGACGCAAAAGAAGGATTGCAAGCAGGTTCAACAAAAAGGGGGAAAATCATGGTCAAGATGAGTGTCGGTGCGGCCATTTCGGAAACCTTCGCGTTTCTGAGGGCCAATTGGATGCAGATGCTGATGTGGCTCGGCGGTGCGGTGGTCGTGGTTTGCCTGTTGGGTTGGCTGTTGCTGCGCAACGCGATGATGACCATGATGATGGCGCAGGGCGATCCCTCGGCCGCCTTCGGGGCGCTGGGGTCGTTTTTCCTCTTCGCGATCGTCGCCGGGACGATCGTCACCGCGGCCAGCCTGCTGATCTGGCGATCGGGGCTCGTCGGCGGCGAGCCGGCCGGCGACATCGGTTGGGGCCTCGGGGCCGGGGCGGCCTATATGTTAGCGATGATCGTCGTGTACATCGCGACGGTCATCCTGATGTACATCGTGCTGCTGATCGTCGGGCTGCTCGCCTTCGCGGTGTTCGGGGCCAGCGGGATGTCGATCGAAAGCCTGTCTTCGGGCGGGGCGTCGGCGGGGCTGATCTTCTTCGCGATCCTGATCTACGCCGCGATCATCATCTTCTTTACCTGGTTCTTCGGCCGTCTGTCGGTCGCCGGACCGCTGATGGCGGTAAACCGTTCGTCGAACCCGTTCACCGCTTTCGGCGAATCGTGGCGGCTGACCAGCGCGTCGCAGTGGACCATCGTCGGCTTCAACATCGTGATGGCGATCCTGTTCTTCGTCTTTTTCTTCGTCGTCTCGATGGTGCTCGGCGGGGTCATGGGCTCGGCGATGTCGTCGCCCGACGCGGGGGCGGGCGCGATGATCGTCGCGCTGATCGTCGCGCTCCTCATCTATGTACCGGTGGTGCTGGTATCGGTGTCGATGCCCGCCGCGGTCTATCGCTGCATCGGGTCCAAGAGCGGGACCGACGTCTTCGCCTGACCGGCAGGGCGCGAAGCCAGGAAAAGGGGCGCTCCGGAAGCGGGGCGCCCTTATCCGTTCAGCTCCATTTGGCGAGCGGCGGCAGGCTCATCAGGATCGCGTCGATATTGCCGCCGGTCTTGAGCCCGAAGAGCGTGCCGCGGTCGTAGACGAGGTTGAATTCAGCGTAGCGGCCGCGCCAGATCAGCTGCGCCTCGCGCTCGGCCTCGGTGAAGGGCAGCCCCATGCGCCGCCGCACGATCTGCGGAAAGATGTCGAGAAAGGCTTCGCCGACCGCGCGTGTCAGCTCGAAATTGCGGTCGAACTCGGCGTCGTCGCCGCATTCGAGATGGTCGTAAAAGATGCCCCCGACCCCGCGATGCACGCCGCGGTGCGGGATGTAGAAATAATCCTCGGCCCATTTGGCATAGCGTTCATAGACGTCGGGCCCGAAGGGCGCGCAGGCGGCGCGAAAGCGCGCATGAAAGGCGTCGGTATCCTCTTGATAGGGGATCGGCGGATTGAGGTCGGCGCCGCCGCCGAACCAGCGCCGCGTCGTGACCAGGAAGCGCGTGTTCATATGCACCGCGGGCACATGCGGGTTCGCCATATGCGCGACGAGGCTGATCCCGGTCGCGAAGAAGCTCGGGTCGTCGCCCGCGCCGTGGATCGACGCCGCGAAGTCGGGCGCGAACTGGCCCGCGACGGTCGAGACATTGACCCCGACTTTCTCGAACACCGCGCCGGTCATCACCCCGCGCACCCCGCCGCCGCCTTCGCCCGGCGCCAGCCCCTCGGCCTCGCGGTCCCACGGGGTGTAGGCGAAGCGCGCCTCGCCGCCCGCCTTGGCTTCGATCGCCTCGAATTCGGCGCAGATCCGGTCGCGCAGCGATTCGAACCAGTCGCGCGCGGCCTGTTGCTGGGGGTCGAGCGAAATCATGCGGGAAAGCCTTTCGTCTGCCGGAGCGCCTCGGCGAGCGCGATGCCAGCCGCGACCGCGACATTCAAGGAGCGAAAGTCTTTGTGCATCGGAATCGCGACCCGCGCCGCCGCGGCGGCATGGACATGGGGTGGCACACCCGAGGATTCGGCGCCGAGCAGCAACACGTCGCCCGGGCCGAAGCCGAAGTCGGGCAGGCGCGTCGCGCCGGCGGTGGTCAGCAGCACGATCCTCTTGCCCGCTTGGGCAGCCCAGGCCGTGAAGGCGGCCCAATCGGCGTGGCGCGTCACATTGGCGCGCGTCGCATAATCCATGCCCGCACGCTTCAGCGCCGCGTCGGAAAAGGGAAAGCCGCACGGCTCGATGATATGCGCAGGGCTGCCGAGGCACGCGGCGGTGCGCAGCGTGGTGCCGACATTGCCCGCGATGTCGGGTTGAAACAGGGCGATTTCCATGGCGCGGCCATAGCCGGGGCGGCGCGCGGAATCGAGCGCTTCGGCGCGATGCCTTGGTACAGTCAAAGAAGCGGAAATTGCCTGTTGGCAAGCCCCGGATGTGCGGCTATCAGGCCCGCAATTCCCGGAGGGGCCGCCGGGACGCGCCATTTCGTGCGCGCGCTGCGGGCGGCCGAAAATTCCGGGAAAATTGTCAGTTCAGCCATACAAGGGCAATCGAATGGCCAGTGAATCCGAACACAGCGCAGTCGTCGAAGATGGCGTGCGCCGCCGCGACTTCATCAATATCGCAGCGGTCAGCTTCGCCGGGGTCGGCGCGGTCGCCGTGGTGCTGCCGCTGGTCAACCAGATGAACCCTTCCGCCGACGTGCTCGCGCTGTCGTCGACCGAGATCGACATTTCGGCGATCGGCACCGGCCAGGCGATCAAGACCAGCTGGCGCAAGCAGCCGGTGTTCGTGCGCAACCTGACGGCGGACGAGATCAAGGCGGCGAAGGCCGTCCCGCTCGGCGAACTGCGCGACCCGCAGACGATCGACGAGCGCACCAAGCCCGGCAAGGAAAACTGGCTGATCACGCTCGGCGTCTGCACCCATTTGGGCTGCGTGCCGCTCGGCGCCGCCGAGGGCGAGAATCGTGGCGATTTCGGCGGTTATTTCTGCCCGTGCCACGGCTCGCACTACGACACCGCAGCGCGCATCCGTAAGGGCCCCGCGCCGACCAACCTGGTCGTGCCGCCCTATGAATTCACCAGCGACACCGTCGTGACGATCGGCTGAGGAGCGAGATAAGATGAGCTTTCCCTGGGCCAAGAATTACGAACCGCAGCAGCCGCTGATGAAGTGGCTGGACGAGAAGCTGCCGCTGCCGCGCCTCGTCTACAACGCGGTCGGCGCCGGTTACCCGGTGCCGCGCAACCTCAACTATTTCTGGAACTTCGGCGTCCTCGCCGGCGCCGCGCTGGCGATCCAGATCATCACCGGCATCGTGCTGGCGATGCATTATGCCGCCAATGCGGGCGTCGCGTTCAACTCGGTCGAGCATATCATGCGCGACGTGAACGCCGGCTGGTTCATCCGCTATGCGCATATGAACGGCGCGAGCATGTTCTTCATCGTCGTCTATCTGCACATTTTCCGCGGCCTCTATTACGGTTCGTACAAGGCGCCGCGCGAAATGGTGTGGTTGCTGGGCGTCGTGATCTTCCTCCTCATGATGGCGACCGCCTTCATGGGCTACGTCCTTCCGTGGGGCCAGATGAGCTTTTGGGGCGCGCAGGTGATCACCGGCTTCTTCTCGGCGATACCGATGGTCGGCGAGCCGATCCGCCAGTGGCTGCTCGGCGGCTTCGCGCCCGACAACGCTGCGCTCAACCGCTTCTTCTCGCTGCACTATCTGCTGCCCTTCGTGATCGCGGGTGTCATCATCCTGCACATCTGGGCGCTGCACATCCCGGGTTCGTCGAACCCGACCGGCATCGAGGTGAAGGACGAGCAGGACACGGTCCCGTTCCACCCCTATTACACCGCGAAGGACGGTTTCGGCCTCGGCGTCTTCCTGTTCGTGTTCGCCGCGCTGACCTTCTTCACGCCGAACCTCTTGGGTCACGCCGATAACTATATCGCCGCCAACCCGCTTTCGACGCCCGCGCATATCGTGCCCGAATGGTATTTCTGGCCCTTCTACGCGATCCTGCGCGCCTTCACGTTCAACTTCCTGTGGATCGACGCGAAGCTGTGGGGCGTCATCGCGATGTTCGCCGCGATCGCGCTGCTCTTCTTCCTGCCGTGGCTCGACAGCTCGCCGGTGAAGTCGTCGACCTATCGTCCGCTCAACCGCATCTTCTTCTGGATCCTCGTCGTCGACGTGCTGATCCTGGGCTATTGCGGCAAGAGCCCGGCGGAACAGCCCTATGTGATCCTCAGCCAGCTCGGCTCGATCTACTATTTCGCGCACTTCCTGATCATCCTGCCGATCATCTCGCGGATCGAACGTCCGCTGCCGATGCCGAACTCGATCACGGAAGCGGTCCTCGCAAAGCATGCCGACGACAAGTCGGCGGCCACGGCCTGAGCGCCGGACTTAAATAGGAGCTGATACAGCCATGGTTCGCCCGCTCGGTTTTCTCGTCGGCCTCGGCTTCATCGCCGCGCTGGTGCTCGCGATCTTGACGACGCCGCTCAAGAATGAGCCCAACGCCGCGCATGAGATCCACAAGCATCCGCGCCACCTCGCCCTGACCAGCGACGGCCTGTTCCCCCATTGGGACAAGGCCCAGCTGCAGCGCGGGATGCAGGTGTACAAAGAGGTCTGCTCGGCCTGTCACAGCCTGAACCTCGTCGCCTTCCGCAACATCGCGGACTTCGGCTACAGCGAGGGCCAGGTGAAGAGCTTCGCCAAGAGCTATGACACCATTCCGTCGATCAACCCCGACACGGGCGAGCCGGCGACGCGTACCGGCCTGCCGTCGGACCATTTCCCGTCGCCCTATCCGAACGAAGTCGCCGCGCGCGCTGCGAACAACAACGCGCTGCCGCCCGACCTTTCGCTGATCACCAAGGCACGCGAAGGCGGCAAGGACTATGTCTATTCGCTGCTGACCGGCTACCAGAACCCGCCGAAGGACCTGCCCAAGGAACTCCAGCCGGGCACCGGGCTGCACTACAACCCCTATTTCGCGAACCTCAACCTCGCGATGGCCAAGCCGCTGAACGACGGTCAGGTGACCTTCGCCGACGGCAGCAAGAACGACGTCGAGCATATGGCGCGCGACGTCACCGCCTTCCTCGTCTGGACCGCCGAGCCCAATCTGGTGAAGCGCGTGTGGACCGGCTGGGCCGTGCTGCTCTTCATCGCGATGTTCACGACTTTGACCTATCTGTCGTACCGCAACATCTGGGCCGACAAGAAGCATTGATCGGGCAGGGAAGGGCGCGTCACCCATGATCGCCCTTCCTCCCGCTCCCGAACTGGACCTTGCAGCGCTCGTCCGCACCATCCCCGACTTTCCGAAGCCGGGCATCCAGTTCCGCGACATCACCACCCTGATCGGCGACGCCGCCGGCTTTTCCGAAGCCGCGCGGCGTCTTTCCGTTCGCGCGGCGGAGTATCGCCCCGACCTGATCGTCGCGGTGGAGGCGCGCGGCTTCCTGTTCGGTGCCGCGATGGCGACGATGATGGGGCTGGGGCTCGTCCCGGTGCGCAAGGCGGGCAAGCTGCCCGGCGTCACCATCGGCGTCGATTACGAGCTCGAATATGGCAGCGACCGGCTGGAACTCCACGAAGGCGCGGTGTTGCCCGGTCACCGCGTCGTGCTGGTCGACGACCTGCTCGCGACCGGCGGCACGATCCTCGCGACCGCGGCGCTGATGCGCAATGTCGGGGCCGAGGTCGCGGCGGCACTGTTCGTGATCGACCTGCCCGATCTCGGTGGCTCGCAGCGGCTAAGCGCGGCAGGTCTGGCGTGCGAGACGCTGATCGCCTTCGACGGAGAGTAATGTCCGCGCCTCAAACGGTCAGTTGCGGCCCTCGACCCAGCGAATGACGCGAAGCCACAGCGGCAATATTGCCGAAAGGGCAATCAGGCCGAGGGCCGGCACCCAGATCAAAACGGAATAGCTGTACAGCTGGAATGCCAGGCCCGGATCACTCCTGTCGAGCGGTTCGACAATCGGAAACGCGACGGCCCGGATGATCGCGACCACGAGGAGGATCGTTCCCAATCTGAAAAGCCGTGCCGGTTGAAGCATGGCCCCTGCCTATCATGACCTAAGCCCCAAGCAAAACGCCCGCGCGGTCAGGCACGGGCGTTCGCAGCGTCCAAGGGGGATGGGCGCTTTAGAAGGGCAGCCAGCTCTGCTTCTTGCGGAACTTCATATAGCCGACATTGGCGCCGAGCCGCGCGCCGACGCCGACGCGGATCGGGATCAGCACGACATCGCCGCGGCGGAGGTACGAGGCATTGAAGCCGCCCACCAGATAGGCGGCGCCTTCGCCGGCGGGGTAGCGCTTGTAGAGATCCTCGCTGTCGAAGAGGTTGTAGACGAGGACGAAGGTATTGCCCGCATTGGCGCCGGCATCGAAGCCGATCGACGGGCCGGTCCAGTATGCAGGCTTTTCGCCCTCGACCTTGTGGAACAACGTGCCCGAGCCGTAGCGCAGCCCGAGGACCAGCGCGCCGCCGGCTTCGCGGCCGACGATATAGGCATTAGGTTCGCCCTGCTTCTTGAGCACATCCTCGATCAACCCGGCGAGCCCCTGTGCGCCCTTGCCGAACACGCCCTCGGCGGCGCCGATCAGGTCGTCCTTCTTGTAGGTCGTGCCCGGGGGCGCGGTGTTGGCGACGGTCCCGGTATCGGACGTGACCGTCGTATCGCCGGTGACGGTGACCTGGTCGTCGCCGGTCGCAAGGTCGCTGTCGTACGGGGTATCGCTGCCGGTCACCGTGTCGGTGGCAGGCGGTGGCGGCGGGGCGGGATTGTTGAGGTCGGCGTCGATTGCGGTGTTCGGATCGATCTCGGTCATCTGCGCCGCCGCGGGCAGCGCCGACAGCGCGAGGCCGAGCGACGCGGCGGCCGCCAGGGCGAAGTTGGTGATCGATGAACGCATATTATCCCCCAAATCTCGGGCCGTGGACGCGAAACCCTGTCCGGCACGCGTTTACCATGACTCCCCGATTGGCGCGCGGGCAATGAACCGGCGATGACCCGAGTCGATTTTGCGCCAGACCGAATCCTCTCGCGCGACCGGCCGACGCAGCGGCGCCAAAAAAAGGGCAATGTTAGGCGTTGCGGGGCGCGAGACTGCTGGCTATAGCGACCCGCCTAGGCCAGCCTGTCGTTAGCGCGATGGACCATGCGGAGACGTGGGTGAGTGGCTGAAACCAACGCTTTGCTAAAGCGTCGTACGGGGAACCGTACCGAGGGTTCGAATCCCTCCGTCTCCGCCACCTGGTCCTTGCCTGCCGCCATCCACCCGCTAGACCCGGACGATGCGCTATTTCCTCGATACCGAATTCAACGGCTTCTGCGGCGAGCTGATTTCGATCGCCCTCGTCCCCGAGGATGCGGCGCTGGCGCCTTTCTACGCGGCGATCGCGATCGACGAGCCGACCGACTGGGTGCGGACCAATGCGCTGCCGGTGTTGGCGACCGAGCCGCGGCCCCGCGAGGAAGTGCGCGATCTGTTCGCCGCCTATCTGATGAACGATCCCGCGCCCTTGCTCGTCGCCGACTGGCCCGAGGATATCGCGCTCGCAGCGCGGCTGCTGATCACCGGTCCGGGCTATATGAAGCCGGTGCGCAGCATAAGCTTCGAACTGGTCGATCCCGACATCATCGGCCCCGGCGTGCCGAGCGCGGTGCCGCATAATGCGCTGCACGACGCGGTCGCGCTGCGTGCCACGGTTCTGGCGTGGGAAGCGCGGATGGCGCGCTAACGCGGGCTCGGCTCGAAATGGGCGACCATGTCGAACATGTCGCCGCGAAACACCTGTCTTACCGTGGTGACCGGTGCGTCGCCGCGCCAGGTGCTGCGCTCGAGGATCAGGCAGGCGGTGCCGGCGGGGACGCCGAGCGCTTCGGCCTCGACCGAGGTCGCGCCCGCGGCAAGGATGCGGTGGCGCGCCGAGGTCCAGGGGATATGCGCGAGCAACCAGGTGCCCGGTGCGACCTCGGCGAAGCTTTCGGCCGCCGCGTCGGGGACTGTCGCAACCGTGATCGCGCGGGTTTCGAAGGCGAGGGGGGTGCCGTTCTCGAAATGGAGCCCCTCGACGTGCAGCTCCGGCCCGTCCTGCCGCCGTTCGCGGCAGTGCCAGCGATAGGCGTGACCGCGCGCGGCGATCAGCTGTTCGAGGTCGGGAACCTCAAGCACCGCCGAATGCACATGCTGGTCGGCGACGAAGCTGCCCGCCTTGCGCCGCCGCTCGATCAGCCCCGCGCGGTGCAGCGCCGCCATCGCCTTGCTCACCGTCGCCCGCGAACAGCCGTGGTGCGCGGCGAGTTCGTGCTCGGACGGCAGGCGGTCGCCGGGGCGCAGCGCGCCGCTGCGGATATCGCCCTCGATCGCGGCGCGGATGCGCGCGTCGAAACTCATGCGAGCAGGGCCTCGACCACAGTACGATAGCGCGCGGCGACGGCATCGCGCGCGACATGGCGCCCGCCCGCGACCCACTGGCGCCCGGCGTGCCACACGCCATCGATCACCGGCGCGCGCGCCGCGAAGATCCAGCGGTCGAGGATCGTGCGCTGGTCGGCGCCCGCGAAGACCGGATCCTCCGCCGCGAGGGTGAAGAAGTCGGCGGGTTGCCCCACGGCGATGCCGGTTCCTGCACGCGTCGCGCGTGCGCCGCCGGCCAGCGCCTCGCGGAACAGCCTTTCGCCGATCGACGGGATGGCGTCGCTGCCGAGCATCGCGCGGCGTCGGTCGCGGAGGCGCTGGCTATATTCGAGCGCACGAAGCTCGCCCGCGGCGTCGATCAGGATGTTCGAGTCGGTGCCGATGCCGATATGGCCGCCCGCCGCGAGATAGCGGGCGGCGGGGAAGATGCCGTCGCCGAGGTTCGCCTCGGTCATGGGGCACAGTCCTGCGACCGCGCCGCTCGCGGCGAGGCGGTCGCATTCGTCGTCGGTCAGGTGCGTAGCGTGGACGAGGCACCAGCGCGCATCGACCTCGGCATTGTTCAGCAGCCATTCGACAGGGCGCTGGCCGCTCCATTTGAGAGACGCTTCCACCTCGCGCATCTGCTCGGCGGCGTGGATATGGATCGGGCCGTCATCGGCTAGCGGCAGGATGGCGGTGAGTTCCTCGGCGGTCACCGCGCGGAGCGAATGCGGCGCGATGCCGAACGCCGCGTCGGCGGGCAGCTTGGCGCGGCTCGCCTCGACGAGCTTCGCGAAGCCGTCGACGTCCGCCAGGAAGCGCCGCTGGCCCGGCGCGGGCGACGCACCGCCGAAATCACCATGCGCGTAGAAGACGGGAAGGAGGGTCAGGCCGATGCCGCTCTCTTCGGCGGCGGCAACCACCGCACCCGCCATCTCGGCGGGGTCGGCGTAGCGGCCGCCATAGGCATCGTTGTGGAGATAGTGGAATTCGGCGACGCGGGTGAAGCCGCTTTCCATCATCTCGACGAAGGCGAGCGCGTTGATCGCGGCGATGTCCTCGGGGGTGAGCCGGTCGAGGAAGCGGTACATGATCTCGCGCCAGCTCCAGAAATCATCGTCGGGCCGCCCGCGCGTTTCGGAGAGGCCCGCCATGCCGCGCTGGAAGCCGTGGCAATGGAGATTGGCGAGACCGGGGAGGGCGATGGCGTGGCGTTCGTCGCCGGGCTGCGGTGCGGCGCCGATTTCGACACCGGAAATCCACCCCGCATTGAGCGTCAGGCGGACGTTTTCGGCCCAGCCATCGGGAAGGAGCGCCCGTTCGAACCAGAGTGTCGTCATGCCTCGCTCCTCGCCTGTCCGATATTATGTCTAGACATAATAATCCAAGCTGGCAAGTTGGCGCCATGGATCGACTCTGGACCAATGCGCGACTCGCGACGCTCACCGGCGATGGGCTGGGATTGGTAGAGCAAGGCGCGGTGGGCGTGCAGGACGGGCGGATCGTGTGGGTCGGACCCGCTGGCGAAGCGCCTCCCGCCGCGGCGGTGATCGATTGCGAGGGCCGGCTGCTGACGCCCGGGCTGATCGATTGCCACACGCATCTCGTGCACGGCGGCAGCCGCGCCAATGAATGGGCGATGCGGCTCGAAGGCGCAACCTATGAGGAGATCGCGCGCGCGGGCGGCGGCATCGTGTCGACGATGCGCGCGACGCGCGACATGGGCGAGACCGCTCTCGTCGCCAGCGCGCTCCCGCGCCTCGACGCGCTGCTCGCCGAGGGCGTCACGACGATTGAGATCAAGTCGGGTTACGGCCTGACGAAGGAGGACGAAATCAAGATGCTGCGCGCCGCGCGCGGGCTGGGCAAGTCGCGTGCCGTTCGGGTCGCGACCACCTTGCTCGCGGCACATGCGGTGCCGCCCGAATATAAAGCCGACCCAGACGCCTATGTCGATCTGGTCTGTCAGCAGATCATACCCGCGGCGGCGGGTCTAGCCGACGCGGTCGATGGTTTCTGCGAGGGCATCGGCTTCTCGCCCGAGCAGATCGCGCGGGTCTTCGATGCCGCCAAGATCGCGGGCCTGCCGGTCAAGCTCCACGCCGAGCAATTGTCCCACCTCGCGGGCGCCAGCCTCGCCGCTTCATACAAGGCGCTGTCCGCCGACCATCTCGAACATATCGACGATGCCGATATCGCGGCGATGGCCGACGCGGGCACCGTCGCCGTGCTGCTGCCAGGCGCCTTCTACTTCATGCGCGAAACGAGGAAGCCTCCGGTCGCAGCGCTGCGCGAGGCCGACGTGCCGATGGCGCTCGCGACCGACTGCAACCCCGGTACCTCGCCGACGACCTCGCTGCTGCTGATGCTCAACATGGGCGCGACCTTGTTCGGCCTGTCGGTCACCGAATGCCTGCGCGCGGTCACCGTCAATGCCGCCAAGGCGCTTGGGCTGCAGCGCGAAATCGGCACGCTCGAACTGGGCAAGGCGGCCGACTTCGCGATCTGGAATAGCAGCGAGCCCGCCGAGCTCGTCTACCGTATCGGCTTCAACCCGCTTCATACGCGCATCAAGGACGGAATATGCACCTGACCCCCGGTTCGATTGGCCTCGCCGACTGGCGCGAGATCTATGCGGGCGCGCCGGTGCGGCTGGCGCCCGAATGCCGCGCGGTGATCGCGGAAAGCGCTGCCGCGGTCGATCGTATCCTCGCGTGCGGCGAGGCGGTGTACGGGATCAACACGGGCTTCGGAAAGCTCGCGACGGTGCGGATCGAGGCGGGCGACCTCGAAACGCTCCAGCGCAATATCGTGCTCAGCCATGCTGCGGGGGTCGGCGATCCGATGCCCGAGCGCATCGCGCGGTTGATGATGGCGCTCAAGCTCGCGAGCCTCGCGCGCGGCGCGTCGGGCGTGCGCCCGGCGACGATCGAACTGCTCGAGGCGATGATCGACCGTCATCTGATCCCGGTGATCCCCGCGCAGGGCTCGGTCGGCGCATCGGGTGACCTCGCGCCGCTGTCGCATATGGCGGCGGCGATGATCGGCGAGGGCGATATCTTCGTCGATGGCGCACGCATCCCCGCTGCGCTCGCGCTCGCCGATGCAGGGCTGGAGCCGCTGGTGCTCGGCCCCAAGGAAGGGCTCGCGCTGCTCAATGGTACGCAATTCTCCACGGCCTATGCGCTCGCCGGGTTGTTCGAGGCCGAGCGGCTCCACGGCAGCGCGCTCGTCACGGGCATCCTCTCGACCGAGGCCGCCAAGGGCTCGGACACGCCGTTCGACCCGCGCATCCACGCGCTGCGCGGGCACAAGGGCCAGATCGAGACCGCCGCCGCGCTCGCCGCGCTGATGCAGGGCTCGGAAATCCGCGCCAGCCACATCCTCGGCGACGTTCGCGTGCAGGACCCGTACTGCCTGCGCTGCCAGCCGCAGGTGATGGGCGCCGTGCTCGACCTGCTGCGGCAGGCTGCGACGACGCTGCTGGTCGAGGCCAATGGCGTCTCCGATAATCCCTTGATCTTCCCCGACACCGACGAGGCGCTGTCGGGCGGCAATTTCCACGCCGAGCCCGTCGCCTTCGCCGCCGATATGATTGCGATGGCGTTGTGCGAAATCGGCAGCCTGTCCGAGCGGCGCACCGCGATGCTCGTCGATCCGGCGCTGTCGGGGCTGCCCGCTTTCCTCGTCGCCAAGCCGGGGCTCAATTCGGGCTTCATGATCCCGCAGGTGACCGCCGCGGCGCTGGTGTCGGAGAACAAGCAGCGCGCCTATCCCGCCAGCGTCGATTCGATCCCGACCTCGGCGAACCAGGAGGATCATGTGTCGATGGCGGCGCATGGCGCGCGGCGGCTGATCGAGATGGCGGCGAATGTCGATGCGGTGCTCGCGATCGAATTGCTCGCGGGCGCGCAAGGGTGCGATTTCCACGGCGGGCTGAAATCGAGCGAAGCGATCGAGCGCGTCCGCGGCCTGCTGCGCGCTACTGTGCCGACCCTCGATGAGGACCGCCATATGGCGCCCGACATCGCCGCCGCGCAGGATATCGTCCGTACCGGCAAACTCGTCGATATGGTCGGCGACCTCCCCGGAATCACGGCATGAGCTGGCTCCACGTCGAACGCGGGGACACGCCGCTGATCCTCGCATTTCCGCACGGCGGCACCGAGATTCCGGACGAATATCTGCCGGCCTTCCGCGCGCACGATCTCGCGCTGCTCGACACCGACTGGCACATCCGCCGCCTCTACGACGGGCTGGTCGACGCAACCTTCGTGTGGACCGATATTTCGCGCAGCGTCATCGACTGCAACCGCGACCCTTCGGGCGCCTCGCTTTATCCTGGGCAGGCGACCACGGGGCTTTGCCCGACCGAGACCTTCGACGGCGCGCCGCTCTACAATGACGGCGCGGCGCCCGACGTCGAAGCGCGGCGCCTCGCGTACCACCAGCCCTATCACGCCGCGCTCGCCAATGAGATCGAGCGGCTGCGCGCGCGTCATCCGCGCGTCGTCCTCTACGACTGCCATTCGATCCGCGGCGTCGTGCCGCGGCTGTTCGGTGGCGAATTGCCCGAGCTGAATGTCGGCACCGACAATGGCACGACCTGCGATATCGCGCTGAGCGACGCGGTGATGGCCGAATGCGGGCCGCGCTGGTCGATACTCAACGGGCGCTTCCGCGGCGGCTGGACGACGCGCCACTACGGCCAGCCCGAAGTCGGCGTGCACGCGATCCAGATGGAGACCGCGATGCGCGCCTATCTCGACGAAAGCCCGCTCGCTGACGGTCACGCCCCGGCGTGGGACAACGACCGCGCCGCCGGACTGCGCACCGACCTCGCCCGCGTCCTCGCCGCGGTGCTCGATTTTGCGAAAGGACGCCCATGACCCGTCTCGACAACAGCCGCCACATCCGCGCGGCGACCGGCCCCGAGCTGTCGGCCAAGAGCTGGCTGACCGAAGCGCCGCTGCGCATGCTCATGAACAATCTCGACGCGCGCGTTGCGGAGGCGCCGCAGGAGCTGGTCGTCTATGGCGGCATCGGCCGCGCCGCGCGCGACTGGGAAAGCTATGACCGCATCGTCGAGACGCTGAAGCGGCTCGAGGCCGACGAAACGCTGCTGATCCAGTCGGGCAAGCCGGTGGGCGTGTTCAGGACGCATGCCGACGCGCCGCGCGTGCTGCTCGCCAATTCGAACCTCGTGCCCAAATGGGCCGATTGGGAGCATTTCCACGAGCTCGATAAGGCCGGGCTGATGATGTACGGCCAGATGACCGCGGGCAGCTGGATTTATATCGGCAGCCAGGGGATCGTGCAGGGCACCTACGAAACCTTCGTCGAGGCGGGGCGCCAGCATTATGGCGGCGACCTCAGCGGCAAATGGATCCTCACCGCCGGCCTCGGCGGCATGGGCGGGGCGCAGACGCTCGCCGCGACGATGGCAGGCGCGTCGTGCCTCGCGGTCGAATGCCAGCCGAGCCGGATCGAGATGCGGCTTGAGACCGGCTATGTCGACCGCATGACGACCAGCCTCGACGAGGCGCTGGAGATCGTGACGACGGCGAAGACGCCGATCTCCGTGGGCCTGCTCGGCAATGCCGCCGACGTCTATCCCGAGCTGGTGCGGCGCGGGGTGCGCCCCGACCTGATCACCGACCAGACCTCGGCGCACGACCCGGTGAACGGCTATCTGCCGCAGGGCTGGACGCTCGACACCTGGTTCGCCAAGCGCGAAAGCGACCCGGCTGCGGTCGCCGCGGCGGCGAAGGCGTCGATGGCGGTGCATGTCCGCGCGATGCTCGATTTCAAGGCCGCGGGGCTGCCCGTCGTCGATTATGGCAACAATATTCGCCAGGTCGCCTTCGACGAGGGCGTAAGCGACGCGTTCGACTTTCCGGGCTTCGTTCCCGCCTATATCCGCCCGCTCTTCTGCCGCGGGGTCGGGCCCTTCCGCTGGGCGGCGCTGTCGGGCGATCCCGAGGATATCTGGAAAACCGACGCCAAGGTGAAGGAATTGCTGCCCGACGACGCGCACCTCCATCGCTGGCTCGACATGGCGCGCGAGCGTATCCACTTCCAGGGCCTGCCCGCGCGCATCTGCTGGGTCGGGCTCGGCGACCGCCATCGGCTGGGCCTCGCGTTCAACGAGATGGTCGCCTCGGGCGAACTGAAAGCGCCGATCGTGATCGGCCGCGACCATCTCGATTCGGGCTCGGTCGCCTCGCCCAACCGCGAGACCGAGGCGATGCGCGACGGCACCGACGCGGTGTCCGACTGGCCTTTGCTCAACGCCTTGCTCAACACGGCTTCGGGTGCGACCTGGGTGTCGTTGCACCATGGTGGCGGGGTCGGCATGGGCTATTCGCAACACAGCGGCATGGTGATCGTCGCCGACGGCACGCCGGAGGCAGCGAAGCGGCTCAAG
Organism: Sphingopyxis sp. HIX; assembly: GCF_001468285.1. Classification (GTDB taxonomy): domain Bacteria; phylum Pseudomonadota; class Alphaproteobacteria; order Sphingomonadales; family Sphingomonadaceae; genus Sphingopyxis. The sequence goes on along the minus strand of NZ_LNSB01000040.1, from coordinate 29,770 downwards.
CGCGTGCTGTGGAACGATCCCGGCACCGGAGTGATGCGTCACGCCGACGCGGGCTACGACATCGCCATCGACTGCGCGCGCGAGAAGGGGCTCGACCTGCCGAGCCTCTAGCCGGCGCTTGCGGCGGACGACCGGAAAATCGGGATTAATTGTTGTAATTGCGAATCACTCTCGATAGTGGCGGCGCAACGCCATCACAGAATGATTTCATGCACGCTCCCACCAAGTCCCGTCCGGCCCCGACCAGGAAGAGCCGCAAGGCCTTCTGGCTCAAGCAGTTGCACATGTGGCACTGGATGAGCTCGGCGATCAGCCTGATCGGGCTGATCCTGTTCGCGGTGACGGGCTTCACCTTAAACCATGCCGCCGACATCGAAGGCTCACCGGTCGTCACCGAAAAGACGGCGCAGATCCCGCCCGCCTTGCTCGCGCAGCTGACCAAAGCCGAGCCCGCCGACGCCAAGGGACCGCTCCCGAAGCCGGTCGCCGATTGGGTCGAGGCGAACTTTCCGGTTAAGGCAGGGGGCGAAGCCGAATGGGCGCCCGAAAATGTCTATCTGCCCGCGCCGCGGCCGGGTGGCGACGCCTGGGTCGACATCGACCGCGCGACCGGCGAAGTCACCGGCGAGGTCACCGACCGCGGCTGGATCTCCTATCTCAACGACCTCCACAAAGGCCGCAATTCGGGCGGCGAGTGGAGCCTGTTCATCGACATCTTCTCCTTCGCCTGCCTCGTCTTCGGGATCACCGGGCTGTTCCTGCTGTGGCTCCACGCTGCGAAGCGCAAGAGCACCTGGCCGCTCGTCGGCGCTGGGCTCGCCATCCCCGCCGCCATCGCCATCATCTATATCCACTAGGGAGTCCCGACCATGCAGCCTTCCCCTCGCGCCATCCTGATAGGGAGCACGCTCGGCGCCGCGCTGGCCGCGCCGACGCTCGCCGCGGCGCAGCCCGCGACGATGGACGTCACGGTCAACATCCCGCGGCTGAAAGTCGCCGAATATCACAAGCCGTACGTGGCTTTCTGGGTCGAGAAGGCGGGCGCCAAGGCGAAGACCATCGCGGTCTGGTACGACCATGACATGAAGGCCAATGAAGGCACCAAATGGCTGCGCGACGTGCGCCAATGGTGGCGTGTCTCGGGCCGTTCGATGACCTTCCCCGCCAACGGCATCACCGGCGCGACCCGCGCGCCAGGCGCACACAAGATCAGCTTCACCCGCGCGCAACTGGGCGCGATGGCGGCGGGCGACTATGTGCTGGTGGTCGAGGCCGCACGCGAAGTCGGCGGCCGCGAGATGCTCCGCATCCCCTTCACCTGGCCGGGCAAGGCCGGTGCGGGCGGCAAGGCCGCGGGCAAGGCCGAGCTCGGCGCCGTTTCCATTTCTTTCCGTTGATCGATCAGAAGAGGGCAGGACGATGAAGATGAAACTCTGGACCCTGGCCGCGACCGCCGCGCTCGCCGCCGTCGCCGCCGCACCCGCCAATGCGCACCGTCAGTGGATGATGCCGTCGTCGACCGTGCTGTCGGGCGACGACGTCTGGGTGACCGTCGACGCCGCGGTGTCGAACGACCTCTTCTATTTCGAGCACCAGCCGCTGCGCCTCGACGCGATGAAGGCCTGGGCACCCGACGGCACCGAAGCAGTGATCGAGAACAAGGCGACCGGCCGTTACCGCAGCACCTTCGACGTGCATCTGACGCAGAAGGGCACGTGGAAGATCGCCTCGGCGGTCGATGGCGTGATGGGCAGCTATGATCTGAACGGCAAGACCGAGCGCCTGCCGCGCGGCACCACCACCGCGAACCTCGCCGAGCGCATCCCGGCGGGCGCGACCAACGTGCAGACCGCCGAATCGAACAACCGCAACGAGATTTTCGTGACCGTCGGCGAGCCGACCGACACCTTGTTCAAGCCAACCGGCAAGGGCATCGAACTCGTCCCCATCACCCATCCCAACGACCTGATCGCGGGCGAGGCGGCGACCTTCCAGTTCCTGCTCGACGGCAAGCCCGGCGCCGGTTTGCCTGTGACCGTGATCCGCGGCGGCATCCGCTATCGCGACGACCTCGGCGAAGAGACGCTCAAGACCGACGGCGAGGGCAAGGTCGTGCTCAACTGGGCCGAGCCGGGCATGTACTGGGTCAACGTCACCACGCCGCGGACCGAAGGCGAGGGCGAAGGCCCGCCGCCCGCGAACGCCGCGCCGCAGCGCCGCGCGAGCTATGTGACGACGCTGGAAGTGCTCGCGCCCTGACCGACCGCATCCTGATCCCGCGCGCGCTCACGCCCGCCGCTTTTGCCGGGCGCGACGCCGGGGCGGTCATTGAGACTTTCTCCGGTGAAACGATGGGGACCGACTGGTCCCTGCACGCCGTCGCGCCGCCCACTGGGACGGGAGAGGGCGTGCAGGCCGCGTTCGACCGCGTCGTTGGACAGATGAGCCAGTGGGAGGCGGATTCGGACCTCTCGCGCTTCAACCATGCGCGTGCGGGCGAATGGCAGGCCATTCCGGCCGAGTTCGCCGCGGTCGTCGCGGCGGGTCTCGATATCGGCCATCGCAGCGGCGGCGCGTTCAGCCTGACGCTCGGCGAACTCAGCGAGGCCTGGGGCTTCGGTGCTGCCGGACCGGTGGATGTCATGCCCGATACCGCCGCAACGCATAGCGGCCTCGAATTCGACCCCGACGCCCGCAGCATCCGCCGCAGCGACGGCGCGCGCCTCGACTTCTCGGGTATCGCCAAAGGCTATGGCGTCGACCTCGCCGCCGAATGGCTGCTTGGCGAGGGCGTGCGCCATTTCCTGCTCGAGGTCGGCGGCGAACTGCGCGGCGAGGGCCTCCGCCCCGACGGCCAGCCCTGGTGGGTGGATGTCGAAGTGCCGCCCTCCTGGCCCGGCGCCGGCTGGCGCGTCGCGCTCCACGACCTGTCGGTCGCGACCTCGGGCGACTACCGCCGCGGGCTCGACATCGACGGGCAGCATTATTCGCACAGCTTCGACCCGCGCACCGGGCGCCCGATAGCCAACGGCGTGCGCTCGGTCACGGTGCTGCACCGCAGATGCACGATGGCCGACGGCTGGGCGACCGCGCTCACGGTGATGGGCGCCGATGCCGGTATCGCGCTCGCCGACGAGCAGGACCTCGCCGCCTGCATCCTCGCCAACGGCCACGAACATGTCTCGCGCGCCTGGCGGCAAATGCTCGACTAGATCACAGCTAGGCGTCGGCCCAGCGGCGCAGCAGATTGTGATAGACGCCGGTCAGGCGGACAACCGCCGGGTCGCCCTGGCCCAGCCGGGCGGCGGCGCCCTGTACACCCATGTCGAGGTCGAAGAGCAGGTCGCGCTGGCCCTGGTCGCGGATCATCGACTGAATCCACATGAAGCTGGCGACACGCGTTCCCGCTGTGACCGGCTCGACGCGGTGCACGGTCGACGAGGGGTAGAGGACCAGATGCCCGGCGGGCAGCTTGATCCCCGGCGCTTCCGCCATGCCTTCGATCACCAGCCCGCCGCCCTCATAGCTGTCCGGGTCCGACAGGAAGAGCGTGGCCGACAGGTCGCTGCGAATGCGGAAATCGGTGCCGCGGCGCATGCGGATGGCGTTGTCGATATGGTCGGCGAATTTGTCGCCGCCCGAATAGCGATTGAAATAGGGCGGGTAGATTTTGAGCGGCAGCGCCGCCGCCATGAACAGCGGCACGCGCCCCAGCGCCTCGCGCACGATCCGCCCGGCCTCGGCCGCGGCCTCGCCAAATTCGGGGAGCTGCTGGTTGTGCTTGGCAAGCGCGGCCTGCGGGCCAGAGGTCTCGTTGCCATCGACCCACGACGCGGCGTCGAGAATGGCGCGCAATCTGGCGACGCCATCGGCGTCGAGCACATCGGGAATGATCCGGATCATGCAGCGCTTCTAGAGCGAAAAGGGCGGGAACGGCAATCGCCGCACCCGCCCTTTGGGATCAGAAGTTGTAGAAGAGACTGAACACCGCCGAGCGCGAGTCGCCCGGGGTCGCCCAGCCACCGCTGACTGCGCCGCCACTGACGGTGCCGTTTGCGGCGGTGGTCGCCGCGGCGACATTGTTACGCACGCCGGTGTAATAATCCTCGTTCGTCAGGTTGGTGACGTTGAGCTGTGCCACCAGGCCGTTCTTGAAGTCATACGACACGAAGGCGCGGTGGATCAGATAGTCGTCGACCATGAACTGCGTCCGCTGCAGCAGGTTGCGCTGGTTGGTCGCAAACTTGCCCTGATAGGTCACGCCGTAACCGACCTGCAGCCCGAACGGGAAGACATAGGTGGTGAACAGGCTGCCCGAATGCTTCGGCGTCTGGATCAGCCGGTCGCCGCGCTGCGGATCCGGGATCGCGGCGCTGTTGGCGCAGGGGTTGGTGATCGCGGTCGCGGGCGGCGTCGGCAGGATCGGTCCCGGGTTGGCAAGGCAGAAGTCCGAAACGCTCTGCTTCACCGTGCTGTCGAGATAGGTGTAATTGGCGAAGATCGCCCATTCGGGGGTCACATTGCCGGTAATGCCGAGCGCAAGCCCGTCGACCCGCGATCGGCCGTCGAGGACCTGCAGCGAGTTGGGTGCGGCCGGGTCGTTCGACGGCGTGCGGAAGTTGGTGCGTTCGTTGCGGAACAGCGCGGCGGTCAAGAGCAGCTTCTTGTTCATCAGTTCGGCCTTGGCGCCGATTTCGAACGTCCGGGCTTTTTCCGGCGCAACGGCGCAGGGATCGGCCGCTCCGGGCGCCGCGGCGGGAAGGCCGCAGCCGGCGCGCACGGTGGCCGAGGTCGGCGTCTTGGCATTGCCATAGGCGGCATAGAGGCTGACATTCTCGACCGGGTGGAAGACCGCGCCGACGCGATAGGAGAAGAGATTTTCGTCGCTGATCTGTTCGGCGCCGCGGGTGTAGACCGCGCCCGTCGCGGGTGTGGTCACCGTGTCGGCGCGGAAGACCGTGCGGACGCTTTCGTAACGGACCCCGGCATTGATCTCGAACATCGGCGAGATTTCGAGCGTGTCGAAGGCATAGATGGCGAGGTTGCGCGTGTCGCCATAGCTGTTGCCGGTACGGATATAGTTGACCGGACCCGTATAGACGGTGTTCGGGTTCGACAGGCTGATCGGCGGCAGCACCGGGTTCGGCGTCGTGCCGTTCGGATTGCGCAGCAGCTGTGCGTTCTCGATCGAATAATCCTCCTGCGTCGCCGAGGCGCCGATGACGAGGGTGTTGAAGAAACCGCCCTTGGCGCCGCTCAGGATCGTCAGGTCGGTCTGGTTGTGGAGCAGATCGTTGATCTGGTCGCGCACCAGCCCGCGCGGACCCGCCGGATAATAGAAGCCGGGGGTATTCTGGCCAGCCGGGCAAGCGCTGCCTACGGTCGCGTTGGGCCCGCTGCCGATCGGCTGGAGGCCGTTGGCGAGGCAGAAGACGCCCTGCGGCGCGCTCGTCTGGCTATATTGATGCACGCGCTGCCAGCGGGTCAGGTTGCGGACCGACACCTTGTCGCTGAATTCATGACGGAAGGTCGCGGTCAGGCGATCGACCTTGGTCTTCTGTTCGTCGAGATTGACGATGCCGAAATAGTCGCTGTCGTCGACGCCCGGCAGCGGGCCGTCGTTGACGCCGCTGAGATAGAAGGGAACGCCATAGATTGGCGTGTTGTCGTCATCCTGATGGATATAGGCGAGCGTGAGGCTGGTGTCGCTGTCGACGCCGATCGTGATCGACGGCGCGACGCCCCAGCGCTGATAGGATTCGACGTCGCGGCCCGGCACGTCATTCTCGTGATACATCGCGTTGATGCGCACCGCGATCAGCTCGTTCAGGCGCCAGTTGCTATCGACCGCTGCGCGATAATAATTGTCGGTGCCGACCGCCGCCTGCACCGTCGTCGCGTTGCGCGCAAAGGGGATCTTGCTGACGAGGTTGATCGTGCCGCCGACGCTGCCCGATCCGTTGAAGACCGAGTTGGCGCCGTTGTAGACTTCGATCTGCTGCAGGTTGAAGGGGTCGGTGCGGCTGTACTGGGCGCTGTCGCGCACGCCGTCGACGGTCAGGTCGTTGTTCGCCGAATAGCCGCGCAGGTTGATCGAGTCGCCATAGCCGCCGCCGCCTTCGCCCGCGCCGAAGGTGATGCCGGGGATCGTCTGGAGCGCATCGCGCAGCGTGAGGAGGTTCTGCTGGCGCAGCGTTTCCTGCGAGATCACGGTGACCGTCTGCGGGGTGTCGACGATGGGCGCGGTCGACTTGGGCGATTCCACCTCGGTCGCGAGCGTGCCGGTGACGATGATCTCGCTACGGCCGCCGGGCGCATCCTGCGCGGCGTCGGCTTCGGCGGCAAACGCCGGCGCGCTGATCAGGCTTCCGACGCAGGAGAGCGCAAGGAAAGATGCGGACGTCGATGGTTTCACGGTAAACCCCCTTCTTTTTTGGTTTGTTCGAGGGCGCCGCTATTGAGAGTCGTTCTCAGTGTCAATGCATATTGATAATCATTCGCGATATTGTCGCATTTTTGTGGCGTTTTCGGGCGATATTGCGCGCTAGCGGCGCTCGAGCCACCAGGTCTGGCGCCAGCCGTAGCGGCTCGCGACCGCGAGTCCCGCGGCGTTGGTCGCGGGTTTGAAGCGGAAGCGCTGCTCGATCAGGCGGCAGGTCGTCGCGTCGAGCGCAGCGTCGCCGCTCGACCTGCGGACGCGGCAGCCGGTGACGCGCCCGCTCGCCTCGATCGTGAAGCGCACCTCGACCTCGCCGCCGACCCTGGCACGGCGTGCTTCACGCGGATAGTCGCGATCCTCAATCGTCCCGCTGCGCCATACGGGGCGGGTGCCGCCGCCGCTGCCGTTTCCCGATCCGCCCGCGCCGAGCCCGTCGCCGCGCCCGCCCGCGCCCGATCCCGGCCCCGCGACCGGCGCAGCGCCCGCCGAGGCCTCGCTGCCGCTATCGGGCTTCGGCGCAGCGACGACGGGCGGGGGGACCGGGGGAGGGAGCTTGGGCTCGGACGCGACGACCGGCGCGGCCTTGGCACGCCGATTGGCCTCCGACGCGGCGCCCGCAGCCTTGTCCGACGGCGTATCGGCAGGCACCGAGGCCGGCTCGGGGCGCTTTGGCGCGGGCAGGGAGACCGCGCTGATCGTTTCGCGGACGAACACCGGAATCTCAAGCCGCAGCCCCGCCACCAGGCCATAGAGGGTGAGCGCTGCCGCCAGCAGTGTCGCGGCGGCGGCGATCCCCCGCTGACGGCGCGGCAATCGTCCCGAATAGGCCATGGCATCCCTGTGCGCCGGACAAGCCCCGGCACCCAGAGCCTTAGCCCATAGTGCCTAACGCCGCGATGAACCGCGATCAGTGGCTGCCGTGCATGACCGCCGGGTTGTTCTTGCCGAACGGCGCCTGCGGCAGCACGACTTCGACATTCTGCATCATGCCTTGGTCCTCATGGTCGAGGATATGGCAGTGGAGCACATATTCGCCGATATAGCGCTGATAGCGCGTGCGGACCTTGACCGTATAGATGTCGCCCGGGGGCGCATCGCCCGGCGCCGCGAACAGGCTCTTGATCCACAGCGTATCCTTCCACACGCCGTGCAGCCCGGCATATTGGCCGTCGGTCGGATCGGGAATGTCCGCCTGCCCGGGCAGGCTGAGGTCGATCAGGCTGCCGTCGGGATTCTTGGCCTTGGGGTTGGTGATCGACACGATCTGGAACGGATTGACGTGGATGTGAAAGGGATGGCTGACGAAATGCGACTGCAGCGTCCATTCCTCGACCCCGCCGAGCGGTAGCTGGCGGTCGATGCGTGCCGGATCATAGGGCTTGGTGTCGGCGCTGTTCAGCGTGTTGCCGACCTCGAACTGCGTCGGGCCGCTGATGTCGATGCGAAAGGTCAGTTCCTGCGTCCCCGTCAGCTCGTCGTCCTCGACGGTCGGATGCGGCACGAACGGCGTGAATTTCATCTGGTCGGTCAGCGCGGCGACGACCGTGTCGCGGATATTGGGCGGCATCAGCGTCTTGGCGCGCTCGATCAGCCGGTCGCGGACATAGGCCTTGGGATTGTTGGTGAAGGGCGTGCCCTTCGCGACCTCGACATAGCCCATCAGCTTGCGGCCGAGCGCGTCGCGGTTGAGGCTGCCCGATTCGCTGTTGGGCATGTCGAGCACGCAATATTGCCCGGCCTCGGGAAAGGCCACGAGCGCGTCGAAACGATAACCCGGCTGGAACACGGTGCCGCGGCTCGGCTGCGCCTGCGCCATGGTCAGGCCGTCGGCGGCGATCAGTTGGATCGGCAAGCTGTCCTTGGCGCAGCTGCTTTCGATGAAGCGATCGACCTCGGCGGCGGTGGCGCCGAGCTTCAGCACCTTGTTGTCCAGCCGCTTGGCAAAGGTGAGCTTGATCGTATCGCGCACCCCGCCGTGGATCATCCGCCAGCGTTCGACGACGCCCTGCGTCGCGCGAAAGGTCGGCATGACGACGCCGTTGAACGAGGTGTAGCGCCCCGTCGCGCCCCAGCTGCCGGGTCCGAAATCGTCGATGTTGCGAATCTCGCCGACATCGCCGGGGTTGCACAGATAGGATCCGTCCTTGTTCTTCTGGATCGCCCCTGCCTTGTCGTAGCAGGCGTACTGGATCTGCTGCATCACCAGCACGCGTTCGGGCATGCCCTTCAGCAGCGTGTCGATGTCGCCATTGGCGGTCGGCGTGGGCATGCGCTCGCCGCGGATGATCAGCGCGCCGGCCATCCCGCTCGACACCTGCAGCGCGGTCGAGCCGTGGCGATGCGTGTGGTACCAGAAGGTCCCCGACGGATGGTCGCTCGGCACATTATATTCATATTGGAACGACACGCCGGGGTTGATCGACAGCAGCACATTGTCGCCATTGCCCGCCGGATTGACCCACAGCCCATGCGTGTGGAGGTTGGTGCCGTTGAAACAATGCGGGATGTTCATATTGGCCGGATGGCCGAGGCAGGTCGGGTCCGTCGGCAATTGATTGTCGAGGCTGATGCGCACGGTCTCGCCCGGCCGGATCTCGATCTCGGGCGACACGAGCGGCGTGTCGGGCAACATGCCCTTGCCGGTATAGCCGCGCAGCAGCACCTTGTCGTCGCGCCCGGTGTTCGGGTTGTAGAGCTTGCTCGCGATCATCTCGACCTTCAGGTCGAGCAGGCGGTTGTCGGTCGGGGTCGCGGGCGCCGCCTCGGCAGTGAGCATCAGCGACGGCGGCTTGCCTTCGGCCTCGAGCTCGGGCGGGTTGGCGATTTCGCGAACGGCGGTGTTTTGCAAGGCGGCGGCGGGCGTCGCCGCCAGCACGGCGGACACAGCAAGCACGGATACGGCAAGTCTCATCTTCCATCCCCCTCATGGATCGAGCAGGAGGGGATGATGAAGTAATCGCCGAACCTTGTCTATCCTGTCACCGTTACAAATGGAAAGGCGCCATCAAGTATTTTACAGAAATGCGTCGAGCTCGGCCAAGAAACGGTCAAATTGGTCGTGATGCAACCAATGCCCCGCATTATCGAATTCGATGACCTTGGCATTTTTGAAATGCTCCATGCGGCCGTCCTTTTCGGGGTTCGAGGCCCAGCTGTCGGCGCCATAGAGTAACAATGTCGGGCAGCTGATGTTCGCCCACAGCTTGTGCAGATCGTCCTGCGGCATGTCGAAGATCGTCCAGATGTTGAGATAATTGTCGAACTTCCAGCTCCAGCTCCCGTCCTCGTTGCGGTTGATGCCGTGAATCGTCAGGTGCCGCGCCTGCTCGGGGGTCAGATAGGCATTTTCCGCCGCCATGCGTGCCAGCGCGTCGTCGAGCGTTGCATAGCGCTTGGGCTGGCGCCCGGCGGCCTGACGCTTGTCCTCGATCCACTGGCGCATGCGCTCGTCGAACGGTGTCTTGCTGCGCTCCTCCTGCACCGCGGGTGAGGGGCCGAGGCCCTCGATCGACACCAGCTTCTTCACCTTGTCGGGGTAGAGCCCGGTGTAGCGGGTCGAGATATTGCCGCCCATCGAATGCGACACGATCGTCACCGGCGCGAGGTCGAGCTGGTGGATCAGCTGCGCGAGGTCGTAGACGAAGGCGCCCATTTCGTAATTGCCGTCGGGCGACCAGGCGCTGTCGCCATGGCCGCGCAGGTCGGGGGCGATGATATGATAGCGGTCGCGGAGTTTCTCGGCGACCCAGTCCCAGCTGCGGCAATGGTCGCGCCCGCCGTGCACCAGCAAGAGCGGGGGTGCGTCTTCATTGCCCCAGTCGGCATAGTGGAGCTTCAGCCGCTGCGAGATGAAGCTGTTCGAGGTGGGGCCGCTTGCCATCGTCTGATCCTTGCTGTCTTGTCGGGTTTCAAAAGGCCACCGATTCCATTCCGTCAACCCCATCCGGGCCGGAAAGGAGATAGCCGAATGGGGAGAAGATGATGACGAGTGCGTTTCGCGACAATCTGCTGGCGGGCAAGACGGCGTTCGTCGCCGGCGGCACCAGCGGCATCAACCTCGGCATCGCCAAGCGCTTCGCCGAGCTGGGCGCGAAGGTCGCGGTGGCCGGGCGCGATCCCGACAAAGCGCAGCGCGCCGCCGTCGACATCGGCCATGACGCGATCGGCCTGTCGGGCGATGTGCGCGACTATGCCGCGATTCGCGGGGTGATGGAGACGGTCGTCGACACATTCGGCCCGATGGACATCGTCATCTCGGGCGCCGCGGGCAATTTCCTCGCGCCGGTGCTCGGCATGTCGGCGAACGCCTTTCGTACCGTGGTCGATATCGACCTCAACGGGACCTTCAACGTCTTCCGTGGCTGCCATGACCTGCTGAACCGCCCCGGCGCGTCACTGATCGCGATCACCGCGGGGCAGGCGATCAACGCCTCGGCGCTGCAAGCGCACGCCTGCGCGGCGAAGGCGGGGATCAACCAGCTCATTCGCGTGCTCGCGCTCGAATGGGGTCCGGACGTGCGCGTCAACGGCATCTCGCCGGGGCCGATCGCGGGGACCGAGGGCATGGCGCGGCTCGCGCCCGATGCCGCGACGCGCCAGTCGCATTTCGACCGCATCGCGATGAAGCGATGGGGCGAGGTCGAGGAGGTCGCCGAATCGGCGGTGTTCCTGTGCAGCCCGGCGGCGGGCTATATCACCGGCACGATCCTCGACTGCGACGGCGGCAGCCAGATCGGCGACGCCTCGCGCGGCGATCTGTCGAAGGGTATGGCCTAGAGTCAAAAACGCCGCCAACCCGTTGGGGCGGCGGCGTTTTTAATGGTGGGCGTGGCAAGGATTGAACTTGCGACCCCTGCGATGTCAACACAGTGCTCTACCACTGAGCTACACGCCCATCCCTTGGGGTGACGCGCCCCCTATAGGCCCTCGCGCGGCTTGGCAAGCCCCTCGCGCGAAGATGCGGCCTTATTGTTGGTGCGACCGGTCGGCGCGGCCGAAAAGATTGTCGACCTCGCGCACCAGATCCTTGAGGTGAAAGGGCTTCGACAGCAGTTTCGCCTGCGGCACATTTTCCTCGGCGCGCAGCGAAACCGCGGCGAAACCGGTGATGAACATGACCTGCGTCTGCGGCGCGACCTTGGCGGTGTGCTGCGCGAGCTCGATCCCGTCCATTTCGGGCATGACAATGTCGGAGAGCAGCAGGTCGAAGGTGCCCGAATCGATCAGCGGCACGGCCTCGGTGCCGCGGTCGACCGCGGTGACGTGATAGCCCGCGCTGGTCAGCGCGCGCGCGAGATATTCGCGCATCACGTCATCGTCTTCCGCCAGCAATATGCGAATCATGCTAATCGTCGCCCCCATGGTCCCGCCGCCGTGCCTCTGGGCATCGGTGCTATAATCGAAACCGTCTCATAGCGCGACAAACTTAACAAATTTCGGCGGCGCTGGATTCCCCGACCGATTTTTGCCACGTCATGCCGATGCGCCGCCGACCCGACCTTCCCGCCGCCATCGCCGTCGAACGTCCGGCCTCCGGCGCGGCGCCGGTCGTGGTGTCGCTGGCGCACGCCGGGCGCATCTACCCGCCCGAGATTCTCGCCGCCGCGCGCGCGTCGCAGCCCGAGCTCGAAAGGCTCGAGGACGGCTGGTCCGACCTCATCGCATCGCGCGCGACCGAGGCGGGGGCGACCGTCGTCCACGCCTTGTGGGCGCGCGCGGTCGCCGACTGCAACCGCGGCGAGGGACAAATGGCCCCCGGCGAGGTTGCGCCGCAACTGCGCGCGCAATTTTCGGCGCCGGGGCGCAAGGAGCGCGCGGGGCTTGGCGTGATTCCCACACGCCTCGCCGATGTCGGGCCCTTGTGGAAGAAACCGCTCGACCGCGCGGCACTCGCCTGGCGGCTCGAATCGCTGCATCGCCCGTTCCATGCGGCACTGGCGGAGGCGCTGGAGGCCACTAGAGCCCGCTTCGGGCATGCGATTCTCGTCGATCTGCACAGCATGCCCTCGATTCCGGTGGGGCAGGCGGGGCATGGCGCGCAGATCGTCGTGGGGGATCGCTTCGGCGATACCGCCGACTCTTGGCTGGTCGATACCGTCGTCGGCTCGGCGGAACGCTTCGGCGTGCCCGTCTCGCGCAACCAGCCCTATGCCGGCGGGCATATCGTGCGCACCCACGGGCGCCCCGATCGCGGGGTGCAGGCGGTACAGGTCGAGATCGACCGCAGCCTTTACCTCCGCCGCGACCGCACGCCCGACGGCGACAAGCTGAAGCCGTTATCCGATTGGTTTTATGCGCTTTTGCAAGAAGTATCGACCGCCTGGCCGGGCGCCGCGGCGCTGCCGCAGGCTGCCGAATAAAAAACCACCTCGTACCGAAGTACGAGGTGGCCAGGGTCCAGGGAGGACGCGCCCGCACCTTTCGGTGGGACACTGCGCCGCGATGGAAAGGGGGAAAACCATAGCGGCGTGACACCAATCTAGGTGTTCTGCCCGCAGGTTACAAGGGGTGTTGATATCAAAAGAAACTGGTCGGGGAGAGAGGATTCGAACCTCCGGCCCCTGCCTCCCGAAGACAGTGCTCTACCAGGCTGAGCTACTCCCCGACCGATCTTGGCGAACGGCCTTATGGGCCGCCGCGAAGGCAGAGCGGTCCCCTAGACGCGCATCTTGCGAACTTCAAGCGCCAATCGGCATAGTCGCGAACATTGCTCGCGGGAGGGTCAGAACCCATTGCTGGCGCATTCGAGGTTTGAGTCAATTTTGGTCAGGGCGAGGAAGCGAGGCGCAGGTATATGAGCATATTCCAAGGCTCGCTGACGCGGCCATGGACAAAATTGGCCAAATCCCAAGGGACGTCGAAATGGCTTCGATCTCGCCTCCGCGCGGCCTTGCAGATGGAACCACCATCCGCGGCGGCCACGCGAAGGCGATATCTTCGCCATTTCGACGCCTCGAATGCGCCAGCAATGGGTTCTGACCCTCTAAAGCAATCCGGCACGCCAGAAGCTGAAATGGCCTTCCATCGTAAAGATCATATGGTCCGACAGGGCGATGCCGAGCGGCGACAGGAAGCGTGCGCATTCGCGCGTCGTCGCGATGTCGGCGTCGCTGGGGCGCGCGATTTCCGAGGGATGGTTGTGCGCGAGCAGAATCTGTGCGGGCCGCGCGCCGAGCGCCGCGCGCCAGATATGCGGCGGGACGACGCAGCGGCCACTGCGGTCGCCCTCGGCATGTTCGATGCACAGCAACCGGTCGAAGGTGTCGAAGCCCGCGACCAGCAGCATTTCGTCCTCGGTTGGGAAGAGCGGGCGCAGCAGCAGGCGCGCGAGTTCCTCCTCGTCGCCGCGCGGGACGAAGCCGGGCGGCGCCGGCGTCGCGCCGGGCGTTTCGATGGGGTCATAGCGGGTCATGGCGCGCCTTCATGCGCCGCCGCGTCGCAAAGCCAAAGCGGGGATTGCCCCGCAATGGAGGATCGCCCGCGGCGCTTGCCGCGTCGTCGCAGCAAGCCTAGCAATGGGGCAAAGCCGGGAGCGAATCTTGCCTGAGTCCATCCATTATGAACTGCAATATCTCGACCTGATGCGACGGATCTGGGTCGAGGGCGACGAGCGCGTCGACCGCACCGGCGTCGGCACGCGCTCGCTGTTCGGCGAGACGATGCGCTTTTCGCTGAAGGACGATGCGATCCCGCTGCTCACCACCAAGCGCGTCTATTGGAAGACCGCGCTGCGCGAGCTTCTGTGGTTCCTGACCGGCGATACCAATATCCGCGCGCTGGTGGCGCAGGGCGTGAAGATCTGGACCGACTGGCCGCTCGAAAAATATCGCAAGGCGAGCGGCGAGGATATCAGCGCCGAGGATTTCGAGGCGCGAATCATCGCCGACGCCGATTTCGCGGCAAAATGGGGCGACCTCGGCCCGGTCTATGGCCACCAGTGGGTCAACTGGCCGCGCTACGAGCCGGCAGGCGAGGGGCTTTTCCGCCGTTCGGAGCAGGGCCACAACCAGATCGCGGTGCTGATCGACTCGCTCAAGACCAACCCCGGCTCGCGGCGCCATATCTTCACCGGCTGGAACGTCGCCGACCTCGACCGCATGGCGCTGCCGCCGTGCCACATGACCTATCAATTCCACGTCCGCAGCGACGGCGGCCTCTCGTGCCTGCTCTTCCAGCGCTCGTGCGATTTGGGGCTCGGTTTCGCCTTCAACATCTTCGAGGCGGCGCTGCTCACGCGGATGATCGCCGACCAGACGGGGCTGCACGCGCACGAGGTCGTGTGGACCGGCGGCGACGTACATCTCTACCTCAACCACGCCGAGCTGGTCGAACAGCAGCTGCGCCGCGTTCCCGAGGGCGCGCCCAGACTGCGCATCCTTCGCCGGGCCTCGAGCATTTTCGACTATCGGTTCGAGGATTTCGCGGTCGAGGATTATGCCCCGCAGGCGCATATTTCCGCGCCCGTCGCGGTGTGAGCGCCGCCGTTGCATTCCCATGGCGACCGAAATAATATGTCGCCACGTTGAAATATAACTAGGCGCATCGATTCGCGCCTTCGAAGGACGAGGATATGTCTGACACGCCCGGGCGCCCGGCGAGCAACCTGCCGCCGCTGTCGCTCCATATTCCCGAGCCGCGCTACCGCCCCGGCGACACCCCCGACTTCGGCGACATCGTCGTGCCCGAGGTCGGCGAGACCCCGCGACCGAGCGAGGACAGCAAGCCCGACGCGATGCGCAACCTGTGCTACGGCCTCGTGCGCGTCCTCGATTTCGACGGCGTCGCGACGGGACCGTGGGACCCGAAGCTGACCCCCGAGCGGCTTCGCACGATGCTGCGCTACATGATGCTCACCCGCGCGTTCGACGATCGCATGTTCCGTGCCCAGCGGCAGGGCAAGACCAGCTTCTACATGAAATGCACCGGCGAGGAGGCGACCTCGATCGCCTCGACGATGGCGATCGACCGCGCCGACATGTGTTTCCCCAGCTATCGCCAGCAGGGCATTTTGATCGCGCGCGACTATCCGCTGATCCAGATGATGAACCAGATCTATTCGAACCGCGGCGACCATCTGCTCGGCCGCCAGCTGCCGATCATGTATTCGGCGCCCGAACATGGCTTCTTCAGCGTGTCGGGCAATCTCGCGACGCAATATCCGCAGGCGGTGGGCTGGGCGATGGCCTCGGCCTCGAAGGGCGACAGCCGCATCGCGACCGTATGGTGCGGCGAGGGCTCGTCGGCCGAGGGCGACTTCCATTCGGCGCTGACCTTCGCGACTGTCTATAATGCCCCGGTTATCTTCAACGTCGTCAACAACCAGTGGGCGATCTCGAGCTTCTCGGGCTTCGCCGGCGGCGAGCGCACGACCTTTGCGGCGCGTGCGGTGGGTTACGGCATCGCCGGCCTGCGCATCGACGGCAACGATCCGCTCGCGGTCTATGCGGCGACGCTATGGGCCGCCGATCGTGCGCGGACCAACAACGGCCCGACCTTGATCGAGCATTTCACCTATCGCAGCGAGGGCCACAGCACCTCCGACGATCCGAGCGCCTATCGCCCCGCCGACGAGGCGACGGCCTGGCCCTTCGGCGATCCGATTGCACGGCTCAAGCAGCATCTGATCGCGCTCGGCGAATGGGACGAGGAGCGCCACGAGGCGCAGCGCACCGAACTCGACGATCTGGTCAAGACGACCCAGAAGCAATCGGAAAAGCTCGGTATTTTGGGCCATGGCATGCACCAGCCCTTCGAGACGATGTTTCAGGATGTGTTCGAGGAGATGCCTTGGCACCTCAAGGAACAATCCGCGCAGATGCTCGCCGAGCAAGAGGCCAAGTTCGGCCCCAATTGGAAGCCCGAATGATGCCAGAATCGTCTAGCGCCGACACCAAAACCATGAACATGATCGAGGCGATCAACAGCGCCATGGACGTCATGCTCGAACGCGACCCCAACACCGTAGTGATGGGCGAGGACGTCGGCTTTTTCGGCGGCGTGTTCCGCGCGACTGCGGGGCTGCAGAAGAAGCATGGCAAGACGCGCGTCTTCGACACGCCGATCAACGAATGCGGCATCATCGGCGTTGCGGTCGGAATGGGCGCCTATGGCCTGCGCCCGGTCCCCGAAATCCAGTTCGCCGATTATATCTATCCGGGGCTCGACCAGCTCGTCAGCGAAGCGGCGCGGCTGCGCTATCGTTCGGCGAACGACTATATCTGCCCGATGACGGTGCGCACGCCCTTCGGCGGCGGCATCTTCGGCGGCCAGACGCACAGCCAGTCGCCCGAGAGCATCATGACCCACATCTGCGGCGTGAAGACGGTGATCCCGTCGAACCCCTATGATGCCAAGGGCCTGCTGATCGCGGCGATCGAGGACAATGATCCGGTCGTCTTCCTCGAACCCAAGCGCATCTACAACGGCCCGTTCAGCGGCTATTACGACCGCCCTGTCGAGCCCTGGTCGAAGCATGACGCGAGCGCCGTGCCCGAGGGCTATTACCGCATCGACCTCGGCAAGGCCGCGACGGTGCGCGAAGGCGAAGCGCTGACGATCCTCGCTTATGGCACGATGGTGCATGTCACCAGGACGATCGTGGAGGAAATGGGCATCGATGCCGAGATCATCGACCTGCGGACGCTGCTGCCGCTTGACATCGACGCCATCGAGGCGTCGGTGAAAAAGACCGGCCGCTGCCTGGTGATTCACGAGGCGACACGCACCTCGGGCTTCGGCGCCGAACTCGCCGCGCTCGTCCAAGAACGCTGTTTTTACCATCTCGAGGCGCCGGTCGAACGCGTCACCGGCTTCGACACGCCCTATCCGCACAGCCTCGAATGGGCCTATTTCCCTGGCCCAGTGCGCATCGCGACCGCGCTCACCAAGATTTTGAAGGACTGACGTCATGGCCCGCTATTCATTCCGTCTGCCCGACATCGGCGAAGGCATCGCCGAGGCCGAAATCGTCGCCTGGCATGTGAAGATCGGCGAGCGCGTCGAGGAAGACGCGCAGCTCGCCGACATGATGACCGACAAGGCGACCGTCGAAATGGAATCGCCCGTGTCGGGGATCGTCGTCGAATTGGCGGGCGAGGTCGGCGACCTGATCCCGATCGGCTCGACGCTGGCGGTGATCGAGACCGATGGTGACGGAGACGGAGACGTCGAAGCGCCGCCCACGGATACGCCGGTCGAGGAAGAAATCGTCGCAGAAACGCCGGGCGCCGAAGAAGCGTCGGTCGCCGAAGTCGCTGCGCCTGCACCCGTTGCGGCGCCTGCGCCTACGCCGGCCCCGGTGGCCGCGCCCGCGCCCGCGCACGACCGCCAGGTCCTCGCATCGCCTGCGGTCCGCGCGCGCGCCAAGGACCTCGGCGTCGACCTCGGGCAGGTCCAAGCCGAAGGCGACCGCATCCGCCATTCGGATCTGGACGCGTTCCTCCGCTACAGCGGCGGGCAGGGCTATCACGCCCCCGGCGCCAGCCGCGCGCGCGCCGACGAGCCGATCAAAGTCATCGGCATGCGCCGCAAGATTGCCGAGAATATGGCGGCGTCGAAGCGCGCGATCCCGCATTTCACCTATGTCGAGGAAATGGACGTCACCGCGCTCGAGGATATGCGCGCCGACCTCAACGCCAACCGCGGCGGCCGGCCCAAGCTGACGATGCTGCCGTTCCTGATCGTCGCGATCTGCCGTACGATCCCTGAGTTCCCGATGATCAACGCGCGCTACGATGACGAGGGCGGCGTGGTCACGCGTTATGGCGCGGTGCACCTCGGCATGGCGACGCAGACCGATGCGGGGCTTATGGTCCCGGTGATCCGCGACGCGCAGGACAAGAATGTCTGGCAACTCGCGAGCGAGATCAGCCGCTTGGCCGAGGCTGCCCGTACCGGCAAGGCGAAGGTCGAGGAACTCACCGGCGGCACCTTGACCGTCACCTCGCTCGGCCCGCTCGGCGGCATCGCGACGACGCCGGTGATCAACCGGCCCGAGGTCGCGATCATCGGTCCGAACAAGATCGTCGAGCGGCCCGTGTTCGACGGCGACGAGATTCGCCGCGCCAAGCTGATGAACCTGTCGATCAGCTGCGACCACCGCGTCGTCGATGGCTGGGATGCGGCGAGCTATGTGCAGGCGCTCAAGAAGCTGATCGAAACGCCGGTTTTGCTGTTCGCGGACTAAGATTAATCCTCCCTGCCGCGAAGCGGTGGGGAGGGGGACCGCCCGAAGGGTGGTGGAGGGGCTAGAAACGTTGCGTTCTTTGCCCCTCCGTCAGCGCTCCGCGCTGCCACCTCCCCATGGCTTCGCCACGGGGAGGATTATTCTTAAAGCCCCAGCCCCTGAAAACTCGTCTGGTCGAACTTCAGCTTGAAGGTCACATAGGCGCCCGACCGCGAATAACGGCTGTCTTCGAAATCGCGGTCGTGGAACCCTGAGAAATTATAGCCGAGCGTCACATTGGCGTTCTTCATTGGTGCCAGCGTGATGGTCGGCCCGCCCGCCCAGCTCACCGTGTCGCCGCCGGTGCCCACGCGCACCGTGCCCGATGCCCCGACATCGACATGCTCGCCGAGGTTGAAGCGGAAGTCGGCGCCGAGCAGGTTCGACCAGCCCTTGACGTCGTCCGCCCCGAACTTGTCGAAATTATAGCGCGTGCCCCAGAAGAAACCGACTTCGGCGCGTTCGTACCACATGCGGTCGTCGCTGCGGCGATCGCCCAATTCGCGATTGCCCATCGGGGTCCAGTTCACCGAGAGGCTATTGAGCGCGCGGCGGCTCGTCGCGTCGCCATCGATCGTCAGCGCACCGCCGCCGATCGGGCCCGGCTGGCCGGCGATCGCACCCTGCACCTTGTCTGAGCGGAACTCGGTCTTGTTGAGCCACGACACGCGCGATTCGGCGGGACGGTGCGCCCAGCTCATCTCGAAGCTCATCACCTCGGTCGTCGGCGTCGTGCCGCTGCCGCTCGCCTTGGCGTAGGTAAAGAGCGCCCCGAGCGCGCGGCCTTCGCCGAGCTGGCGGAGACCGCCGAGCGTCAGGCCATAACGATTGGCGAGCTCGCCATCGCGATATTCGGCGCGCCCGGTCAGCGTCCAGCGTTCGGTGCGGTACGTCGCGCCGCTACTGATCGCGACGAAATCCTCGGTCAGCGTGCCGTTGCCGCCGAGGAAACCGCCCGAGGCGACCGGCTGGTCGGGGTCCAGCACATCGCCGGCGCGGATGCCGCCGAGGGTGCGATTGCCGTCGACCGACAGATCGACGGTCAGCTTCTTGCCGAGCCGCAGCGATTGCGACAGGCCGTAAGCGGCAAAGCTGCGCGGGCCATATTCGCCGATATCCTGCCGGTTCGCGGTCGCGAGCAGGCGCGCGCCGGCCCAGGGCGCGAGGTCGAAGCCGAGCCGCGCGGTGCGCGCCTCGATGCTGTCGCCGTCGGCGATCTCGTAGCTGCCCACCAGATTGACGTCGCGGGTGATCGCGAAGCGCGCGCCGAGGCGGTGGCGGGTCGGGAAATCGACGCTCGCATCCTTGCCGCCCAATGCGAATTCGGTTTGCGCGTCGAGTTCGAGGCGCTTTTCGAACAGGCGCTGCGTCGCACCGAACTGGACGATGTTCGAGCTGTTGCGCGTGCCGTCCGAGAGCCGGTCGTCGGCGTGGGTGATGCCGGCGCGCGCGACGGTGGTGCCATTGTCATATTCGACCAAAGCGCGCGCGGCGCGGCGGCGCGAGCCGACGTCGAGATAATCTTCCTGCCAGGCGCTGCCGATCAGCGACAGCGTCCGCGTCGCGTGGAGGCGTGCATCGACCCCGAACTTGCGCGTGCCGTCCTCGCCGCGGTTGAGCTGGCCGGCGCCGAAGCCGGTTTCGCGTTCGCGGACATAGGCGAGCACGTCGACCGTGCGGCTGTGATGCTCGGCCTCGACCAGCCAAGCGGTCGCGCGGCCCGCGGCGGCAACCGCGCTGCCACCCTTCGCTGACGCATCGCTCACCGCCAGTTCGGCGCGGATCTCGGTGTCGACATTCGGGCGATAGCGCGCATCGACGCCCCCGAGGTTGGTCTTCGCGTCGCTGTCCTCGTCGTGGATGAAGGTCGCGCCGACGCGGAGCTTCTCGTCGTCCGACTGGTAGCTCACGCGCCCGCCGGCGTTGAGCACGCGCTCGCCGATGCCGTCGACCTCATATTCGGCGACGATGAATTGCGGATCGAGCCCCGACGAGCGGCTGAGCACCGGCTCGCGGAAGCGCAGGGTGCCGGCGAAATAGTCGATGTCGTAATCGATATGGCGCGTCAGGCTGCGCGTCTCGACGATCCGCTCGCTGTGCAGCCGGTCGCGCGTCTCGATGACGATGCGCTCGCTGTTGGGGAGAATGTCTTTGGCGCCGAGCTGATACGGGCCGGTCAGGCCGTTGCCCTGGATCTCGTCGCGGCGGAAGCGGTAGGGCGTGTCGGCGGCGAAGGCGGTCGCGGCGACGTTCGGCCCGCGATATTCGGCCTTGCCGCCGTTCAGCGCGCGCTGGTAGCGGGCGAGCTGCGGTTCCGAAATCCCGGTCTCGAAATCGCCGAACATCGCGTAGAATTGCGGGCGTTCGAGGCGGAGATAGAGCTTGCGCACCGATGCGGCGTCGTAGCGCGTCTCGTTGCGGTCGGCGTAGATGGTGTAATAGGCGCGCGGGTCGATCACGCCGCCGAAACGGGTGTCGTCCTTGTCCTTGTCGCTGTCATAAGCGAGCGTCATCAGCCATTTGCCGCGCACCCGGCCCTTGGCGTAGAGCGCGAGGCGCGCGTCGCCGTTCAGATCGTCGAGCGTCTCGGCGACCGGCTCCATGCGATCGTCGAGCGTGTTGTAGCCGATCGTGCCCGCGGCGAAGCCGACGACGGTCCACGGGCGATTGCCCGGATCGAGCCAGGCCTCGATCGTCTGGTTGCGCGTCACCTTATCGTCGCGGAAGGCGAAATCGATCGTCAGCGTACCCGACGCGGTGGTCGGCTCGAGCTCGATATAGGCGATGCCGTCGTCGCCATCGATCTTCCACACCGGCCGCGCGCGTTCGAGGCCCGACAGTTGGCGCGCCTGCTGCGCGTCGGCTTCGACCGCCGGGTAATAGGGCGCGGGGACGCTGAAATCGCCGGTCAGGCCGCTGCGAATGGGTTTGCCGTCGCGATCGGTCAGGCGGACTGCGAGCACCGGGCGGGTGACGCCGTCGGCGATCAGCACCGATTTCTCGCGAATCAGCGTCGCGCGCATCGGGGTGATCGAATAATGGACGCCCCGCTCGAGCGTTTCGACCGTAACGCCGTTGGCGTCCTTGACCGTCGCGACGAGGCGGTTCTCGCCCTCGCGGATCTCGATGCCGCGCCAGATGCTCACCGCGACCTGGCCGTCGCCCGACTTGCGCGCGCCTTCGTAAGCGAGCGGATCGACGGGCTTGCCGTTGATCGTCAGCGTGACGGTCTGGCCCGGCGCGTGCTTGATCGCGGCGCGAACGGCCTTGGCGCGCGGGTTGTGGTCGGGGGCGGGGAACAGCCAGGCGATGCCGGGGCCTTCGCCCGCCAGCCAGTCGCGGTTGGCGCCCGCCGCATCGGGGTCGCTGAGCACGACCGGCGCGTCGATCGCCTTGACGTCTGGCGCGGCGCGCGGGTCGCTGGCGACGGCGCGGAAATCGGCGCGCTTCAGCGAACCGCCGCGGCCTTGCACGAAGCGCGAGATCGGGCTTCCCGCGCTCGCCGTCGAGCGCGCGCAGTCGATCGGCGCGCGGTCGAGCGGCAGCGTCGACGGGTCGATCTGCACGACATGCAGGCCGGGGCGCACGCCCTCGAAATGATAGCGGCCGTCGATGTCGGTGACGGCATAGCTGCCGTCCTGGAGCATCACGCGCACGCCGCCGAGCCCTTCGGCCTTGCCCGGATTGACGCCGCAGCCGCCGTCGGTGATCCGCCCGATGATCGTCATCCGGTCGCCGAGTTGGTCGCGCTTGATCGATACGGTGGCTTCGGAGACGTTCGACGTCGCGCCGCGATCGTCGGTCGCGGTGGCGCGATTGAGCGCATTTCCGGGCTGCGCCGAGACGATGACTTCGGCGAGATAGGTGAGCAAGACACGCTGTCCGGGTGCAATCGCGGGCAGGGTGACGCTGAACTCGCGGCCGTTTTCGGCCACGACGGGGTCGATGCGCACGCCATTGGCGCGCACGGTGTCGAGGCGCAGGCGCATGCCCTTGGGAAGCACATCGCGCACGGTCACCACGCCGCTGGCGCGCCGCGAATCGCGGTTCGACACCTCGATCCGGTACTGGATGACGTCGCCAGGCACCGCGACCTGCGTCGAGGTGGTCTTGCGCAGGATCAGTTCGCCCCCCGGCTGGTCGACCGGGATGTCGATCCGCACCGGCGCCGGGTCGTTCAAGGTGAACGCCGCGCCGTAACTCGCGGTCGTGATCGTATAGGGCAGGCCGTCGTCGGGCCTCCGGAAACCGGCCAGCGCCGAAGGATCGGCGGTCGATGGCGCGGTGAACGGCGTGGGCGGCTCGACTATCAGACGATAGGTGCCGGGCGCCACGAAGGGGAAACGATAGTCCCCGGGCGGGAAATTATAGACGGTGCCGCCGCTGTCGGTGACGCTCTGCCCGGTGATCACGCTCGACGGATAGGTCGAGACGCCGTCGTCGCCGAACACTTGGGCGGGCTGGCCGGTCGCGGCGTCGATGATCGTCACGCGGCTGCCCGCGACAGGCGCGCCGTCGCCGCTGTCGAAGACGATGCCGAAGGGATCGACGAGGAAGCTGATCTCGGCCGTGGCGACGAGGTCGGCATTGTCGGCATCGGTGACGCGCATCGTGACCGTCGATCCCGGCGCGACCGACAGGCGGCAATCGCCGGCCACGAGCGGCGGCGGAATCCCGATCGTGTTGATAATCCCGACGAATTCGCCGCTGTTCGCCGCGGTTTCGGACAAAGTGATACGCTCGCGATCGCCATTTTCTAGCTCGAGCGTCACGTCGAGCGTGTCGCGAGCAGAGGGATCTGCGTTGGCGCTGGCGAGCGTGACGCCCACCACGAGGACTTCGCCGGCGTGGAAGCGCCCCGTGGGCTGCAGCGAGGCGGGATCGGTCGGAAGCGAGGCGAAAACGCCGCTCGGTTCGATCAGGCTGGGGCCATCGGTGCCCTGGCAGCGTGTCGGGACGACCGGCGCGGACACCGAGCCGAGATTGTTGGTCAGCCGATAGGTGCGGATGCCCGGCCGCTCGGGGGGCAGGGGCGTCACGGTCACGTCGACGCGGTTCGACAGCGTCTGCGCGCTGGAACCGCTCGCGGTCCATTCGGCCGTCGCGGTATTGGAAATAACCTGGGCGTGCGCGGTCGTCGCGGGCAGCGCGGCTGCCGCGACCAATGTGGCCGCAAATGCCAGATATTTCGAGAAAAAGGCCATGGGCGCTCGGGCAAGGGGGGAGCGCCGCCGGAATGACCCGGCGTCGCTGCCCTTGCCCTGTTCCGCGATCAGTTGACGGTGGCGCGGAAGACCAGCGTGCGCGTCGCGCCCGCAGCCACCGTGGCGATCGTCCCCGACACGACGGGCGCGGCATAGCTGCCCCCCGCCGAGCCATCGGCGTTGCACGTACCGCCGGTGACCGTCCCGTTGAGCAGGATCGTGCTCGGCGTGAACAGCAACTGGGTCGGCACGCTATCGCTGATCGACACGCTCGTCGCATCGGCGCTGCCCGTATTGGCCACCGCGATGCAATATTCGACCGTCGCGCCCGGGATCATCTTGGGATTCGAGGTCAGGTTGAACGGGTCGGAGATCACGCGGCTGGTCTTGGTGACCGTCAGCGTCGCCGTCTGCACCGTATAATCGTCGGCGGCGCTGTGCGCGGCGTCGCGATTGGCGTCGTTGACGCCGATGCCGTCGGCAAAGACGGTGTCCTTGGCCGCCGTATTGGCGCCCGCGGTCTGCGTGACCGCCGCGCCCTGGCTGCCCGCCGTGCCGCCTTCACGCGCCGTCGCGCGCAGCTGCACCCCCGCGACCGAGCCGTTGGCGAGGCCGGTGGGGATGT
This sequence comes from Sphingopyxis sp. HIX, assembly GCF_001468285.1. Lineage (GTDB taxonomy): Bacteria > Pseudomonadota > Alphaproteobacteria > Sphingomonadales > Sphingomonadaceae > Sphingopyxis. The sequence continues at coordinate 5,279 of NZ_LNSB01000040.1, read as the reverse complement.
CGGCGAGCACGAAGATCCGCGCCGTCGCATCGGCCGCCAGTTCGTCGACATAGGTGACGAGGGCGTCGCCCACGTCCCAGCTGCCGACCGTCCCGGTCGTCGGATTGTCGCGATAGACGCGGATATTGGTCGCGTTGAAGCTGTCGGTGCCGCCATGCGCCGCGGTGCCGCCCGTGATCTGGGTGGCCGCGAGCAGGAAGTCGAGCCCTTCGTTCGACGTGTTGGTGACCTGGAAGGTGGTCACGGCATTGGTCTGCCCCGGGACGACGTTGGTCGTCACGGTGCCGACTTCTTCGACGAGCAGGTTGATCTTGCGGTCGACCACGAAGGTGTCCGACGCGCTTTGCTGAACCTGGCTCACGCCCCCGACCTGGAAATCGACGGTGGCGGTATTCGTAATCGAGCTGCCCGCGGTCGTGCCGGCGGCGAGCGCCGGCGCGGAGGCGAAAGTAGCAATCGCCGCCAGACCCAAGGTGCCCATGTTCGTCAGCTTGGTCATCAGCTGAACTCCTAGGCTTTGGTTGGTCGCCATTCCCCACCGCCGGCGACCCTCAGGCGGCTCTTATTATGAGGTTATTTGACTATTCCCCGGAACATCAGCTTGCCCGTTCCGCCCGCCGGGATCGGCTTCTGGAACGCCCAGCGGACATGGGTGACGTCGGCGGGCTGCGCCGCGCGCGACGACCCGTCGCTCATCCGCACGGTCATTTCGGGAAGCAGACCCCACGTCTTGCCTCCGTCGACCGAAACGAACGGGCGCGTGTCCCCGGCGTCGGCAAAGCTGACCGCCGCGGGCATCGGATTGGTGATGACGAACTTGTCCGCCGGCTGCGCGCTCGCGTTGCGATAGTTGAGCACGAAGACGAGCTTGTCGCCGGGAACGACGACCTTGGGCTCCTCGAGCAGCACGCGCTGCTTGCCGCTGGCGTCGGTCGAGACGCGTTCGACGAACACATTGTTGTCGAGCGCGACCTGATTGGCCGCCAGAGCCTGGCCGGGCAAGATCGCCGCGGCTAATGCTATGAAAAACAGGCGCATAATCTGCTCCATCAGTCGATAGTGGTCCGGAAAGTGACGGTGCGGGTCTGGCCGCCGGCGACGGTGCCGAGCGCGACGTTGATCCGCGTTCCATTGAAGTCGCCGGCGTCGGTGTCGGCCGCGTCGGTCTGGGCGGTGCCGCCCAGCGTGATCGAACCCGCTACATAGCTGGTGTCGGCGGGGATATTGTCGGTGATCGCGAGGCTGTTCACCGACCCACTGCCCGCGACGGTGGCGACGATCGTGTAGGTGATCGTCGCGCCCGGAACGGGTTCGCTGCCGCCGAAGGGATCGACGACGACCGCCGATTTGACGAGCGAAACGGTCGCGGCCGAGACCACGAACGCGCCTTGGTCCTGCCCGTCGGCGCCGGTCGAGCCGACGACTGCGTCGCCGCCACCTTCGCCCTGGCCCGTGAAGCTCGTGCCCGGCGCGCCGGTGCCCGTCCGCGATGCCGCGACCAGGCTCACCGTGCCGCGATCGCCGTCGGCGACGCCGCCCGGCGTCGTCGAAAGCACGAAAATCGTGACGCTTTCGTCGGGATCGAGGACCGGGTCGTTCGCGCCCGGGGTGTAGAGCGTGTCGGTGTTGGCGTCGAAAACGCCGTCGCCATTGTCGATGTAGATCTGCGTGACCGCCGGGTCATAATCGTCGCCGCCGCCGTTCGCGACGGTCGAGAGCGCAAAGCTTTCCTCGCCATTGCCGTTGTTGGTGACCGAAAAGGTCAAGAGCTGCGCGGTCGCGCCCGGCGTCGTCGGGACGTCGGCGGGGTCGCTCGAATCGACGGTGACGTCGAGCAGCTCGTCGACGCGCAGGTCGACCTGGTTCGAATCGACCGTCTGTGTGCCGCCGCCGCTGTCGTAGCTGGCGCTGGCGGTGTTGCTGATGGTCGAGCCCGCGCGCGTTCCGGCGGCCTGGGCCTGCATGGGCAGGGCCAGCGCGAACGCGAGGGCAAGGGAAGAAATGGCAGGGATGCGGTACTGATGCATCGCGCCCCCCACAGGCGCTTTCATCATGAGTTTTGACTCCGATTGGCTGGTCCGTGACCCGTCAATCGCCGAAAAAGAGAAATTTCTGGTTAAGACGCTGGTGACCATGGGCGATTCTGATCCAGAACCGGACAGAAGCGGCGCGTGGCACTCCGGTTGCGCACCGTCTGGCGCCCCGCCGCAAGCTCGCGTAAGACGGGAAAATCAACAGGGGAGACCGGCGGCGTGGCGGAGAAGAAGGGGGACAAGGACGCGCAGGCGCGCCTCAATCCCCTCGCGCAGATCGAGATCGACGATTTCCGCCGCGACCGGCTGCTCGCGGCGCTGACGCTCATCATCGGCGCGGCCTTCTGCCTCGCTTTTCCCTTCGCGCTGAAGGCCGGCGCCGAATTCTTCCTGCCGCTGACCGCCGCGATCGTCATCGCGATCGCGCTGGTGCCCTTGCTCGAATGGCTCGAGCGGCGCGGCGTGCCGTCGGCGCTGGCGTCCTTTCTGTCGCTCTCGGCCTTCCTGATGCTTGCCAATGCCGCGCTCGCGATCATCGTCGTGCCCGCGACGGGCTGGTTCGCGCGGCTTCCCGAATCGATCCCGCGGATCCAGAGCAATCTCGCGCCGCTGATCGATTTCTATTCGACGCTGCAGAAATTCGTCGATCGTACGCTGATGTCGGTCGCCAGCGGCACCGAAGCCACCGCACAGGCGGTCGCGGCGCAGGCGCCCTCGTCGGTGATCGATTATTTTATCTCCGCCGCGCCCGCGGCTGCGATCCAGCTCTTCTTCGCGGTGCTGGTGATCTTCTTCTTCCTCGCGGGCTGGACGCGGCTGCGTCGCGGCACGATTCGCCGCCGCGGCAGCTTCGACGGCGCGATGCAGACTGCGCGCGTGATCCAGAATGTCGTCGACGCGACCGCCGACTATCTCGCGACGATCACGATGATCAACGCGATCCTCGGCCTGCTCGTCTCGCTGCTGCTCTGGGCGCTCGGCATGCCGTCGCCCTTCATGTGGGGCGGGATCGTCTCCTTGTGCAATTTCGTGCCCTATCTGGGGCCGATCGTCGCCGCGACGCTGCTGGGGCTCGGCGGGCTGATGACCTTCGATGCGGTGGGACTCGCGCTGCTCCCCGCGCTGATCTTCATCGCGGTGCACACGATCGAGGCGAATCTGGTGACCCCGCTGGTGCTCGGGCGGCGGCTGACGGTCAATCCGCTGCTGATTCTCGTGTCGCTGAGCTTCTGGGGCTGGGTGTGGGGGGCGCCGGGGGCATTGCTCGCGGTGCCCTTGCTGCTGATCCTCCAGACCGTGCTGCAGTCGACCGGAACCCCGGATCTCGCGGGTTTCCTGTTCGAGCACGGCACGCTGACGACCACCGACGAGGTGCGCGATCGATTAAATCGCACCCACCCCGAAAGCGACGGTTGACAGGGTGGAGCGCGGCGCATATTGGCGCTGCTCCCAAGCACACGCGGGTGTAGCTCAGTTGGTTAGAGTGCCGGCCTGTCACGCCGGAGGTCGCGGGTTCGAGCCCCGTCACTCGCGCCATTCCTTGGTCCTTCGGGACGGAATGGCCACCGCAGCTTGGGACGCTTTTCAGCAAGCAAACTGTGGATTGGCGCGGCTTTTCAGCCGCGCCACCGCCCCAGCTCCATCCAGCGCAGCAGCGGCTTCAGCGGCAGGATCCAGACGATCCCCGCGATGACGTAGAACACCGCCTGCACCAGCACCGGCCATTCGCCGACCCATGGCGACAGGCTGGCAACCAGCCCCGCCCAGACGATGATCAGCAGGACGATCAGCAAAATGCCGGCGGGCTTGCGCCAACTGGGCTGCGGGTCGGTCACAATCTCTCTCCGGTCACGATAAATTCCTGTTCGGTCAGCACCGCGTCGAGCGGCATGTCGGTGGCTTCCAGCGGCATGGCATCGACTTCCTGCACCGACCAGCCGATTCCGATGCGCAGGGCATCGGGATGCGCGGCGAACCAGCGGTCGTAATGGCCGCCACCCTGGCCGATGCGCCCGCCGCGGCGGTCGAAGCCGACGAGCGGGCAGAAGAGCAGCGTAGGAACCGCCGATTCGGCGTCGTCGGCAGGCTGGCGGCTGCTCCACGGCCCATTGACGAGCGCATCGCCGGGGTTCCAGCGGCGAAAGCCCATCGTCTCGATACGGCCCTCATGATGGGGCAGGGCGAGTTTGCCCGTCGCGGCATGGTCGCCCAGCATCTGCAGGATATCGGGCTCGTCGCCCCAGGCGGAATAGGCGCCGATCACCGGCTGAATGTCGAGCAACTCGGCGAGCGGCGCGGGAATGGCGCGAAACGCGGCAAAGCGCGTGAATTCGTCGAGGTTCGACGCGAAATGGCGCCGGCGAAAGCGCAACCTCTCGCGCAATTGCTGTTTCTGGCCGGACATGTCGGTCATCGCCTCGTCTCGGCCTTCTCGTCTCGGCGTTCGTCAGCGGGGTTGGCGGGCCCACCGTGGGTCGTTTTCCGGAAAATCCTCTGACGCCAGTAACGTCAGGTGGGGACCATGTACGTCGGACCAGGGTCCGGGCAGGGACAGCCCCCTTGGATGATGTATCGCCTCAGGGATATTCGCAGCGGCTCGTGCCGGGCAGTACCCGCCATCCCCTATGTAGGGGTGCGGCCCCGCTTCCTCAAGGGATTTGCTCGACCTTCGCCGCCAGTTCCTCGATCCGGTCGGCGATCTGGCCGAGCGCGCGGCCGTGATCGGGGCCCGCCGGTGCGGGCACGACGGGGGCGCCTTGGCGCAGTTTCTCGATCTCGGCGCTGAGCGCCGCTTCGCGGTCGGCCGCCTGCTTCACCTGGTCGAGCGCCGCCGATTCGCGCGACACCGCCGCGCGCAATTCGTCGCGCGCCGCGGCCTCGCGGCTCTCGGCGAGCGCCACCGCGGCGCGCAGCGCGTCGAGCTGCGGCTCGGCATTGCCCGCCTTGTTCTGCGCTTCCTGCGTCTCGTCGGCCAGCATCAGCGCCGCGAACAGCAATTGCCGCACCTCGGTGCCGCCCTGGATGCCGCGCGCCTTGGCATCGACGATGCCCGCGAGCTGCAGCAGTTGCGCTTCCTGCCCGTCGGCGCAATGCACGTCATAGGGGCGCCCGGCGATGGTGAGTTTGACGTCAGCCACGCTCGGCCTCCGCGATCAGCCGGTCGAGCTCGCCGATCACCGCGGCGACTTCGGCCTTCAGGGCGGACTGGTCGGCGGGGGGCAGGGCGGTGGCCGTAACGGCGGGAGC
>NZ_LNSB01000039.1 GCF_001468285.1 Sphingopyxis sp. HIX | reverse complement strand
AGTAGGAGTGGCTGGTTTGGGGTGGGGAGCGGACGTTCTTAATCCTCCCTGCGGCGAAGCCGTGGGGAGGGGGACCGCCCGAAGGGCGGTGGAGGGGTCGAGCGTTGCAGGCCTTGGTCTAAGGCCGCTACCACCCCTCCACCATGCTTCGCATGGTTCCCCTCCCCATCGCTTCGCCGCAGGGAGGATTAAGGATGGCAGCTCCCGCCCGAAACCGTCCGCTCTCCTAACCCCCCGGATACCCCACCGCCATCACCTCCCACGCCTTCGGCCCCGCGGGCAGCTGCACCGTACGCAGATCCCCCACCGCCGCGCCGCGGAGCGCGCGGGCGAGGGGGCTGTTCCAGCCGATCCGGCCTTCGCCGGCGTCGGCCTCGTCGTCGCCCACCAAAGTGACCGTGCGCCGCGCGTCGTCGTCGTCGGCCAGTTCGACCGTCGCGCCGAACCAGATGCGGCTCTTGTCGGGCTGCTCGGCGGGATCGACGACGCGTGCCGCCTTCATCCGCCGCGCGAGGAAACCGAGGCGCCGGTCGATCTCGCGGAGGCGCTTGCGGCCATAGATATAGTCGCCATTCTCGCTGCGGTCGCCATTGCCCGCGGCCCAGCTGATCACCTCGACCAGCTTCGGCCGCTCGTCGCCGAGCAACGCGTCATATTCGGCGCGCAGCGCGGCATAGCCCGCGGGGCTGATAATATTCGTCTTGTCCCCCGCCATGGCGCGTATCAGCCGGGGGTGCGCTTGCCGAGGTAGAAGCTCAGCGGCGCCTGCGGCAGCGGCTGGTCGCGCAGCGTGTCGTAGACGACGGCGTTTTCGAGCACGCGCTGGACGTAATTCTTGGTCTCGAAGATCGGGATCGCCTCGATCCAGTCGACCATCTCGATTCCGCCCGCGCGCGGGTCGCCATTGGCGCGCAGCCATTTGTTCACATTGCCCGGCCCGGCGTTGTACGCCGCAACCGCGAGCGGGTAGCTGCCGCCGAAATAGCGCAGCATCTGCTGGAAATAGGTCGACCCCAAAATCATGTTGTAATTGGTGTCGGTGGTCAGCGCCTCGCGGTTGTACGAGAGGCCGAGCTTGCCCGCGACCTCGCCCGCGGTGCCGGGCATCAGCTGCATCATGCCCCGCGCGCCGGCATGGCTGATCGCGGCGCGGTCGAACTGGCTTTCCTGCCGCGTGATCGCGTGGATGAAGGTCCAATTGCCCTCGTGCCCTGCGGGGACGCGGACGGTGGGGAAACCCGACACCTCGACCGCGTCGAGGCTGTTCGCCTGCGCGCTGCGGCCGATCATGACGCCCAAATCCGGACGGCCGATCTGCGACGCGAGCTGGCCCGCGAGCACATGATCGGCGGGCGAGCTCGCCTTTTGCGCGAGCGCGCGGAGGAAGAGCGACTGTTCGCGCCACGCGCCGATCTCGCCCAGCGCGCGCGCGGCGCGGACGAGGCGGTCGTCGTTAAAGGCGGTGCGCTCGGCGGGGCCGACCTGGATCGACGGGACCGGCGCGGGCTTGGGCTGCGGCCGGCCGAGCCGTTCGAGCGCGAGCTGGCCGTAGAATTGGTCGTAATGCTGCGCGGCGTCGGCGAAATGCGCGTTGGCGCTGCCGCTGTCGCCCGCGGCGAGCGCGGCGCGGCCGGCCCAGTAGAAGCCCTTGGTGCGCGTCTGCGCCGAGCGCGCGGCCTCGCCATATTGGCGGAACATGCGCGCGGCGTCGGCGGGACGGCGCAGGTCCTTGAGCGCGATCTGCCCTGCGAGCCAGGCGAGGGTGGTGTAGTCGTCGCGGACGCTGAGCGGAGTTTCGCGCACCACCGTGCCGGGGGGCAGCGCGTCGTCGAGCTGGCTCGCGATGTTGTAAGCGGTGCGCTTGTCGCCGCTTTCCGACGCGCCCTTGGCGTTGGTGAGCAGGGTCGCGAGCCATTCCTCGGCGTCGGTCGGGGCCTTGGCCAGCGAACGCGGCGCGGCGAGCAAAGCGCGCGCCTCGCCCGCGCGATTGGTCTTGCGCAGCCACGTCGCCTTGTCGGTGATATAGCCCGCGTCGCTACGCGTCAGCCCCGGGTTGGTCGCCTCGACCGCATTCGCCTGCAGCGCGGCATCGACCGCGCCGCTGCGCATCGCGAGGCGCGCGGCGAAGACCGCGCGCTTGTCGGGCGAAACATAGGAAAGCTGGCGCCCCGCGGCGCTCGTCGCGCCCGACCACAGCAGCCGGTCCATGCGCGCGTCGTGATCCGCCGACGAAAGCGCGCCGGGGAAGAGCGAGAGCACGCGGCTGGTTTCATAATCGTCGAGCGGGCCGCCGGCCCAGGCGCGGCGGACGGCGGTGTATGCTTCGTCGCGGCGCCCGCTGGCGTTGAGCGCGAGCGCCTGGCGCAGATGGCCGCTCGCGGTCTGCGGCGGATAGGCCTGGAAATAGGCGAGGGTGCGCGCGGGATCGAAGCTGTCGAGCGCGATCGCCTTTTCGGCGCGGGTGCGCATCTTGGCGGCGTCGGGCCAGTCGCGGTTGGCGAGCAGGAAGCGCGACAACTGGTCGAAGCTGGCGTTGCTGTTCGCGGTCAGCCGGCGCCATTCGAGCACCGCGTCGCCGACGCTGTTGCCGCTGATCGGGGGCGTGTTCGACGCCGCGGCGAGGCCCATCTGCGCGCGGTACCACGCCATCTGCTCGGGAGTGAGTTCGCTCGCATGCGCGATGGTCGGAAAGAAAAGGGCGGCGGCGAGCGCCAGGCGCGAAACGGACGGCAGCGAAATCATGAAAGCCATATTAGTGGCAAACTCCTTGCGGGGCGCTGAATAGGCGTCCAATAGCGGCGCGCCGGCCAATCCTATCGGCCGCGCGGAGTCTTTGTAAAGGAGCCGAGCATGTTTTCCGGGTCGATTCCCGCCTTGGTGACACCGTTTCGCGACGGGGCGTTCGACGCGCCGGCGTTCAAACGGCTGGTCGACTGGCAGATCGGCGAGGGAACGAGCGCGCTGGTTCCGTGCGGCACGACGGGCGAGAGCCCGACGCTGGGCTTCGACGAACATTATCGCGTCATCGACGCCTGTATCGAGGCGGCGGCGGGCCGCGTGCCCGTGATCGCGGGCTGCGGGTCGAACGATACCGCGACCGCGGTCCGCCACATGCTCTACGCGCAAAAGGCGGGCGCGGCCGCGGCGCTGATCGTCGCGCCCTATTACAACCGGCCGACGCAGGCGGGGCTGCTCGCGCATTTCGCGGCGCTCGCCGATGCGTGCGACCTGCCGATCGTGGTCTACAACGTCCCCGGCCGGACGGTCGCGGACATTTCGGCGGAGACGATGAACAAGCTCGCCGAGATGCCGAGCGTGGTCGCGATCAAGGATGCCAGCGGCGATCTCGCGCGCGTGACGATGCACCGGGCGGGCGCGGGCGAGGATTTCTGCCAGCTCAGCGGCAACGACGATCTGTGGCTGCCGCACGCCGTGATGGGCGGCGCGGGCTGCATTTCGGTGACCGCCAATGTCGCGCCGCGCCTCTGCGCCGATTTCGCCGCCGCCTGCGCCGCGGGCGACTGGGCGGGGGCGCTGGTCCTGCACGACCGGCTGTTCGACCTGCACAAGGCGATGTTCAGCGATGCGTCGCCCGCGCCGGCGAAATATGCGCTGTCGCGTATCCACGACTGGTTTTCGCCCGAAGTGCGCCTACCTATCATCCCGGCGTCCGAAACATCGCGTGCGGCCGTCGATGCCGCATTGTCCGCGGCGGGAGTAATCTAGGTTTCGCAATGGCCCGTCCGCAGTCCGCCGCCGAATTCGACAAGAAGAAGGTCGTCGCCGAGAACCGGCGCGCGCGCTTCGACTATAGCATCGAACAGGTGTTCGAGGCGGGCATCGCGCTGCAGGGAACCGAAGTGAAGTCGCTGCGCTTCGGCGAAGGTACGATCGCCGAAAGCTATGCCGAAGTGACCGGCGGCGAAGTGTGGCTAATCAACGCCAACATCCCCGAATTCAGCCACGGCAACCGCTTCAACCACGAGCCCAAGCGCCCGCGCAAGCTGCTGCTTAACTGGCGCGAGATCAACAAGCTGCACGCCGGCGTCGCCCGGCAGGGCATGACGCTCGTGCCGCTGTCGGTCTATTTCAACAGCCGCGGCCGCGCCAAGGTCGAGCTCGCGCTCGCCAAGGGCAAGAAGGCGCACGACAAGCGTGAGTCGATCAAGGAACGCGACTGGAAGCGCGACAAGCAGCGGCTGATGAAGGACCGCGGATGAAGGGCGGGGGTTCCCGCGACAAGGCGGGTCTGATGAACTGGATCCGCCGCAACTCGCCGACGCGCGAGGAGCTGCTCGAGAGCCGCTTCATCAAGCCCTTCGCCCACCGCGTCGCGCACAGCCATTTGTGGCGTTTCACGCGCACCTCGGTCCGCCGCGGCACCGCGCTCGGGCTGTTCGTCGGCATCTTCTTCCTGATTCCGGGGGTGCAGATATTGGGCGTGGCGCTGCTCGCATTGCCCTTCCGCGCCAATATCCCGATCGGCGCGGCGATGACCTTCCTCTCGAACCCGGTGACCACGCCGCTGATCCTCGCGGCGTCGGTGTGGCTCGGCAGCTTCCTGTTCGGGCTGCACACCAATGTGTCGAATCTCTACATCCTCTACGACGAGGGCGCCTCGCTGGTCGAATGGTGGCACTGGTTCACCGCCAACGCCGGGACCGCTCTGCTCGGCGGGCTCGCGGGGCTGTTCGTGATTTCGGCAGTGTCGGCGGTGATCGGTTACGTTCTCGCCTCGGTGATCTGGGACAATTGGATTCGCCTCCGCTGGCGGCGCAAGATCCGCCGCGCGCGCGACCAACGACTTGAGGCATCGACGAGCGACACCGCCGCCGGTTGAACGACCCGCGCGCGGGTCTATAGCTTCCCCATCGCAGACCGCCCCGCGTCCGTCGCGGGGCCAGTATACCGGGGAAAATCATGATCCGTACCACGCACATCTCGCGCCTGCTCGCGACCGCGGCGCTCGGCGCCCTGCTGCTCGCCGCCGCGCCCGCGACCGCCAAGGACAAGGCCGCCGCGCCCGCAAAGGCGACGCAGCCCGCGCACAAGCCCGAACTCGGGACCTTCGGTTTCGATTCGGCGGGCATGGACAAGAGCGTCCAGCCGGGCGACGATTTCTACGCCTTCGCCAACGGCACCTGGGCCAAGAACACCCAGATCCCCGCCGACAAGTCGAACTACGGCATGTTCACCGCGCTCGGCGACCTGTCGCAGGTCCGCACGCGCGAGATTCTCGACGCCGCCAAGGCCGACCCGAACAGCATGATCGGGCGTGCCTATTCGTCGTACCTCGACGGCGCGACGGTCGAGTATAAGGGCCTCGCCCCGATCCAGCCGTGGCTGGGCAAGATCAAGACCGTCGAAAAGGCGAACCTCGCGGCGCTGCTCGCCGAGGCCGACCGCAACGGCGTCCAGCATTTCTTCGGCGGTTTCGTCGGCCAGGACGACAAGAACCCCGACGTCTATATCTACACCATGTTCCAGGGCGGGATCGGCATGCCCGACCGCGACTTCTATCTGAAGGACGGCGAGCGCAACGCCAAGCTGCAGGCGGCGTACCTCAAGCATCTGGAGAACGTCCTGACGCTGGCCGGCGAGAGCAATGCCGCCGCGCGCGCGCAGGCGATCTACGATTTCGAAAAGCAGGTCGCGGCGGTCCATTGGGACAAGAACGACAGCAGCGACGCGACCAAGGTCTACAACAAGATGACGATCGGCGAGCTGGCGCAGGCCGCGCCGGGCTTCGACTGGACGACCTTCATCCGCGGCATCGGGGTCAAGGAGGATGCGCTCCTCGTCTCGCAGCCGAGCGCCTTCACCGGCGAGGCCAAGCTGCTCGCCGACGCGCCGATCGGCGTGATCCGCGACGCGCTGATCGTGCGCAGCCTCGACAGCTTCTCGGGCGTGCTGCCCGACGCGGTCGCGCAGGAGGCCTTCTCCTTCTACGGCACCGCATTGTCGGGCACGCCGCAGATGCAGGAGCGCTGGAAGCGCGCGGTCGACTTCACCACCGGCAACATGGGCGAAGCCGTCGGCCAGGATTATGTCGCGAAATATTTCCCGCCCGAGACGAAGGCGGCGATGGACGTGCTGGTCAAGAATGTGCTCGCCTCGATGGGCGACCGCATCGACGGCCTCGCCTGGATGCAGCCCGCGACCAAGGTCAAGGCGAAGACCAAGCTTGCCAAATTCACCACCAAGATCGGCTATCCCGACCGCTGGAAGGATTATAGCAAGCTGGAGATCAAGGCCGACGACCTGTTCGGCAACCAGCTGCGCGCGAACCATTTTGCGCACGACGACAATATCAGCCGCCTCGGCGGGCCGATCCGCCGCTGGGAGTGGGGGATGACCCCGATGACGGTCAACGCCTATGCCAATTTCGGCATGAACGAGATCGTCTTCCCCGCCGCGATCCTGCAGCCGCCCTTCTTCGATCCCAACGCCGACGCTGCGATCAACTATGGCGGCATCGGCGCGGTGATCGGCCACGAGGTGAGCCATCACTTCGACGACCAGGGCGCGAAGTACGACGAGACCGGCAAGCTCGCCGACTGGTGGACGCCCGAGGACGTCGCGGCGTTCGAGGCCGCGGGACAGGCGCTGATCGCGCAGTATAACGCATACGAAGTGCTCCCCGGCGAGCATCTCGACGGCAAGTTCACGCTGGGCGAGAATATCGGCGACCTCGCCGGCCTCGCCGTCGCTTACGACGCCTACAAGAAGTCGCTCGGCGGCAAGGAAGCGCCGGTGATCGACGGGCTGACCGGCGACCAGCGCTTCTTCCTCGGCTGGGCGCAGGTGTGGCGGCGCAACTATCGCGAGCAGAATCTGTCGCAGCGGATCACGACCGATCCGCATTCGCCCTCGATCCAGCGGACTTGGGTCTCGCGCAACCTTGACCCTTGGTATAAGGCCTATCAGGTGCAGGAAGGGCAGAAGCTCTATCTGAAGCCCGAGGACCGCGTCCGCATCTGGTGACGCCCGAGTAGAAAGTTCCGCATTGACCGCGACGAGCCTGCCTTCCGCTGATCCCGACATCGGCAGGGGGGCGGGTTCGGGCGCGGTCGTGCCGATTCCGGGCGGGCTGTCGCGCCTCGATGCGGCGCTGCTCGCCGGGCTGGCGCTCCTCTCGGTCGGGCTGCTCTTCTGGGCGACGCGCGACGCGGTACTCGCCGCGGGTTTCCTCGGCGGCCTCGCGCTCGCCGCGGGCGGTGTGATCCTCTTCCGCCGTCTCTTTCCCGCCGCCGTCGCTGGCGACGCTGCGCTTCCCGACTGGACGATGCTGCGCACCGCGGTCGATCATGACGATATCGCGGTCGCGATCACCGATCGCGCGGGGCGGCTCGTCTGCGCCAACGATCTGTTCGCGACCTGGATGGGCGGCTTCGTCACCCCGCCGGGGCTGCCGCTCGAAGGACGCGGCGCCGAGCTGCTCAAGAACGCCGGCCGCGCCGCATGGCGCGACGGCGAGGGCCATGTCGACGAACTCGCGGTCGGCACGCTGCATCTGAGCGCGCAGGTGCTGCGCACCGGCCTCTCCGAAGATTATCTGGTGTGGCGCTTCTCGGCGGTCGAGCGGCTCGACCTGGTGACCGAGATCAGCCGCCATCTCGACGGCCCCGCAGGGCGCACGCTGGCGCAGGCGGGGGTGATGGCCGCGCTGGTCAGCGCCGAGGGGCGGCTGCGCGTCGCCAATCAGGCCTTCCTGCTCCGCGCGCTCGGCGAGGGCGATGCCAGCCACTATGCCGGGCGCGACGTCGCGCCGCTGCTGCGCCTCGACGATGCCGGCACGCTCTATTTCGGGCGCGAGGGCGAGCGCGCGCCGCCGGTGCGGCTGATCCAGATCCCGCTGATCCCCGCCGACAGCCACGGCCCGATGCTGCTCGCGCTGATCGACGAGGAGATCGGCGTCGCCGACCGCGGCACGGCGCAGACCTATGTCGAGACCCTGCTGTCGCTGCTGCCCGTCGGGCTCGCGATGGTCGATCGTGACGGGCGTTTCCTCTACATGAACCGCGCCTTCGTCCGCGCCGCCGGGCTGAGCGAGGCGAAGATGCCGCGCTATCCCGGCGATATCGTCGTCACCGAGGACAAGGGCCCGCTCGCCGACATGGTGCGCCGCCACAGCACCGGCCAGCAGGTCGGCGGCGACCTGTCGATCCGCCTCGCGGGACAGGGCGACGAGCCGGTGTCGATGCGCGTGGTCGGGGTGCGCGGGCTCGGCGAGGCGGCGGTGCTGCTGAGCCTCAAGGATTCGAGCGAGGAATCGCGCCTGAAGCGCCAGGTCGCGCAGGCGTCGAAGATGCAGGCGGTCGGCCAGCTCGCCGGCGGCGTCGCGCACGATTTCAACAATATCCTGACCGCGGTGCTCGGCAGCTGCGACCTGATGCTGATGCGGCATACGCCCGGCGACAGCGACTATGACGACATCCAGCAGATCCGCAGCAACGCCAACCGCGCCGCCAGCCTGACGCGGCAATTGCTCGCCTTCTCGCGCCAGCAGACCTTGCGGCCGCAAATCCTGCAGCTGCCCGATGTGATTTCGGAGGTGTCACACCTTTTGAAGCGCCTGATCGGCGACTCGGTGCAATTGTCGGTGCGCCACGGGCGCGGGCTGGGCGCGGTGCGCGCCGACCCCGGCCAGCTCGAGCAGGTGATCGTCAACCTCGCGGTCAATGCGCGCGACGCGATGGGCGGGCACGGCACGCTGACGATGGAGACTTATCCGGTCAGCGCGGCGGAAGTCCGCGCGATGGGCAGCGACATCATGCCCCCCGCCGATTATAGCGCGCTCAAGGTCAGCGACACCGGCAGCGGCATCCCCGCCGACGTGCTGCCCAAGATTTTCGAGCCCTTCTTCACCACCAAGGACGTCGGCAAGGGCACCGGGCTCGGCCTCTCGACCGTCTATGGCATCATCAAGCAGTCGGCGGGTTTCATCTTCGCCGACAGCAAGCCGGGCGGGGGGGCGAGCTTCACCATCTACCTCCCCGTCCACCGCGCCGAAAAGGATGCCCCCCTCGCCGCGCCGCCGCCGCCCAAGCCCAAGAAGAGCCAGTGGGGCACCGGCACCATCCTGCTCGTCGAGGACGAGGACATGGTGCGCGCGGTCGCCGAGCGCGCGCTGACCCGCGCGGGCTATACCGTCGTCACCGCGTCGCAGGGCGAGGAGGGGATCGAACGCTTCGGCAAGATGGACAAGGTCGACCTGATCCTGAGCGACGTGATGATGCCGACGATGGACGGTCCCGCGATGGTCCGCATCCTGCGCGGGCAGCGTCCCGACGTGCCTGTTTTATTCATGTCGGGCTATGCCGAGGAACAATTGCGCCAGTCGATCGATATTGATCATGTGTCTTTCCTGCCCAAACCCTTTTCGGTCGCGCAATTGACCGAGGCGACGTCTGCAGCGCTCGACGCGGCGGCGCAGCGGGCCGCCGCGCATGGCTGATCGGCGCATCTTGCTCGTCGAGGACGATGTGCTGATCGGCATGATGCTCGCCGACATGTTCGACGCGCTCGGCTATCCCGAACCCGCGCAGGCGGCGAGCGTCGAGGATGCGCTCGCGGCGATCGCCGACGGGCGGATCGACGGCGCGCTGATCGACATCAACCTCGGCGACGCCAAGGGCTGGCCCGTCGCCGACGCGCTGGCGGCGCGCGATATCCCCTTTGCCTTCACCTCGGGCGGCGGCGACGTGATTCCCCCCGCGCACGCGCACCGCAAGCTGGTGTCGAAGCCGTTCCGGCTGAACGAGATCGAGGCGGTGCTGGGCGGATTTTTCGGCCCAGAATGATTCGTCGCCCCCGCGCAGGGTGCCGGGAGTCACGTGCCTCCCGACACGGCCGCAATCGGCCTTGTTCGGCCTCGTTGCGCAGGCGGCCAGCGGCCCCGCCTGCGCGGGGGCGACCGCTATAAATAATTTTTGTTCCCATCTTGTTCCATGAGAACAAACGATGTACACAGGTCCGGCGTTGCGATGCTTCTGCCTTCGCGATAGAGCAGGAAAGGGACGGTCATGGCCGGTCAATTGTCACTCGTGGAATCGGGGAAATCAGTGAATAGCTCGGACAGGCAGAAGGCGCTCGACGCCGCCTTGGCGCAGATCGATCGCGCCTTCGGCAAGGGCTCGGTAATGAAATTGGGCCAGAAGGAAGCGATGCAGGTCGAGGCGATCTCGACCGGATCGCTCGGGCTCGACATCGCGCTCGGGGTCGGCGGCCTGCCGCGCGGCCGCGTCATCGAAATCTACGGCCCCGAAAGCTCGGGCAAGACCACGCTGGCGCTGCACACGCTCGCCGAGGCGCAGAAGACCGGCGGCACCGTCGCCTTCGTCGATGCCGAACATGCGCTCGACCCGGTCTATGCCCGCAAGCTCGGGGTCAACATCGACGAACTCATCGTGTCGCAGCCCGACACCGGCGAACAGGCGCTCGAAATCGTCGACACGCTCGTGCGTTCGAACGCGATCGACGTGCTCGTCGTCGACTCGGTCGCGGCGCTCGTCCCGCGCGCCGAAATCGAGGGCGAGATGGGCGACAGCCACGTCGGGCTGCAGGCGCGCCTGATGTCGCAGTCGCTGCGCAAGCTCACCGGCTCGATCAGCCGCTCGCGCTGCATGGTGATCTTCATCAACCAGCTGCGCATGAAGATCGGCGTGATGTACGGCAATCCCGAGACCACGACCGGCGGCAACGCGCTCAAATTTTACGCGTCGGTCCGTCTCGACATCCGCCGCACCGGCCAGATCAAGAATGGCGACGAGATCGTCGGCAACACCACGCGGGTCAAGGTCGTCAAGAACAAGGTCGCGCCGCCGTTCAAGCAGGTCGAATTCGACATCATGTACGGCCAGGGCATTTCGAAGATCGGCGAGATCCTCGACATCGGCGTCAAGGCCGGGCTCGTCGAGAAATCGGGCGCCTGGTTCAGCTATGATTCGATCCGCATCGGGCAGGGCCGCGAGAACGCCAAGACCTTCCTGACCGAGAATCCCGAACTGCGCGAACGGCTCGAAGCCGCGATCCGCAGCCGCACCGACGCGGTGGCCGAAGAAATGATGGCCGGCCCCGACGACGAGGGCGACGACGACTGATAGCCTCGGCCGGCCTGCCCCCGCGGGCCGGCCCACCAACGGCGGCGGGTTCCTTGCCCCTCAGGTCCGACCCTCTCGCGGACCGGCCCGCCCGCCGTTGGCCTTGCGCGGTCCTCGGTCTTGCGCGACCCCTTGGTCTTGCATGACCCTTATGAGCGGCTACAGAAGGGCGATGCCCGCGATCCGCCTCTTCGGCCTGCCCACCGACGTCAACAGCAGCTTCGAGCGCGGCGCCGCCGCAGGGCCCGCCGCGATCCGCGCGCAGCTATGGAGCGACCGCGGCAATATGGCGAGCGAACTCGGCCCCGAGCTCGGCACCGACATCGCCTTCGCCGACGACGGCGACCTCGCGCTGACCGAAGACACGTCGCGCGACGACGCGATGATCCGCCGCCACGTCGCTTATATATGTGAAGATGGTGAAGTTCCGCTCGCGCTCGGCGGCGACCATGCCGTGACCCTGCCGCTCGTCGAGGCCGCGGCCGCCTGTTTCGGCCCGGTGAACATCCTTCATATAGATGCGCACCCCGACCTTTACAATGATTTCGGGGGCAATCCGCGCAGCCACGCCTCGCCTTTCGCGCGCATCTACGACGGCGGCCATGCCAAGCGGCTGGTGCAGGTCGGCATTCGCACGCTCACCCGCCATTGCCGCGAACAGGCCGGGCGCTTCGGGGTCGAGATTATCCCGATGGCGGGCTTTACCCCCGACGCGGTGCCGGCGCTTGAAGGTCCGCTCTACATCTCGATCGACATGGACGGGATCGACCCGTCGGCGGCGCCCGGCGTCGCGCACCCCGAGCCCGGAGGGCTGACGGTGCGCGAGCTTCTCGCCATCCTCCACAAGCAGACCGCGCCGATCGTCGGCGCCGACATCGTCGAACATCATCCCGGCCGCGACAGCGGCGATGTCACCGCGATCCTCGGCGCCAAGCTGGTGCGCGAACTCGCGGCGCTGATCGACCGCAACGGACCCTGTACCGGATAAAGGAGAGAGCCGATGAGCCTGATCGTCCACCACCTCAACAACAGCCGTTCGCAGCGCATCCTGTGGCTGCTCGAGGAACTCGGCGCGCCGTACGAGATCAAACATTATCAGCGCGACGCCGTGACCAACCTCGCGCCGCCCGAACTCAAGGCGGTCCATCCGCTCGGCAAATCGCCGCTGCTCGAAGACGCGGGACGGGTGATCCAGGAATCGGGCGCGATCGCCGAATATCTGTGCGAAAATTACGGCGGCGAGGCGCTCGTCCCGGCGCGCGGCACCGACGACCACGTCCGCCACCTCGAACTCATCCATTTCGCCGAGGGATCGGCGATGACCCCGATCCTGCTCAACATCTACTTGGGCCGCCTCGGCGACGCCGCCGCCCCGGTCAAGCCGCGCATCGACGAACAGCTGGGCGCGCACTTCGCCTATCTCGAAGGCGAGCTCGGCGACAGCGGCCATTTCATCGGCGACAGCCTGTCGGCGGCGGACATCATGCTGAGTTTCCCCGCCGAGGTCGCCGCGATGGGCGGCGCCGCGCCCTATCCCAAGCTCGCGGCCTTCGTCGCGGCGATGCACGCGCGTCCGGCGTGGCAGGCGGCGCGCGAAAAGGGCGGGGCGTATTTTGTCTTCTAACCGCATATCCTTCGTCGCGGCGCTCCTGTTGGCACTCGGCCCGGCGGCACCCGCCGTCGCCGAGCCCGCCGCCCTCGACCCTACGGTCGAGCGCAGTGTCGAGACGTTCGGCAAGGCGATCTTCGCGCCGACCCCGGATGACGAAAGCGCCGCGATGGCGCGATTGTCCGACTATACGCTCGCGCTCGAAAAGCGCGATTTCGCGGCCGCTTATGCGATGCTCAGCCTGACGCGGCAGGCGGCGACGCCGCGGCTCGAATGGGAGGGCAATCTGCGCAAGCAGGACGGGCTGTGGACCGACGGCCGCATCCGCATCCTGCGCCTGCAATGGTATCTCGACCCGCCGACGCAGACGCCTGGCCTGTATGCGGCGTTCGACTTTCGCGGCGACCGCGCCGACGGGACGATGGACTGCGGCTATGTCGTCGTTCACCGCGCGGCGCCGGGCGCAGCCTTTGTCGTCGCGAGCAGCAATGTGTCGATCGTGCCGCCCGAGCTGATCGAGGACGGCGTGCCCAAGGCCGATGTGCTGCGCCAGCTGCCCTGTTATCTCGGCAAGGGCATCGCGACCGCGGTCTGATCCGGCCGCGCCGAAACCCAAGGAAATTCGGCTTGCCGCGCCCCACACGCCGCGGCAAGGTCCGTGCGTCGCCACCACCCGGCGGCTTCCGGTGGGGGAATGACGATGGCGATGATGGCACTGGCGATGCTGGCGGCGGCGGCCGGCCAGCCCGAGATCAAGCTGGCGCCGGTGCCCGGCAAGGGTTTCGTCGCGACCGTCGCGGTCATCGACGCCGACCAGTATGACCCCACCATCGACCGTATCAAGCTGCTCGCGACGCAGCGCTGCGGCGCGCTCAAGGTGCGCTTCGGACGCTATTATTTCGACAACCAGATCGACGTCGAACGCGGCGTCACGGTGATCAAGGATTTCCGCCAGAATTTCGCCTGCTTCGACCCCGCGACCGATCCGTACAAGCCCGTGCCCGCCGACTGGAAGGCGAGCCCGGCCGAAGTCACCGCGGCGACGAGTTTCGCCGAGAAATTCGTCGATTATCTCGACGCGGGCAACGGCGCCGAACTGGCCAGGATGATGGACCCTGCGCTGGAGGCGACCACGGCCGAGATGAATCGCTTCAGCGAGGAAGCCAAGATGCACCAGACGGGGCCGGGCGCGTTCAGCGTGCGGCTCGACGGCTGGCTCAACAATCCCGAGGATGCCGCCTATCCCGGCGCCTATGCCTTTTTCGCGGTGATCAGCAGCCACGAGGGGATCGCCGGAACCTGCGGCGGGCTGCTGCTCTATCGCGAGCGGACCGGGGTCTACAAGATCTCGCAATATGACGTACGCTATGTCTCGCAGGCGCTGATCGACGAGGCCGGCTATAGCGACGAGGAGCTCAACCGGCTCTGCCAGCGCTAGGTGTGGGTTCAACCAAGCATCGCGCTTGAGAAAAGCCGCGTAGCGCACTAGATCGCGCGCATGACTTCGACCAACGACATCCGCCGCTCGTTCCTCGACTATTTTGCGGGGACCGGCCACCATATCGAGCCGTCGGCGCCGCTGGTGCCGTACAACGACCCGACGTTGATGTTCGTCAACGCCGGCATGGTGCCGTTCAAGAATGTCTTCACGGGGCTGGAGAAGCGCCCGTACAGCACCGCGGCCTCCTCGCAGAAGTGCGTGCGGGCGGGCGGCAAGCACAACGACCTCGACAATGTCGGCTTCACCGCGCGCCACCATACCTTCTTCGAAATGCTGGGGAATTTCTCCTTCGGCGATTATTTCAAGGAGCAGGCGATCCACCACGCCTGGACGCTGATTACCAAGAATTGGGGGCTCAGTCCCGACCGGCTGACCGCGACCGTCTATCACACCGACGACGAGGCATTCGATCTGTGGAAGAAGATCGCGGGGCTGCCCGAGGAGCGCATCATCCGCATTCCGACCAGCGACAATTTCTGGTCGATGGGCGACACGGGGCCGTGCGGGCCGTGCAGCGAGATCTTCTACGACCATGGCGAGCATATCTGGGGCGGCCCGCCGGGATCGCCCGAAGAGGATGGCGACCGCTTCGTCGAGATCTGGAACCTGGTGTTCATGCAGTATGAGCAGCTGCCCGGCGGCGAGCGCGTCGACCTGCCGCGGCCCAGCATCGACACGGGCATGGGGCTCGAGCGCGTCGCGGCGGTGCTGCAGGGCGTCACCGACAATTATGACACCGACACCTTCAAGGCGCTGATCGCGGCGTCGGTCGACCAGACTGGGGTGCCTGCCGACGAGGCGCATAAGGCGAGCCACCGCGTGATCGCCGACCATTTGCGCGCGTCGAGCTTCCTGATCGCCGACGGGGTGCTGCCGTCGAACGAAGGGCGCGGTTATGTGCTGCGCCGGATCATGCGGCGCGCGATGCGCCACGCGCACCTGCTGGGTGCCAAGGACCCGCTGATGTACCGGCTGCTGCCGTCGCTGACCGCCGAGATGGGCGCCGCCTATCCCGAGCTGATCCGCGCGCAGCCGCTGATTGCCGAGACGCTGGAGCGTGAGGAGACGAAGTTCCGCCAGACGCTCGACAAGGGCCTGCGTCTGCTCGACGAGGCGACCGTCGGCATGGGCGCGGGCGCGACCTTGCCCGGCGACGTCGCGTTCAAGCTCTACGACACTTACGGCTTCCCCTATGATTTGACCGAGGATGCACTGCGCACGCAGGACATCGCGGTCGACCGTGCGGGCTTCGACGCGGCGATGGCGCAGCAGAAGGCGGCGGCGCGTGCGGCGTGGAAGGGCAGCGGGCAGAAGGCGTCGGAGGAAATCTGGTTCGACCTCGCCGAGGCCAATGGCAGCACCGAATTCACCGGATACGGCGCGACCGTGGGCGAGGGCGAGGTGATCGCGCTGGTCAAGGACGGGGTGCAGGTGAGCGAAGCCAAGGCGGGCGACGAGCTGGTCGTGCTGACCAACCAGACACCCTTCTACGGCGAGAGCGGCGGCCAGATGGGCGACAGCGGCACGATCGCGACGCTGGGCGGCGCATCGGCGACGGTGAGCGACACGAGCAAGCCGCTCGGGCGGCTGCACGCGCATCAGGCGAAGCTCGAGGCGGGGACGCTGAAGGTCGGCGACACGGTGCAGATGACCGTCGACGCCGAACGCCGCGACCGCATCCGCGCCAACCACAGCGCGACGCACCTGCTGCACGCGGCGCTGCGCAACCGGCTGGGCGGGCATGTGACGCAGAAGGGCAGCCTCGTCGCCGAGGACCGCTTCCGTTTCGACTTCTCGCACCCCAAGGCGCTGACGCCTGAAGAGATCGCCGATATCGAGGCCGAGGTTAATGCGCAGATCCGCGGCAACGAGGCGGTGACGACGCGGCTGATGACCCCCGACGACGCGGTTGCGGCGGGCGCGCTGGCGCTGTTCGGCGAGAAATATGGCGACGAGGTGCGCGTGCTGTCGATGGGCGCGGCCGACGAGCACAGCTATTCGGTCGAGCTGTGCGGCGGCACGCATGTCCGCGCGCTGGGCGATATCGCCTTGCTCAAGATCGTCAGCGAATCGGCGGTTTCGTCGGGCGTGCGGCGCGTCGAGGCGCTGACCGGCGAAGCCGCGCGCCAGTGGCTGAACGCCCGCGACGAGGCGCTGAAGGCCGCGGCCGCGGCGCTCAAGACCTCGCCCGACGATGTCCCGGCGCGCGTCGCGGCGCTCGCCGAGCAGCTCAAGAAGGCCGAGCGCGAACTCGCCGATGCCAAGAAGGCGCTGGCCCTTGGCGGTTCGGGCGGTGGCGGCGGGTCCGCGGCGGGTCCGGCGGTCGAGCAGGTCGGCGACACCGCCTTCCTCGCGCAGGTCGTCGACGGGCTCGATCCCAAGGAACTGCGCGGTACGGTCGACGGCCTCAAGAAGCAGGTCGGCAGCGGCGTCGCGATGCTCGTCGCGGTCAACGACGGGCGCGCGTCGGTCGCGGTCGGGGTGACCGAGGGCGTCGCGCATAATGCCGTCGACCTGGTCAAGGCCGCGGTCGCGGCGCTCGGCGGGCAGGGCGGCGGCGGGCGGCCCGACATGGCGCAGGGCGGCGGGCCGAACGGCGACGCGGCGAACGACGCTGTGGCGGCGGTCAAAGCGGCCCTCGCTTGAAACCCACCAAGAAGACGCGGCGTACCGATCATGCCGAGCGGCTGATCGCGGCGCCGCTGGTCGACGTCTTCGCGGCGTTTACCAGCGCCGATCTGCTCGCGCGCTGGTTGCCGCCCGAGGGGGCGACGGGCGAATTCGAGCATGTCGAGCTGGTCGCCGGGGGCGGCTTCCTGATGCGGCTGACCTTCGACGATGCCGATGTCGAAACCAAGAGCGACGACGACAGCGACGTGGTCGAGGTGCATATCCCGATCCTCGACGACGGGAGGCTGATCGTCTGGGAAGTCGAATTCGTGTCGGACGACCCGCGCTTTTCGGGGACGATGGCGATGCACTGGTATCTGTCGCGACAGGGCGGCGGGACGCTGGTGACGATCGACGCGCATCAGGTGCCGCCGGGGATTTCGGCGAAGGACCATGTCGAGGGGCTGAACTCGTCACTGGCGAATCTCGCCGCGGTGGTCGAAGCGAAGGTGCGGGGCGCATGAGGGCGGTCGCGCTGCTCGGCCTTGTCCTGCTGTTCACCGCCGGTTGCAGCGAAAGGAGCGATCCGGCCGAGACGGGCAAGGATGGCTGGCGCATCCCCGCGGGCGTCTACGGCAATGTTGCACCCGACGCCGAGAACGGCCGACTGCGGGGCATGGAAGTCTCGCTCGATCGCGGCGACGAGAGCGCGACCGCCGACTTCGCGCGCTGCGAGGGCCGGTGCGAGGCGGCGGCGAAGCGCCCGCTGCGCCGTGGGCTCAACGGCGTCTCCTTTGCGATCGAGCATGAGGGGCGCACGATCGATGTGCTGGTCGGGCCCGCGGGGCCGGACGCCGTGGAAGTGAGCGCGGACTGGGGCAGGGGTCTCGAAAGCCATCGCCTGCCGAAGATCGTGCGCGAAGTCGGGCTGGCTGCGGCGCGGCAGGCGGCGGAGGATGCGGCGGCCCCCGACGCCCCTGCACCGCCCATGCCCGTGGCGCCTAGCTCTCCACCCCCTTTGCCTTCCCCCACGCCCTAGCGGCGGTGTAGCCGAGATAGCCGGTGCCGAAGAGCGCGTAGAGCGGCTCGGGGATGCCCGCGAGATAGGCGTTCATGCCTTCGGCGATGCCGCGCGCGGTGTCGGGCCGAACGGCGGCAATCAACCCCATCGGGATCGCCCAGAGCAGCAGCGCATACATGACGTAGAGGAAGCTCGGCCGCGCGCGGCTGGTCCAGGGGTCGGCGCTGCTCGCTTCGGCGACGATCGCCGCCATGCGCGTCTTGATCGCCTCCATTTCCTGGCTACCCTCGAGCTTGAGCAGCTCGAGTTTGGCGCGGTCGCGCGCTTCGGGGTCGGGGATGATCTTGTCGATCAGCTTGGCGACGGGGCCGATCAGGCCGGTGATGATGCTCATTTCGATGCTCCTCGGTTTCAAAGTTCAGGAAAGGTCAGCCCAATGACGCGCGCTCACGCGCCCCTCTGTCCGATGCGGTTCGCGAGCCAGCCGTAGAGAAAGGCTTCCTGCGCCGGGCGGCGTTCGGCGAGCGCGATGTAGCGTTCGCCCTGCAGCGCCTCGACCGCGCGGAGCAGCACCGTTTCGCCGCCAGCGCCGCGGACGCGGAGGAAGGCGTCGAGCGCGGCGAGGGTGCGCGGGCCGATCTCGCGGTCGACCGCGATGTCGGGATAGTCGCGCGCGGCACGGTTGAGCGCGTTGAGCGCGCGCTGGAGAAAGCCGGTCGCAGTGCCGCTGCCCATGTTGACGCCGGTGTCGAACAGTTCGGCGGCGATATCGGGCGCGCGGCGCGCGACGCGGTCGAAGCCGGGGCGCTGCCAATAGAGGCGGCGATAGATGGCGGCGGCCGCCTCGCGCGGCAGGTCGCGCATCGCGCCGTCATAGCCCTCGGCGCGCGCGACCGCCTGGGTGATGCCCCAGCAGGTCGGGCCGCCGCGGTCGGTGGGGTGGTTTACATAGCGGCCTTCGCGGTCGATGACGGCTTCGATCAGCGCATCGGCGTCGAGATCGGCGCGGTGGGGTCTGGGCATGATTCGCGTCTCCGGTTGATTGATTCGCTATGAATGAACCATATGGGTGTTTTTTAGGAAAGGCTTTTTTCCATGCGCGCATTGTTGGTCAGAGAATTGGCGGAAAACCACGGCGGCTGCGCGCTCGTCGACCTGCCCGTTCCCGAGCCCGGCCCGGGCGAAGTGCGCGTGCGGGTGCGCGCGGCGGGGATCAATTTCCCCGACCTGTTGATGACGCGCGGCGGCTATCAGCTGAAGCCCGAGCTGCCCTTTACCCCGGGGCTGGAGTTTGCGGGCGAGGTCGAGGCGGTTGGCGCGGGCGTGAGCGGATGGGCTGAGGGCGATGCGGTGATCGGCGGCAACCGCTTCGGCGCTATGGCCGAGTATATCGCCGTTCCCGCGACGAACCTGCGGTGCAAGCCCGCGCGGCTAAGCTGGGCGGAGGCCGCGGCCTATGGCGTCGCCTATCTCACCGCGTGGGTCGCGCTGACGCGCTGCGGGCAGGTGCAGCCGGGCGAATGGGTGCTGGTGCACGGCGCGGCGGGCGGGGTCGGGCTGGCGACGGTCGACCTGGCGCAGGCGCTCGGCGCGCGCGTCATCGCGGCGGCGAGCAGCGCGGCGAAGCGCGCGATGCTGGCCGAGCTCTACGCCCCCGACGCGGTGATCGACGGCGCCCCGGGGTTTCGCGAGACGGTGAAGGCGCTGACCGATGGCAAGGGCGCCGATGTCGTCTTCGACCCCGTCGGCGGCGACATATTCGACGAATCGACGCGCTGCATCGCCTTCGGGGGGCGCCTGCTGGTGATCGGCTTCGCGTCGGGACGCATTCCCGAGGTTTCGGTCAACATGCCGCTGATCAAGGGCTTTTCGGTCGTTGGGGTGCGCGCGGGCGAATATGGCCGCCGCTTTCCCGAGCGCGGAGCCGAGAATATCGCCGCGATCGACGCGCTGGCGGCGGAGGGCAGGATCCGCCCGCGCGTCCATGCCGCGCTCGACCTCGCCGACTGGCGCGAGGGCTTTGCGATGCTCGAGCGGCGCGAGGTTGTCGGCAAGGCGATTCTGACCGTCTGACGCGGGGCACGCCCGGCGGACGAACCGCCGTGCGGGCGCGGCGACCCGCGCGGGCCTCCTATGGCCTTCGAACGGGGGCCTCGTCATAGCGGCGCCGGGGGGTGAAGGCGGCCGTGCCGCCGTACCCGAAAGGAATGGACGTGAAGATATTGTACCTCATTGCCGCGCCGCTTGCGCTGGCCACTGCGGCGCATGCGGCGGAGCCGACGAGCAATGGCGATGCGCTGTTCGCCAAGCTCGACGCCAATGGCGACGGCAAGATCGACAAGGCCGAGCTGACCAAGGCGCATGAGGCGAAAGCGGCCGAGAAGGGCGACAAGACGCCGGTCGACACCGCCAAGATCGACGAAATGATCAAGCGCGTCGACACCAATGGCGACGGCGCGGTCGACAAGGCCGAGATGTCGGCGATCCGCAAGGCACCCGCGGGCGCCGAAGAAAAGCGCTGATATTGCGGCGGCGGCGGCACCGGGCCGCCGCCGCCCGCACGCGATCAGGCGAGCGCGATCTGCACCGCCTGGACGAGGAAGCCGAGCCCGAGGATCGTCACGATCCAGCGGCGGCTGGCGCGGAAAGCCGCCTCGCTGATTCGGTCGAGGAGCTTCGCGCCGACCATGATTCCCGCCATCGATGCGACGATCGCCGCCGCGGTGACGGGCAGCGGGACGATCTCGCGCGCCGCTGTGCCGAGCAAGAGCGCGCCATAGACGACAATTTTCGACGCATGGCCGATCGCCTGCATCACCGCCTTGGTCGCCACGACCTGGTGGCGGTTCAGGCTGCTGTGGATGAAGAGCAGGTCGGTGACGGGTCCCGACACGCCCGAGACGAGCGCGATCCCGGTCGAGACGAAACCGCCGCCGACGGCATGGACGCGGTTGGCGGCGTCGAGGCGTATCCAGCGTTCGGGCAGCCAGACGAGGATCGGCATCAGCCCGAGCCCGAGGAACACCGCGAATCGCGTCGGAGCGAAGACGATCAGCGCGAAGACGCCGACCGCCGCCGCGGCGCCGAGCCCGAACCACAGCAATATGTTCCAGACGATATGGCGGCGATGCAGCGCGGCGCGCCACAGGTTAGACGCGAACTGGATGACGCCGTGGAGCGCGAGCGCCATCGCGGGGGGCAGCATCCACGCGAGGATCCCCATGAAGACCAGCCCGCCCGCCATGCCGAATACCCCCGACAGGATTGCCGTGAGGAACGCCGCCACGACGAGGAGGAAGCCGGTCTGGATCATCGGCACCCTTTCGGCGCTTTGTGCGCGCGCTGCAACCTCGCGCCTTTCCCTCGGGGCATCGCTGCGGCAAGGTGCGGCGATCGATCGGCGGGGGAAGGCGGATGCGCGAGCGAAGGAGCAGGGAACGAAGCCGCGCGGCGCCATCGCCGATGCGCGGCGGGCTGATCTCGCTGGCAGCCACCTTGCTGGTTGCGGGCGTCCTGGTGCCGCCGATGCTCGCGCACGCCGGGCAGCGCGAGCAATGGCTGGCCAAGGTGCGCGCGGGCGGCGGGTCGGTCCATTATGTGGGCGCCTATAGCGCCAAGTGCCGGCCGATGCCGCGGTTGATGCGCAAGGGCGGACGCGCGCTCGCGGCGGGCACGCGGCTTGAGGTGGTCGCGCGCGACAAGGGCTGGGCGCTGACCGACCGCTTCGGCGAGCCGTGCTGGATTCCCGAATGGACATTGATCGACACGCCGTTCGACCGCATGGCGGCGTTTCGAGCCGGGCCCGGCTATTATGCCAAGGAGCCCGCGGGCTGGTACGAGGCCGAGCGGCAGGCGTCGTGCGCGGCGAACTGGCTCAACCGCGCGACCTGCTTCGTCAACGAAAGCACACGCGGCAGCCCGGGCCTGCCCTAGATGCAGACGTGGCGGAGGTCGCCGACCGCGTCGTCGGCGCCGGTGGTCTCGAAAGTCGCGGTGAAGGGCGTTGCGGTGGTATCGAGGGCGATGGTGACACGGCGCGATGCCGACAGACGGTCGATGAAGGCGCGCGCGTCGGGGCTTTTGGCGTCGGCGAGGATGGCCGATGCGCCCGCGATGGTAACCGGGCGCGCCTCGGATGCGGCGCCGTCGATCGCGATCCTCGCCACGGATTTCGCCGCGAAAGGTGCCTCGGCCACGAGGATCGCGGCGATGGGCGCGTTCGGCGTGCAGGTGAGTTTGAGCGTTGCGCCGCCGCCTTCGGCCTCGAGGCGATAACCGCGAGTGACCGCCTCGGCGTCGGTGTCGCGGTCGACGAAATCGTCGGCTTTCCAGCCGACCGGCGCTCCGGCGAGCGACAGCATCGCGAAGCCGAGCGCCGCAAGCGCCAGCAGGCTGAGGATCGAAACGAACGACGCGCGCGTCATGCGCCCGGCATAGCAGGACATGACCGCCCGGCAAGGCAAGCCGCCGCTAGTTGCTGCGCGGGCGCAGGCTCGCGGGGGAAAAGCCGAAGCGGCTCTTGAAGGCGTTCGACAGATGCGCCTGGTCGGCGAAGCCGCAGCGGTGTGCGATGTCGATCAGCGCGGCGCCGCGGCGCGCGAGCTCCATCGCGGTCGACAGGCGGATGTCCTGCAGGAAACCGTGCGGGGTCACCCCGACCTTGCGCTTGAACTCGCGCGCGAAATGCGCGCAGGAATAGCCGAGCCGGTCGGCCATGTCCTGCACCCCGATCTTCGCCTCGAGATTGGCTTCGATCCAGGCGCGCAGGTCGGCGACCATATAGGGGGCGATTCCGCCGCGCACCGGGGCGGCGGCGGGCGCGGGCGCGCGCTGGTGCAGCGCCATCATGAAGCTGTCGATCAGCGACTGGGCGAGCGCGCGGTCGCCGCTGGTGTCGCGCCGCTCGTGGCAGAGTTGCTCGATCAGCGCCTGGAACAGCAGGGTCAGCATCTGGTCGTGGTCCGACCAGCCCGCCGTGTCGTCGGGTGCGCGGCGGGCGCCCAGCGCGGGATGGTCGACGATCGCAAAGGCCCAGCGCGTCCACAGATCGTGGCGGATGTTGAGCGGGGTGCCCGCGGGATGGATGAACAATTGGTGCGAGGGCAGGGTGGCGGGAACCCAGTCGCCATCCTCGTAAATCTCGACCGCGAGCGGCTGGCCGGTGATCTGCATGCCGATCAGATGGCCTTGCAGCATCAGCGAGCGGACGTCGCAGCCGCGGTTGTGCCCGACCTCCAGATGCAGGCCGCGCCAGCCCTTTTGCGACGAGCAGCGCTCGACGACCAGATCCGACTGGTGCCGCGCATAGACCGCGCGGTCGCTCTTAAAGAAGCTTCCCAGCATCCTCACCTCCCGCAAGGCCGCGCTTTGCCGCGCGGTCCCGTTTCCGGGCATCGCGGGCGTGCAGCGATCTCTAGTCAGTCGATTAATTAGCAGGATTCTACAAAATAGCAGGATTCGTCAAGAGCCGAGCGCGGGGCCTGCCTAAGACGGCGGCATGAGACCGGCGACCTTCCATAGCCCGCGCCTGCCTGCGGCCCCGAAAATGCATACGCATCTGGACCGCCTGGAGGCGGAGAGCATTCACATCATGCGGGAGGTGATGGCCGATGCCGCGAAGCCGGTGATGCTGTACAGTGTGGGCAAGGACAGCGCGGTGATGCTGCATCTGGCGCGGAAGGCTTTCTATCCGTCGCCGCCGCCGTTTCCGCTGCTGCACGTCGATACGACGTGGAAGTTCAGGGACATGTACGCGCTGCGCGACCGGATGGCGGCCGAGAGCGGCATGGAGCTCATCGTCTATCAGAACCCCGAGGCGAAGGCGCGGGGGATCAACCCGTTCGACCATGGTCCCTTGCACACCGACATGTGGAAGACCGAGGGGCTCAAGCAGGCGCTCGATTTGCACGGCTTCGACGTCGCCTTCGGCGGCGCGCGGCGCGACGAGGAGAAGAGCCGGGCGAAGGAGCGCATCTTCTCGTTCCGCACGGCGTCGCACGGCTGGGACCCGAAGAAGCAGCGGCCTGAGCTCTGGAACCTCTACAATGCGCGCAAGGCCCAAAGAACAGGAGGGGGGGGCGAGAGCATCCGGGTGTTCCCGATCTCGAACTGGACCGAGCTCGACATCTGGCAGTATATCGCGCGCGAGGCCATCCCCATCGTCCCGCTCTACTTTGCCGCGCCGCGCCCCACGGTGGAGCGCGACGGCCTCCTCCTGATGGTCGACGATGACCGCTTCCCGCTGCGCGAGGGCGAGGTCCCGGTGGACCGCTCGATCCGCTTCCGCACGCTCGGTTGCTACCCGCTGACCGGCGCGGTCGAGAGCGAGGCGACGACCCTCTCCGAAGTCATTCAGGAGATGCTGCTGACCACCACCAGCGAGCGTCAGGGGAGGGCGATCGACAAGGATGGCGGCGACGCCAGCATGGAGAAGAAGAAGCAGGAGGGGTATTTCTGATGACCCCGCACCGCCTTTCTTTCCCCGTTCGCCCTGAGCTTGTCGAAGGGCCGTCCTTCCTTCCGGAAGATAAGAACGGGGCTTCGACAAGCTCAGCCCGAACGGCTTTTGTGTGCGGAGTTCCGCAATGACCGACCCCGTCTACGTCACCGACGCGCTCATCGCCGAGGATATCGACGCTTACCTCGCGCAGCATCAGCAAAAGTCGCTCTTGCGCTTCATCACCTGCGGCTCGGTCGACGACGGCAAGTCGACGCTGATCGGCCGCCTGCTCTACGACAGCAAGATGATCTTCGAGGATCAGTTGGCGGCGCTCGAGGCCGACAGCAAGCGTGTCGGCACCCAGGGGCAGGAGATCGACTTCGCGCTGCTGGTCGACGGCCTCGCCGCCGAGCGCGAGCAGGGGATCACGATCGACGTCGCCTACCGCTTCTTCACGACCGAGAAGCGCAAGTTCATCGTCGCCGACACCCCCGGCCACGAGCAGTACACGCGCAACATGGTCACCGGCGCGAGCACCGCCGACCTGGCCGTCATCCTGATCGACGCGCGCAAGGGCGTGCTTACCCAGACGCGCCGCCACAGCTTCCTCGCGCATCTGATCGGTATCAGGCATATCGTGCTCGCGGTGAACAAGATGGACCTCGTCGACTACGACAAGGCGGTCTTCGAGCGCATCCTGCTCTCCTACCGCGCCTTCGCGACCGAGATCGGCATCACGCAGTTCACCGCGATCCCGATCTCGGGGTTCAAGGGCGACAATATCACCAGCCTCTCGGCCAACACCCCCTGGTACAAGGGTCCCGCGCTGGTCGAGCATCTGGAGAGCGTCGAGATCGGCGCGGTCGCGGACGAAGCCAAGCCCTTCCGCATGCCGGTGCAATGGGTCAACCGGCCCAACCTCGACTTCCGGGGGTTCTCGGGGCTGATCGCGGGCGGCTCGGTCAAGCCGGGCGATGCGGTGCGCATCCTGCCCAGCGGCAAGACATCGACTGTGGCGCGCATCGTCACCCTCGATGGCGACCTCCCCGAGGCGGTCGCCGGCCAGTCGGTGACGCTGACGCTGGCCGACGAGGTCGACTGCTCACGCGGCGATGTGATCGCCCTCGCCGATGCCCCGCCCGAGGTCGCCGACAGGTTCGAGGCGACGCTCGTGTGGATGGCCGACGAGGCGATGATCCCGGGGCGCGCCTATTGGCTCAAGCTCGCGACGCAGAGCGTCTCGGCGACGGTGGCGGCCCCCAAGTATGAGATCAACGTCAACACGCTCGACCATCTCGCGGCGAAGACGCTCGACTTGAACGGTATCGGCGTGGTCGAGGTCGCGACCGACAAGCCGCTGGTGTTCGAGGCGTACGGCGACAACCGGACGCTCGGCGGGTTCATCCTCATCGACAAGCTGACCAACGCGACGGTCGCGGCGGGCATGCTGCACTTCAGCCTCCGCCGCGCGCAGAATGTCCATTGGCAGGCGACCGACATCGACCGCGAGGCGCATGCGGCGCTCAAGAACCAGAAGCCCGCCGTGCTCTGGTTCACGGGCCTCTCGGGCTCGGGCAAGTCGACGATCGCCAACCTCGTCGAGAAGAAGCTCCACCGGATGAACCGGCACACCTTCCTCCTCGACGGCGACAATGTCCGCCACGGGCTCAACAAGGACCTCGGCTTTACCGAAGCCGACCGCATCGAGAATATCCGCCGCGTCGGCGAGGTCGCCAAGCTGATGACCGACGCCGGGCTGATCGTGATCACCGCGTTCATCAGCCCGTTCAAGGCCGAACGCGACATGGTCCGCGCGATGTTGCCCGAGGGCGAGTTCGTCGAGATCTTCGTCGATACCCCGCTCGAAGAAGCCGAGACGCGCGACGTCAAAGGCCTCTACAAGAAAGCCCGCTCAGGACAGCTCAAGAACTTCACAGGCATCGATAGTCCCTATGAGGCACCCGAAGACGCCGAGATTAGGATAGACACGACCGCGATGACGCCCGAAGAGGCGGCGGACCGGATCGTCGATCGCCTGCTGGGGTAAAAAATGACGTTTGAAAGCGACGAAGCGCTCGCCGAGCGATTGGCGGCGGCCGCGGGGCAGATTCTGATCGACCTGCGCGCGACGAGCGGGCTCGAGGGCAAGGACCTCGGCAAGGCCGGCGATGCTGAGGCCAATGCGATGCTGATGCGCGAACTGCGCGCTGCGCGCCCCGACGATGCGATCCTGTCCGAAGAGGAAAAGGACAGCATCACGCGCTGCTCCTTCGCGCGTTGCTGGGTGGTCGACCCGCTCGACGGCACGCGCGAATATGGCGAAGGCCGCACCGACTGGGCGGTCCACGTCGCGCTCGCGGTCGAGGGCGTGCCGACGGTCGGCGCGGTCGCGTTGCCGGGGCTGGGCGTCACGCTGAGTTCGTCCAATCCCTGGCCGCTCGGCGCCGCGAACGTGCCGCCGCGCATGCTCGTCAGCCGCACGCGCCCCGCTGCCGAGGCGTTGTTCGTGGCGGAGAAGATCGGCGCCGAGCTGGTCGGCATGGGTTCGGCGGGCGCCAAGGCGATGGCGGTGGTGCGCGGCGAGGCCGACATCTACCTCCACACCGGCGGCCAATATGAATGGGACAATTGCGCGCCCGCGGCGGTTGCGGCGGCGGCGGGGCTGCACGTGAGCCGCGCCGACGGCTCGCCGCTCGTCTATAACTGCGAAAACCCCTATCTGCCCGACCTCTTGATCTGCCGCGCCGAGTTCGCGGACGAAGTGCTGCGGCTGGCGGGGGAGTTTGCGGCGGCGGACTAGGCATCGCCCGCAAAGAAATCACGCCCGCCCAAGCTTCGCGATTGCCAGCCGCGCCGTGTCTTCCTATTTAGGTTTCACTGTAAAACCAAATAGTCCGGGAGACGCGCGATGACCGACCTGCCTGCCACCAACCTCGTGATGCTGACGCTGGTGAAGCCCGAGAGCCAGCTCGAGGTCTTTTTCGAGCGCCGCCCGATGCCCGAGCCCCAGCCGCACGAGGTTCTGGTCAAGGTGCTCACGACCCCGATCAACCCGTCGGACCTCGGCCTGCTCTTCGGCGGCGCCGATATGTCGACCGCGCGTGCGTCCGAACGCGACGGGCTGCCTGTGATCACCGCCGACATCCCGCCCGCGGGCATGCGCGCGATGACCGGCCGCGTCGGCGACGCGCTGGCGATCGGCAACGAGGGCTGCGGGCTCGTGGTCAAGGCGGGCGATTCGCCCGAGGCGCAGGCGCTGCTCGGCAAGACCGTCGCGCTGCTCGGCGGCGAGATGTACGCCGAATATCGCTGCCTGCCGGTGCAGATGGTGATGGCGCTGCCCGACGGCACCGATCCGGTCGACGGCGCCTCCTGCTTCGTCAACCCGCTCACCTCGCTGGCCTTTACCGAGACGATGCGCATGGAAGGCCACAGCGCGCTGGTCCACACCGCCGCGGCGTCGAACCTCGGCCAGATGCTCGTCAAGATCTGCGCCAAGGACGGCATCCCGCTCGTCAATATCGTGCGCAGCGACGCACAGGTCGAAATCCTCAAGGGCATCGGCGCGACGCATATCGTCAACAGCAGCGCCGACGATTTCCAGGACCGGCTCGTCGACGCGATCGTCGCGACCGGCGCCACGCTGGGCTTCGACGCGATCGGCGGCGGCAAGCTCGCCGGCCAGATTCTCGCGGCGATGGAGGTCGCGGCGGTCAAGCGCATGACGACCTACAGCCGCTACGGCTCGGACAGCTACAAGCAGGTCTATATCTACGGCGCGCTCGACCTCGGCCCGACGGTGCTGAACCGCAGCTTCGGGCTGACCTGGGGCCTCGGCGGCTTCCTCTTGACCCCCTTCATGCAGAAGGCGGGCTGGGAAGTCGTCGGCCGCATGCGCCAGCGCGTCGTCGACGAACTCACGACCACCTTCAAGAGCCACTACAGCCACGAGATTTCGCTGACCGAGGCGCTGAACCTCGACACCGCGCATGCCTACAACGCCAAGCGCACGGGCGAGAAATATCTGATCCGGCCGTAGAGGGCTGTCAAGCGAAGCACCTTAGGGCGGACCAATATCATCCCACAGTAGTATCTCGGAATTGTCGAGGCCATCCTCGATCGTTCCGAGATTTCGGGAGGCATGCCGGCTGCCTCGTACTTCGGCCTTTCTGAACCAGATTCGCGCTGTTCCTAAGTCGCGCTCTACACCCCATCCACCCCTTGCATAGATAACGCCTATATTATTAGTCATATCGCCCTTTTCGCACTTTTCGGCGATTAAACTATACTGAAGGGCTTTGGCATAATTTCGCTCAACCCCTGGCCAGCCATCAGCATATGCGCCGGCCAAGCTAATCGTCGCAAGATAGTCATCCTGATTAGCTGCTTGTTGGTGCCAATAAACCGATGCCGGATTATCAACCGGACCACCTTGCCCTCGGTGAAGCATCACGGCATAATTATATTGCGATGCCCGGTGTCCGCGTTGGGCGGCGTCTCTGTAGAGTTGTCGCGCTCTCTCACGATCCACCCGACCGTCGGTGCCATTGTCCAATGACCAAGCAGCGTTATACATGGCATCGAGTTCGGGGTTGCCTGTGGCATAATTGATCTGCTCGCAAAACGTGCTCGGTCGATTGGCCACGTCCACAGTGTTTTGTCCACCCGAGGCTGAATAGTCGGCGGAATCTGCCAAGCTTTTCGAGGATTCATTCGGTTCTTTGCAAGAGTTCCCGCTTGAGAAGATTATGCACGCGGCGACCCCGGAAAGGCTTCTCCCTGTATTGGCCTCAAGCTTCATACTGTATATGCAAAGTCCTATCACGAAAAATGAAAGAAGAAATTGTGCATAAGGTCGGCTTTTTCCTTTGGAATCGCTTGATTCATGCCTCCCAAAAGTCGGTACCTTAATGCCTATGATATCAAGAACGGCCAATATTGTTGCAAGCGATGCTGCAACAAGGATAACGATCTCAATTCTTATGGGCCCCATGTAGTTGAGCTAACATGGCAGGAGGCCAAAGGCAATTAGGCCTCGGGCCTCTTCACCGCTTCATGCACTGCCGCACATCGTCGCGCTTATATTCGCTGCAATTCCACAGCGCCTTCTCGAACCCCGCCTTGTCGTCGCGGAGGTAGGAGAAGGTCATCGCCGCGCGCTGGGTGTCGCTCATCGCTTCGGTCTCGGGCTTGAGCGTGGGATTGGTCCAGCCCATGAACTTGCAATATTCGCGCGTGCCGCAAAGCCGCAGCGCGAGCGTCACGAAGCTTTCGGGGGTCGCCTTGCGATCGAGGGCGATCGTGATCGTCTCGCGCCCGCCCGAGACGACCTGTCCGGGCACCGCGCCGCCGGTGATGCGCGGCTCGCCCACCGCGGCATCGACCGCGCCGACGGCGAGCTCGGCGGGCAGCCCCGCCATGTGCAGCGGCGACAGCGCCGCCATCTTGGCGACCGGCGCCTCGACCCCCGATATCGCGCCGCGGAACGCGCCCGGCGTGCCCCAGTAGCCCGGCCAGCGGAAGAAGAGGTGGGTGTCGACGATCGCGATCTTCTCGAGGCTGTCGCTCCAATAGGGGCGCACCCAGTCGGTGTGGTAGTGCGTCGCGAGCCCGACGCGCGGGTCGACCCCGCCCGCGAGCACGATCTCGGCATTGACCTGCGCGCGCGTCCACGCCGCATCCGAATAGCGCCGCGCCAGCGCGCCGTCGCAGGTGAAGGTGAACTGGCAGCCGGTGACGCGCTCCGAACCCTGGAACACGACGCCGCAGATCGACTTCGGGAAAGCGGGGTGGCGCGCGCGGTTGATCACGACCTGCCCGACCGCGCGCTGGCCCAGATTGTCGTCGCCCGCCTCGTAGAGCATCGCCGCGGCGAGGCAGTCGCGCGCGCGGCCGCGATTGTCGGCGTCGCCCGAATAGACGAAGGGCCGCGCCGCGACGACGCCTTTGGTGATCAGCGGTATCTTCGCATTGGCGGCGCGCGCATCGTCCTCGGTCACCGGCGCGAGCTCCATCGGCAGCACTTCGGGTACGCTGCTGGCGGGCGGCGCCACCGGGGGCAGGCGCACGCTATAGCGCGCGGGCCCGCTGACGCTGCTTGCATAAAGCACGCCGACGATCGCCGCGATGGCGAGCAGCGCGAACAGCCATGCCGACCGGTCGCGCCACAGCGGCGTCGTCGATTTGGGCGCCTCCGACGCCATGGTGTGGGCTCAGATTTCCGGCAGGAAGTCGGGGACGGAGAGGTAGCGCTCGCCGGTGTCGTAGTTGAAGCCGAGCACGCGGCTGCCCGCGGGCAGTTCCTTCAGCTTCTGCGCGATCGCCGCAAGAGTAGCGCCCGACGAGATGCCGACGAGCATGCCTTCCTCGGTCGCCGAACGGCGCGCGAAATCCTTGGCTTCGGCGGCGTCGACCTTGATCACGCCGTCGAGCAGGTCGGTGTGCAGGTTGCGCGGGATGAATCCGGCGCCGATGCCCTGGATCGGGTGCGGCGCGGGCTGGCCGCCCGAGATCACCGGCGAGGCTTCGGGCTCGACCGCATAGACTTTGAGATCGGGCCAGCGTTCCTTGAGGAACTGCGCGGTGCCGGTGATATGCCCGCCGGTGCCGACCCCGGTGATCAGCACGTCGATCGGGCTGTCCTTGAAATCCTCGTAGATTTCGGGGCCGGTGGTGCGGACATGGATGTCGATATTGGCCTCATTCTCGAACTGCTGCGGCATCCATGCGCCCGGCGTCGTTTCAACCAATTCAATCGCGCGCTCGATCGCGCCCTTCATGCCCTTTTCACGCGGGGTCAGGTCGAAGGTCGCGCCATAGGCGAGCATCAGGCGGCGGCGCTCGAGCGACATGCTCTCGGGCATGACGAGCACGAGCTTGTAGCCCTTGACCGCGGCCGCCATCGCGAGGCCGATGCCGGTGTTGCCCGACGTCGGCTCGACGATGGTGCCGCCGGTCTTGAGGCTGCCGTCGGCTTCGGCCGCCTCGATCATCGCGAGGCCGATGCGATCCTTGATCGACCCGCCCGGGTTGCTGCGTTCCGACTTCACCCAGACCTCGGCGTCGGGGAACAGCTTGGCGACCCGGATATGCGGGGTGTTGCCGATGGTATCGAGGATCGAATTGGCTTTCATGGTCGGAATGCACTTTCCCTATGTTCGAAGCGCGGATCGCGGCGGACCCGGTTGGGCCAGTCGCCGGCCCGGACCCACAGCTTTTCGTCGGCCAGGGCGGGCACGGGCGCGGGTTGTAACGAGGCAAGCAGATACTGTCCATAAGGCCAGTCGCCGATCCCCGAGTCGGCGTTGATATGCCCGAACGGCCCCGCGTTGACGAAGCGCGCGTCCCACTGCCGCGACAGGCGCCAGACGTGCGCGGTCTTGGCATAGGGGTCGTTGTCGCTGGCGACGACGATCATCGGGGTGCGCGAGGTGAAGCTCGCGGGCTCGGTGAAGCTCGACACGCGATTGTCGCGGCGGAGGTCGCCGAGGTCGGGCGGCGCGACGAGCAAGGCGCCGAGCACGCGCGCGCGCGCGAGCCCGCCCGCCGAGGCGAACCAGTCGGCGAAGGCGTGGCAGCCCAGGCTGTGCGCGGCGACGAGCACCGGCTCGTCCTCGGCGTCGATCGCGTCGGCGATGCGGCGCTTCCACGCGTCGCGGTCGGGGGCGCTCCAGTCGCCGAGTTCGACTCGCTCGCAATCGGCGAACTTATGCTCCCACAGGCTCTGCCAGTGGCGCGGGCCGCTGTTGTCGAGCCCCGGAATTGTCAGGATTTTGTGGCGGATAGGGGAAAATTGCATCTCGGATTCTCCGTTGGTTGGGCCAGGGGAACCGCGGTGACGGGTGTTTCCGAGGTAATTCAACTAAATAAATTGACAATCACTTTGTGGCGAAAGGAAGGCAGTTTGCGACGAGTTGAAATCGCGCCGTCGGGCCGACGCGGAAATGCGTCACTCGGCCTTTTTGAACTGCGGCTCGAAGGTGCGCGCGCGGCGCAGTTCGGGGAAGAGCCACGCCCAGAGTGCGGTGACGCCCACCGCCGCCGCGCCGCCTGCGACCACCGCGAAGACGGGACCGAAGGCCGCCGCCATCGATCCCGCGCGCATCTCGCCGAGCTCGTTCGACGCCGATATCGCGAGCCCCGACACCGCGCTGACGCGCCCGCGCATATGGTCGGGGGTGTTGAGCTGGATCAAAGTGCCGCGCACGAAGACCGAGAACATGTCGGCGGCGCCGAGCAAGGCCAGCATTGCCAGCGACAGCAGGAAGTTGGTCGACAACCCGAAGGCCATCGTCGCGAGCCCGAAGACGACCACCGCCCACAGCATCTTGACCCCTACATTGCGCTCGATCGGCCGCCAGGCGAGGCCGAGCGCGACCACTGCCGCGCCGACTGCGGGGGCAGCACGCAGGAAGCCGAGCCCTTCGGAGCCGGTCATCAGGATATCGCGCGCATAGACGGGCAGCATCGCGGTCGCCCCCGACAGGATCACCGCGAACAGGTCGAGCGTGATCGTGCCGAGCAGGAAACGCTCGCGCCAGGTGAATTGCAGCCCGTCGGCCATTTCGCGCAGCGGGTGGCGGCGCACCTCGGTCGGCGGCGGCAGCACCGGGCGCACGCGGCTGATCATGAAGGCCGAGATGGCGAGCAGGACGGCGGCGAAGATATAGACCGAGGTCGGATGCGCGGCGTAGATCAGCCCGCCCGCCGCGGGGCCGATCACCGACGCCGACTGCCACGCGATGCTGCTCATCGCGATCGCGCGCGGCAGCACCGCGGGGGGAACGATGTTCGGCGCGATCGCGCTCATCGCGGGGCCGGAGAAGACGCGCGCGACCCCGTGCAGCGCCGCGAGCCCGAAGAGCAAAGGCAGGGTCAGCCCGTCGGTGTACGTAAACCAGCCGAGCGCCGCGGCGATCAGCAGGTCGATCAGGTTCGAGAAGATCGCGACGCTCCGCCGCTCGAAGCGGTCGGCGACCCAGCCCGCGACAGGCGTCAGCACCGCGAGCGGCACGAACTGGAACAGCCCGAGCAGCCCGAGTTGGAACGACGCCTCCTTGATCGACATGCCGTAATCGGTGCGCGCGGTGTCATAGAGCTGGTAGCCGATGACCACCACCAT
This sequence comes from Sphingopyxis sp. HIX, assembly GCF_001468285.1. GTDB lineage: Bacteria > Pseudomonadota > Alphaproteobacteria > Sphingomonadales > Sphingomonadaceae > Sphingopyxis. The sequence goes on along the minus strand of NZ_LNSB01000039.1, from coordinate 19,000 downwards.
CGCGATCGTGGCCATCACCGCGGTGAAGCGCGCGAGCCAATAATAGCGGTAATCGGGGAAACTGAGCGGCGAGGGGGCTTTTGACGGGCTGCCCTGCAGGGCCGGCTCGTCGCTGTCGGGAGGGAGGATCGTCGCCATTGCGATTCCCCGTAGCGGGGTTTGGCGGGCTGTCCAGACCGCATAGGTCTGCCGTTCGTCGATTAGCCCGTGCCACCCCCGCGCCGCGGTGGCACATCCCCGCCACAACCATCGGGGAGTACCAGGATATGACACGCAAATTCGCCCGCGCCGGCACCGCCATGGCGGCGGCGCTGCTCGTCCTCAGCGGCTGCAACGCGTCGGACAATAAATCGATCAGCGGCGAAAAGCATAGCGAATGGACCGAGTTCCGCGACAATTTCCTCGCGGGCTATTTCCCGCTCAACCCCAATTTCGCGGTCTATCAGGGCAAGCACGAGTTCGACGGCAAGCTCCCCGACTGGTCGCCCGAAGGGCTCGAGAAGCAGGCCGCCTATCTCGAAAAGACCATCGCCGACGCGAAAGCCTTCGACGCCGAAATGACCGACGCCGAGAAGTTCGAGCGCGACTATCTGATCAAGGTCGCCGAGGGGCAGCTTTTTTTCCTGCGCGACGCCGACGCACCGCACAAGAACCCCGACTTCTACACCGGCGCGCTCGACCCCAATGTCTATATCGCGCGGCCCTATGCCGATGCGACGACGCGGATGAAGGCGTTCATCGCCTATGCCGAGAACGTCCCCGCCGCCGCGGCGCAGATCAAGGCCAACCTCAAGCTGCCGCTCCCCGCGACCTTCGTCAAATATGGCACCGCGGGCTTCGGCGGCTTCGCCGATTATTACAAGGGCGATGCCAAGGCCGCCTTCGCCTCGGTCAAGGACGAAGCGCTGCAGAAGCAGTTCGACGAAGCCGTCGCCAAGGCCGGCGCCGCGATGACCGACCTCGCGACCTATGTCGGCTCGCAGCCCGGTACCCCCGACGGCTATGCGCTCGGCGCCGACAAATTCGCGAAGATGATCCTCACCAACGAGGGTGTCGACACCCCGCTCGAAGAGCTCGAGCGCATCGGCCAGGCCGACCTCAAGCGCAACCAGGACGCGCTCAAGGCCGCCTGCGCGACCTATGCCGCGGGCAAGACCATCGCCGAGTGCATGGCGAAGATGAACGCCGACAAGCCCGCCGACGGCCCCGTCGCCGAGGCGCGGCGCCAGCTGCCCGCGCTCCGCGCTTTCCTCGTCGAAAAGGATCTCGTCACCATCCCCGGCACCGAACAGGCGCTGGTCGAGGAATCGCCGCCGTACAACCGCCAGAACAGCGCCTATATCGACATCCCCGGGCCCTATGAGAAGGGCCTGCCGTCGGTCTATTATATCTCGCCGCCCGACCCCGCGTGGGACCAGGCGACGCGCGATGGCTTCGTGCCCGGCCGCAAGGACCTGCTCTTCACCTCGGTGCACGAGGTGTGGCCCGGCCACTTCCTGAACTTCCTCCATTCGAACCGCGCCGAGAGCATCTTCGGCAAGCTCTTCGTCGGCTACGCCTTCGCCGAGGGCTGGGCGCATTATACCGAGGAGATGATGTGGGACGGGGGGCTCGGCGAGGGCGACGCAGAGACGCATATCGGCCAGCTGTCGAACGCGCTGCTCCGCGACTGCCGTTATCTGTCGGCGATCGGCCTGCACACCAAGGGCATGACCGTCGCCGAATCGGAAAAGTTGTTCAAGGAGCAATGCTATCAGGACGCGGGCAACGCGCAGCAGCAGGCGGCGCGCGGCACTTACGACCCCGCCTATCTCAACTACACGATGGGCAAGCTGATGATCCGCAAGCTGCGCGACGACTGGACCAAGGGCGACCGGACGAAGTGGAAAGCCTTCCACGATCAATTTCTCGCCTATGGCGGCCCGCCGATCCCGATGGTCCGCGCGGCGATGATGAAGGAAGAGACGCCGAAGGCGGTGTTCTGACCCTCATAGCCCTCTCCCCTTTAGGGGAGAGGGTTGGGAGAGGGGGAAGCATCCAATCCCCTCTCAACTCCGGCTAGCCGGTAAACCGGCAAGCCTGCGTATCTCTCCCCTGAAGGGAGAGAGATGGGATGTGATCGCGAGCACTGGCAATCCCTATCGCGCCCCGCTAGCCTCGCCCGCGACAGCAGGGGGCAAGCCGATGGTCGACGTCTTCATTTCCTATTCGCGCGAGAACAAGGAGCGCGTCGCGCAGATCGCGCATGCGGTGCAGGCCGCGGGCTACGACCTGTGGTGGGACGCCGAGCTGCCGCCGCACCGCAGCTATGGCGACGTGATCACCGAAAAGATCGGCAGCGCCAAGGCCGCGATCGTCGTCTGGTCGCACGCCTCGGCGCAGTCCGAATGGGTGCGCGCCGAGGCCGATGTCGCGCGCAACCAGAAAAAGCTCGTCCAGACCGCGATCGATGACGTCATGCCGCCGCTGCCGTTCAACCAGATCCAGTTCGCCGAGCTCGCCGACTGGAACGGTGAGCCCGACCACCGCGGCTGGCGCAAGGTGCTGATGAGCCTCGAGGACCTGTGCGGCCGTCCGCCACTGACGGGCGGGGAGGCAGTCGTTGCATCGCCTGCGCCGCCAGCTCCCGCGCCTTCGCCGGCCCCGGCACCCGTGCCGACGCCCGCACCGACTCCGGCTCCGCCGCCCCCCGAACCCGCCGCCGCAAAGGGCTCGCCGCTCCCGTGGATCATCGGCGCGGTCGCCATCATCGGCGCCGCGCTCGCCTGGTGGCTCCTCCAGCCCACCCCGATGCGCACTGTGGAGGGCAGCGACCCCGCCGCGGGCGCGGGCAGCACGCCGACGGCGGGCGAGGCCGACAGCCCCGCGACGCCGGGCGAGGCCTTCACTCTCGCGGCGGTGATCAACGATCCCGAGGGCTTCACCAACATCCGCGCCGAACCCTCGTCGAGCGCGACCATCCTCGGCAAGGTGCTCGAGGGCGAGAAATTCCTGACCTATCAGCAGAGCGGCGCTTGGTGGCGCGTGCGGAAGGCCGACGGCACTACCGGCTATATGTTCCGTAAGCTGATCCGCGTGCTCGACGGCGCCAGTCCCGATCCCGCACCCACCGCGAGCCCGCCGATCGTCGCCCCCACCGGTGTCGGCGGCAGCGGGGTCGTGATCCCCGATTCGTCCGAGCGCCTGCTGACCGAAGACGATATCGCCTATTTCGGCGCCAACGAGCTGCGCATCGCGCGCAACGAAATTTTCGCGCGCAACGGTTTCCGCTTCAAGGATCCGTCGCTGCGCGCGCATTTCAGCCGCTTCGCCTGGTACCAGCCGACCACCGACAATGTGCAGCTCTCGGCGATCGAAAAGGCGAATGTCGCGCTGCTGAAATCGGCCGAAGCGGCGGCGCAATGAGCGAGGCGGCGACGGCGGACCTCGCCGCCGCCGAGGCGGAGGTCGCGCACCGTCTCGGGCACGGCGACGCGCTGAGCGCTTTCGACTGCGCCGCTGCGGCGCGCAAGCAGGGGCTCGAAAGCGACCGGCTGCGCTATCTGATGGTCCGTGCGCTTGCGGCGTCGGGCGACAGTCTCGGCGCGATGCACCTCTACGAACGGCTCGGGCTGGCCGATACCGGTGACGTCGACTGCCTCGCGCTCGCCGGGCGCATCTGGAAGGACCGCGCCTTCGACCGCGGCCTCGACGAGCGCCAGGCCTGGCTCGAAAAGGCGGCCGCCGCTTATGCCCATGCCTGGGACGTGTCGGGCGACAGCTTCCCTGCGATCAACGCCGCCAGCCTCTACGCCATGCTCGGCGATCCCGAGCACGCCGCGGCGCTGGCCGAGCCGATCGCGGCAGCGGGGGCGGCGGGCAATTATTGGGACGCGGTGACGCTGATCGAGGCGCTGCTGCTGCTCGGCCGCGGCGAAGAGGCGCTCGCGCGCGCGGCCGCCGCCGATGCGATGGGCGGCGCGCGCGCCGGCGACCGCGCCTCGACCTGCCGCCAGATCATGCGGCTCGCGAGCAGCGGCGCAGTCGACGCGCGATGGGCGAGCGCGGTCGCCGACCGTCTGCGCCCGCCGCCCGTCGGCGTCTATTGCGGCCGCATGTTCCGCGAGGGCGGCGAGGGCGAAGCGCGCGCGCTGGCGGCGATATCGGGGGCCTTCGACGCGCAGCCCTTCTCGGCGCTGATCGGCCCGCTCGCCTGCGGCGCCGACATCCTCTTCGCCGAGGAGGCGATAAGGCGCGGCATCGACCTCACGGTGATCCTCCCATTCGCCGAAGAGGATTTCATCGCCCAGTCGGTGCGCCCGGGAGGCGAAGGCTGGGTGGCGCGGTACCAGCACTGCCGCGACGCCGCGGCGATGGTCCATTTCGCCAGCAACTCGCGCTACGTCAGCGACGATTGCCAGTTCATCCTCGGCTCGCACACCGCGATGGGGCTCGCCAAGCTGCGCGCGCGCGAACTCGAGACCGAGGCGGTCCAGCTCGCCGTCGTCGACCCCGACGTGCTGGCGCGCAGCCAGGGTGCGATCGCCGGCACCAACGCCGACATCGCCTTGTGGGAGACCTATGGCGGCCGCACCCAATTGATCGCGGTCGGCGGGCTCGACCGGCGGCTCGATTTCCCCGCGCCGCTCCCGCCGCCCGAAGACCATCGGCGCGGGCTTTACGCGATCCTCTTCGCCGACTTCGCCGGCTTCTCGAAGCTCGGCGAGCGCGAACTGCCGGTCTTCGCGCGCGAGGTGATGGGCGGCATCGGCCGTGTGCTCGACAATTTCGGCGAGCATGTGCTGTTCCGCAACACCTGGGGCGACGCGGTCTATGCCGTGATCTCGGAGCCCGCCGTAGCCGCGCAGATCGCGCTAGCGATGCAGGAACAGCTCGCGGTGCTGCCGCCCGGGCTGGGGCTCGAGGGGCATCACGCGGGCATGCGCACCGGCATCCATTTCGGTCCCATCTACCGCGGGCGCGATCCGGTGGTCGGCAACGAACTCTGGTACGGCACCGAAGTCACCCGCACTGCGCGGATCGAGCCCGTCACGCTCGTCGGGCAAATCTATTGCACCCAGCCGATGGCGGCGATGCTCGCGCTGGTGAACATCCGCGACTTCGACTGCGACTATGTCGGCAAGGTCCAGCTCGCCAAGGATTACGGCGACCTCGCGCTCTACCGCTTGTCGCGGCGGGCGCGATAAGATTGATCACAAAATAGGCTCGCACGAAGCCACGAAGCCACAAAGAGGCTTCCTTCCCAAGGCAAGCGCATCGCCGCAAGCGACTGGATCAGCGCGCCTCGCATTCCGAAGAATCGCTCCCAGTCCACACCCTCTTTGTGGCTTCGTGGCTTCGTGCGAGATTTCGCGACGGCAAGGATGTGAGCGACGCTGCCTTTTGAGGGCGACATGATTCAGGCAGGCGCGCGCAGCCGCGCCACAAAAAAGCCGTCGAGCCCGCCCGCATCGGCCAGCATGCCGGGCAGGGTGCGTACGAAGCCTTCGGCGGTCGGCTCGACACCCCCGGGCAGCTCTTCCGCAAGCGCCGCTTCGACGCTCCACCCCGGATGCGCCGCCAGGAACGCCGCGATCTGATCCTCGCCCTCGGCGCGTTCGAGCGAGCAGGTGGCATAGACGAGCGTCCCGCCGGGCTTCACCCACGCCGCCGCGCGGACCAGCAATTCGGCCTGCAGCGCCGCCATGTCGGCGATCTCGCGCGCTTCGATGCGGTGGAGCACATCGGGGTGGCGGCGAAAGATGCCCGTCGCCGAACAGGGCGCGTCGAGCAGCACCGCATCGGCCGCCTCGCCGGGCGCCCATTGGCGGATATCGCCCTGTACGACCGCGGCCTCGAGACCGGTGCGGTCGAGGTTTTCCTCGAGCCGTGCCAGCCTTTTGGCGCTCGCATCGACCGCGAGCACCGACCAGCCCGCCGCGGCGAGTTGCATCGTCTTGCCCCCGGGCGCGGCGCAAAGGTCGAGCACCGTGCGGCCCTCGCCGGTGCCGAGCAGCCGCGCGGGGATGCTCGCGGCGATATCCTGCACCCACCAGCCGCCCGCCTCGAAACCGGGCAGCCCGGTCACCGCCTGCCCGCGCGGCAGCCGCAAATGGTGCGGCGCCAGGCGCACGCCATCGGGCCAGGTCGCCGCATCGGGCTCCTTGGCAAAGCTCAGGTCGAGCGGCGGCGCGGCGCTCCACGCCGCCTCGGCCACCGTCACGATCGCATCGCCCCACGCCGCGGACCAGCGCGCGGCCGTGGCGGCGGGCAGGGTGGCGCACTCGGGCAGCGCCCATTCTTCCTGCTGCGCGCGCGACAACAGCGCATGGACCAGCCGCCGCGGCCCGCCATCGACCAGCGGCAGCGCGGTCGATACCACCGCATGCCCCGGGCTCTTCAGCACCAGCAATTGCGCGAGCGCGAGGCGCAGCACCGCGCGCGACTTGACGTCCTCGGGCAGCGGCTGCGCGGTCGCGCCGTCGATCAGCGCGTCGATATCGGCCATCCAGCGCAGCGTCTCGGACACGATCGCCACCGCAAAGGCGCGGTCGGCGGGCGCCAGCCCCTGCGTCGCGGCGTGCGAGGCGATGTCGAGCGGGTCGCCGCGGCGCAGGATCGCGTCGAGCAGGCGCAGCGCCGCGCGCCGCGGCGCGGTGCCTGGCGGCTCGGCATCGGGCCGGGCGCGGCGGGGCGGGCGGCGGCGATCAGCCATGGTTGGCGAAGCGCGCGAAAGGGCTTATCATGGGGCCATGACCCAGAGCAGCAATCCGGACAGCATCGGCGGCACGCCGCGTGCGACCAAGCGCCCGGCGCATGTGAAAGCACCCGCGGGCTGGCAGAACAGCCCGGTTCCGGCGCCCGAGGCGATGAAGGAGGACCCCGCCGAGGACCAGCCCGGCGGGCGCAACCCGGTGCGCTACGGCGACTGGGAGCTCAAGGGAATCGCGATCGACTTCTGAAACCGGGCGACGCGGCGCGGCGCGGCTGGCGCGGCCGCTCCGCGTCGCCGGGTGCATCAGGCGTTCAGTGCCGCGGCGATCTCGGGCACCTTGCCCGCCTTGATCTGCTCGGCAAAGACTTCGCGCATCAGCTGCAGCGAGAAGAGGTGCGCAAAGATCAGGCCGAGCATGCCGTTTTGCATCATCTTGCGCAGCACGTCGCCGCGCAGTTCGCGCAGCTTGTTCTCGTCGACCATCTGGAAGCCGCGATAGATGAAGGGCTTGTCGCTGCCTTCGGGCTGGATGCTGACTTCGCCGTCCATCAGCAGGTCGGCCTTTTTCAGCTCTTCCATGAACAGCCCGGTGCGCTGGCCGGCTTCCTCGAAATTCTTGCAGAATTCGAGCACGGCCTTGGTCGGCTCGGTCGGCTCGCCATTTTCGAACAGCGCGTCGCCCTCGTCGAACTCGCCGATCGCGCCCGAGGTCGGGTCGAAGCAAAGCGACAGCTCATCGGTGTCGGGGCGCAGCTTGGCGAGCAGGAAGGGATAGCGGCGGACATAGGCCGGGACATAGACCGGGTTCAGCAGCTTGCCGTCCTCGCCGACGAAGGTGTTGACGCCTTCGTTCAGGCCCATCAGCGCCAGCGGCACCGGATTGTCGCCCGCCGAAAAGACGATCGGGTAGAAACGGCTGGCCGAAGCGAACTCGTCCGAGGTCAGCGGTACCGCATGCTGGTTGATCAGGAAGTCGGCCTTGTCGAGCGCACGCGCGCGGAAATTGGCGTGGTCGATGCTCGAAAGCGGCACCAGGTCCTGGTAGAAAAGCGGCAGATTGGCAGCGGGCGCAGTGGCCATGATCGAACTCCGAAAACATTGAGCCCGCACGCGGGCGAAAAAAAGCGATTGCGCGCCTTATTGGCCCCAGCGCCGCGGCGCAAGGGGTCAGGCAATAAGCTTGCCCGGATTGAACAGCCCCGCAGGGTCGAGTCCGGCTTTGATCGCGCGCAGCGCCGCGAGCCGCGACGGGCTGTCGAGCGCCGCAAACACGTCGCGCTTCATCTGCCCGATCCCATGTTCGGCCGAAATCGATCCGCCGAGCTCGATCACATGGCCATAGACGATCCGGCTCGCTTCCTCGCCATGCGCCGCGAGCCACGCCGCCCCGTCGGCCCCGACCGGCGGCTGGACATGATGATGGATATTGCCGTCGCCCAGATGTCCGAACGACAGCGCACGCGTCCCTGGAAAGGCGGCCGCCAGCCGCGCCGGATTCTCCGCAATGAAGCGCGGCATCGCTGCCACCGGCACGCTCACGTCGTGCTGGATCGCGGGCCCCTCGGCGCGCTCGGCCTCCGAGATCGAATCGCGCAGCCGCCAGAAATCCTCGCTCTCGCGCTCGCTGCGCGCCATCGCCGCGTCCTCGATCAGCCCCCGCGCATGCGCCGCGCCCAGCGCGGCCTCCAGCCGCGCCGCCAGGTCGTCGCTCGCATCGCCCGCCAGCTCGACCAGCGCATACCAGGGCTGGTCCGCGTCCAACGGATGCCGCGTCTGCGGAATATGCCGCAGCACCGCGTCGAGGCAGGCCTGCGGCAAAATCTCGAAGCCCTCCAATGGCGCCCCGATCGCCGCGTCGAGTTCGCGCAGCAGCAGCAGCGCGTCGCCCGGCGATTCGAGCCCGATCCACGCCGTCGCGCGCGCTTCGGCGGCGGGCACCAGATGCAGCGACGCCGCGGTCACGATCCCCAGCGTGCCCTCGGCGCCGCAGAACAGGTGGCGGAGGTCATATCCGCGATTGTCCTTCTTGAGCGGCGCCAGCCCGTCGAAGACGCGCCCGTCGGGCAGCACCGCCTCGATCCCCGCGACCAGCGTGCGCATCGTCCCGTGGCGCAGCACCTGCGTGCCCCCGGCGTTGGTCGACACGAGCCCGCCGATCGTCGCCGACCCCTTGCCCCCCAAGGTCAGCGGAAAGCGCAGCCCCTCGGCCAGCGCCGCCTCATGGAAGCTCTGCAGGATCACCCCCGCCTCGGCGACCGCGATCCGCGCCTCGGCATCGATGCTGCGCACGCGGTTCAGCCGTCTCGTGCTGAGCAACAGCTGCTCGCCGCTCGCGTCGGGGGTCGCGCCGCCGACCATCCCGCTATTGCCGCCCTGCGGCACGATCGCCACCCCCGCCTCGGCGCAAAGCCGCACCGCCTCTGCCACTTCCTCCGTGCTCGCCGGCGACAGCATCGCCGCGGTCCGGCCATGGTAACGCCCGCGCCAGTCGGTCAGCCAGGGAGCGAGGGCGTCTGCATCCTGCGTAAACCCCTTGGGCCCCAGCAGCGCCGCGAGCCGGTCCAGCAGCGTCTGCGATGGCGCGATCGTCATCGGCCTTCACCCCCGGCGAGGTGACGCTTCGTCAAAATGGGTCGACAACAGTTCATTTGCTGTTCAATCATGGGCGCTATGGCGAGCCAATGGACGAGCGGGGCCTGCGCGTCCAGCGGTTTGGATTCGGGAGCTTTGGGTGGACTTCGCTGATTGTCGCTGCGCCAAGGGAGCGCCTGACCGGCTGTGGTGATGGTCGCCGCCCTGCTGCTCGCCGCCGCGCCCGCCGCCGACACCGCGCCGCCTGTGCCCGCGCCCGAGCCGATCGCGGCGATGGTGCCGATGCCCGAGAGCGCCGACACCCCGATCTTCCAGGTCGTCATCGAACAGCAGCTGATCATCCGCGTCCCCGCACAGCGCAGCCAGCTCAACAATTTCGCCGCCAGCCGCAGCGAGGCGCCGCGCGTGCGCCAGCAGGCGCCGATCGTGTGGAAAGAGACCAAGGCGCCCAAATGCGTCGCGATGCGCAACATCGTCGGCATGCAGGCGGTCCAGCGCGACAGCATCGAGCTCATCACGCGCCAGAAGGAGCGCCTCCGCGCCCAGCTCAACCGCGGCTGCCGTGCGCTCGATTTCTACGCGGGCTTCTACATGAAGGGCAACAAGGACGGAAAGCTCTGCGAGGATCGCGACGAAATCCACGCGCGCAGCGGCACCAAATGCGAGGTCGACAAGTTCCGCCTGCTCGTCGCGGTGCGCGGCGACGATTAATCGCCGCATTTCGTCGGCTTTTCTTGACTTTCCATCATATGTTCCGCAAGGGCCGCGGCAGCGACGGCCAGCGTGGGCAGCCGCGCGCTCCACATTTCCGGACAAGTTGACCCTATGAAATTTGCCGACCTCGGCCTTTCCGACGAACTTCTGCGTGCCGTGACCGAGTCCGGCTACGATACGCCGACCGCGATCCAGGCGGGGGCGATCCCCTCGGTGCTGATGATGCGCGACATGATCGGCATTGCCCAGACGGGCACCGGCAAGACCGCCTCCTTCGTGCTGCCGATGATCGACATCCTCGCCCACGGCCGCGCCCGCGCGCGCATGCCGCGCTCGCTGATCCTCGAACCGACGCGCGAACTCGCCGCGCAGGTCGCCGAGAATTTTGAGAAATACGGCAAATATCACAAGCTCTCGATGGCGCTCCTCATCGGCGGCGTGCAGATGGGCGACCAGGTCAAGGCGCTCGAAAAGGGCGTCGACGTCCTCATCGCGACCCCGGGCCGCCTGATGGATCTGTTCGAGCGCGGCAAGATCCTGCTCACCGGCTGCAACCTGCTCGTCATCGACGAGGCCGACCGCATGCTCGACATGGGCTTCATCCCCGACATCGAGAATATCTGCACCAAGCTGCCCGCGAATCGCCAGACGTTGCTGTTCTCGGCGACGATGCCGCCGCCGATCAAGAAGCTCGCCGACAAGTTCCTCTCGAACCCCAAGACGATCGAGGTCGCGCGCCCCGCGAGCCGCAACGAGAATATCGAGCAGTTCCTCGTCAAGACCAGCGAGCGCGGCAAGCGCGACACGCTGCGCGACCTGCTGCACGATGAGGATCTCAGCACCGCGATCATCTTCTGCAACCGCAAGACCACGGTGCGCGAGCTCGCCAAATCGCTCCAGCGCTCGGGCTTCAACGCCGGCGAAATCCACGGCGACATGGACCAGTCGAGCCGCATCGCCGAGCTCGATCGCTTCAAGGCGGGCACGATCAACATCCTCGTCGCCTCCGACGTCGCCGCGCGCGGCCTCGACGTGAAGGGCGTCAGCCACGTCTTCAACTTCGACGCGCCCTGGCACCCCGACGACTATGTTCACCGCATCGGCCGCACCGGCCGCGCGGGGGCGAAGGGCAGGGCGTTCACGCTCGTCACCCCCTCGGACGACGAGGCGATCGACAACATTCAGAAGCTGACCGGCTACAAGATCCCGGTCCATGCGGCCGAGAAAGCCGAAGCCGCACCGGCAAAGGACGAGCCGCGCGAAGAACGCGAGCCGCGCCGCGAGCGCCCCGAACGCGGCGGTCGCGGCGGCAAGTCGCGCAGCGAACCGAAACGCGCCGAGCCGGTTGCCGAAAAGCCGGCTGCCAAGTCCGCGCGCAAGGCCGAAGACCGCAAGCCCACGCCGCCCCGGCAGCGCCAGCAGGACGACGACGGCCCCGACGACGGCTGGAACGGCCCGATGCCGGACTTCCTGCAGTTCGGCTTCGGTAGCTGAACTCGGCAGGCGGCGAATGCCGCCTTGCGCAATCCTCTATTTCCGTTCGTGTCGAGCGAAGTCGAGACACGTGAAGGCACGCGCCATTTCGGCGTGTCTCGACTTCGCTCGACACAAACGGGTTGAAGGGTCGGAGTTGGGGCGAAGCCGGGTTACTCCAAGTCAAACCCGAACCAGCATCTTCCCCATATTCGCCCCCGCAAACAGCCCCAGGAACGCCTCCGGCGTCGCCTCGACCCCCTCGTGCACCGTTTCGCGCATCGTCACCGCGCCGCTGGCGATCAGCCCGCCCATGTCGGCGTAGAACTCCTCCATGCAGTCGAAGAACTGGTCGGTGTAGATGAAGCCTTCCATGCGGATGCGCGCGGGGATGGTGCGGATGATGTACTTCATCTCCTGCGCGCGGCCGTCGTTATAGACGTCGATCATCCCGCAGATCGCAAAGCGCGCGAAGTCGTTCGCGACGGCAAAGGCTGCGTCGAGATGCTCGCCGCCGACATTGTCGAAATAGACGTCGATCCCCGGCTTACCGAGCTTTTCCAGCGCCGCCGCGAGCTGCGGCAGCACCGGTCCCGCCTTGTAATCGATCACCGCATCGGCGCCGAGGTCGAGGGCCCAGGCGCATTTGTCGGCGCCGCCCGCCGAGCCGATCACGGTCATTTCGCGCGCCTTGGCGATCTGCACCACCGCCGACCCGACCGCGCCCGCCGCCGCCGAGACGAATATCGTGTCGCCGGGCTTCGCCGCCGCGACGCGCAGCAGGCCGATCCACGCCGTCCCGCCGGTCAGCCCCATATTATGCAGGAAAGTCTGCGGCGACAGGCCCGCGGCCAGTGCTTCGGCGGGCAGCTTGTTCGGCGACATATCGAGCCCGATGATCCCGCCGTCGCGCCAGCCGCCCATGTGCAGGATCAGGTCGCCCGGCGCGAAGCCCTCCATGCGGCTCTCGACGACCTCGCCGATCGCCCCGCCGGTCATCGGCTGGTCGATCTGGAAGCTCGCCGCATAGCTTTTCGCGTCGTTCATCCGCCCGCGCATATAGGGGTCGACCGACAGCCACAGGTTCTTCACGCGCAGCTGGTCGGGCTGGAGCGGCGCGTCGGGGATGTCGCGCAGCGCGAAATTGTCCATCGCCGGCAGGCCCGCCGGCCGGCTGGTCAGGTGCCACGCTCGCGCCATCATATCCCCCTCACTCTATGTCGTCGCCCAATCGTCAATATGCTATTGTCAGTGCGATCCAGTGCGGTTAAGAGCCGCCCGGTCGCGGGGCCGTAGCTCAGATGGGAGAGCGCTGCAATCGCACTGCAGAGGTCAGGGGTTCGATTCCCCTCGGCTCCACCAGCGACCCTTTTCCCCACATACCGAACCGCTTAGCCCGTATCGCTATTGCGCGGCACCAGCCCGCTCCCCCACCCGGCCTCCCCGACGATAGTAGCCTATGGGAGGCCGGGTGGGGGAGCGGGCTGGTGCCGCCGGCCTTAGCCGACGTAATCCCGAATCATGTTCTTCGCGATCACTAGCTGCTGGATCTGCGTCGTCCCTTCATAAATGCGGTAAATGCGGCAGTCGCGATAGAAGCGCTCGGCCAGATATTCCTTGAGATAGCCCGCACCGCCGTGGATCTGCACCACGCGGTCGGCGACGCGCCCGCACATTTCGCTCGCGAACATCTTGGTCGCGGCGGCCTCGACGATGATCTTCTCGCCGCGGTCGGCACGCGCGCAGGCGTCGGTCAGCATGCATTCGGCGGCATAGATTTCGGCCTTGCTGTCGGCGAGCATCGCCTGGATCAGCTGGAAGTTGGCGATCGGCTCGCCAAACGCCTTGCGCTCCATCGCATATTGCAGCCCCGCGTCGAGCATGCGCTTGGCGTAACCGACGCTCGCCGCCGCCACCGAAAGCCGCCCATTGTCGAGGCTCTGCATCGCCGCGCGGAAGCCGATGCCCTCTTCGCCGCCGAGCAGCGCGTCGCCATCGACATGCACATCTTCCAGGATCACGTCGGCGATCTGCGAGCCCGCCTGGCCCATCTTGCCGTCGGGCTTGCCGATCGACACGCCCGGCGCGTCGCGCGGCACCAGGAATGCGCTGACATGCGCATTCTTGGGCAGGGCCTCGGCATTGGTGCGCGCCATCACCAGGATCACGTCGGCGAAGGGGGCGTTGGTGATGTAGCGCTTTGTGCCATTGAGCACATAGCCGTTGCCGTCGCGCACCGCGCGCGTCTTCATCGCCGCGCTGTCGGACCCGCTGTCGGGCTCGGTCAGCCCGAACGCGGCGATGGTGCCGGTCGCCAGCCTGGGCAGCCAATGCTCCTTCTGCGCCTCTGTGCCGAAGCCCGTGATCGACTTGCACACCATGCCGATATTGATCGACAGGATCGAGCGATAGGCGGGCGAGGCGTAGGCGATTTCCTTGATGAAATTGACATATTGGCTCGTGTTCATCCCCGCGCCGCCATATTCGGGCGCCATGGTGATGCCGAACAGCCCCATGTCCTTCATCTCGGCCAATATGTCGTCGGGCACGCGCCCGAGCTCCTCGAGCTGGTCCTCCGCGGGGATCAGCCGCTCGCGCACATAGCGCTGCAACTGCTCGATAAAGGCCTCGTAGATATCGGCGTCCATGCCCGGATTGCTCATCGTCGTCCTGTCCCTTGCCGTGTATTTGGGGTTGCCATAACGCGGCAAGGGACCTTTGCAAGCGACGCCGGTGCTTCGTCAGCTCCCCGGGGTCTCGGGCGCGGGCTTGCCGCCCAGCCGGCGGCGGAGCGCAATCACCGCATTGCTGCGCCACACCAGCACCAGCAATCCGACCAGCAGCGCCCAAGGCAGCACCGCCGCGCCCAGCGTCAGCACGAAGGACAGCGCGGTCCCGCCGCTGAACATCAATGTCTCGCCCGCGTCGGCGAAGGGGTTCTTGTGCCCTATCCCCGGCAGCCCGCCGCTGCCGACATAGTTGAACACTACCGTCGTCGTCGCGATCCGTGCCTCGCCCGCCTTGCGCGACGCGCGCTGGTCGCTAAGCTCGCCCTTCAGCGACGAAATCTGCGCCAGTATCTCGGCGCGCTCATTCTTGTCGAGCCCGCCCGCCTTCAGCCGCGCCTCGAGCCGTTCGACCTCGGCCGCCGCGCCGGCGCTGCGCACCTGCGACGCCGCGATCTGGCTGCCGACATCCTCGCCCGCGACGCTCGCGTCGGCGAGCACGCCTTCGGCCTTTTCGACGCTCGCGATCGCATCGGCGCCGAACCGCCGCGCGATGCCCGGGTCGAGCGCGAACTGCGTCTGCGCCTCGACGCGCTTCTCGTCGTTGAGCTGGTAGCGCACGTCGACGATGCGGCAGCGCGCGGTGCCCAATATCTCGCACGCCTCGGCATGCTCTTGCTGGACTTTCGAGATCAGCCCGTCGTCGAGCTTGAAGGAGTAACTATAGTCGAAGGCGACCCCGGGGGCGGAAGCGATTGAGACGCCGGGCACTTCTTCGTCGGTCGACCGCGCGACGGGCGCGCCGCCGCCCTCGACGCTTTCGGCCGCGGCATCGGCGGCGGGGGAGGAGGAGGAGGCAGCGGTTTCGTCGGCCGATTTTTCCGAACAGCCGACCAGGGCGAGCGCCATCGCGCCCGCTAAGAGCTTCTTTTTCATGCAAGATTCTCCCAAAACGCGACTCGTGGCCGCGCGTGATGGAGTATCATAACTAATCTGGTTGACAATAGGCTTTGTGGGGGTGGGGATTGGGGCGGAATTGCGAAGGTTCTGGCTGAGGGAGCTGCCAAAAGATCCTCCCCATCGCGAAGCGTTGGGGAGGGGGACCGCCGCGAAGCGGTGGTGGAGGGGTCTGGCCTTGCGCCGACGCCCGACGGCGCCGACCCCTCCGTCAGCGGCTAAAGCCGCTGCCACCTCCCCATCGCTTCGCGTGGGGAGGATTAAAAAGGATCGGCCTCACCCCGCCTTCACAAAACTGTCGAGTACGCGCTTGCTCCCCGCCTGCTCGAACTCGACCTCCAGCTTGTTGCCGTCGATATCGGCGATCGCGCCGTAGCCGAATTTTTCGTGGAACACGCGCATCCCGATCGCAAGGTCGGCGCGCGGTTTCGCGCCCACCGACGCCGCCGGCCCGCGCTCGCTCGGCGCCGGCGCGCGCGTCACCGTCGACGAGGCCGCGACCGCGCGCTGCCACGCCGGCCCACGCGTCATCGTCCGCGCCGGCTGGCGCCCAGAAGAATTGGCGGCGACATGCGCAAAGGGATCGCCCTGCGCCGACCAGTTCGCGCGCCACAGGCTCTGCCCGCCGCCGAAGCTATTCTCCATGTCGACATGCTCGGGCGGGATTTCGGCGATGAAGCGGCTCGGGATGCTGCTCATCCATTGGCCGTAGATGCGCCGGTTCGCCGCGTGATAGATGCTCGCGCGCTCGCGCGCCCGCGTGATCGCGACATAGGCGAGGCGGCGCTCCTCCTCGAGGCTCGCCGTCCCGCCCTCATCCATCGACCGCTGCGACGGGAACACGCCATCCTCCCAGCCCGCGAGAAAGACATGGTCGAATTCCAGCCCCTTGGCGGCGTGGATCGTCATGATCGTCACCGTCTCGGTCTCGTCGTTCTGGTCGCGGTCCATGACGAGGCTGACATGCTCGAGGAACGCCTCGAGCGAGTCATATTCCTCCATCGCGCGCACGAGTTCGGAGAGATTCTCCAGCCGCCCCGCGGCTTCGGCGCTGCGGTCGGCCTGCAGCATCGCAGTATAGCCCGATTCGTCGAGGATCAGCTGCGTCAGCTCGGGGTGCGACAGCTCGCCCGCCTTCGCCGCCCAATTCCGCATCTGCGCAACGAAGTTCGCGAGCTGGCGTCGCGCCTGCGGGGTCAGCTCGTCGGTCTCGGTGATCCGCGCCGCGGCATTCAAGAGCGGCAGCCGCTCGGCGCGCGCATATTGGTGGATGCGTTGCAGCGCCTTGTCGCCCAGCCCGCGCTTGGGCACATTGACGATCCGCTCGAAGGCGAGGTCGTCGGCGTTCGACTGCACCAGCCGCAGATAGGCGAGCGCATCGCGGATTTCGGCGCGTTCGTAGAAGCGAAAGCCGCCGACGATACGGTAGGGCATCCCGATCGCGATGAAGCGGTCCTCGAACTCGCGCGTCTGGAACTGCGCGCGGACGAGGATCGCCGCGCGGTCGAGCGACACCCGGCGATGCTGCAGCGTCTCGAGCTCCTCGCCGATCCGCCGCGCCTCCTCGGGCCCGTCCCACACGCCCACGACGCGCACTTTGTCGCCCGGGTCGAGCTCGGTCCACAGCGTCTTGCCCAGCCGACCCGAGTTCTGCGCGATCAAGGCCGACGCCGCGGCCAGGATCTGCGGCGTCGAGCGGTAATTCTGCTCGAGCCGGATCACCGTCGCGCCCGGGAAATCCTTCTCGAAACGCAAAATGTTCGCGACTTCGGCGCCGCGCCACGAATAGATCGACTGGTCGTCGTCGCCGACGCAGCAGATATTTTTCCGAGATTGCGCTAGCAACCTGAGCCAGAGGTACTGGCTCGCATTGGTATCCTGATATTCGTCGACGAGGATATATTTGAAGCGCGCCTGATATTGTTCGAGCACGTCGCGGTGCGTCTTCAATATCACCAGCATGTGCAGCAGCAGGTCGCCGAAATCGCAGGCGTTCAGCGTCTTCAGCCGCGCCTGGTACAGCGCGTAAAAATGCTGCCCCTTGCCGTCGGCATAGGCTTCCTTGTCGGCGGCATCGAGGTCGGGCGGGGTCAGCCCGCGGTTCTTCCACTTGTCGATCAGCCCCGCGAGCTGGCGCGCCGGCCAGCGCTTCTCGTCGAGCCCCTCGGCCTGGATCAGCTGCTTGAGGACGCGCAGCTGGTCGTCGGTGTCGAGGATGGTGAAATTGCTCTGCAAGCCGACGAGCTCGGCGTGCCGGCGCAGCATCTTCGCCGCGATGCTGTGGAAGGTGCCGAGCCACGGCATGCCCTCGACCGCGTCGCCGATCATCCGCCCGATGCGCTCGCGCATCTCGCGCGCCGCCTTGTTGGTGAAGGTCACCGCCAGGATTTCGGACGGCCAGGCGCGCCGCGTCGCGATGATATGCGCCAGCCGCGCGGTCAGCGCCGCGGTCTTGCCCGTGCCCGCGCCCGCGAGCATCAGCACCGGGCCCTCGGTCGTGAGCACCGCCTGCCGCTGCGGCCCGTTGAGGCCGGTCAGATAGGGCGGGTCCGACGGGTCGGGACGGGTCAGGTCGGGCATCGAGGCGGGGCTATCGTTCACGTGCGAACGATTAGGGAACAGCGCGCGCGCTGTCCAGCGCGGCGCGATGAGTGCCGGACGTTATTCGGCGTCGCGGGCTTCGGCTTCGGCTTCCTTGCGCGCCGCCGCCTTGGCGCGCGTCGTTTCGGTCAGCACCAGCTTGTCGGCCATCGACGTCCACGCGGCCGCGGCGCGCAGATTGCGCTCGCGGACCTCGGGGAGGGCGGAGGCGTCCGCGTCGCTGGCACATTTTTCGGCCTGCGAGCGGTAGAAGTCACTGGTAGCGGACACATTCGCTCTCCTGAGGGTTGGTCGATAACAATCGCCGCCAAGGGGCGACGGGTCGATCAGTCGATCATATCGGCGATCAGGCGCCGAAGTTCGCGCCGCGACAGCGTCGGACGCCGACGGACGGTCGGCTTGACCGTCATCGCCTTGCCCGCCAGCGGAAGCGCGGGCAGGGCAGGGAAGATAGTATTACTCTGAAACATGGTATCCAATTTTCTGTTGTTTATGGTTTTTGGGATCAGCGCCGCTGGCGCTGTCCGGTGACCGGGGCATTGCCGCGCTCGCGATAGACGAGGCGGCCCTTGCTGAGGTCATAGGCGGTCATTTCGATCCGCACCGCATCGCCGACGACCGACCGGATGCGAAAGCGTCGCATCCGGCCGGCGGTATAGGCGATGATGCGGTGACCATTTTCCAGCACGACGCGAAAACGCGCGTCGGGCAGGATTTCGTCGATCACACCATCGAAGGTGAGAACCTCTTCCTTGGCCAATAATCAGGCCGACTGGAGGTTCACGGCTGAGGTCTTGCCGTTCTTGCCGGTTTCCAGCTCGTACGTAACGCGCTGGTCCTTGTTGAGCGTGCCCATTCCGGCGCGCTCGACGGCGGTGATGTGGACGAACGCGTCGCCCGAGCCATCTTCATTCGAGATGAAGCCATAGCCCTTGTCGGTGTTGAAGAATTTGACGGTACCGATCGGCATGGGGGTGTTTCCTTTCACGAAAACAGGGAATCCACCGGCAAAAGCACCGGCGGAGCTGGTAGCGTGAGAAGGGAAGTGTCAGCCCCCGAAAGGGTATCAAATTTCCGTCGCAGGCGACGTTAGCGAAACGGAAGATGGGGGGTGGAGTGCGGAAAGTCAAGGATTTAGCGGAGTCGCGTGCGGAGAGCGGCAGGGGAATGGCCGCGGCAGCAATAATCCTCCCTGTCGCGAAGCGATGGGGAGGGGGACCATGCGAAGCATGGTGGAGGGGTG